>CAVSJF010000006.1:0-52500 GCA_963728155.1 uncultured Thermoleophilaceae bacterium | reverse complement strand
GGCAGGTCGAGGGCGGAATGGTCGAGCGGGTCGCCGTTCAGCCGCACGCCGGCCTGGGCGAGCATACGCCGCCCCTCGGAGCGCGAGATACCGAAGGCCTCGGCGAGCAGAGCGGGCACGTGCACGTGATCCTCGCCGTTGGTGGCGAACGCGAACTCGTCCATGTCCTCCGGGAGCTCGCGGCGGACGTGGAGGGCGTCGAAGCGCTCCTCGGCGGCGTCGGCACCGGCCTCGCCGTGAAAGCGGGCGGTCAGCTCGCGGGCCATCGCGCGCTTGGCGTCGCGGGGCGACAGCGCCGGATCGGGCGGCGAATCGAGCAGCAGCGCGCCGTACACCCCCATTGCGGCGTCCGGCACGCGCATCAGCTTGCCGTACACGTCCTCGGGGGGATCGTCCACGCCGACGTAGTTGCCGAGCGACTTCGACATCTTCTGCACGCCGTCGGTGCCGGGCAGGATCGGCATGGTGAGGATCGACTGGGGCTCCACTCCGTAGGCCCGCTGTACCTCGCGCGCGAGCAGAATGTTGAACTTCTGATCGGTGCCGCCGAGCTCGACGTCAGAGCGGATGGCCACCGAGTCGTAGCCCTGCATGAGCGGGTAGAGCAGCTCGAGGATCGAGATCGGCTCGCGCGCCGCGTAGCGCTGGGCGAAGTCGTCGCGCTCGAGCAGCTGGGCCACCGTGGAGGTGCGCGCCAACCGAAAGAGCTCCTCCATCGGCATGTCGAGCCACTCCCCGTTGCGCCGCACCTCCGTGCGGGAGGGGTCGAGCACCTTGAACGCCTGGGCCTCGTAGGTCTCGACGTTGCGATCGATCTCCGCAGGGTCGGCGAACGGGCGCATCGAGGAGCGCCCGCTCGGGTCGCCCACGCGCGCGGTGTAATCGCCGATGATCAGCACGACCTGGTGCCCGAGATCCTGGAACTCGCGCAGCTTGCGCAGCACGACCGTATGGCCGAGGTGGATGTCCGGCGTGGTGGGGTCCACGCCCAGCTTCACGCGCAGTGGGCGCCCCCGCGCCAATTGGCGCTCGAGCTCGCCCTGCGGGAGGGCGTCGACGGCATTACGGGTGAGGAAACGGGCCGCCTCTCCCGGGGAATCCGTCATGGCGCCAATGCTAGACTGCCGCACTCGCTGGGTGCCCGGTTGAGAGAGCCGTGCGACGGGCGCCAAGACGCTGCCGATACATCTCGCACGCCTGCGCGACACCCCCTCTGCCGGGACGCTCGCAGCACGTTATGCCCGAGCCGCCGACGTACATCCGAAAATTGACGCCCCAGCGCGGAGGGCGCTTTGTGCGCGCGGGCAAGACCCCGCCCCCGCCAACTCCCCCTGAGCCCGCCAAGCCCAAGGTCAAGAAGCTGCGGCTGCTGTTCGTCTTCGGGGGCCTCTCCATCATCGCCGTGATCTCGACGGTCTTCGGGATGCTGATGGCGGTGGCCAGCGATCTTCCCTCCTTGGACAACCGGGCCGAGCTGAGGCGGCCGAGAACTCCGTGCTCCTGGCCGACGGGCCCGGCTGCAAGACGATGAAGGAGGCGATCAACAACCCGGAATGCGGGGTGGCCAAGCTGACGGGCAACCTCAACCGGATCCTGGTCGAGCGAGCGGGACGTGTCGCCCTACCTGAAGAACGCGGTGATCGCCATCGAGGATCGCCGCTTCTACGAGCATGAGGGCGTCGACTACACCGGAATCGCGCCGCGCACTGTGGCAGGACATCCGTCGCCGCCAGGCCGTGCAGGGCGGCTCGACCATCACCCAGCAGTTCGTCAAGAACGCACTGTCGGCGCAGGGCGACCGCTCCGTCTTCCAGAAGCTTCGCGAGTCTGCGCTGGCCTACCACCTCGAGCGTGAATGGCCCAAGGAGAGAATCCTCACCCAGTACCTCAATACCGTCTATTTCGGTAATGGGGCGTACGGGATCGAGTCGGCCATGCGCACCTACTTCGGTGACGGTGACGAGCCCGAGGAGATGCGGACGGCGAGCGAGGACACCGGGGTCACCGTCTCGCCCGCCCCGGCGCCCGAGGAGGACGTGGTGGACGACGACTCGCGCGAGTCCCAGGACGTCGAGCCGGCCGAGGCCGCGCTGCTGGCGGGGATGATCGCGTCCCCCAGCCTCTACGACCCGATCGAGAACCCGGTGAAGGCCGAGGAGCGGCGCAATCTCGTGCTGCTGCGCATGTTCGAGCAGGACATGATCACGAAGGCCCAGTACGACGAGGCCATCCGCAGGTCCCTGCCCGATGAGGACCAGGTCGACCCGCCCGACGTCGAGTCGGCCCAGCCCTACTTCACCACCTGGATGACAGAGCACCTGGTCGATCAGTACTCGGCCAGTGTCGTCTTCGGCGGCGGCCTCAAGGTGAGGACCACCATCGACCCCGAGCTGCAGGCCGCCGCGGAGCAGGCGATCGCCGGCCGCCTGGCCGGGATCGGCCCCAGCGCCTCCCTCGTGGCGATCGACAACGACACCGGCAAGGTCAAGGCGATGGTGGGCGGCACGGACTTCGACGCCACTCCCTTCAACCTGGCCACCAACGGGCACCGCCAGCCCGGTTCCGCGTTCAAGCCCTTCATCCTCGTCCGCGCGCTGGCCGACGGGATCGACCCCAACAGCACGTGGGCCTCCCAGCCCAAGCAGATTCCCTTCATCGGCAAGAAGGGCCCCGAGCTCTTCAAGGTGTCCAATTACGAGGACTCCTACCTCGGCGCGGCCTCGCTGTGGTCGGCCACCGCGACGTCGGACAACTCGGTCTTCGCCGAGCTGGGCATGGAGGTCAAGCCCAAGCGGGTGGCTCGGATGGCCAGGAGGATGGGCATAAAGACCAAGCTCTCGACCAATCCGGCCATGTTGCTCGGCGGCCTCGAGGAGGGTGTGACCGCTCTGGAGATGGCCTACGCCTACTCCACGCTGGCCAACAACGGGACGCGCGTGTCCGGCACCCTGGCCCCCGATAACCGGGGGCCGGTGGCCATCGAGGAGGTCGACGACGGTCCGAACGGGGATGAGGTGAACAAGCCCGTGACCAAGCAGGTGATTCCGCCCGACGTCGCCCAGACGGCCAAGGACATGCTCTCGCTGGTGGTCACGAGCGGCACCGGCAAGGCCGCCCAGGTCGGCGACGAGAACATCTGGGGCAAGACGGGCACCACCGAGAACTACGGCGACGCGTGGTTTGCCGGCGGCAACGACGAGCTCACGGTCGCCGTGTGGGTGGGCTACGCGGACCGCGTCCAGGCGATGGAGTACGAGCACGCCGGGCCGGTGGCCGGCGGCACCTTCCCCGCCGAGATCTTCCACGACTTCATGACGTCATGGGTGACCATGCGCGACGCTCGCCGGGCGGCGGCGGCCGCCGGTCGCCAGACCGACGATTCCGGCACCTACGTGCCGCCCACGACGGTCGACCCCAGCACGATCCCCGAGGCCGACGAGGCCGTGCCCACCACGCCTTCCGATGACGAGACCGGCGACGTGCCGGAGGCCGCCCCGCAGCCCGACGCCCCGACCGAGGCGCCGGCCCCCGAGACACCCGTGCCGGTCGAGCCGCCTCCCACGCCCGTGACTCCGCCCACGGGCGAGAGCGGCAGCGGCGGTGGCGGCGTGGCCCCCGGCCAGCCCTAAGGGCTTCCGCTAGGCTGCCGCGCGGCGCATGGCCGCGGGCCACGGGCGCGACACGAACCGGCTCTCCGCGTCGCAGAAGCGCCAGGGCAGATCAGCCGCCTTGGTGATCCCGATGCGCTCGCCGGCCACGATGCGCGGGTCACGGTGGCCACGCTCGCGCCTGATCACCTCGATCGGGCCGTCGACCAGAGAGGTGCCGTTGAGCGAGAGGCCGATGCCGAGCGCCTGTGTGAGCTTGCCCGGCCCCGAGCAAAGGTCCTCGCGGCGATCGAGGCGGCGACGCTCGCGCATCACGCCCAGGCCGTCGGTCGGCTCGAGAGCGCGCACGAGCACGGCGGCTCCGACTCCCTCGGCCTCGGCCACGGCGTTCATCAGCGAATGGATCCCGTAGGAGAAGTACACGTAGGCGCGGCCCGGCTCGCCGAAAAGCGTGTGGGTACGGCCGGTCACAGCCCACGTGGGCGTGGCACGCGGCCTCATCCATGTGGTAGCTCTCGGTCTCGACGATCCGCCCCGCCGTGTTGCCGTGGCGAACCGTGCAGCCGATCAGGTCGCGGGCCACGTCATGTACCGAGCGGGCGTAGAAGTCGCGGCCCGAGACTCACGGGGCCATCGCCTCGTCGAGCACGTGCCGCGCCTGTTCCAGCTGCTCGTTCACCCTCGCGAGCGAGGTTCCCCCCTCGGACACCTTCGACTCGAGCCACGAGCTCTGGTCGAGCAGCGCGCGAAAGGAGTCGGGCGGCAGCTGAGGCGCCCCATCGGCCAGCTCGTCGTCGGTCAGCTCCGACAACACGCGGTCGCTCTCGACGGCCAGCCGCACCAGCCCCCCGACGATCCCGTGAGCCTCGCGGAAGGGCACGCCCGAGCGCACGAGGAGGTCGGCGAGGTCGGTGGCCGCGGTGAACTCGTCGGACGCGGCGGCGGCCATGCGCTCGCGGTCGAACTCAAGGCCGGCCAGCATCTCGCGCGCCACGCGCAGGCACAGCTCCAGCGTGTCGATCGCGTCGAAGAGCGGCTCCTTGTCCTCCTGGAGGTCCTTGTTGTAGGTGAGCGGAAGCGCATGAAGCACTCCATGGAACCCGGCGAGACGTCCCACGATCCGCGGCGCCTTGGCGCGCAGAAGCTCCGCGGCGTCGGGGTTCTTCTTCTGGGGCATGAGGCTCGACCCCGAGGCGAAGGCGTCGGGCACCCGGCAGAAGCCGAACTCCGCGGTCGACCAGAGCACGATCTCGGCGCCCAGCTGCGACAGGTGGCCGGCACACGTGGCCGCGGCGCTCATGTAGTCGAGCACGAAATCGCGATTGGAGACCGCGTCGAGCGAGTTCTCCGCGATGCCGTTGAAGCCGAGCTCCTGTGCCACGTACATACGCCCGGTGTCGAAGTTCACCCCGGCCAGCGCACCGGCGCCGAGCGGCAGGTCGTCGGTGGCCGTCATGCAGAAGTTGAAGCGCTGGAGGTCGCGCCGCAGCTTCCAGAACCAGGCCAGCAGGTGATGGGACAGGTAGACGGGCTGAGCGCGCTGCAGATGCGTGTAGCCGGGCAGCGGCCAGTCGAGATGGCGCTCGGCGCGGTCGACGAGCGTGGCCATCAGCGCCAGCAGCAGGGAACGCGCCTCGAGGCTGTGCGCGCGCACGAGCATTGCCACGTCGGTGGCCACCTGGTCGTTGCGCGAGCGGGCGGTGTGCAGCTTGCCGCCGACGGGCCCGGCCACTTCGGTCAGCCGCCGCTCGATCGCCATGTGGATGTCCTCGTCCTCCTCGTGGACGACGAACGTGTCGGCTTCGATCTCCGCGCGGACCACCGCGAGGCCCTTCTCGATCTGCTCGAGGTCGGCCTGGCCGATGATGTCGCTGCGGGCGAGCATGCGCGCGTGCGCGAGCGACTGCTCGATGTCGTAGGGCGCCAGGCGATAGTCGAAGGCGATCGACGAGTTGAGCGCGCGGAACAGCGGGTCCTGGGGATCGGCGAAACGGCCCATGCGGGCCCGGCAGTCTAGATTGCGGGCAGCTTGACCCGCGTTCGCAAAGCACGGCCCGATGACTTTCCCGTGGCCGCCCAGCTGCTTCACCTGAGCGCCGCCGACATGTACGACCGCTTCTCCGGCGGGCGCGAGCGTGCCCTGCGTGTGCTGGAGCGTTCGCTGGCCGAGCCCGGCAACGCGTCGAGTGCGGAAACGGTCTGGCTGGCGGAGATCGATGGTCAGCCGGCCGCGGTGATGGCCGCCTTCTCGGTGGATGAGGCGGGCGACCGCTCGCGAGCCTTCCTGCGCCTGGCCCTCCGCGGGTCGCCCCCGTGGCGCTGGCCCACGGCGCTCTACCTGTACTGGGCCGGCGGGCGGGCGGCCCCGAGCCCGCCGGCGAGCGCGTTCTACATCGACGCTCTGGCCACCAGCCCGGGCTTTCGCCGCCGCGGAGCGGCCCGCGCCCTGCTGGCCGAGGCCGAGCGCGAGGCGCGCAAGCGCCGCCTACCGGCCATCGCGCTCGACACCACGATCGACAACGCCCCCGCGCGCGCCCTCTACGGGACAGAGGGCTTCGACGAGCTGGCCTATCAGCCGCCGGCCCGCGGCCTGCCCGGGTTCGTGGCGATGGTCAAGCCGCTGGCCTAGACCGCGGCCGGCGTTGCGCCGGCCACCACGCCGCGGTCGTTCAGGCGCCCGATCTCCGCGTCGCTGAGCCCCAGCACACCGGCCAGGACCTCCTCGGTGTGCTCGCCCAGCATCGGCGCGCGCATGGGCGGGAGGCGCTCGGCGTTCGAGAAGTCGAGCGGCGAAGCCGGCATGGCGTATGTGCCGATGCCGGGCTGCTCGACCTCCTGGAACATCGGGCCCTGGGTCGACAGGCGAGGGTCCTCCTCCACCAGCTGGGTGAAGGTCTGGTAGGGGCCCCACGACACGTCGTGACCGTCGAAGGTCTCACGCACCTCCTCGAGCGTGCGGGTCAGCACCCACGGCTTGAGCGTGGCCCCGATCACCTCGCGGGCGGCGAAGCGCCCGCTCTCCTCGTCGAGGTCCACGTCCATCAGCTTCGCGATCGTGTCGAAGGCCTCGCCGAGGCCAGTGGCCTTCACCAGGTTGCGCCACTGGCGCAGGGTGAGCGCCACAATCATCACGCGGCGGCCATCCCGGGTGAGGAAGTCCCGGCCGAACGCCCCGTAGAGGTAGTTGCCGTCCTTGACCCGCTCGTGGCGGTTGATCTTCACCTCGGCGATCTTGCCCAGGTTGCCGACCATCCAGAAAGCGACGTCGGAGAGCGCAACCTGCACTCGCTGGCCTTCACCGGTGCGCGAGCGGCAGCGCTCGGCCGCGAGCAGGCTGGTGGTGGCGAGCATTCCCGTGATCGCGTCCCACGCGGGAAGCAGGTGGTTGAACGGTACGGACAGGTTGCGCGGCCCCGTGGCCCAGGGGAAGCCGGTGGCCGGGTTGACCGTGTAGTCGACCGCCGACGAGCCGTCGGCGTTGCCCACGATGTTGACCATGATGAGATCGGCTCGCCGCTCGCGGAGCCGCTCGTAGTCGAGGAAGCCGCGGGCGGGGAAGTTGGTGAGGAACAGCCCGGCCTCCGGCCCCGGGGCGGTGATCAGCGCCTCCACCAGCTCGCGGCCCTCGTCGGAGCGGATGTCGACCTGGACCGAGCGCTTGCCCTTGTTGAGGCCCGCCCAGAAGAGGCTCTGGCCGTCCGCAGTCACCGGCCAGCGGGTGCGGTCGAGGCCGCCGCCGATCGGGTCGAAGCGGATCACGTCGGCCCCGAGTTGCGCCATGGCCATGCCGCCCAGCGGCGCGGCGACGAAGGCCGACCCTTCGACGATGCGCATGCCGTCCAGGATTCCCGCGGGATGAGTCATCAGGCCACCAGGGCGACGAAGCGCCAGTCGAGCACGGATTCGGGCGGGTCCTCACCGCGGACAGCACTCACGAGCGCGCGCAGCTGGGCGCGGTTGCCGCGCTCCGGTGCGGTCGTGCCGGTCACCTGCAGCTCGGTGCGCAGCACGTCGCCCTCGAACACCGGGCCGAGATGGTCACAGCCCTCCCAGGCCAGGATCGTCGCTATCGCGGGAATGGCGCGCGTGGCGTGGGCCGCGGCCACCGAGATGGTGTGGCCTCCGTACACCAGGCGGCGGCCCCGGCCACTGCTGGTGGCGTCGGTGTGGGCCATGGCCACGTTGAGCGTCAGCCGGGCGAGCTCGGGCGCGGCGCTCACCGTCTCACCACCCTCGATCAAGAACACAGCTCCCTCCTCCAGGTCGACGTGATGAGGCGCCGGGGCGCTCTCCCGAAGGAGGTCGAGCCGCCAGTCGCCCGGCGATGCCGCCTCCAGCGCCGCGACCTCGAGCGTCTCGGGAAGGTCGTCGAAGGAGTCGCTGTGCCCGGTGTCGGCGTCCGCATCGCGCAGCGGGATCATCGGACAACGCCAGAAATCGAGCACCTCCTCGTCGTTCTGGTTGACCGTTCGGATCCTCAGGGCCACGAGACCCGACGGCGGCGTGCCCTCCCGTCGCCGGTTCTGTTTGAGCCCGACCACCTCGGTGCGTGTGCGCAGCGTGTCCCCGATGAATACCGGCCGCGCCAGCACCAGGCCGCGGTAGAAGAGGTTGCCGCGAACCCGCTGGGTCGGGCCCGTGGATTGGCCGATGGCCACGTCGCACACGAGATTCGGGTGGGCCAGCACACGCTCGCCGCCCGTGACCGCCCGGCACAGCGGACCGTCCAGGGCCAGCCGCAGGCGGTCGCCGGCGACGGCCTGGTGGAGTGCCGCGTGGCCGTCGGTAAGGGTGAGGCCCGGCGCGTCGTCGAACACCTGCCCGCGCTCGAAGTCCTCGAACCACGGCCCGCCCACCTGGATGCTCGTCTGCGGCGAGGCGCTCATCCGCCCGCCCTCGCCACCACGCGCTCCGCGGCCTTGCGGCTGGCCTCGTCGATCATCTCTCCGTCGAGCGCCACCGCGCCGCGAGCCCCTTCGGACTCGGCCCGATCCAGCGCCGCCAGGACGCTCCGTGCCCGCTCGAGCTCCCGGTCGCCCGGGGTGAAGGCCTGGTTGATCGTCCCCAGTTGCGCGGGATGGATGGCCCACTTGCCGTCGTACCCCAGCCCCTTGGCGTGCTCGGCCCACCGGCGCAGGCCCTCCTCGTCGGCGATGGCGAGGTAGGGACCGTCGATGGCCTGGAGCCCGGTGGCGCGCGCGGCCACCAGCACGGCGTCCTGGGCGTAGAGCCAACGTTCGGGGTCCTCCTCGGGATCGACCCGTCCGAGCGAGGCAGCGAGGTCGGCGTAGCCCAGGATGAGGGCATCGAGCCGCGGCGACGCGGCGGCGATCTCGCCGAGTCGCAACAGGCCCGCCGCCGTCTCGATCAGGGCCTGGATCTTCGCGGTCGCCCCGCCCTCCTCGAGCATCTCGGCGACCGAGACGACGTCGTCGGGGCGCTCCACCTTGGGCACGACCAGCGAGCCGATCGCCGGGCCGGCGTGCTCGATGAGAGCGTTCAAGTCGTCCCTCCACCACGGGCTGTCGAGGGCGTTCACGCGCACGGCCACGCTGCGCTGCGCCAGCTTGCCCTCGGCGAGCATGCGGCAGGTGAGCGCCCGCGCCTCCGCTTTCGCGCCCACGGCCACCGAGTCCTCGAGGTCGATCACGATCTCGTCCGCGGGAAGACCGGCCGCCTTGGCGAGCATCTTCTCGGACGACCCCGGTACCGATAGACATGAACGCCGGGCGCTCATCCTGGGACCCTAGATCAGATTCACGCGCCGAGGAAGCGCTCGACGTCGGCGGCTTCGGCGTCGAGGGCCGCCCGCTGCGTGCGCGAGAGCCTCTCGAACGGCTCGATGGCCACCCGGCCCGAGGGCATGCGCCAGGTGGCCGCGGCACCACCGTCCACCAGGGCGAACGCGCGGAAGATGCCGCCGGCCACCACGCGCCGGTCGTTCTTTCCCAGCAGCGGCTCGCGAGAGCTCCAGCCCAAGAGCACGGGGTCGAAGGCGCCCAGCAGCTTCGGGGGCGGCACCTCTGTCGCCGCGGCGCGGCGCTTCAGATCGAGGAGGCCGTCGTCGCGCTCGGCGAGCTCAACGGCGATGGCTGCCAGGCCCGCGCGGGCATCGCGGAGGGGCAGCCCGGCCCAGCGAGCCAGGTCGCGGTCGCCGGCGGGGCCGTGGCCGGCGAGGTAGCGCCGGGCCAGCTCGGCCAGGGCGACGTCGCGGTCGACCGCGGGCGGGTCGCCCAGCCACTCGCTCACGAGGGCGTAGGCGTGGGCCCCGTCGATAACCGGTCCGCGCACCGCCAGGCCACGCAGGCACGCGAGCGCGAGCACGAGGATCAGCGCCTGGCCCTCGGTGCGCACCCCGGCCGCCGCAATCACCTCGGCCAGCTGGTCGCGAGTGAGCGGACCGTTCTCGCCCAGGGCGCTCACCATCGCCTCCACGCCGCGGTCGGCGTCGTCCGGGTCCACGCCTTCCTGGGCCAGCCGGCGCGCGGTGGCGGTGAACTGCGGCGGCGTGGTGAGAGCCTGCAGCCACGGATAGTCCTCGCTGGCCACCAGGTGCAGCGTGCCGCGGTTGAGCCACGTGATCAGCAGCGAGCGCTCCTCGCTCAGGGCGCGGTCGACGTCGGCCGCGGAAAGCCCTTTGCTACGCGCGCGGATGGCCAGCCGGGCCCCGCGCGGATCCTGGCCCTGCACGGCGAGAAGGCGCCGGGTGACCTCGACCGGATCGTGGGCGGGCGGCCCGGCCAGGAGTTGAGCGCTGAGCCGCTCAGCGATCAGGTGCAACCAGCGCCCCGGCGATCACTTCCTGCAGCGCGTGCACCACCTGCTCCACCTCGCCCTCGCTCAACTCGGGGAAGAAGGGGAGTGCCATCGAGCGGCTCGCCACGTCCTCGCAGATCGGGAACTGGCCCTCGCGGTGGCCGAAGCGGCGGCGGTAGAAGCTCATCAGATGAATCGCCGGCAGGTAGGGCTTGGTGTCCACGCCGCGCTCTCTCATCGCCAGCACGGCCTGGTCGCGGTCCACTCCGGCGGGGAGCTGGATCACGTACACGAACCAGGAGCGCCGGTCGCCGCCCTCGTCGGGGCAGGGGAGCCGCGAGGTCCTCCACCCCGCTCAGAGCCTCGGTGTAGAGGGCGGCCACGTGGGCCCGGGCGGCGAGCATGTCGTCGAGCCGCTCGAGCTGAGCGACCCCCAGCGCGCAGGACACGTCGTCGAGGCGGTAGTTGAAGCCCAGGCGGTCGTGGTCGAGCCATCCCATGTCGGGCGCGCGGCCCTGGTTTCGCTCGGAGTCGATGTGCTCCTTGACGGCGTCGTCGGGACACACCACGGCGCCCCCCTCCCCCGTGGTCAGCTGTTTGTTGGGGTAGAAGCCGAACACCGCCAGGTTGCCGCGGGCGCCCACCTGCGTGCCGTCGGCGTGGGCGGCGCCCAGGGCCTCACAGGTGTCCTCCACGATCCACAGCCCGCGTTCGGAGGCGATGCGCTCGAAGGCCGGCATGTCGGCCGGGTACCCGAAGATGTGCACGGGCAGCAGCCCCGTGGTGCGGTCGGACACGGCCGCCTCGGCCGCGGCCGGATCGACGTTCAGCGAGCGCGGGTCGATATCGCAGAACACCGGTCTTGCGTTCTCGTAGAGCAGGCAGTTGGCCGATGCCACGAAGCTGAACGGAGTGGTGATCACCTCGTCGCCCGCCTCGACACCGGCGGCCCGTATCGCCAGGTGCAGGCCCGCCGTGCCGCTTGACACCGCCGACGCTGGGCGACCGAGCCGCGCCGAGAACGCGCTCTCGAACTCGGGCAGCCGCGGACCGAGCGAGAGCCGCCGAGACCGCAGCGTGTCGAGCACCAGCTGCTCCTCGCGCTCGCCGACCATCGGCCGCGCCAGCGGGATCACGGCGTGGTAGCGGCCGCCCGGGAGCCGGGCCGGCGGCCGGGCAGCATCCCCGCCTCGAGCGAGTCGACGAGGGCATCCCAGCTCGACTCGATGATGTTCTCCGACACGCCGATGGCGCCCCACGTGTCCGATCCGTTGCTCGCGTCGAGCAGCACCCGCGTGATGGCGCCCGTGCCCTTGGTCTCGTCGAGGATGCGCACCTTGAAGTTGACCAGCTCGATCTCCCGCAGGTGCGGGTAGCGCTCGCCGATGGCGTCGCGCAGAGCCTTATCGAGCGCATGCACGGGGCCGTTTCCCTCCGCCGTGCGCACGTAGCGCTCACCGTCGACCCAGATCTTGATCGTGGCCTCGGTCTCCACCCGGCCGTCCGCGCGCTTCTCCACGATCGCGCGCCACGACTCCAGGCGAAACAGCGGCTCGTACTCCCCCGTCTCCTTGCGGATCAGCAGATCGAAGGATCCGTCGGCCGCCTCGAACTGGTAGCCCTGGTTCTCGAGCTCCTTCACACGCTCGACCACGCGGGCGGCGGTCTCGCCGTCCACCCCGGTCCGCGCCTGGACGGTTCCTCGGCCCGAGAGCTCCGACACCAGTACGCGGCGGTCGGCGCCCACGTCGGCGGGATCGATGTGCTCGAAGGTGCGGGCGTCACGGTTGACCGCGGCCACGTGCATGCCGCCCTTATGCGCGAACGCGTTGGCGCCCACGTAGGGCTGGTTGGCGTTGGGCGCGACGTTGCACAGCTCGTCGACGAGGTGCGAGACCTCCGTCAGCCGCTGCAGGCGCTCGGGCCCGATCACCTCGTGACCCATCTTCAGCTCGAGGGTGGGCACGATCGTGATGAGGTCGGCGTTGCCGCAGCGCTCTCCGTAGCCGTTCATCGTGCCCTGGACGAGGCTCGCGCCCGCCTCCACCGCCACCAGGGTGTTGGCCACGCCGCAGCCCGCGTCGTCGTGGGTGTGAATGCCCACGTCCGCGTCGAGCTCGGCCACCACGCGGGCGGTGGTCTCGGCGATCTGCGCGGGCAGGGAGGAGCCGTTGGTGTCGCACAGGGTCACGTTCTCCGCGCCCGCCTCCGCCGCGGCGCGCAGGCAGCGCAGCGCATAGGCGGGGTCGGCGCGGTAGCCGTCGAAGAAGTGCTCGGCGTCGTAGATCACGCGCTTGCCCTCCCCCACGAGGAACGCCACCGAGTCGGCGATCATCCGCAGGTTCTCCTCCGGGTCCACCTTCGTGACCTTCTCGAGGTGCAGCGACCACGTCTTGCCCACCAGCGTGCACACCGGGGCGAAGCATTCGGCCAGCAGGCGCAGAGCGGGGTCGTCCTCGGCGGCGGAGCCGCGCCGCCGGGTCATTCCGAAGGCGGCCACCTCCGACGTTGCGAACGACTCGCCGGCGAGGAGCTCGAAGAGGACCTCCTCCTTGGGGTTCGACGAAGGGAATCCCGCCTCGATCAGGTGGATCCCGAGCGAGTCGAGCGCGTGGGCCACGCGCACCTTCTCGTCGGCCGACAGCGACATCCCCTCGCCCTGCATGCCGTCGCGCAGGGTCGTGTCATAGACGGTGAGGCTCACGGGCGTGCCGGCTCAGGCACCAGGTCCAGCCAATCGGCGTACTGCGCCGCGCGGCCGTGCAGGGCGTCGTCGAAGACCTGCTGGACCTCCCGCGTGATCGGACCCGGCGTGCCGTCGCCGATCGGGATGGCGTCGATCTCGCGCAGGGGCGTCAGCTCGGCCGCCGTGCCCGTGAGGAACACCTCGTCGGCCAGCGCCAGCTCGGCGCGCGCCACGTCGCGCTCGAGCAGCTCGTAGCCCAGGTCACGCGCGATCTGCATGCATGACTTGCGGTTGATGCCGTCGAGGATCGAGGCGGTCTGGGGCGGAGTGACGATGCTGCCGTCCTTCACCACGAACACGTTCTCACCGGTGCCCTCGCAGACGTTGCCCTTGTCGTCGAGCAGGATGGCCTCCTCGTAGCCGTCCTTGACGGACTCGATCTTGGCCAGGACCGAGTTGAGGTACTGCCCCGAGGCCTTCGACTGGGGGATCAGCGAATCGGACGAGATGCGCCGCCAGGACGACACGCGCCCGCGCACGCCGTCGCGCTTGCCCTCCTCGCCCAGGTAGGCGCCCCACTCCCACACGGCCACCATGGCCTCCACCGGGTTGTCGAGTGGGTTCAGGCCCATGGGCCCGTAGCCGCGCCACACGAGCGGCCGGATGTAGCAGCTCTTGAAGCCGTTGCGGGCGATCAGCTCGTGGGTGACCTCGCGGAGCTGCTCCTTGGCGAAGGGCAGGTCCATGTAGTAGAGCTTGCACGAGTTCTCGAGCCGGTCGAGATGGTCCTGGTGGCGGAAGATGGCGGTGCCGCGGTCGGTCTCGTAGGCCCGGATGCCCTCGAACACGCCGGTGCCGTAATGGAGGGCGTGCGTGAGTACGTGCACCTTTGCGTCCTCCCAGGCGACGAACTCTCCGTTCAGCCAGATGAGGTCAGCGGTGTTCACGTACTGCTCCTAGAGATTGGCGAGGACCGCCCGGGTGGCAGCCTCTGTGGTGGCATCGCCGCCAAGGTCCGCAGTGCGAAGGCCATCCCCAAGCGAGCGATCGACGGCCGATTCTAGGGCAGAGGCCTCGTTCTCCATAGCCAATCCGTGGCGCAGCATCAGGGCCACCGAGCCGAACATGGCCAGCGGGTTGGCGGCCCCGGTGCCGGCGATGTCGGGAGCCGAACCGTGCACCGGCTCGAACAGGCCCGGTCCCGACCCGTCCCCGAGCGAGGCGCTCGGAAGCATTCCGATGGAGCCGGTGAGCATGGCGGCCTCGTCGCTGAGGATGTCGCCGAACAGGTTCTCGGTGAGGATCACGTCGAACTCCGCCGGGCGCGAGACGAGCTGCATGGCGGCGTTGTCGACCAGCATGTGGTCGAGCGGCGTGTCCTCCTCCTGCGCCAGCCGGTCGACGGTCTTGCGCCACAGCCGCGAGGTCTCGAGGACGTTGGCCTTGTCGACGCTCGTCACCCTGCGGCGCGCGAGTCCGAAGCCCACGCGCGCGATGCGCTCGATCTCGCCGACGGAGTAGACGCACGTGTCGTGCGCGGTATCGCCATCGAGGCCGCTGTCGCCGAAGTAGATCCCCCCGGTCAGCTCGCGCACCACGATCAGGTCGGTGCCCTCGATGCGCTCGCGCCGGAGCGGGCTGGCGTCGAGCAGCGCGGGGCTGGGGCGAACGGGACGCAGGTTGGCGAACAGTCCGAGGCCCTTGCGCAGGCCCAGCAGCCCCTGCTCGGGGCGGGGCTTGGCCGGATCGGTGGTGTCCCACTTGGGCCCGCCCACCGCGGCCAGCAGGACGGCATCGGAGCCCCGGCAGGCGTCGAGAACCTCGTCGGTGAGCGCCGTGCCGTGAGCGTCGATCGACGCGCCGCCCATCAGCTGATCCTCGAGCTCGAAGTCGCCCAGCTCGGCCAGCACGGCCCGCGCCGCGTCCGTGATCTCCGGACCGATTCCGTCGCCGGGCAGGGTGACGATGCGGCTGCTCACGGCGCGGAACTCTCGCATAGGACCCTTCTAAAGCACTCGCGCAGGATGCCGATCACCCGGGCGTGCCTTTCAAGAAGCCGTCTCCGGCGATGCTCGTCGCGCTCGTGGCGCTGTTCGTTGCCCTGGGCGGCAGCTCGTACGCGGCCGTTTCCCTGTCGAAGAACTCCGTCGCCAACAAGCATCTCAAGGACGACAGCGTCACTTCGGCGGAGGTCAAGAAGGAATCGCTCGCCGCGAGCGACCTCAAGGAGTCCGCGCGGGAGAAGCTGCGCGGCACCGAGGGACCGCAGGGTGTGGCCGGACCACAGGGCGTGGCCGGTCCGCAGGGACCCCAGGGCGTCACCGGTCCCGCCGGGCCGTTCCCCGACGCAAGCCTGCCCCCCGGCAAGACGATCCGAGGGGCCTACTCCTTCAGGGGGCCGGCCAGCGACGCGTTCCACGCCACGGCCCTCTCGTTCGGCTTTCTGCTGGCGAGCGCTCCCGTGCCTCACTTCGTCGATCCCGCCCTGCCGCCCCCGTCGCAGTGTCAGGGGTCGGCCGCCAACCCCGAGGCTCAGGCCGGACATCTCTGCGTCTACGAGACGGTGGGCGTGAACCGCGGGACGGTCACGTTCGTCGACCCGGGCGCGCAGACCATCGGCGCGGGACGTGAGGGCGCGGTCATCCAGGCCGCCGACAACTTCGGCAGCGCAACGGTGTACTCGTACGGCACCTGGGCCGTGACCTCACCCTGACGGGCGGCGCGCGGTGATGTTCAGGCGCACGTAGTCGAGCTCGTCGCCCGAGCGCTCGAGCACCGCGCGCACGTAGCCGTCGCGAAGGTCCTCGGGCAGCTGTTCCAGGTGGTAGCCGAGGCAGACGGTGCGCAGGTAGTCCTCCGGGTCCTCGGTGGAGACGGGATAGTCCTCCAGCCAGGTCTCCACGGCCGCGAAGCCGGCGCGCTCGAGGCGCGCGGCGGTCTCAACCGGGCCGGCGAAGTTCCAGGGCCCCGCCCAGCCGCCCAGGAACTCGGCGTAGGGCTCCATGGCTCCGACCGCGCGCGCGGCCTCGTGGAAGCGCTCGACGTTGCCCTCTCCCCCGCACTGTGCGACCACGCGGCCGCCGGGGCGCAGGGTCGCGAACATGCACGCGAACAGCCGATCGTGATCGGCGATCCAGTGGAAAACCGCGCTGGAGAAGACGGCGTCCACCTGCTCGTCGAGCTCGAGTTCGGTCAGGTCGGCCTGCAGAACACGGGCCTGACCGGGAGATCCTGGGCTCGCGGCCGCCGCCCGCTCGCCGTTCAGCGACTCGCGCGCGTGTTCGACCATCGACGGGGCCTGGTCCACTGCGATCACCCGGCCGTGCGGCAGGCGCTCGAGCAACATCAGCGTGACCTTGCCCGAGCCGCAGCCGGCGTCGAGCACGGTCTCGTGACCGTTCAACTCGAGGCGGTCGAGCAGGACGTTGGCCCACTCGACGTGCGGCGTGGACACGCGGTCGTAGGTGGCCGCGTCCCAGTCGCGGTTCATGCCAGCGCCGTGGTGACCGGCCCGGATCGCTCTCGCTTGGCCTCGTAGTCGTCGATCGCGTGCTGCTGCTGCAGGGTGACGCCGATGTCGTCGAGGCCCTCCAGCAGGCGGCGGGCGATCTCCGGGTCGATGTCGAACGCGACCTGGCGCCCGGCAAAGGACACCTCCTGCTCCTCGAGGTCGATGCGCGCGTGGCGCGCCTCCATCATGGCCTTCACCTCCTTCTCGGGGAGCACCACCGGCAGCAGGCCGATCTTGGTGCAGTTGGAGTAGAAGATGTCGGCGAAGCTCGGCGCCACCACCGCCCGGAAGCCATAGTCCTCGAGCGCCCAGGGGGCGTGCTCGCGCGACGAGCCGCAGCCGAAGTTGCGGCCCGCGGCCAGGATCGGGTTCGACGGCAGGTCCCAGCCCGGCTCCTTCGACCAGTCGTGGAACAGGAACTCCCCGAAGCCGGTGCGCTCCACCCGCTTGAGGAACTGCTTGGGGATGATCTGATCGGTGTCCACGTCGTGGCGGTCGAGCACCGACACGGTTCCTTCGATCACGCGTACCGGCTCCACTAGACCCACTCCCTTATGTCGACGAAATGCCCCTCGATGGCCGCCGCGGCCGCCATCTTGGGGCTCACCAGGTGCGAGCGGGCGCCCCGGCCCTGCCGCCCCTCGAAGTTGCGGTTGGAGGTCGAGGCCACCCGCTCCCCCGGTGCCGCGATGTCCGGGTTCATGCCCAGGCACATCGAGCAGCCGGCCGAGCGCCAGTCGAAGCCCGCGGCGCGAAACACCTCGTCGAGGCCCTCGCTCTCGGCCTGCTCCTTGACCTGGGCCGACCCGGGCACCACCATGGCGTCGACCGACGCGGCGACTCGGCGCCCGCGCACGATCTCGGCCGCCTCGCGCAGGTCGCCGATGCGCGAGTTGGTGCACGACCCGATGAACACACGATCGAGGGCGATCTCCGCCATCGGGGTGCCGGCCTCCAGGGCCATGTACTCGAGCGCGCGCTGCTCGCCCTCGTCACGCGGCTCGGGCACGGCGCGGGTCACGTCGGTGACCATCGCCGGATTGGTTCCCCAGGTGACCTGTGGGGAGAGCTCGGATGCATCGATCACCACCTCCTTGTCGAACGAGGCGCCCTCGTCGGTCCGCAGCTCGCGCCAGGCCTCCAACGGCAGCGGATCGGGTGCCGCCTCGCGACCCTCGACCCACTCGAAGGTGGTGTCGTCCGGGGCGATCATTCCGGCGCGCCCGCCCGCTTCGATGGTCATGTTGCAGACGGTCATGCGCCCCTCCATCGAGAGCCCCTCGATGGCCGGGCCGGCGTACTCGATCACGTGGCCCACTCCGCCCGCCACGCCGATGCGCCCGATCGTGCCCAGGATCAGGTCCTTGGCCGTCACCCCGCCGCCGAGCTCGCCCTCGTACCGGATCAGCATCGAGAACGGCTTGCGCTGCTGCAGCGTCTGGGTGGCGAGCACGTGCTCCACCTCGCTGGTCCCCATGCCGAAGGCCAGCGCACCGAAGGCGCCGTGGGTGGAGGTGTGCGAGTCGCCACATACGATGGTCATGCCCGGCTGGGTGACGCCCAGCTCGGGGCCGATCACGTGCACGATGCCCTGCCGCGACGAGCCGATCGAGTAGATCGGCACGCCGAACTCGGCGCAGTTTCGCTCCAGCGTCTCCACCTGCACGCGCGAGAGCTGGTCGCGTATCTGCGCCGCACGGGTGGAGCCGTCGGTGGGCACGTTGTGGTCGGCGGTGGCCAGCGTGCGGTCGGTGCGGCGCACCGGGCGACCGGCCAGGCGCAGCGACTCGAACGCCTGCGGCGAGGTGACCTCGTGCACCAGGTGCAGGTCGATGTAGAGCAGGCTCTCGGCCACCTCGTGGGCGTCCCAGATCTTGTCAAACAGACTCGTCGGCACTTTCGGTCAGCTCCTTCGCAGGCCGGCGGCGACGATCGCGTAGAAGCGCGCCTCGCCGGCGCCGGGGTTCTCGAAATGGTGGGGTAGGTCGGAGTCGAAGGTCACGCTGTCGCCCTCGGCCAGGTCGTGGACCGCGCCGCCGCAGACGAAGCGCAGCGCGCCCTGTTCGAGCACGGCCGTCTCGCGGCTGCCGGGCTCGTGGCGAGGCGAGTCGTCCGGCCCTCCCGTCGACGCCCGCGGCGCCAGCGTGTGCAGGGAGACCTCCGCGCGCAGCCCGGGCAGCGGAGGGGTCAGGACCTCGTAGCGATGACGACTGCCCCCGCCCCGGCGGCGCTCGGCCTCACGCACCACGCTCACACCCTCTCCTTCGTCGAGGCGCAGGAGCTGGGACAGCGTCAGCTCGAGTCCGCCGGCGATCTTGTCCGCCACCGCCAGGGTCGGGCTGGTGTCCCCCCGCTCGACCTGCGAGAGCATCGGGGCCGAGACCCCGCTGCGCTCCGCGAGATCGCGCAGTGAGAGGTCCATGGCGTCGCGCAGACTGCGCACGCGAACCCCGAACTGACCGTTGAGATGGTGCACGCGGCGTACGTTATCACGTACGTTTGTATGCAGCTAGGTGACCTGCGCGGTGGGTCGCACGACGACCTCGTTCACACACATGTGTGGCGGTCGCGTCACCGCGTACAGAACTCCGTCCGCGATGTCCTCGGCCTTCAGCACCTCGCCGATCTTCTCGCGTGCGTTCTCCATCGCCCGCCGGACCACCGGACTGCGGTTGTGGCCCTGGAGCTCGGTCTCCACGAACCCGGGGGCCACCGTGGTCACCCGGATGCCGGAGTGGAGGGCCTCTTGGCGCAGCGCCTCCGAGAAGCCGTGAACGCCGAACTTGGTCATGTTGTAGACCGCCGCACCGGCGTTGGCCCGAAGCCCGGCGACCGAGGACACGTTGACGATGTCCCCTCCCCCGCTGCGCTCGATCAGCGGAAGCGCGGCGTGTGTGCATACCAGCAGGGCCCAAAGGTTGATGTCGAGCATCTGCCGCCAGTCCGAGACGTCGGCCCCCGACACGGGGCCGAGCAGCATCAGCCCGGCGTTGTTGACCAAGATGTGCAGCCCGCCGTGCTCGGCCTCCGCCGCCTCCACGAAGCCGCGCGCCGCGCCCTCGTCGGTGAGATCCACCTCGTGCACCGACGCCGGCCCGTCGAGCCTCGCGGCCAGAGCCTCGAGCCGGTCGCGGCGGCGGGCGCCGAGCGCCACCGCGGCGCCGGCGTGTGAGAGCGCCAGGGCCGTGGCCTCGCCGATTCCCGACGAGGCACCGGTGATGACCGCCACGCGGCCCTCCAGTGGACCGTCCGCCATGGCGAGAGCCTATCCGCGATCGCCGGGCCGCGTGGCGGCGTTACGCGCTAACCGGGCGAGAGCCGCAGGATCTCGTCCGCGCCGCCGCCGTTGTCGGTGGTCACGTAGAGATTTCCGTCAGGGCCCTGCACAACGCTGCGCAGCCGCCCATGGTCCTCGAGCGTGACGCCGACGTTGGCCAGCCCGTTCGAACTGTTGAGGCCGGCGATGATGAGCCTCTGTCCTCGCAGGGCGGCAATCGCCACGGTCCCGTTCCAGTCGCCCCAGGCCGCCCCGGACACGAACGTGGCTCCCGACGGCGCCTGGGTCGGCGAGCCGGAGCTCCAGACGGCCCGGACCGCGTCCGGGAACTTGTCCAGATCGGTCATCGCCCCCGACTCGTCGTACGAGCCGCCCGCGCCCGCCGGGTCCCAGCCGAAGTTGCCCTCGGTCAGCAGGTTGAGCTCGTCGTCGGTGCCCGGGCCGTGCTCGACCGATATCCCGAGCCCGTCCGCCGGCCGGAAGGCCAGGCCCTGCACGTTGCGATGACCGTAGGACCAGATGCGCGGATCGAGCGTGCCGCCGGGGTTGCGGGGCGCCCCGGCGCCGTCGCGCGTGACGCGCAGCACCTTGCCTCCCAGCGAGAGCGGATCCTGGGGCACGCTCCCAACCGCCGCGTCGCCGGTGCCCACCCACAGATAGCCGTCGGGCCCGAAGCGGGGCCGGCACCCGGAGTGGCGGCCCAGCTGGCCGTCGGTGTTCACCGGAATGCCGGTGACGATGTCCGTCCTGTCGGTGAGTGCGGTGAGGGCCTCGTTCACGCGCCAGCGGGTCACGCGCACATCGTTGTCCGGCCCGCCGAGCGTCGAGGCGTGGCACGTGTAGATGAAGCGGTTGGCCGTGAACTCCGGGTCCACCGCGAGGCCCATCATGCCCGCCTCCGACGCGCGCACCACATCGGCCGGCCGGGCCAGCAGCCGCTTCTCACCGTCGACGAAGGCGCTGATCCCGCCCCCGCGCTCGGTGTAGAGCATGGTGCCGTCGGCGAAGGCGACATCCCAGGGGTGGGTGACCGCCGTGACCACGGGGGTCACGGTGATGGGCGGCCCCTGGAGGCAGCCGGAAAGCGCCACCACGAGCAATCCGGCCAGGATGAGTGTGGGTATGAGGCGGCGAACGGCGCTCACGGTACTAGAGGGCATTCTCGAGAAGCGCCTGTAATTCGGACTGATTCGGCGCTCGCGGGGTGTTGGCCAGCAGCGGATGATCCGCCACCGCGCTCGCGATCTGCGCCACGTGCGCCTCGGTGACCCCCAGGGTCGAGAGGCGGCTGTGCCCGCAGCGGGCGGCGAGCGGAGCGATGCGCTCGGCGACGGCGTCCGGATCGCCGTCGCCGCTCCCCAGCGCCCGTGCCAGCTCCCCCATCGGCCCGGCCGCCCGCTCGGCCATCAGGCGCGCTGAGTGGGGCAGCATCACCGCGTTCGTCTCGGCGTGGGGCGACCCGGCGGTGCGGACGATGGTCTGGCAGACGGCGTGGTGCACCGCGATGCCGGTGGCGCCGCTCGCGTAGCCCGCGAGCACGCCACCCAGTGCGAGGTCGTTCCGGGCGGGCGCCTCGGCGCTCAGTCCACCGGACAGAAGGCCCGCCGCGCGCAGCGCGGCCATGTCGGTCACGGGGTTGGCCAGCGGCGTGTACAGCGCCTCCATGGCGTGCGCGAGCGCGTTCATCGCGCTCGCGGCCAGACGGCCGGGCGGCGCGCCGGCCATGAGCGATGGATCGGCCACCACCAGCGCCGGGCGCACCATGCGTGCGCCCTCGACTCCGGCGGGAAGTCGATGGAACGGAGTGAGCTCGGCGCCGGATAGCGTCGTGGGAACGGCCGCACAGCGTCCGCCCATGGCCCCGGTGATGGCCTTCGCCGTGTCGATCACCCTCCCGCCGCCGACGGCCACCAGGCCGTCCATCTCCCCGTCCATGTCCAGCAGCAGCGCCCCGGCGATCTCGTCGACCCTTCCCGGGGGCACGTCGACCACCATGGTGGCCCGCCCCGCCAGATCCGGCACGCTCTCGCGCGCGCGGTCGGTGGTCAGCAGCGCATAGTCCTCGAACCCGTTCTCGCCCAGCAGCTGCGGCGCCTCACCGAGCGCTCCCTCGGCGAAGCGAACCAGCCGGTCGCCGTCGCGCCAGGTGAAGTCGTGGGTCAAGGGGCCGGGGTCTTCCTCGCTTCTCGTTCGAGCATCCGCTCGGCCTCGCCGGCGACGTCGTCGGCCAGCGCGCTCGAGAGGGCGCGCAGATAGGCCTTGCCCGACGCCTCGAGGATGTCGGTGGACACGCCCGCGCCCGACGACAGCCGGCCTCGCAGCTCGAGCAGCACGGTCACCTCACCCAGCGCATCGCGCCCGCCGGTGACCGCCGACACGTGGTACTCCTTGAGCCGGGCGTCGTGGCCGGTGGCGGCGTTGATCGCGCTGAAGAACGCGTCCACCGGGCCGTCGCCGGTAAAGGACCCGGAACCGATCGAGCCGTCGGGCATGCGCACGGACACGGTGGCAAGCGGTGCGCGCACGTTCGAGGCCTCGACCTCGAAGGACTCGATGGCGAAGGCGGCGGGCGCCTGCTTCATCTCGTCGGACACGATCGCCTCGAGGTCGAGCGCGGTGACCTTCTTCTTCTTGTCCGCCAGCTCCTTGAAGCGCCGGAACGCGGTGTTGAGGGCCGCGCCCTCCACCTGGAAGCCGAGCTCCTCGAGCGCGTTGCGCAGCGCGTGGCGGCCCGAGTGCTTGCCCAGCACGATCGAGTTCGTGTCGAGGCCGATCGTGGTCGCATCCATGATCTCGTAGGTGGTGCGCTCCTTGAGCACGCCGTCCTGGTGGATGCCGGCCTCGTGCGCGAAGGCGTTGCGCCCGACGATCGCCTTGTTGGGCTGCACCGCGTAGCCGGTCAGGCGCGAAACCAGCCGCG
The DNA here is from genome assembly GCA_963728155.1 of uncultured Thermoleophilaceae bacterium. Classification (GTDB taxonomy): domain Bacteria; phylum Actinomycetota; class Thermoleophilia; order Solirubrobacterales; family Thermoleophilaceae; genus JACVRW01. The sequence continues at coordinate 29,742 of CAVSJF010000006.1, read as the reverse complement.
AGCTGCGCGCGATCTCGCGGGTGTTGGCCGCGGTCCAGAGGCCGACGGTCGACTCGCGCGTGTGGAGCAGCATCACGAACTCCTCGAGCGACGCGTTGCCGGCCCGCTCGCCTATGCCGTTGATTGCGCACTCGACCTGGCGCGCGCCGGCCTTCACCCCGGCGAACGAGTTGGCCACGGCGAGGCCGAGGTCGTTGTGGCAGTGCACCGAGGCCGTGACCCCTGCGAGGCCGGGGACGAGCTCGTACAGGCTGCGCCACATCTCCGCGTACTCGCTCGGGCATGGTGTAGCCGACCGTGTCGGGCACGTTGATCGTCGTCGCGCCCTCGTCGATCGCGATCTGGATGACCTCGGCCATGAACTCGACATCCGAGCGCGACCCGTCCTCGGGGGAGAACTCGACGTCGTCGGTGTACTGGCGCGCGTGGGCGACCGCCGCGCGCGCCTGGCCCTTCACGTCCTCGCGAGTGGTCTGGAGCTTTCGCTCGATGTGGATGTCGCTGGTGGCGATGAAGGTGTGGATTCGCGGCCGCTCTGAATCCTTGACCGCGTTCCACGCCGCGTCGATGTCCTGCTTGCCGGTCCGCGCCAGGCCGCAGATCACCGGACCGTGGACCTGACGGGCGATCGCCTGAACCGCTTCGAAATCACCGGGGGAGGTGATCGGGAAGCCCGCCTCGATCACGTCCACCCCGAGCCGGGCGAGCTGATGGGCGATCTCGAGCTTCTCCTGCTTGTTGAGGGCGATGCCCGGGGACTGCTCGCCGTCGCGCAGCGTGGTGTCGAAGATCTTTACTCGGTCGTTCTCGGCGCGGTCCATGTCGTTCGTCTTCCTTCTCTCTCTGCGTCCTACCTGGTCTCCTCGGGCTTGCGGCTAGCGGCCGCCACGCGTTATTCCCCCCGAGGGGGGAGAAGAAGAAGGAGAAGCTGCAGGCAAGACGGGTGCGACATGAGCGGCCAAGCGTACACGACCTTCAGCCGCGCTCGCGATAGATGACCCGCTCGCAGTCGGACACGCGGTCGTTGGCCCTGACGACCGCGCGGTCCTGGCCCCGCCCGCAGTCGACGATGTCGCGATCGGCGTCCGCCGCGTGAATGCGATCGTCGCCGCCGGCGGCGCGAATCTCATCGCGCCCCGGGCCTCCCGCCACGAAGTCCGCGCCCGGGCCGGCATCGATGGAGTCGGAACCGCCGCGGGCGGCGATGAAGTCCTGGCCCTCGTCGCCGGAGAGGATCTCCTTGGCGCTCGTGCCGGTGATCCGGTCGCGCCCCTCCTCGCCCGCGAGCAGGTTGCCCGAAGTGGCGCTGATCAGCCGGTCGTCGCCCGGTCCTCCGTAGAGGCTCGCGCCTTCCGCGACGCCGTGGTCGGGCCCGCCCTCCATGAAGACGATCCCGAGGTCGGCCAGAACCGAATCCGCGCCGTCGCCCATGAAGGCCGCCGCCGTCAGCCCCGCGGAGCCCGGGGGCCCGCAGAGGACTTCGTTGGACGCGACGGCGGTGCAGAAGGCACCGGCCACGATGGCCGCACCGTCGTCGACGATGCGGACTCCGTTGGGATGAGGCGCCATCCGCAGCTCGTTGCGTTCGCCGGGCGCGGCCCTGAAGGCGACGTCGAGTCGCCGGTCGTTGGGGAAGTAACGGCAGATGTCGCTGCCCGTGCATGACACCAGCTCGCCCGACGCCTCTCCAGCCTGCGCCGCCGCGGGCAGGCCGAGCGCCAACAGCACAAAGGCACTCGACAGGAAGCGGCGCATGAACCCCATTGAACACCAAAGACTCCCGCCGCCGGCCGGTTCGTGGCTAACCGGCCGGCGACGAGAGGCCGGCACGTAGGAGGCCGTGGCCTCCTTCCCCTGCCGGCAGGGCGATGTGCTGGAGGATGCCCGCACGAACCTGCGCTGACAACCAAAATCGGCGCCGGAGGCTCGTACGCGCCCGACCTGTTGCGGAAACGCCCTACGCGATCAGCTGGCCGCGCCGTTGCCGGTCTTCCGGGCGCCGCGCTTCGGGCGCTTGTAGCCGACGGCAGCCTGCACGCTCGAAGGTCGCCATTCCGCGCCGCCGCGCAGGGTCGGAACGCCCTCGGCGTTGAGCGTGTCGGCGATGGCCTGCAGCGTCATGCCGCCGGCCCGCATCTCCGCGATCCTGTCCTTGAGCGCCGGACGGTCGGCCACCGCGGGCCGCCCCGAGGACCGGCGCGCCTCGCGGGCCGCCTCCAACCCCTTGCGCGTACGCGAGTCGAGGCTCTTGCGCTCCAGGGTGCCGACGTTGGCCAGCGCCTCGGCGGCCAGGCGGCCGTCGGGATTGCCGGTGTCGAGCTCGATGTCGAGCACCACGAGCCTGATGTTGCTCTCTCCGAGCCGGTCGATGAGGGTCCCGAGATGGGAGGCCGACCGCGTGAGGCGCTCGAGGCTGGCGACCACGAGGCAGTTCGCCTCGCCGGCCTCCAGGCGCTCGACCGCGTAGATGAGGCCCGGGCGCTCCAGGTCCGAGCTCGAGAGGGACTCGAAGTCGCGCACGACCTCGACCGACTCGAAGCCGTTGCGGGTGCACGCGGCGCGGATCTGCTCGGTCTGGGCCTCGAGGTCGGAGCCCTGAGCGTCGGCGTCCGCGGCGCTCACGTAGCCCAGGGCGCGCAGCGGCCCGGTCGGCGTGGCGCGCCGGCTGATCCGTCCCGGCCGTGTGGGGAACGGGATCACGTCGTCGGGCAGCTCCAGCATCCGCTGCGGCTGCTGCGGTCGGGGAGCAGGCGGCGGAACCTCGAGCTTCGGGGCTTCGGCCGCGCCGGACGACGACAGAGGCGCCCGACGGTCGGCCAGCACGGGCGGCGCGACCGGGGTGCTCACCGGCTCGGTCTTGTCCTCGGCCGCCGGCGCGATGGGGGTGCTCACCGGCTCGGGCTCGTCCTGCGCCGGCGCGGGCTGCTCGGCCTCCGCCGGAACGGTCTTCGGCTCCTGGGCCGGAACGCGCTTCTTCTGCACCTTGGTGGGCTTCTCCTCTCGGGCCTTCGCGGGCCGCTTCGCAGCCGGGACCGGTTCCGGCTTCTCCTCATGCAGCTTGGCATGAGTCTCGTCGTCTCGCGCCTCTGCCGCCCGCTTTTCCTCCTGAGCCCTGGCCGCCGCGGCTCGCTCCTCGCGCTCCTTGGCCGCCCTTTCCTCGCGCGCTCTGACCGCCGCCGCCCTTTCCTCCTCAGCCTTGGCTGCCGCCTCCTGCTCCTCCCGGGCTTTCGCCGCGGCGGCCTGCTCCTCGCGCTCCTTGGCCGCCTTTTCCTCGCGCTCCTTGGCCGCCTTTTCCTCGCGCTCCTGGGCGGCCTGCTCCTCGCGTTCCCTGGCCGCCCTCTCCTCGCGGTCCTTGGCCGCTGCGGCTCTTTCCGCGCGGGCCTTGGCCGCCTTCTCCTGGCGTTCCTTCGCTCGCGCCAGCCTTTCCGCGCGAGCCTTTGCCGTCCTCTCCGCGCGAGCCTTGGCCGCCTTCTCCTGGCGCTCTCGGGCTGCGGCTGCCCTCTCCTCCTGCGCTTCCGCCGCCGCCTTCTCCTCTCGCGCACGCGCGGCGCTGTCCTCCGCCGCCACCACCGGAGCGGGCTTGTCCTCAGCCTTCGTCTTCGTCTTCGCCTTGGCCTTGGCCTTCGCGGGCGCCGGCTTGTCCTGCCTGGTGGGCGCGGGCGACTTCGCAGGCGCGGCTGCCGCCGCCGCGGCGGGCACCGCACTCTTCGTCTCGGCGGACGCCTGGTTTGCTTCGGCCGGCTTCGCCTCGGCGTGGGCGGGACGCTCAGGCTTCCTGCCCCGGCGCCTTATCACCGACGTCAGCAGCCCGGCGGTCAGGAGCACGGCGAGCGCCGCCAGCGCGCCCAGCCCGAGCCATCCCATCGGTGAGCCGTCGTCGCCGGACTCCTCGGCCGCCGGCTCGCTCTGGGCGAGGGGCGGTTCGGTCTCGGCGGGGGCCGGCGGCGGGGTGCTCTCCTCGTTCTCCTGCGCCTCGGCGGGCGGCGACTGCTCGCCCTCGGGCTTCGGTGACTGAGACTTGTCGGAGTCGAGCGGGAACTCCTCCCACAACTCCTCCGGCTGGGCCGCGAATCCCGGCTGTGCCGTGGCCGTCGGGACGGCGATGGACAGAAGCGCGAGAGCAAGAAACGCTGCGATCAGCGTGAGTCGCGGCATCAGACGACCTCCATGGGTGTGCCGACCGGCATCAGCCGGCCGAGGCGGATGATATCGGCGTTGCGCATGCGGATACAGCCGTGCGAAACGCGCCCGGGGAGGAGCTCGGGCTGGTTGGTTCCGTGAATTCCGATGAACCCGCCACCAGGCCAATCGGTCAATACGGCGGACCGGGCGCTCGTCCCGAAGGCGAGCGGTCCGTAGAACTCGCTGCGGTAGCGCACGAGCTTGTTGCGTATGAAGAACTTGCCGCGGGGCGTGGGCCACTGGCTTTGTCCGACGCCGATGTCGGCGCGCATGACCGGTTTGCCGTCGCGCATGAGCGTGGCGCGGAAACGGCTCAGGTCGATCACGAGGCGCGTGGTGACCGAGTGGTAGCCGCCGATCGCCTTTCGCGGGACCCAGCCCGTCGTTCCGTTGGGGAGCACGGCGAGCCGGGCCTTCACCCAGACCCTCCCGCGGTCATCGGACTCGCGCCCGAGCACGAGAAGCGCGTTCGAGGTGTCCTCGGGCGTGGTCACGTCGAGCCGGGCCACCGCGCGGCCCGAGGCATCGGGCGTAGCGCGCGCCGTGACCGGCCGGCGGACGACCGACCAAAGGGCCGCGTTCGGGTCATCACGCAGGGGCTCGGGTTCCGGAACCCTGAGCACCGATTGCTCGGCCGCGGGCAGGTTGCTGTCGCTGCTTTGGCCCGGTCGCGGGCTGCTCTCGCTCGGCCAGAGCGCCACCGCAACGAGGATCGCCACGGCGCCGGCTGCGGCCACGGCTGCTGCGGTTCGCCGAGGCAGGCGTACGACCGAGCCATCTGTCATCCGGTGAAGCGCGGGGACCGCTTGCCGCGCATCTTCGGCGGCGCCGCGATGAAGTTCGTCGAGCGAACCACACGCGTGACCTGAGCCCTCGACCTTGGCTGGTCGAACGCCTTGGCGGCCGGATTGAGGCCGAACAGGTAGCGCATCCAGGCCGCGTGACGCGCCTCGACCGTGTAGATCGAGACCGCGGCCGTGACCGCCGAGCCGTTCCGCAATCGTGCCGCCTGCCCGCCGTAGGCGGCCACGGCGAGGTCCTCGAACGCGACCGCCGTCTTGAGGAAGGCTCGGGGCTTCTCGGTGACACCCTGGAAGTCGAAGCGCGGGCGGCCGACAGCCTTCTTGCCCAGCACGTCGCGGAAGGCCTTGACGTGCGCGCGTTCCACGCTTCCCAGCTTGCGCGCGGCCTTGCGGGGCTCGCCCTTGAGCGCCTTGAGCCGCTCGGCCTCGGTGTAGAAGGCGGCCTGCAGGTACTCGAGAGTCAGCGCGTAGTTGAGGATGGCCTGGTCGTGGCGGCCGAGGCCCCCGCCCTGGCCCGCCGCTTCGTCGGTCGCGATGGCCGCGACGGCGGAGGCTCCGAGCACGCCGCCCACGAAGGTGCCGCGCGTCATCAGTCCTGCGCCGTCGGCCGTTTCGGTGAGCGCACCGTCGACGTCGAGCTTCTGAAATGAGAACTCGTCCATGCCTTATCCCTTCAGTCCCAGGCGCTTGAGGTCGCTCATGACCTGATCAGCGGTGCGGGGCTTGTCGGTTGGGTCGTTGGCCGGTGGACGGCCGACGATGCTGCGTATCCAGGCCGCGTGGCGCGCCTCCACCGAGATCAGCGTCGCGGCCGCCCGCAGCGTCTTCTTGCTGAGGTTGCCGGCCTGACCGGCGTACGCACCCACGGCCAGGTCCTCGAGCTCTGCCGCCCGCTCGGCGAAGGCCTCCGGGCTGCCGGTGGAATCGCCGAAGTCGAACTCCGGCTTGGCCTGGGCGCTGCTGCCCAGGGCCCCGGTCAGGAACTCGACGTGCGCGTTCTCCTGACCCGACACCTGCTCCGCGAAGGCCTTCAGCTCGCCCTCGAGTTTGCCCCGCTGCACCGCCTCGGCGTAGAACTCCGCCTCGGCGTACTCCACGAGCAGCGCCATGTTCAGCGCCCGCTTTTCCGCGGCGCTCTGGGCAACGGCGTCCTCCGCCGGCCCCTGGCCGAGTACCAACCCTGCTCCCGCAGCGGTACCGGCCAATATCGCCCCCCGCCGCAGGAACACGGCTCTAGGCATCCTGCTCTCTGTGCTCTCGTGCATCAGACCCCCTTGTTTGCACGGACTATCCCTACAAACGCTGCATCAATGCCCCAACTTGCCCCGGAAAACCTCCAGCCGCCAATATAGGACGGTTTACGCACCCATGGGCTTGCGTAGACAAATCACTGAGCCGGGGCGTCCTGGGCGGCCCAGCGGCGCGGTTTTTCAGCTCTCAGAGCCCCGCCCTCACCCCCACCGGAGCCTTCCTGGACCCCGGCGCAGCGGATGCGCGCCCCACTGGCGGCGCCGGCAGGCTAGGTGCCGGTGGGCCGCAACCCACCGGAGCCGGGCAGGTGCTCGATACGGCGGGCACGCCCCGGGCGCTTGTAGCCGGCCGCCGCCTGCACGCTCGACGGCCGCCAGTGCGACCCGCCGCGCAGTGTCGACACCCGCTCGGCGTTCAACCGGTCGGCTATGGCCTGCAGTGTCATGCCCTCGGCGCGCATGAGGGCGATTCGCTCGCGCAGCTCGGGCCGGTCGGCCACCGACGGCGGCCCGGCGCCCGTGCCCTTGGCCCGCGCGGCAGCCAGCCCCCGGCGCGTACGGTCCGCCAGCTTGCGGCCCTCGAGCTCACCCGCCGCGGCCAGCGCACGGGCCGCCACCTTGCCCGTCTTGGTGTGCGTATCGAGCTCGAGATCAGCGGCCACCAGGCGCCGGCCGTCGCGCTCGAACCAGGACACGAGCGTGCCCACCGCCGCGGCTGAGCGCCCCAGGCGCTCCAGGCCTGCCACCACCATGCAGGACGCTTCACCGGCCACGATCTGCTCCAGCACGTGGTGCAGCCCGGGCCGCGCGAGGTCCCCGGCGGCCGGTGTCTCGACGTCGCGGATTACGCACACGAGCTCGAGCCCGCGATCGTCGGCGGCGCGCTGTATCGCCTTCGTCTGCTCGCCGACCTCGACCGGCGTCGAACCATTGGCGCCGACGGGCACCAACACGTACCCGAGCGCTCGGGGCCGGCTCTTCTCGGGCGGCGCGTCGATATCCGACTCGGCCACCCAGAACAGCCGTTGGCGCCGGCGGTCGAGCACGAGGTAGCGCGTTTGCGCCATGGCGTCGGCGGCGCGCTGGCGCGCGTATAGCTGTCCCTCGAATTCGCCCACCCGCGGATCGGCACTCCGACCGCGGACGAGCGGGTGGTGTTCGAGGGTCTTGAATTCTGGGTCGCGGCCAACCCCAGCCGGCGACGGCAACCTGCCTTTTGCCATTACTCCAAGCTCTAACGCAATAGGCGTCGATTTGGATCACCTCTATGGTGGGGCGAGATGGAGGCCGCCGCGCACACCGCCGTCGACATCAAGGAGTCCATCCTCGATGCGGTGGGCGAGACGCCGCTCGTACGCCTATCCCGCCTCGGGCGCGATCTGAAGCCCCGGCTGGTGGCCAAGGTGGAGGCGCTGAACCCGGGCGGCTCGATCAAGGATCGCGTGGCCGTGGCATTGATAGACGCCGCCGAGCGCACCGGCAAGCTCAAGCCGGGCGGCACGATCGTGGAGCCCACCAGCGGCAACACCGGCACCGGCCTCGCCATCGCCGCCTCGCTGCGGGGCTACCGCGTGATCGCGGTGATGCCCGACAAGATGTCCAAGGAGAAGATCGACCTGCTGAGGGCCTACGGCGCGGAGGTGGTGGTGGCGCCCACCGACGTCCCCCCCGACTCCCCCGAGTCCTACTACCGGGTGGCCGACCGCCTGAGCCAGGAGATCCCGGGCGCCTTCCAGCCCAACCAGTACCGCAACGCCGCCAACCCGGCCGCCCATTACGCAAGCACCGGCCCGGAGCTCTGGCGCCAGTCCGGCGGCCAGATCACCCACCTCGTGGCCGGGGTGGGCACCGGGGGGACGATCACTGGAGCCGGGCGCTACCTGCGCGAGCAGAATCCCGAGGTGCAGATCATCGGCGCCGACCCTGTGGGGTCCATCTACTCCAACCCCGAGGTCAAGCCCTATCTCGTGGAGGGCGTCGGCGAGGACTTCTGGCCCGAGACCTACGACCCGTCGATCGTCGACCGCTACGTCACGGTGTCCGACAAGGACTCGTTCCTCTGGACGCGCCGGCTGGCCGAGACGGAGGGCATTCTCGCCGGCGGCTCGTGCGGCCTCGCCCTCTGCGCCGCCTACCAGGTCGCGCAGGAGATCGACGATCCCGCGGCGATGGTGGTCACGATCCTCCCCGACGGCGGGCGCTCCTACCTCTCGAAGATCTACAACGACGCCTGGATGCGCCAGTACGGATTTCTCGAGCGCGACACCGAGCTCACCGTGGGCGATGTCCTGCGCCGCAAGCACGACGAGGCCGAGATCCCGGATCTGCTGACCGTCAAGACGGACGCCCGGGGACGCGAGGCCGTGTCCCTGCTGCACCAGCATCGGGTCTCCCAGCTGCCGGTGGTTTCGGCGCACGATCCCCACACCGTGGTCGGCTCGGTGAGCGAACGGGGGCTGCTGCGTCACGCAATGGACGATCCCGCTCTGCTCGGCGTACAGATCATCGAGCTGATGGAGGCGCCGTTTCCCGCCGTGGCGGCGGGCGACGGCGTGCGCGGAGCGGTGGAGCTGCTGGCTCGCCGCGAGGCGCTGCTGGTGAACATGGACGGCCGCGCGGCGGGCATCCTCACCCGAGCCGATCTGCTCGACTCGCTGGCCCGGTGACGCGCCTCCCCGACGACGCCCGCTTCGCCACCCGGGCCGTTCACGCCGGGCTGGAGCCCGACCCCTCGTTCGGCTCGATCATCCCCCCCATCCACCAGACCTCCACCTACGTGCAGCCCGCTCCCGGGCAGTTCGTGGAGGGCTACGACTACGCGCGCTCGGCCAATCCCACGCGCGCGGCGCTGGAACGCGCCCTCGGCGATCTGGAGGGCGGCCTCGCGTCTAGCTTTTCCAGCGGCATGGCGGCCACGCACGCCCTGCTCACCGCTCACTGCCGCGCCGGCGACCACGTGATCCTGCCGCTCGACCTCTACGGCGGCACCTACCGCCTGCTGGACAAGGTCATGAAGCGCTTCGGCCTTGCGTACGAAATGGTCGACCAGACCGACCTCGAGGCGCTGGAGCGAGCGCTGCGACCCGAGACCACGCTGATCTGGGTCGAGACCCCCACCAACCCGCTGCTCAACGTCGTCGACGTGGAGGCGGTCGTGGCGCGCCGCGGCAGCGCGGTCGTGGCGGTGGACAACACCTTCGCCACCCCGGTGGTGCAGCGCCCGCTCGAGCTGGGAGCGGACGCCGTGGTCCACTCGGCCACCAAGTATCTGGGCGGTCACTCCGACGTGGTGGGCGGCGCCGTGGTGGTGGCCGATCGCGAGCTGCACAACCAGGTGCGCTTCGTCCAGAACGCGGTGGGAGCCGTGCCCGGGCCGTTCGACTGCTTTCTCGTCCACCGCGGCCTGCGCACCCTGCACCTGCGGGTGGCGGCGCATACCGAGAACGGGCGCGCGGTGAGCGAGTTCCTGTCGGGGGCCGACGGCGTGACCGACGTGCGCTGGCCTGGCTTCGGGGGCATGGTCTCCTTCCGCCACCCGGAGGCCACGCGGATCGCCGCCGCCACGGCGATCTTCGCGCTGGCCGAGTCGCTGGGCGGCGTCGAGTCGCTGATCGAGGTGCCCCAGGCCATGACCCACCAGTCGGTCGAGGACTCCGACGCGGCGGTCCCCGCCGACCTGGTGCGCCTGTCCTGCGGAGTCGAGGCCCCGGAGGACCTGGTCGGCGACCTGCGCAAGGCCCTCGCGGGGTGACCGAGCCTCCGCAGCTCGCCGGGGTCGAGCACCGCTACCTCGACGCGGGCGGCCTGCGCGTCCACGTGGCCGAGGCCGGCGACGGGCCCCCGCTGCTGCTGCTTCACGGCTGGCCCCAGCACTGGTGGTGCTGGCGGTACGTGATCCCGCGTCTGGCCGAGCACCACCGGGTGATCGCCGCCGACCTGCGCGGCCACGGGTGGACCGGCGCCCCGGGCGGCGGCTACGCCAAGGAAACGCTCGCGTCGGACGTGCTCGCGCTGCTCGATGCCCTGGAAGTGGGGCGGGTGGGCCTGATCGGGCACGATTGGGGGGGCTGGGTGGGTTTTCTGCTGTGTCTGCGCGCCCCCGAGCGCTTCGAGCGCTTTCTCGCTCTCAACACCGCGCACCCCTGGCCGGCCACCGACGCACGCAACCTTCTGAGCCTCTGGCGCTTTGCGTACATGTTCGCGATCGGGGCACCGGTCGCCGGGCCCCGGCTGATGCGCGCCCAGGCCGACCGCCTGATGGAGCGCGCGCTGCGCGGCAGCGCGGTCTCACCCGACGCGTTCTCTGATGACGACATCGAGATCTTCGCCGAGCGCTGGCGCGATCCGGCGCGCGCCCGCGCGTCTTCGCTGCTGTACCGCACGTTCGTGCTGCGCGAGCAGCTGCCGATAGCGCGCGGTCGCTACCGCGCTCAGCGCCTGCGCACGCCCACCCGGATTCTGTTCGGCGTGGAGGACCCCGTGATCACCCCGCGGATGCTCGAGGGCTATCAGCCGTACGCCGACGACATGAGCATCGAGCTCGTCGAGGAGGCCGGGCACTTCATCGCCGAGGACCGGCCCGAGCTGGTGGCCGAGCGGGCGCTCGGCTTCTTCGCTACAGGCTGATCGTGCGTCCGGCGGTGAAGCCGCCGCCGCCCACGATCCGGTCGACCACTTCCTGGGGCACCGGGGAGTCCGTGGTCACCAGCATCGTGGCCACGCCGCCCACGTGGTCGGCGTCCGGCCGCCGGCCCACGGCGGCGGCGCTGATGTTGATCCCGCTCTCCCCGAACAGGCTGCCCACGCGGCCGATCATCCCGGGCTGGTCGACGTAGCGGAACACGGCGAGGTTGGGCTCGAGCTGGATGTTGAACCGCGAGCCCCATGCCTCGAGGAGGTGCGGGCGGTGCTGTTGCCCCAGAGCGGTGCCGGTGACCCGCGTGCGGGAGCCGCCGCTGACCACCGTCACGCGCACCAGATCCGTGAAGTCGCGCGCCTGGGCGGAGCTCGTCTGGGAGATGTGGATCCCCCGTTCCTCGGCCAGGGCGGGCGCGTTCACGTCGTTCACGTCCTCCTCGATGTTTCCCGACAGGGCGCCCTTGAGCACCTGCACGGTGAGCAGCCGGGTGTCGCGCCCGGCGATGCGCCCCAGGCACTCGATCTCCAGCCCGTCGAACGACGTTCCCTCGGCGAGGGTCACGGCGATCCGGCCGAGGTCGCGCGCCAACGGCAGGAAGGGGCCGAGCACCTCCACGTCCTCGCTGGGGATGGACGGCACGTTCACCGCGCTCGTCACCACCCCGCCCGTGAGGGCGGCCACCACCTGCTCGGCCGCCTGGTAGCCCGCGCGGTCGGTGGCCTCGGCCGTGGAGGCGCCGAGGTGCGGGGTCACCACCACGTTGGGGTATCCGAACAGCGGGTTCGAGGTCACCGGCTCCTCGCGGAACACGTCGAGCGCGGCACCCGCCACCTTGCCCGAGTCGAGCGCCGCCACCAGGTCCTCCTCCACCATCAGCTTGCCGCGCGCGACGTTGACCACGCGCACGCCGTCCTTCATCTGCGCGAAGGCCTCGGCGTTGAGCCAGTTCTCGGTGTCGGCCGTGACCGGCAGGTGGATGGTGATGAAGTCGGCCTGGGCGTAGAGCGCCTCGGCGGTGTCGGCGCGCTCGACCCCGAGCTCGCGGAAGCGCTCGCCGGCGGTGTACACGTCGAAGGCCACGACCCGCATCCCGAAGCTGATCGCGCGCTGGGCCACCAGCTGCCCGATGCGGCCGAAGCCGAGCACGCCCAGGGTCTTCTCGTAGAGCTCGACGCCGCTGAATTGCGAGAGCGCTCCCAGCTCCCGGCGGTGAGCGACCCGTGAGCCTGGGGCACCTTGCGGGCCAGGGCCAGCAGCATGGCCAGCGTGTGCTCGGCCGCGGTGATCACGTTGGACTGGGGCGCGTTGGCCACCACCACACCGCGTTTGGTGGCCGCCTCCACGTCGACGTTGTCCACCCCCACCCCGGCGCGGCCGATCACCTTGAGGTTGTCGGCCTTGGCCAGCAGCTCGGAGGTCGAGCCGGGTGGCCGAGCGGATCAGGAGCCCGTCGAACTCACCGATGCGGCGTTCGAGCTCGGCGGTGTCCCAGCCGGTCCCCAGCTCGACGTCGAAGCCCGCGCCGCGCAGCAGCTCGAGCCCGGAGTCGCCGATGCTCTCGCTGACGAGGACCTTGGCCACTGCTTCAGGCCGGCTGGGCGACCGGCATGCCCGCCTCGGCGAAGACCCGCTGGGCCGCCGCGACGCCCACGCCGAGCTCGAGCTCGTGCCCGAGCTCGCGCAGAGCGTCAGCTCGAACGCCGCCATCGTGACCACGATGTCCATGGCGCCGAAGTATCCGCAGTGGGCCACGCGGGCGATCTTGCCCTTGAGCCGGCCCTGGCCGCCGGCGATGGTCACGCCGAAGCGGTCGCGCATGAGCTTGGGCACCGCCGCCCCGTCGATCGGCGTCGGGCAGGCAGATCGCGGTGACCACGTTGGAGTGCTCGTCGTTGTCGCCGAGCAGCTCCAGGTCGAGCGCGCTCGCGGCCTCGCGCGTGGCGCGACCGAGCAGGCGATGGCGCGCGAAGACGTCTTCGAGACCCTTCGCGGACGATCATCCCGAGCGCCACGTCGAGCGCGAGCACGGTGCTGACCGCCGGAGTGAAGGGGCTGTCGGGCGGGTCCTTGCGCTGGCCGCTGAGCGTGCGCTCCCAGTCGAAGTAGTAGCGGCGCCCCGGTGACGCGAACGCCCGTCTGCAGGGCGGCCTCGTTGGCGCTGGCGAAGCCGAGGCCGGGAGGCGCCATCAGTGCCTTCTGGGAGCCGGCCACCACCACGTCGACGCCCCAGCTGTCCTGGGGCAGCGACACCGCGCCCAGGCCCGATACGGCGTCGACGACGATGAGCGCACCGTGGCGGTGGCACACCGCCGTCAGCGCGCGGATGTCGTTGATCACGCCGGTCGAGGTCTCGGAGAAAGTGGTGAACACCACCTCGACGCCCTCGCGCTCGGTCAGCCGGCGATCGAGCTCCGAGGGATCGACCTTGCGCCCCCACTCGGTCTCCCAGTGCTCGGTGCGAGCGCCGTAGGCCTCGCACAGCTCCGCCCAGCGCTCGCCGAACTTGCCGCACGAGGCCACCAGGGCCGGCTCGCCGGGACGGACCAGGTTGGCCACGGCCGACTCCATCGCTCCGCTGCCCGAGGCGGCGAAGGTGAGCACGTCGTTCTCGGTCTGGAAGACCTCCTTGAGGCGTCCGAGCACCCGGGCGTAGACCTCGATGAAGGCCGGGGCACGGTGGTAGAGCATCGGCTCCGCCATCGCCTGGGACACCGCCGGGGGCAGCGGCGTGGGCCCCGCGGTCATCAGATACTGCTTCTGAAACGGGTCGGCCATCGAACCGGCGAGAATAGCTAGCCGATGAGCAGGCGCACGCCGGCTTGCCGCCACGCGCACCAGGGAAGTGACCGAGTCCGGGTTGTCGAACTCGTCCTCGAGGTCCTGGCGGAACTCGTCGTCGGTCGCGGCGGCCACGATGATCAGCGCCCAGACCACGGTGGCCAGCACGGCCAGCACCAGGCCGACGATGCCGATGATGAAGCCCGCCTGGGCGAGGCCCTTGTGCTTCTGGGTCTCGCCGCGCGTCGACCTTGGCTTGCCCTTGCGCGAGACGACGATGCCGGCGATCGCGCAGCCGATGGAGACGATGGAGGAGATGCCGCCGGAGAAGAACAGCAGGCCGGCCGAGACCAGCGAGAGCACGAACCCGGTGACCGCCGGGCCGTTGTCGGGCTGGGGCGGCGGCGGGTAGCCCCAACCCGGCGGCGGCGCCTGCTGCGCTGCTGCCAGCCGTAGGCCGGATAGCCGGGCGGCGGGGGCTGCTGGGGCGGCGGCTGCTGCCAGCCCCCCTGCTGGGGCGGCGGCTGAGGAGGGGTTGGGTAGGCCGGTGGCGGGGGCGCCTGGGGCGCCGGGCCCGGCCCGAGCTCGGGCTCCGGCCCGGCGGGCTCGGGAGGAAGGAAGTCGCGGCGCTCCTCGTTCACCCGGCGGCCCCACTAGAACTCGGTGTCGATCCAGTCCATCATCGAGCGCAGCTGCTTGCCCTCGCGCTCGACCTGGTGGTCCTTCTGCTCGGCGCGCATGCGCTGGAAGTTCTCCTGGCCGGCCGCGTTCTCGGCGATCCACTCGCGCGCGAAGTCGCCGGACTGGATCTCGGCCAGGATCTCCTGCATCGCCTCGCGGGTGGGGTCGCCGATGATGCGCTTGCCCCGTGTGAGGTCGCCGTACTCGGCCGTGTTGGAGATCGAGTAGCGCATGCCGCTGATGCCCTTCTCGTACATCAGGTCGACGATCAGCTTGAGCTCGTGGAGGCACTCGAAGTAGGCCAGGCGCGGGTCGTAGCCGGCGTCCACCAGCGTCTCGTAGCCCGCGCGCACCAGCTCGGTCACTCCGCCGCAGAGCACCGCCTGCTCACCGAAGAGGTCGGTCTCGGTCTCGTCCTTGAAGGTGGTCTCGATCACTCCGGCGCGGGTGCACCCGATGCCGCGCGCGTAGGCCAGGACGAGATCGCGGGCCTTGCCGCTGGCGTCCTGGTGGATGGCGACGAGTCCCGGGCACGCCGTTGCCCTCCACGAACTGGCGCCGCACCAGGTGGCCGGGGCCCTTGGGGGCCGCCATGCCCACGTCGACCTCCGGCCCGGGATCGATCTGCTCGAAGTGGACGGAGAAGCCGTGGGCGAACATCAGCAGGTTGCCGGGGGCGATCCCGTCGCGGATCTCGGCCTCCCAGACCTCGGCCTGCTTCTCGTCGGGCAGCAGCACCATCACCACGTCGCCCTCGCTGGCAGCGTCGGCGATCGACTCCACGCGCAGGCCGTCGGCCTCCGCCTTGGCCACCGACGCCGAGCCCTCGCGCAGCCCCACCACCACGTCGACGCCCGAGTCCTTGAGGTTCAGGGCGTGGGCGTGGCCCTGCGACCCGAAGCCGAGGATGGCGACGGTCTTGCCGTCGAGGAGGGAGAGGTCGGCGTCCTTGTCGTAGATCATGGAGGCGCGGACTCTAGATAATCGAGCCGGTCGCGCAGCAGCTTGCCGGTGGCGTTGCGCGGCAGCCGGTCGCGGACCCGGAACGATTTCGGCACCTTGTGGGCGGCGAGCCGCTCGCGACACCACGCGCTCAGCTCCTCGGCCGAGACCGGCGAGCGCAGCACAACGAACGCGGTGATCGCCTCGCCCCACACCGGGTCGGGCAGCCCGGCCACGCCCGCGTCGGCCACCGCGGGGTGGGCCAGCAGCGCCTGCTCGACCTCGAGCGGGGCCACGTTCTCTCCCCCGGTCACGATCAGCTCCTTCCTGCGGCCGTCCACCTGCAGCAGCCCGCGCTCGTCGAGGCGCCCGAGGTCGCCGGTGTGCAGCCAGCCGTGCTCGTCCGCGGCGCCCTGGGCGACCATCGGCCCCCGAACCAGGATCTCGCCGTCGCCGGCCACCCGCAGCTCCACGCCGGGCAGCGCCCGCCCCGGGCTTCCCTGCCACCACCTGGGAGCACGTCTCGGTCATGCCGTAGACGGGCACGGCCGGGATGCCCTGCTCGGTAGCCCACTGCAGCAGCCCGGCGGGGATCGGCCCGCCCCCGAGCGCGATGGCCCGAAGGCCGGGCGCCTGCCGTCAGGCCGGCCTCGCGCAGGCGCTGGAGCATGGTGGGCACCATCGAGGCGAGCGTCACCTCCCCCGCTTCCAGCGTGGCCTTCACCCGCTCGGTCTCGAAGCGCTCGTGAAGCACCGCCGTGGTGCGGTTGATGGCGCAGCGGATCAGTACGTTGAGCCCGGCCACGTGGTGCAGCGGCAGCGGGCAGAGCCAGCGGTCGTCGCCTCCAGGCCGAGGGCGCCGGCCGACGCGGCGGCGCTCGCCGCGTGGTTTGCGTAGGTCAGCTCGACCGCGCGCGGCTCGCCGGTGGTGCCCGAGGTGTGGATCACCGTGTGCACTGCCCCGGGATCGATCTCGTCGAGCAGCGCCCCGCCGGAGGTCTCGCCCAGGGGCAGCGGCGGGCCCGGCCCCCGGCTCGGGTCGAGCGGCACCAGCACCGCGCCGCGGCGGGGCAGCGCGTGCAGGAGCTCGCAGAAGGCGAGCCCGGGCGTGGCGGCGACGGGCACGCGCGCCCCGGGGGTCACGGCGAGCCCGCGGGCGAGGCTGATCGGCGCGCTCGTGGAGCTCCGCGAAGGTCAGCGTGCGCCCCTCGGCCACCAGGGCCGCGTGGTCGGGGCGGGCGCGCGCCGCGGATGCGAGCCACTCGTCCAGCGCAACTATCGTAGGGAGGCGGATGACCGCCTCCGTGGACCGAGCAGCAGCAGGCCCGCCAGATCAGGCCCGCCGCGGACTGGCGCGCGGGCGGCGGGCGAGTGGGACGACATCCGCTACGAGCTCGCTGACGGCATCGCCAAGATCACCATCGACCGCCCCGAGGTGCGCAACGCCTTCCGCCCCGAGACGCTGATCGAGGTCGGGCGCGCCCTCGAGCACGCGCGCGAGGACAGCTCGGTCGGGGCCATCGTCCTCACCGGCGAGGGCCCGCTGGCCTTCTGCTCGGGCGGCGACCAGCGCGTGCGCGGCGACACCGGCTATGTGGCCGGCGGCGCCCAGGTGGGCCGCTTCCACGTAACCGACCTGCACGTGCAGATGCGGCGCACGCCCAAGCCGATCGTGGCCATGGTGGCCGGCTACGCCGTCGGCGGCGGACAGGTGCTGCATGTGGTGTGCGACCTCACCATCGCCGCCGACAACGCCCGCTTCGGCCAGACCGGACCGAGGGTGGGCAGCTTCGACGGCGGCTACGGCGCCGCCCTGCTCGCGGCCCAGGTCGGGCAGAAGAAGGCCAAGGAGATCTGGTTTCTGTGCCGCCAGTACACGGCCGCCGACGCGCTCGCGCATGGGGCTCGTGAACACGGTGGTCGCCCTGGAGGAGCTCGAGGAGGAGACGGTGCGCTGGTGCCGCGAGATGCTCGAGCTATCGCCCTTCTCGCTGCGGCTGCTCAAGGCGAGCTTCAACGCCGCCGAGGACGGCATGGCCGGGCATCCAGCAGCTCGCCCACGACGCCAACCTGCTCTTCTACGCCAGCGAGGAGGCGCAGGAGGGCCGAGAGGCCTACCGGCACAAGCGCAGTCCCGACTTCGGGCAGTTCCCGAAGCGGCCTTGAGCCATTCCCGCATCTGGATCCTGGCCTCGCGGCCGCGCACGCTGCCCGCGGCGGTCGCACCCGTGCTGGTGGGCACGGCCCTGGCCGCGAGCGAGGACGTGTTCCACGCGCTGCCCTTCGCCGCCGCGCTGGTGGGCTCGATCTTCATCCAGATCGGCACCAACCTGAGCAACGACTATTCCGATGCCCGCCGCGGCGCCGACACCGAGGACCGGCTGGGCCCGGTGCGCGTGACGGCGGGCGGCCTGATGCCGCCCCGGCACGTGCTGGTGGGCACCTACGTGGCCTTTGGGATCGCCGTGGCCGCCGGCCTGTACCTGGCTGCCGTGGTGGGCTGGGAGCTGCTCCTGGTCGGGGTGGCCTCGATCCTGGCCGGAGTTCTCTACACCGGCGGCCCGCGCCCCTACGGCTATGAGGGGCTGGGCGAGCTCTTCGTCTTCGTGTTCTTCGGGGTGGTGGCCGTGGTGGGCTCCTACTACGTCCAGACCCAGGAGCTCCAGTGGGAGGCATTCGCCCTGGCGGTGCCAGTGGGGCTGTTGTCCTCGGCCATCCTCGTGGTGAACAACGTTCGCGACATCGACACCGACCGCCGGGCGGGCAAGCGCACCCTCGCGGTCAAGCTGGGCCGCGAGCGCTCGCGCCGGCTGTTCAGCGCCATGGTGGCGCTGTCCTTTCTCGCTCCGGTGCTGACATTCGCCCTCGGCGGGCTCACGGCGTGGCTGCTGGTGCCCCTCGCGGCGATGCCGCTGGCGATCCCGCTCGTCCGGACCGTCTCGTCGCGAACCGACGGACCCTCGCTCAACGGCGCCCTGGCCGGCACGGGCCGGCTGCTCGCCGTTTTCTCGCTGCTGCTCTCTGCCGGGGTGCTGCTCTCGTGAAGCGGACGCTGCTGAGGCTCTCGATCCCCTTCAAGACCCCCTTTGTGAGCGCCGAGGCGGTGGTCAGCTCCCGCGAGCTCGTCGTGCTGCGCCTCGAGGCGGCGACGGCACGGTGGGCTGGGGCGAGGCCGCGCCCTTCGAGGCCTACGACGGCGTCCCACTCGAGCGGGCCATCGCCGCGCTCAGCGGGGGCGGGGGCCGGCGGCCGCCCCAGGCCCGCGCGGCCGAGGAGATCGCGCGCCTCGATCTCGAGGCGCGCCAGGAGGACAGGCCGCTGGCCGAGCCGGTCAAGGATGCCCTGGCGGTGAACATGACGCTGCCCGGCGGGCCGCCCGAGGAGGTCGCCTCGCGGGCCCGCGACGGGGCGCGCGCCGGCTACGCCTGCTTCAAGGTCAAGGTGGGTCTTCCCGGAGGACGAGGAGCGCGTGGCCGCCGTGCGGGAGGCCATCGGGCCCTGGCCCGCGCTGCGCGTCGACGCCAACCGGTCCTGGTCGGTGGAGGAGGCCGTGGCCCGCATCCGCTCCATCGAGGAGCACGATCTCGAGTTCGTGGAGCAGCCCTGCCACACGCTCGAGGAGCTGCGCGACGTGCGTGCACGGGTGTCGACGCCCATCGCCGCCGACGAGTCGGCCGGCTCCGCGCGGGCGATCCGCCGCGCGATCGAGCTCGAGGCCTGCGACGTGGTCAACGTCAAGCTCGCGGGGGCCGGCGGCTTCGGGCCCGCGCGGGAGATGCTGCGCCTGGCCCGTTCCAACGGGCTCGGGGCCTTTCTGTCGAGCACTCTCGACGGGCCCTGGGGCATCGCCGCCGCGCTACAGCTGGCCGGCTCGGAGGGATTGACGCTGGCCTGTGGGCTAGCCACGCTCGATCTCTTCGAGGGCTCGATCGCGCGCACCCTCCCCGCTCCGCGCAACGGCACGCTGAAGGTGCCGGTGGGGCCCGGGCTCGGCGTGGAGGTCAGCGCGGGGTCACTGGCCGACGTCATGGTCGAGGAAGTCCGCCAGTAGGCGGGCCAGCTCGTCCGGGCGCTGCAGCTGTGGGGCGTGGCCGGCGTCCTCGACGATCACCGCCCGCGCGCGCGGAGCGGTGTCGGCGATTCGCTGCGCGGCCGCGGTGTAGCCCTCGTCACGCACCCCTGCGATGGCCAGCACGGGTAGATCCAGCCGAAGCAGCTCGTGCCAGACCGGCTCGAGCACGCCCTGCCCGGCGCTGCGCAGCACGGCGGCGAGATCGGCGGGACGCTGGGCGAGCCGGCCCGGCCGCTGGGCCTCGATCAGCGCCTCCGACTGGTCGGCGAACAGCGGCTGGCGCTCCCACACGGCCACGATGTCCTCGATCAGCGCCGCCTCCATCCACGAGGCGAGCCGGTCGTCGGCCTCGGCGCGGGCGCTGCGGGTAGCGGGCTCGTCGATGCCCGCCGTGGCCCCCACGGTCACGAGGCCGGCGTAGCGCCCGGGCTCGCGCAGCGCGGCGCGCAGGGCCAGACGGCCGCCGAGCGAGTAGCCGACGAGCACGGCCCCCTCCCCCGCCTCGGCGATCTCGCGCAGGCGCCCCTCGAAGCTGTGCTCGGCGTGCTCGAGGAGGATCGTGCCGCCGCGCCCGGCGAGCGCATCGGCCACCGGGCCCCACGCCTCGGCGGGCTGCATGAAGCCGGGGAGGAAAAGCAGCGGGGGCGCCAAGCGACTAACTAGCCGCGCGGCGCCCACAGTGCCGTAGTGCCGGGTCAGCCCGGCCGGGCCCTTAGGGCCCGGCCGACATCACCGGGGGTCCGGGGGCGCGAGCCCCCGGCTGTGCTACCAGTGAACGCCTTGTAACGGATCTTCACGTCGCCGATGACCGTGTCGTCGGTGAGGGCGTCGACGCCGAACGCGGTGTTGAGCGCGTCAGCGGCGCCCTGGGTCAGCGTGGTGCCCACCGGGCCGATCTTGATGTAGCGGCCGTCGAAGCGAACCTTCAGCGGCTGTAGTCGAGGTCGAGCAGCGCTACCGGCCCTCGCCGTTGACCTTGCCATAGAGCAGGCGCTCGGCCACCTTGATGTCGAAGTCAGTCAGCTCGACGGTGGTGTCTCCCGCAGTCAGGGAGATGCCGCCCCTGTGGCTGATGACCCCGCTGCGCAGTGCGGAGCGCAGCTTGGTGGTGATGGGGAACGAGTAACGGGCCCCGTCGAGCGTGGCCGGCTCGACCGCGCCCGGCGCGACGCCGAGCGACCCCAGGGCCTCGAGCGTTCCGGGATCGACGTCGAGTGTGGTGGCGCCGTAGTAGCCGCCCCCCTAACCCCTGTCCTTGTGGTCTCCGCCGGCCGAGGCGGCGGGAGCAACCACCAGCAGGGCGGCGAGAACGGTGAGAAGTGCAATGAACCTACGAGACACTGCGAACCTCCAATATCGGGTGCGTTCGCAGCACCTACGAGATGAGAAGCCTCCCCGGTTGGGTAGCGTGCGCCATGGTGGAACCCGTCAACCGCACCTACGCCCCGATCGGGGCCTTCGTCGACGAGCTCGTGCGCTGCGGGATGACCCACGCGGTCACGAGCCCCGGGTCACGCAACGCGCCCCTGGCCCTGACGCTCGCGGGCCGCGAGGAGCTCGACGCGGTGTCGGTGATCGACGAGCGCTGCGCCGGTTTCGTCGCCCTCGGGATGGCCAAGGCGAGCGGGCGACCGGTGGCGGTCACCTGCACGTCGGGCACCGCGGCGGCCAACCTCCATCCCGCGGTGGTGGAGGCGCACGAGGCGCGAATACCCCTGATCGTGATGACCGCCGACCGCCCGCCCGAGCTGCGCGAGGTCGGTGCCGGCCAGGCCATCGACCAGATCGAGCTCTACGGGAGCGCCGCCAAATGGTTCGTCGAGGTGGGGACCCACGACCCGGGCCGCGAGACGGCGATCCACCACCGGGCCCTGGCCTGCCGCGCCTTCTACACCGCGGCCGGCGGCCGCCCCGGCCCCGTGCACATGAACTTCGCCCTGCGCGAGCCCCTGGCGCCGGTGCCCGAGGAGCTCGACCCGGCCGACTGGGCGGGCCGCGATGACGGACGGCCCTGGACCGAGGTGCGCGAGGGCGGTGGCGCCATCGACGCGGTCGAGCTCCCCGCGGGCCGCGGCGTGGTCGTGTGCGGCCCGGGCGCGGAGGACGTGGCCGAGCCGGTGGCGCGCCTCGCCGCCCGGCTGGGCTGGCCGGTGCTGGCCGAGCCCACCTCGGGCCTGCGCTGCGGCGGCCACGACCGCTCCCATGTGGTGGCGCATTACGACGTGCTCCTGCGCATCGACGAGTTCGCCGAGCGCGAACGCCCGGACGTGGCGGTGAGGGTCGGCGACATGCCCACCTCCAAGCCACTGCGCGCGTGGCTCGCGGACGCCCCGCAGGTGGTGATCGACCCCCAGGCGGTGTGGCACGAGCCCACGCGGCGCGCGGATCTGGTCCTGCGCGCGCCGGCGGCGGCCGCGCTCGACGCGCTGCGCGCGCGAGCCGGCCCCGGGCGACTGGCTCGAGGGCTGGCGGACGCCGACACCGTCGTGGCGCAGTCGCTGCCCGGCTCGCCGGCCCTGTTCGAGCCCAAGATCCTGGCCGAGCTCGAGCCCGAGCTGCCGGACGAGGCGATGGTCTGGGTCAGCTCCTCCATGCCCATCCGCGACGTCGAGGCGCTTTTCCCCCAGTCGCGGCAAGCAGCTGCGCTTCCTCGCCAACAGGGGGGCCAACGGCATCGACGGCGTGGTCTCCTCGGCGCTCGGCGCGGCGCTGGCCACGGGCCTGCCCACCTGGCTGCTCACCGGCGAGCTGGCGCTGCTCCACGACATCGGCGGGCTGATGGCCGCGCGTCGCGCCGGCGTCGCGCTGAACATCGTCTGCTTGGACAACGGCGGCGGCGGCATCTTCGACTTCCTGCCGCTGGCCTACCACGCCGACCCCGAGCTCTACGAGGAGCACATCGCCACTCCCGCCGGTGTCGACTTCTCCGCGCTCTCCCCTGAGATCAGCGTGGTTCGCACCGACCGCCGCGACAACGTCCGCCTCCACCGCGAGCTGGTGGAGCGGGTGGCTCAGGCGCTGTCCTAGCCGGGGCTCAGGGCACGGCGGGCGAGTTGCCCGCCCGGCTGCCGCCCACGGGCGCGGTCACGAGCGGCGCCCGCCCGCGACGCAGGCGCGGGTACTTCTGGTCCTGGAATAGGGAGGGTGGGGCCACGAAGCAGGGCGGCGCCTTGGCGATGGGGGGTGAATAGACCGGATCCTTCAGTGTGCCGCCCGTGGGCCGGCAGTCAAAGCTCTCGATTACCCCGAGGCCGGTGGCCCGCCAGCGGGCGTTGGGGGCCACATAGGAGTTGCCGCGGTCCCACGGCGGGCGGGTGGTGTCGCGCATGAAGGACCGCAGCTCGAAGAACGAAGACTGGGCCAGGAGGTGCTCGGGTGTGCTGGGCGTGCGCGGACGCGTGTAGCCGCCGGCGAGGTTCCCGCCGATCGAGCCCGCACCCGACACGAGGAACGAGGCCACGAGCGTCCGGTTGAACGACAGGTAGGCCAGGATCGGGTTGACCTCGGGCAGGAACACGTGCGCGGCCTCGAGCACCGGCTCCGCGCCCTCCAGGAAGCGCTCGGCGGCGGGCACGCCCGTCCTCGCTGGCGTCGATCAGGGGGTCGACGTCGCGGAACAGCTGCTCGAGGTCGGGTGCGAGGTCGCCGAGGTCGCGCAACGTGGGACCGAGGTCCGTGGCCGGCTCGCGCAGCAGGCGAACCAGCGGATCGGTATCGCGGGCGAAGCGCTCGAGGCGGATCATCGTGGCCTGTGTCTCGCGCTCGAAGGTGGGGAACACCTCGAAGGTCTGGGCCAGCGCCTCGTCGCGAGAGGCCAAGGCGGCAAACGTGCGATTTCCGTTGACGATCAGGCCCCGCAGGGCGCCCTCCTGCTCGGACGCGGCTCCGAACGCGCGCCCGGTATCGCGGATCACCTGGCGCAGGGCGAGCTTCTGGCGGGCCAGCGGGTCCATCAGGTCCGCGCCGGCCTCGGCGAACCCGGCGAGGTTGCCCAGCGAGTCGTTGAAGTCCTGGCCGTAGTTGCCGCCCACGGCGATGCCGGCCTCCTGGAGCCATTCCTGGAAGGCCCGGCGCGTGTCGGGATCGAACGTGCTGAAGAGCTCCTCGAACTCGACCGTCTCGGCGATCTGGGTGTCGGGCAGGGTGCCCCCGTCGGCCAGCTCGCCCGACTCCGGGTCGCCGGGCGTCAGGGCCACGTAGGTCTCGCCGAGCAGGCTGCGCTGGCGCAGGATGGCGCGGGTGTCGCGGGGGATCGGGGCGAACTTGTTGTCGAGCTCGATCGTGGCCAGCACGCGGCGCCCGCCCGGCGCCAGCTCCTTGGACTTCACCGTGCCCACGCGGATGCCCGCCATGCGCACCTCGGCCTCGTTCACCAGCAGCGCGGCCTCGGGGAACGCGGCCT
This sequence comes from uncultured Thermoleophilaceae bacterium, assembly GCA_963728155.1. GTDB lineage: Bacteria > Actinomycetota > Thermoleophilia > Solirubrobacterales > Thermoleophilaceae > JACVRW01. The sequence goes on along the minus strand of CAVSJF010000006.1, from coordinate 5,993 downwards.
TGAAGCGGTAGCCCTGGGGCTTGAGCGGAGTGGTGCCGCCGAACGCGATCCATAGGAACAGCAGCAGCCCGAACACCGAGAGGGTGAAGAGCACCATGGCCATGATCTGTCCGATGCCGGGGGCCTTTTTCACCATCAGAAGCGGCAGTCCCCCAGCCCGCCGGTGGCAGCGGTCACGGCGTCGACCAGTTCGGCGGTGGTGGGCGTGCCGCCGGGCAGCAGGCCCTGCGCGCCCAGGCCGCCGACCACCTCGCTCAGCAGCGCGGGCTGTTGCTCGGCGATCTGGGTGACCAGCGGTCCCAGCTGGATGGCCCCGAGGATGCCCACCGGCAGGCCACAGATGGTCAGGCGCCGGTAGACGCCCTGGGCGTCGGCGGTGTTGAACAGCGACACGCCGTTGTTTGCGGTCCAGGCCAGCCAGTAGAGGAAGCTCTCCTCGCGGGTGTCGTTGCCGTCGACTACCTGCGGCGGCTCGGCGCCACCCGGGTTGTAGGCCGCCATGTTGAAGAAGCGGTTGAGCTCGCGGAAGGACTTGGTCAGGTCGGGTGAGGCCTGAGCGAGGTCACGCGCCGCCGGCTCCAGGTCCTGCACGTAGGGCCGGCCGGCGCGGGCGAAGGGACGGATCTGGTCGCGCACGATGGGGGTCGTCTCGCGCAGGAAGGGACGCACGGCCTGGTTGGTTTGGTCGAGCGTGCGGAAGGGCTCGCGCAAGCGGTCGAGCGCCGGGCCCATCACGTCGGCGAGGGTGTCCACCCGCGCGAGCGTGCTCTCGGTCTGGCGCAGCGAGCCGGGGAGCAGGGCAACCGCCTCGGAGATGTTGGACTCCTGGCTCGCGAGCGAATCGAAGACGCTCTGGGACGCGGTCACCAGCCGCCGCAGCTCGGCGGGGTGGCGCCCCAGCTCCTGCATCAGCGATCCGTATCGGGTGATCAACCGCTTGAGAGCCACGCGGCGCCGTGCTCCGGCACGGGCCACACGGGCCAGGTCGCGGTGAAGCGGCTCGAGTTGCTTGAGCGTCTCGGCCAGATCGGTCCCCCGCCCCTTGAGGCCCTGCCCGGCTCCGGACACGAGCATTCGCAGATACGGCCTTGTGTCGGAGTCGAGCGTGGAGAGCACCTCGTCGGGGTTCACGTCCGGATTGGTGTTGACGACCTGGATGCGGCCGCCGGCGGGCAGCACGTCCCCCTGCCCCGGGTCGACCTCGAGCAGCATGTCCTTGAGGCCGGTGCGCGGGCGCAGCAGGGCGGTGGCGTCCTCGCGAATGACGTTCTCGAACTCCTCCTCGATCTCGACCGAGACCACGGCGACTCCGTCCTCGACCTCGACGTCGCTGATCTGGCCTATCTGCACCCCGGCCACCCGCACCGTCTGCCCCTGGCCAGGCTGCACCGCCTGAGCGTTCTCGAGCTCGACCTCCACCACCTTGGGCGTGGCCTCTATCAGCGGAAAGCGGAATCGCTGCTGGGACAGGATGTACCCGCCGATGCCCGCCGCCAGCACGAGCAGGCCCAGCACCGCGACCAGCTCGACGACGTGGGTCTTCAGAGCGTGCTTCACTCCGCTCCTCCCGTACCGAGTGCGCGCTCGATGCGGCGCTCGAGCAGCGGGCTGTCGAGCAGGCGCTCGACCTCCGCCGCGTCGGTCGCGAACTGGGTCCCCGCGAACGCCCCGCGCTGAGCGGTGGCGATGCTCGCCGCGGCGGCCGCGGGCGGGCCGGCCGCCGGTGCGACGCCCGGCCCGTCCGGGGCGTCCAGGTTGGGTGCCTCCTGGGTCTCGCAGGGCACGTCGGGACGGTGCGCGGGCGGGACGTTGGGGTTGGGCGGCGAGAGCGGCTCGAGCCGGCCGCCGTTGGCCGCGCCGAGCTGCGTGGGCGCGACCGTCTGGATGTGGAAGTAGGGAGTGTTGGCGTCGTTGTTGCGGCTCTCGCCGGCGAGGCCCACGAAGCCGCGGAAGGTCTGGAGGCGAACTTCCTGGCCCGAGTTGCCGGGCTCGGCGCTCGGAATCGGGCTGCGGCTCCACGGGGTCAGCACGGTGTTGGTGCACGAGGCGAGCGCCCGGGCCTGCTTGAGGAAGTTCACCTGAGACCGGTTGAGCCTCACCAGGCTGGGCGTTGCGCCGCGCAGGGCGCGCGCCAGCCCCCTGAGCTCGCTCTCGCGCATCAGCGCGCGCTGCTGGGCGATCCAGGGAAGGGCAAGCTCGAGCGTGGGCGTGGTGCTGCGTACGCCTGGGGTCGCCTCGACCGCGAAGCGGCGCAGGGAAGGCAGGGCGTTGTTGACGGACGCCAGCGCGGGCAGCGCGACGGCCAGCGTGTCACGCAGCGCCGGGACCGACGCTTCCAGCGCCACGTCTTGGCGGGCCAGTGCTCCGGCGGTGATGTTGAGGTCGACCACCAGCTCGCTCAGCCGGGCCGGGTTGGACGCGAGCGCGCCGAGCGTGCGCTGCTGACCGCGCAGCAGCCGGGGCAGATCGCGCCTCGGGTTCTCCCCGAGCAGGGCATCGTTGGCCAGGGCCGCATTCCGGTAGGCGGGCAGGAAGAACGGAACGGCGCGGTTGAAGCCCTCGGCGCCCCCGCCCTCGATGAGCCCCTTCGTGCCGAGCTCGAACAGCAGCGTGCGCAGGTCCTCGCGCACGTCCGACTGCAGGACCCCCAGCACCTCGGACGTCGAGACCGAGGCCGCGGTCTGCGAGCGCGGCAGGGTGTCGCCGTCCTCGAGCTCGGGCGCCGACGGCGACCCGGCCCGCAGATCGACGAAGTAGTTGCCCTCGAGGAAGATGCGCGGCCGCACCTTGAGCCGTGCGTCCTCGCGCAGCGGCAGGGCGTCCTCGCTCAGCTCCATCGTCACCAGGGCCGCGGGGGCCGAGCCCGGCACGGGCTCGATCTTGGTGACCTTGCCCACGTCGACGCCGGCCATCCGCACGACCGAGCGCGCCTGCAGGTTGCGGGCGTCGACCACCGCCGCCTTGAGCACGTAGGGGTCGGAGAACGGGTTGGCCTTGGTGAACCCGAAGTAGGTGAACGTTCCGATCAGCACCAGCGCGAGGATTCCGGCCTTGAGCGGGGTCATCAGTCGAGGTCCTTCAGGCTGTTGATGCCGAGCTTGCGGGCCACCCAGGTGCCGCCTGCGTTGCCCGGGGTGTTGGGGTCGACGACGATGTGCGCGCCGCCCAGCCGGTTGGGCCCCCAGCGGTCATCGGTGGCAAGCCGGTCCAGGTAGCCCGTCTGGCCCGGTTGGCAGTCCGCGCGGCCCTTGCTGTCGACCGCCGGCCCCCCCTGCTGTGAATGCAGCGCCTGGCCCGCATCGGGTGCCTGCGGGTCCTTGCCCGGGGCGACGTCCACCGGCCGCGACGAGGCCGAGGTCGTGAGGCTGTTGTCCTGGGCACTGGGCGGCAGCGACAGGATCCGCTGCACCGTCCCCAACGCGGTGCCGTCGGGCCCGCGCACGACCTCAGACAGGTGGGCGCCGGTCGGCACCCAGAAGTAGACGAAGTAGTTGCAGACGGTTTGGTAGGGCGCGGCGAACTTGATCAGCGGCTCTGTCACCCGCAGCGCCTTGCGCAGGTCCTTCAGCGCCAGCAGCGTGCTCGGGTTCTCGCCCAGATCCTCGAGCGCCCCGGACAGGCGCTCCAGGTCCTCGCTGAGCTCGGGAACCCGCAACAGCACCGGCGTGCCCACCCGCAGCGCCTCGTTGATCGGCGGCAGGGAGATGCGCAGCTGGCGCGCCCCCGGCCCCAGGCGCCGTGACAGGTCGGCGAAGCGGGCCAGGAACGGGGTTTGCACTCGCAGCGAATCGATCGAGGTGGCCAGCGTCGCCGGACCCTCCTCGATCGTCTCGCGCAGCGCCTCCGGATTGCGGCCGATGGCCGCGAACGTCGTCGCCTGGTTGGCGAAGAAGTCAGCCTGCACGTCGGCCACGGGCGCCAGCTCGCGCAGGGCCCGCCCGAGCCGCGGGAAGAAGCCGGCGAGCTCGGTGCGGGGATTGGAGAGGTTGCGCATGACCGGGATCAGGTCGCGCAGCAGCGGGTTGAGCTCCTCGATGGCTCGGTTGATCGAGGTCCCGCGCCCGGCCAGCGCGCTGCCGAAGCCCTGGAGCGCGGCCCGCGCGCCGACCCGAGTCTCGTCGTCGAAGATCGCCGTGAAGTCCTCGATCTCCCCCGCCCGCAGCCGCGCGTTGCGCAGCGGGATGGTGTCGCCGGCCTGGAGGCCCTGCTCCGAGGTCCCGGGGGTCAGCTCGACGTACTTGAGCCCCAGCGCCGAGCGCGAGCGGATGGCCACGAGCGTGTCCTCGGGCAGCGGCTGGACCGCCTTGTCGAGCTTGAGGCTGAGCACGGCGACCGAGGTCTCCTCCCCGTCGACCGTGGCCCTGCCGCTGTTGATCTGGTCCACCGCGCCGATGCGAAAGCCGCCGGCGCGTACGTCGTTGCCCACCACGAGCTTGCTCGCGTTGGGCACCTTGACCTTGAGGTCGTAGGTGGGCACGAACGGCAGCCCGGCGTTCGCGTTGTAGGCGATGAACACGGCCACGAGCGTGATCACCACTGCCACGGCCCCCACGAGCACGGGGCTTCCGGTGAGGGCTGCGGTGGGTCGGCGGCTCATGGCGCGAGCAGGTAGTCGAGGAGCGCTTCGGTGGAGCCGTCCGCCGCCTGCACCTCCGGCGGGATCGGCAGTGGAACCTGCGGGGCCGGCGCGGCGGCGGAAGCGACCGTGGCCTCGGCCGGCGCCGCGCCGCCCTCCCCCTCCTCGCCCGGGATCTCGGTGGGATCGGGCGCGTTGACTCCGGGCTGGTAGGGACCGAGCCAGCGGTTGCAGCGCCGCTTGTCGCCGGTCAGGTTGGGGAAGTAGGCCGAGCAGCCACCGAGGTCGAGTGTGGCCGAGACGCGCAGGATGTGGCCGATGTCGTCGAAGGGGTTGGTGGCGAGCGCCTGCCAGTAGTAGTAGTTGAGGAAGCCCTCCATGCCCGTGAAGCCGCCCTGCTTGCGAGGCGGGGATGTGGGTCTTGTCGCCCGCGGGCGGGCCGGTCGCCTTGGCACGCGGATCGTTCTCGACCGCGCGCTTGCGGTCGTCCAGGCTCTCGAGCAGCTGGCGCAGTGGCTTGGCTGTGCCGGGCGCGTAGCTCGCGGCCTGGCGCAGCACGTCGACCTCCTCGTCGGTGGCGCGGATGGCGTCCAGTCCCGCGTCCGATGCGCTGCCCAGCGCCCTGAACGCGGGCCGCGCGTTCTCCGAGAACGGCACCAGGCGCGTGAGGAAGGTGTTCAGGTCACCGGAGGCGGCGCCCAGGTCGCGCAGCACGGGAGTCTGCGCGTCGGCCAGCTCTCCCAGCTGGACCATGGCCGGGCGCAGCTCGCCGAGGAACTCGGGCAGCAGCGCGAAGCTCTCGGCCAGCGCCTCGCGCCGCGAGGCGGTGATCTCGGCCGTGTTGCCGGCTTCCCGGACAAAGCGGACCACGTCCTCCTTGCGGGCGTCGAGCGCGGATACGGTCCTGTCCGCGTCGACGATGAAGCGCTCGATGGTGCGCGTCTGGCGACCCAGGATCCGCAGCGTCTGGGTCGTCTCGCGCAGGCCGGGATGCGCCCGGCGCAGGACCTCCGAGAGGTCATCCGACCGGCCGGCGAGGCCGGTGCCGAGCTCGGTGATGATCAGGCGAAAGCGCTCGCGGTAGGGCAGCCGCATCACGCTGTTCACGAGGTCGAACGGGACCGTGGATGTGGTCTGCTCGACCGGCACACGGCCTCCCTCGGGAAGCCGCCGGGCGGCCTCGCCGGGCTGGCAGTCGACGAAGTACTCGCCGATCAGCGACTGGGGACGCACCTCGCAGGTGGCGTCCTCGCGCAGGTCGCCGAAGCCGGGCTCGCTCACCTTCACGTCGACCACGGCCTTCGGCGGATAGGTGCTCGTGATCCTCAGGTTGTCGATCGTGCCGGCGCGCACGCCCGCGATCCTCAGGTCGCCGCCCTCGGTGAGCCCGAAGGCGTTGTCGAACACCACCTCGTAG
>CAVSJF010000005.1:0-3111 GCA_963728155.1 uncultured Thermoleophilaceae bacterium | reverse complement strand
CGATCACGCCGTCGAACCGGGCCGGTGCGGGTGAGCACCTCCACGCGCTGGGCCACGAGCACCTGGGGATCCCAGCCACCGGAGCCGACCACGTGCAGGAAGCCCTTCTCGCTGATGTGGCTCACCATGAGGGCGATCTCGTCGACGTGACCGACGACAGCCAGGCAGCGGATGGTCGGAGTTCCCGTTCACGCGCGCGACCGACCGTAGCCCATCCGAGTCGACGCTCACCTTGTCCGCGAACTCCTCGGCCGCCGCGCGCCAGATCGCGGCCGGCGCCTCCTCTTGGCCGGGCGGGCCGGCGGCGGTAAGCAGACGCTGAAGCAGGGGGCGGGTGCTCAAGGACGCTACCTCGATAGTTCGGTTGAAGGGTCATGTGGGCGTTGAGGCTGTTCGCCACGAAGCAGTGCTCGTGGGCGGTGTAGAGCGGCTTTCTCGACGCGCGCCTCGCTCGGCATCCCCCGGCGACGACGATGCGCGGCCGCAGCTCCGATCTCACGTGATGCGGACGGGCTGCTCGTCGGTGGGCATGAGGAGCGGTGGCGGCGTCCTCGTACTCAACCACGTCGATGCGCGCCTTCGCGGCCAGATGCAGGAACCACAGCATCTGGCAGGAGGAGGCGGCCATCAGCAGCAGCTGCTCGGGGTTCAGGATCGACGGGTCGCCCTTGCTCTCGCCGGTGGTCAGCCTCACCTCCTGCGCCGCCGGGGGCCGATCCGGTGTGGGTGCGGTCGTAGTGCTCCCAGCCGATCCCGGTGGAGCCGGTCCAGCGCAGCGAGGTCTCGTAGCGGTTGGCGGCCATCGAGCCGGCCAGTGTCGCAGGTCCCCCCCCAAAAGGAAACGGCCCGCCGCGCGGGCCGTTTCCGAGGGAGGAGTGATGCGTATTGGATCTGTGAGAGGAAGTTTTCTATGCGGCGGCTGGCGCTGTAGCGGGTCACGAGGTGCGATCAGCACGCGAGCGCCGGCGACGCGCGAACAGCGCGGCCGCGCCGTGCTCGCCGACGACGGCGAACATCACGGCGGCGACCAGAAGTCCGAACGCCGAGCCCCGGTCGTAGCCCGCCTGCGGGGTCCCGGGGACGGTGCCGCGGCCGGTTGAGGCGGTGCCCGCGACCCGAGCCCACGACCAGCGCACCGATGACGACGCCGGCCGCGACCGCCGCGGCACCGAGACCGAGCGCGACGGGGCGCCGATCAGGGCGCTGCCGGCCGCCGATCAGCAGGGCCGAGCGCATGTCGGCGGATATGAGGCGGGTGAAGTCATCGCGCCTCCGACGTACGCCCGGCCCCGGGTACTCTGTGACGTGGTCACACAGCCGCCGCGTCCGGCGGGTCCACGGATACGCTCCCGCGGTGCCGAAGCGCCGCCTGGACACCCTGCTGGCCGAGCGCGGCCTGTTCCGTCGCGCTCGCGGGCGGCGGCCGCGGTGCTGGCGGGCGAGGTGCGCATCGGCGCCCGGCGCCGGGCGCCGCAAGCCGGGCCAGCTCGTGGCCGACGACGTGGCGCTCGCGCTCGCCGAGCGGCCCGCGTTCGTCTCGCGCGGCGGGATCAAGCTGGCCAACGCGCTCGACGCGCTCGGGCTCGACCCGGCCGGCCGGCGCTGCCTCGACGTGGGCGCCTCCACCGGCGGCTTCACGGACTGCCTGCTCCAGCGCGGCGCCGAGGCCGTGGTCGCGCTCGACGTGGCCTACGGCGAGCTCGACTGGCGCTGCGCCAGGACCCGCGGGTCACCGTGGTCGAGCGCGTGCAACGCCCGCGCGCTGGAGCCCGTCGAGCTGCCCTTCGCGCCCGATCTGGTCGTCGCCGACGTGTCGTTCATCTCCCTGGCGCAAGGTGCTGCCCGCGGTGCTGGCCGGCGCCGCGCCGCGTTCGACTGCCTGGCGATGGTCAAGCCGCAGTTCGAGGTCGGGCGCGAGCAGGTCGGCAAGGGCGGGGTGGTGCGCGACGCCGGAGGACCGCCGCGGGCGCGCTGGTCGCCGTGGCGCGACGCGCGCGACGAGCTGGGCGCGGCGGTGCTCGGGCTTCGCGTCGTCGGGCCTGCCCGGGCCCGGCGGGCAACCGCGAGAGCTTCGTCTGGCTCGCCGAGGCCGGCCGCGCCGGGCGCGGTGGAGGACCTCGATGCGGCCGCGCGAAGGGCCGAGCCGTGAGCGCGCCGCCGCGCCGATCACGGTGTTCACCCGCCGCAACCCGGCAGACGACCGCGGCGCGCGCTGCGCCGGCTGGTCGAGCTGGCGGCCGAGGCCGGGCGTCGAGGTGCACGTGCCCGCCGAGGAGGTGGAGAAGCACGGCTTGCGAGCTGCCCGGGCGCGGTGCTCGGCGCCGACCCGACGCGCCGCACCGACCTGGCGCTGGTCTTGGGCGGCGACGGCACGATCCTCACCGCCATGCGCCGCTTCGCCGGGCGCGACGTGCCGGTGTTCGCCGATCAACTTCGGCGCGATCGGCTTCCTGGCCACCGTCGAGCGCGAGGATCTCGACGACGGCCTTCGGGCGGGCGCTGCGGGGCGATTCGAGGTGCTCGGCTGCCGCGCTGGTGGCCGACGACCGCCGGGCGAGCGGTCGCGGTGAACGACATCTCCTTCCACCGCCGCCGGACCTGCGCGTGGCCGAGCTGGGCTACTCGGTCGAGGGCGAGGAGCTCGGCGAGGTGCGCTGCGACGGCCTGGTGGTGGCCACCCCGGCCGGGTCCACGGGCTACAACCTGGCCAACGGCGGGCCGGTGCTGGCCTGGGGCGTGGCGGGCTTCGTGGTGTCGTTCATCGCGCCGCACACGCTCACGGCGCGGGCGCTGGTGGTCGCGCCGGACGACGTGCTCGAGGTGATCAACCGCTCCGCGGAGGAGCCGGTGGACCTGACCACCGACGGCCGCACGGCGTGCACCCTCGGTCCCCAGGAGAGGGCCGAGATCGAGCTTCGCGAGCGACAGGCGCTGCTGGCCCAGCTCCGGGCGCCAGCTTCTACAAGCGCCTGCGCGAGAAGTTCGGCCGCCTGAGCTACTGAGGGCCCGTCACGGCCAGTCGACGCCTCGCTCCGTCGGCGGCCGCTGCTAGACCTCGGCGTGCTGCTCGAGCCGCGAATCCAGAACCTGCTCCGTGATCCAGCGCACCGA
>CAVSJF010000004.1:0-506589 GCA_963728155.1 uncultured Thermoleophilaceae bacterium | reverse complement strand
GAACCTGGCCGAGGAGCCCGGCGGCGGCATCATGTCACAGCGGCGGGCGACGATCATTCGATCGACGCTCGTCGGCAACCCCGCCAACGACGACGGCGGCGCCGTCTACGCGCGCCGCGGCGGGATCCAGGTCTACGACTCGGTCGTCAGCGGCAACCTCGTGGACGGTCCGGCGGCGCACTTGGCTCGACCGGGGACATCCTCGTCGTTCGCAGCCACCTCGACGGCAACACGACGGACGGCGACGGCGGGGCGATCTATGCCGATGAGGACGGCGACGTCACCGTGATCGACTCGACCGTGAGCGGGAGCACGGCGGACGGACCGGGCGGCGCGATCTTCACGCTCGATGGTGACGTGACGATCGTCAACTCGACGCTGACCGGCAACCGGGCGGACGATCGCGGTGGCGCGATCTCCGGCGAGGCGACTGTGACGATCATCAACTCGACGATCTCACGCAACCTCGCCGTCGCGCACGTAGGCGGCGGGGTGTGGTCGCGGGGCGACATGTACGTCGCCAACTCCACGATCAGCGACAACTACGCCGAGGCGAAAGGCGGCGGTCTCCACGCCGCCGGCACGCTCACGCTGGTCAACTCGACCGTGGCGGGGAACATCTCCTCCGAGGCGTCGAGCATCGGCATCGGTGAGCGGCTGGTGCGTTCGGCTCGGTGATCGGACCGGCGAAAGTCGACTTCACCGGCGGACAGGGCATACCGACCGAGATCAACTGCGACACGCCGGTCTCGGTGTCACTCGGCTACAACGTCGTGACGGAGGGCTCATGCCGGCTGGCGGCGCCCACCGACCTCGTCGGGCTCGATTCCGCCCTGGGACCGCTGCGCGGGAACGGTGGGCCCCACGAGACGCGCCTCCCGTTGGCCGCCAGCCCGGCACTCGACCGCGTGCCGGCCGGCCCCTGCCTGAACGCCTCGCTGCCGAGGTTGCTGGAGGGAGAGCAGCACCTCGCCGGGCACGTCGGGGACCTCCGTGGCCTGCTGCGCATCGACCAGCGCGGAGTGTCGCGGCCGCAGGGGCCGGCCTGTGACGCCGGCGCTGTGGAGGTGGCGAGATGACACATCGATTCCGCCCGAGACTGCTCTCCCTTCTGATAATCGCCGTCCTCAGCGGCTGCGCCGTCGCCGTCGCGCTTGGCTTCGGGGGACCCGGCGCCGATGCGCGACCAGCGGGCGAGGACTCGCCGTGGCCGCGGACCAACGCGGTCCGACCGAACATGCGGGTGCTCCGGCAGGAGGTCGGCCGCCTTGAGGAGCAGGTCGAGCTCATGGAGCATTCCGCGGAGAACTACGAGGACTGGCAGACCTGCCTCAGGTACCTCCCCGTCAACGAGCAGGGCGACCGCGATCGGCAGTCCGGCTACCTCTACGACGAGCGCGACGGGACCGGCGTCGGCTACATGGACGGAATCGCGGTCGACAGGCGGCGCGGGTGGGGCCGCGAGGACTACCTGTTCATCCACTTCAGCCGTGCAGCCGCCTGCCGGAACGAGAGCCCGCAGCCCGGAGGAACCGCCGAGCCCGCGTCGCTCGCCGGCGCCGACAATCCAAGGGTCGCGAGATCCAGTGCGCGGCCGCATCGCCGGTACAAGAGGAGCTTGGGCCCCCGGACCGGCATCAGACAGCAGCTGGCGCGGCTCGAGCGCAAGGCGGCCAGGCTGTTCGCGAGGTCCCAGCGACTGGAGACTGTCTCTGAGCGCTTCGACGAGTGGGAGTCGTGCGTGTCGTGGGTGCCCGTCACCGAGATGGGCGACCCAGACGAGACGTTCGGCTACCTGTACGGGCCGAAGGGTTCTCCGGCGGGCTACCGCACGGCGCTGCACATCGACCGTGCCGACTGGGATGACCCCGATTACATGTTCCTCGCGCTGGTGGGCGGTGACCGCCCCGGCCGCACGTGTCAAGACGAACCAGGAGAGGCACCTGATTGATATGCGCCGAGCTTTGGTTGTGATCTGCCTGTGCGTCGCGCCGGCCGTCTGCGCGCCGGCGGCGCTGGCGGGCGGAGACGGTCCGGAGGAATCGGCGTCGGTGCGCGACCGGATCGAGGACCTCCAGGAAGAGGTGGAGTCGCTCACCGAGGACATCGAGGACCTGGGCGAGCCGGTGGAGGAGTTCGACCTCTTCGAGCAGTGCGCATACACGATCGGCGTGACGCAGTACGGGGCATGGGGCCGGGACACCGGCTACCTGTTCGGGCTTGGGGGCACGCAGCGCCGTCCCGCGCTGGCGATGGATATAGGTGGCTTCGGCGCCGCGCAGTACGACTTCCTCGCATTCCCGGGGGAGGAGCCGCCCAGCATCGAGTGCAACGAGGATGCGGGCGAAGAGTCCACCGACGACTGAGCGGCTGCGGCTGTGCCTCGTCCCCACGGTGGCCTTCGTGGCGCTCTGCTGCGCGGCACTGGCGGCTGCCGACGGCGGCCAGGACCGGGTCACGCCGGAGTCGGCGCTCTTGCCCGACCTCGACCAGGAGGTCCCGTGGGACCTCGAGATCACGCGCACCGGGCCAGGCGCGCGTCCGGAGTTCCGGCTCGGCTTCAGCTCCGCGGTACGGAACGTCGGCGACGGCCCGCTGCTCATCTCTGGGCGGCGACGGGCCGCCGCGAACGGGACGATGACCGCCGACCAGATCGTCAAGAGCCGCGGCGCTGTGCTCGCCGTAATCGCTCGCGTCGGCCGACTGCAGTACGTGCGCTCGCCCGACCACGAGCACTGGCACCTGCTGGACTTCGAGCGCTATGAGCTGCGCCGGCCGGGACGCCGGGCCCCGCTCGTGACCGATCGCAAGACCGGCTTCTGCCTTGGTGACCGCTACCGCGCGCGTGGCCGCGACCTTGCGCGGCGGGCGCCTACGCCCGTCTATACCAGCCGCTGCGGCCTCGGCGCGAGTGCTCGGCTGCGGCTCGTCGAGGGCATCTCGGTCGGCTACGGGGACGACTACTCGGCGAACCTCGAGGGCCAGTCGCTTGGCGTTTCAGGGCTCGACGCGGGCCGCTACGTGCTCGTCCACCGAGTAAATGCCGAGCGGCTGCTGCGCGAGACGAACTACGGCAACAACGCCTCGTCGCTGCTGCTCGCCCTCCGCTGGCGGGCGGGCGAACCGCGCGTGCGCGTGCTCCGGCGGTGTCCCGCCACGGAGCACTGCGACAGGCCGGCTGACGTACGTCATCGAGCGGGGCACGTCAGTCACGCGACGGACGCGATCGCTCAAGCCGGCTCCTAGGTTCGACATGTCCGCAATCACGATCAGAGAGGAAGACGGACATGAGTGAAGCAACGAACACGCCGACGGTTGTCCTTGTGCACGGCGGCTTTGCTGACGCGTCGTTCTGGGGCCCGTGATCAAGCAGTTGCAGGCCGAAGACGTGCCGGTGCTGGCGCCGCCGAACCCACTCCGGGGTCTTGCGCACGACGCGGAGTACCTCGCGAGCTACGTCAATCAGATCGACGGCCCCGTGATCTTGGTGGGCCACTCCTACGGAGGGGCCGTGATCTCCGTCGCCGGGGCCAAGACGCCCAACGCGGTCGGCCTGGTCTACGTCGCGGCGTTCGTCCTGGACGAGGGCGAGTCGTTCGGCGAGATCTTCGGGCGGTTCGGCGAGACACCTCTCGTCGGCGCGGTTCGCCCGAGTAACTACCCGCTCGACAACGGCGAGACCGCGGTTGAGCTGACGATCGCTCCCGAGCTCTATCGAGAGGCGTTCGCCGCCGACCTGTCGGATGACCTCATCGAGGTCCTCGCGGTCAGCCAGCGCCCGTTCGCCGCGATCTTCGAGGATCGCGCCGAGGCCGCGGCGTGGAAGTCGTTGCCCTCATGGGCTGTGGTGGCCACCTCCGACAACGCCATTCCGCCTGATGCCGAGCGCCATATGGCTCAGCGTGCCGGTGCACAGACGATCGAGGTCGACGCGTCGCACTCGATCGCGCTCTCGCAGCCGACTGCGGTGGCCGAGCTGATCAGCACCGCCGTCGAGGCGACCTCGACCGCACCGAGTCCGGTCTAGTCGAAGAGCCTGCGGCTGCACACGCATGCAGGGGCCTGCTATCGACTTCGCCCTCGGGACGTGGCCCTTCCAACGAGCGCGACTCCAGCTCGCCTACGGCGAGTGGCTCCGTCGCCGGCGGCGGATCGCCGATTCCCGCACGCCGCTGCGCACCGCCCGCGACACCTTCGACACGCTCGGCTGCATGTCGTGGAGCGCGCGCGCTCGACGCGAGCTGCGTGCCTCAGGGGAGTCGAGCCGGCGGCGCGACCCGACGGCCCGCGACCAGCTCACCGCCCAGGAACTTCAAATCGCACAGCTTGCGGCACGAGGGCTCTCGAACCGCCAGATAGGCCAACGTCTCTACCTCTCCCACCGCACGATCAGCACCCACCTCTACCGCATCTTCCCGAAGCTCGGAATCACGGCACGCGGTGAGCTCGAGGCGGCGCTCTCCACGCCGACTGGCGAGCTCCGCCGCAGCGCGGGGGCAGAGGTTCACATTTCGTCCTGAGGCTTGCGGTTTCGGGCAGGCGTTGGGTGCCAGGAGCCAGCATCAGCGGGCGGCTTGTAATCCCACCGGTGAGAGCGCGAGGATTGTCTAGTCAATCGACGCGAGGAGACAATCATGTTCGTCCGCGTGGTGCGGTTCACCGATGTGACGGCGGAGCGGGTGGAGTCGCCTTGTCGCCAGGATCGACGAGACCGGGCCGCCGCCCGGGGCGCCGATCAAGAAGCTGCAACTGATCTTCGACGAAACGGAGGGCACAGCCGTCGTTCTCCAGTACTTCGATACCGAGGAGAACCTGCAGGCCGGCGCCGAGACCTTCGCCGCGATGGATCCGGCAGAGACCCCCGGCAGTCGCGCGTCGGTGGACGCGGGCGAGCTTAAGGTCGAGCGAGAGCTCTAAGCCGTGGCGGACCCCGCCGCGGCAGGGGCCGTGGCGGCGGCCTGGGCGGCCTCGCCCGCGCCGTGTCTGGGTAGGACCAGCAGGGAGACCAGGAGGCCAAGCGCGAAGATTCCCGCCGCCCACCAGAAGGCGGTGGTGTACCCGTGCACGGTCGCCGCGGCTTGCGCGCCGCGCCCGGGCGGGTGGCTGGATGCGTAGGCGCCAACGGCGCTGGCGAAGATGGTGCTGAGCAGTGCGGTGCCCACCGAGCCGCCGACCTGCTGGGATGTGTTGACCATGGCGGAGGCCACGCCGGCCTCGGTGCCCTGCACGCCCAGGGTGGCGGTGCCGAAGGCCGGGGCGAAGATGCACCCCATGCCCGTGCCGATCACCAGCAGGCCGGGGAGGACGTGGGTGGCGTAGCCGCCTGCAGGCTCGAGCCCGGTGAAGAGCAGCATCGCGACCAATCCGAGGATCATCCCGAAGCTAATCAGGCGCCTCGCGCCGATCCGGTGCAACAACTGTGTCTGAACCGTGGTGGCCGTGACCACGATCGTGCCGGTCATCGGTAGGAAAGCCACGCCGGTCTTGAGCGCGGAGAAGCCCAGGGTGTCCTGCATGTAGAAGGTGAGAAAGAGGAACACGCCGAACACGCCCGATCCGGCGAGCGCGATCGACGCGTAGGCGCCGCCGCGGCCACGATCCCAGACGATGTGCAGGGGAAGTAGCGGGCTGGCCGTCCGGCGCTCGATCGCCACGAAGGTGACCAGCAGCACGACGCTGGCTCCCAGCGCGGCGATTGTCAGCGGATCCGTCCAGGATTCGGTTGCGGCGTTTGAGAACCCGTAGACCAGCGCGAACAGCCCGGCGGAGCCCGCGGCCACGCCGGGCCAATCGATCCTCGGCCGGGCACGATGCCCCACGCTGGGCAGCAGGCGCAGCGCCACCAGCGCCGTCGGGACCGCGATGACGAGGTTGACGTAGAGGCACCAGCGCCAGGAGAGCACCTCGGTTAGCAAACCTCCCAGCAGCAGCCCAACAGACGCGCCACCGCCGGCGATGGCACCGAAGATGCCAAAGGCCTTGGCACGGTCGGGCGAGCCGGCAAACGTGACGGTCAGCAGCGACAGCGCGGAGGGGGCCAGGAGCGCTCCGAAGGCGCCCTGGACTGCCCGCGCGGCCACCAGCATGCCGAACGACTGGGCCAGCCCGCCAAGGACAGAGGCGAGGGAGAAGCCGAGTAGCCCTGCGATGAACGTCCACTTGCGGCCGAACAGGTCGCCGAGCTTGCCGCCCACCAGCAGCAGGCTCCCGAAGGCCAGGGCGTAGGCGGTGACGATCCATTGCCGGCTCTCGGTGGAGAAGCCGAGGTCGGTCTGCGAAGAGGGCAGCGCGATGTTCACGATGGTCACGTCCAGCACCACCATCAGCTGTGCAATGCCCAGCAGCGCGAGCACCGCCCAGCGGTTGGGTTCGTTGCGTTGGGCGATGCGGTTATTCAAGCAACGTGGTGTGGGCAACCCGGGACTGACCTACGACGGCCGGGACAAGATCTCCCCCTGAGGCGTTCTCGGGACGGGATCAGGAATTCGCGGCCGAACGCACCTTGCCCCGAGGGCGACTTCATCGGTCCGGAAGGTGTGGACTCACACCCCTTCTGTGCCCGCGAGCCCGATGACGGTTCGGCGCTGGTGGCGTTGTTCTGTCGGCCGGCGAGGATCCACAGACGCCTCGGGTGGGGCGCGCCTCGGGGCCTGACGCATTCCTGTATCCCCCGCGGCGCCGGCTGCGGCGCTTTCCTCTTTGTGCAACGCAGACCTCCGGCGTCGTCTTTTAGTTGCCGCCGTGGCGCGCGACCGAGAGCTGGCGACCGTCACCGGTGGTGCCGCGCTGGCCTTCTCGCTGCTGTTTTTCGCCAGCGACCTCGTTGAGGCGGCCCAGGGCGGATTCTCTGACTGGCAGCTCGTCCTGACGCTGATCGCAGAGGCGGCGATCCCGTTCTTCGTTTGGGGTTTGTACCTTTGCCAGCGGCCGCGCATCGGGCGCCTCGGGCTTTTCCTGTCGGTCAGCTCGGGTTTTCGCTCCGACGCCGAACAGCAGGTCCTCTGGAACGCGAATCCGAATCCCAAATGGGTGGCCCCGCCGGGCACCAGCCTCCACCGCTACGCCACAGAGCTCGCCGCGCTAGCGGACCAGGGCGGCGCGCTGGACCTTGGTCTGGATGCAGTCGACCAGGTGGTGGTAGGAATCACAGAAGGCCTTCACGCCCTCGTGTTCGAGCGCCCGAGTGATCCTGTCCAGGTTCAGGCCCTCCGCGGCGGCGGCTGAGAGGACGGCTTTCGCCGGAGCAAGGTCAGAGCTGAGCGCCCGCTTAACCCTGCCGTGCTCGGCGAACGCGCGCAGGGTCTTTTCGGGCATCGTGTTGATGACGTCCGGAGCGATCAGCCGCTCAACGTAGAGGACGTCAGAGTAGCTCGGGTCCTTGGTCCCGGTGCTGGCCCATAGCGGTCGCTGGACCCTGGCGCCGGCGTTCTGTAGCGCCTCCCAGCGCGCGCCCGCGAAGCGCTGCAGGTAGCGCCCATAGGCGAGTTGCGCGTTGGCGATCGCCACCCGGCCGCGCAGCGGCGACTCGGAAGAGAGCACGGCGTCGGCCTTGGCGTCGACACGGGAGACGAAGAACGAGGCGACCGAGGAGATCCCAGCGACCGGCTCGCCGGCTGCGACCCGCCGCTCGAGGCCGCACAGGTAGGCCTCGATCACCTCTTCGTAGCGCTCCACGGAGAAGAGCAGCGTCACGTTGACGTTGACGCCGGCCGAGGTCAGCTCCTCGATGGCGCTGACACCGGCTTGCGTCGCCGGCACCTTGATGAGGACGTTGGCCAGATTGAGCCGCTGCCAGAGGTGGAGCGCCTGGGTGATCGTCGCCTCGGCGTCGTCGGCGACGTCAGGGGTGCACTCAAAGGAGATGAAGCCGTCGCCCCCGCCAGTGCGCTCGTGAACGGGCGCCAAGATTGCGGCAGCAGCGCGGACGTCATCGAGCGCGATGGCGAAGAAGAGCTCGCGGGTATCGCTCACCCCGGCCGAGACCAGTGAGCGCAGCTGGTCGTCATAGCGGTTCGACTCGGTGATCGCCTTCGCGAAGATCGTCGGATTGGAGGTCGCTCCGCTGATGGCGTACTCATCGACCAGTGTGGCGAAGTCGCCGGTCTCGAGCAGGTCGCGCGAGAGCGTGTCGAGCCAGATCGAGACGCCGGCGTCGTGCAATTCTTGGAGGCGGTTCAAGCGGAACTGCCTTCCTCGTGGACGGGTGAGCTCCTCGAACGGGACGTCGGTGTCGGCGAGGCGCCGGTCATCGATGCTGACGCGGTCACGGATGAGCCGCTGGATCGCGTCGGTGACGTCCCAGACGTTGAGGTTCATGCCCGCGACGATTTGGTCCTCAACCAGCCAGAAGGCGATGAACTCTCGGCTTTTCGGGTCGCCACGGAAGACGACCCGGGCGCGGGGGTGAGCGAAGCCTGAGTACTCCATGCCGACGTCGTACTGATCGGAGAAGAAGTACGGCAGGCGGTCGTAGGCGTCTGCGCGACCCAGCATGTTGCGGGCCGCCGCCGGTCCCTGGTTGAGCGCGTTGGCCCAGTGCTCGACGCGGATCCGCTCGCCGTAGAAGGGGTGGTAGGCGTTCGCGACGTCCCCGGCGGCGAAGACAGCCGGAGCGCTGGTGCGGAGGTGCTCGTCGACGAGGATCCCGTTGTCCACGCTCAGACCCGCCTGCAGCGCGAGCTCGGTTCTCGGCTCGACGCCGATTCCAACCACCACGAGGTCGCACGCCAGCTCGCGCCCGTCGGTGGTGCGGACGCGCTCGACCGCCGTTTCTCCCTCGAAGGCCTCGACTCCGGTTCCCAGCAGCATCTGCGTGCCATGGTCGTCGTGGATGTCGCGGTATATGGCGCCCACTTCGGCACCCAGCACGCGCTCGAGCGGAACCGCGGCCGGATCGAGCACGGTGACCTCGAGGCCGCGTTGGCGGGCGGAGGCGGCGACCTCGGCGCCGATCCAGCCTGCCCCGATGACGACCAGCACGCCCCCGCGGTCCAGCCGTTCACGCAGGGCGTCGGAATCCTCGACGCTGCGCAGATACAGGACTCCGTCGAGCTCGCCGCCGGGAATCGCAAGCCGGCGCGGCTGCGCCCCGGTGGCGAGCAGAAGGCGGTCGTAGCGCAGCCGCTCGCCGTCGTCGAACCCAAGCTCGCTGCTCGACGGTGCTCAGGCTCACAGCCCGGCGGCCGAGCTGCAGTTCGATGTCGTGCTCGGCGTAGAAGCCTTCGTCGTGGACGTAGACCTTCTCCCGTCCGGCCTCGCCGCGCAGGTACTCCTTGGAGAGCGGCGGGCGTTCGTAGGGGCGCTCGTGCTCGGCGCCGATGAGCAGCAGCCGCCCGTCGAACCCCTCGGCGCGCAGAGTCTCCGCGGCCTTGGCGCCGGCCAGGCTGGCGCCGACGATGATGTAGGTCTGGTCACGGGTCATGGGGTCGTCGCGGTCAGGGCCAGGAACTCCTGGCGCGTGCGAGCGTCGTCGCGGACCAGGCCGTGCAGCGCCGAGGTCACGGTCTTGGCGCCCAGCTTCTGCACTCCGCGCAACGACATGCACAGATGCTCGCCCTCCAAGACAACCCCGACCCCCTTGGGCGCAAGCTCGTGTTGAAGCCAGCCGGCGATCTGGGTGGTCAGGCGCTCCTGGGTCTGCAGATCACGGGCGAAGTGCTCGACCACGCGACCGAGCTTGCTCAGGCCGATGATCCGCTCGCCCGGGAGATACCCGATCTGCGCAACGCCGTGGAACGGCAGCAGGTGGTGCATGCAGAGCGAGTGGAAAGGGATCGCCCGAACCACGATCAGCTCGTCGTAGCCCTCGTCGTTGCGGAAGCTCGTCGGGTGGAAGGGCTGCGGCGTCAGCAGCTCGGCGTAGGCGTCGACCATGCGCCGTGGTGTCTCAAGCAGGCCCTCCTCGGTGAGGTCGGCTCCGAGCGCGACGAGCAGGTCCGCGGCCGCTCGCCGGGCGGCATCTGCATCGATCTGTCGGCCGGCCTCGTCTGCCCGCGGCGCGGCAACGAGCGTCATGTGGCTGGTCCGTTGGCTGAGCCCATGTCACGTTGGCGTCCCCCGGGGCGCGTGTCTTACTTGGCGGGTCGTCAGGTCATGGCTGCGGTGAAGCACAGAGCGGTGCCCTCCAGCGCCTGTCTGGGGGACGGTAGGGTCGTGCCACCGATCGTTCAACGTCAACGCGAGAAGGGACTCCCATGACTGAAACGCTCAAAGGCACTTGCCTGTGCAACGGCATGGAGTACGAGGTTCACGATCCCCAGGCCCTGGCTTACTGCCACTGCACCCGCTGCCAGCGGTGGACGGGCTCGAGCCTCGCCGGCGTGGTCGTCGCGAAGGATGACTTCAGCTTCACGAAGGGCGAGGACCTGGTCAAGACCTACGAGAGCGATCTCGCGCCGCGCAACTTCTGCAGCAACTGCGGATCGAGCATCTACGACGACCTCGGCGAGGTGTACTTCGTAGCCGCTGGGCTCATGAGCGACCTCGACATGGAGCCGGCCTTCCACCAGCAGGTCGCGTACAAGGCCACATGGCACCAGATCGGCGACGACGCCCCGCAGCACGCTGAGATGCCGCCGGGCTGACACCCGGCTGCCGCCACGAGTGGCCCGACCTCGTTTCCGGGGGCGGGGTTCGCGCCGACCCGGCTGGCGTGGGGGTGCGCGCTCGGTGCATCCTGCTGCGCGTCGTAGTGCCCGACGCCGCGCTCACCCGGTAAGGCGGCGCGCGGACTCCTCGATGGGAAGGTCGTTGATCGAGGCCTCGCGCTGGCGCATGTAGCCCTCATCGTCGAACTCCCACTGCTCGTTGCCGTAGGAGCGCCACCATCGGCCGCTCTCGTCTCGGCACTCGTACTCGAAGCGCACGGAGATGCGATTGCCGGTGAAAGCCCACAGCTCCTTCTTCAGCCTGTAGTCGAGCTCGCGTGCCCACTTGCGCCGTAGGAATTCGACGATCGCCTCCCGCCCGGAGAAGAACTCGTCGCGGTTGCGCCACTCGGAGTGTTCGCTGTAGGCCTGAGCCACCCGCTCGGGGTCGCACGTGTTCCAGGCGTCCTCGGCGGCCTGCACCTTCGCGCGAGCAGTCTCGTCGGTGAACGGCGGCAACGGCGGGCGCGTCATGGCCGACGAGTATGCCAAGCGGCTAGGCCTTTCCGATTGGCGTTGTACTCGGCGTGCGTCGCGCTCGGTCGAGCGCGTGCGCCGGATGGCACTGGGTTGTTGCGCGGTTGCCTTGAGCCGTAACGTGACTGGCCGCATGGTGCTGGGGGATGGAGGCGCGCAAGCGGGATGGGAGCACCGGCATTGGCGGCGACGCCGGTCAGGCTTCGTTGCTGGTCCTGGGGCTGTTGGCGGTGCTGCTGGCTGGCACGTTGGTGTTGTTTGGGTTCGGGCAGGCGTTGGGGGCGCGGAGCAAGCATCAGCGGGCGGCGGATCTTGCAGCGGTATCGGGCGCGCAGGTGATGAGCCGCCACTATCAGCGGCTGTTCGAGCCGGCGGTGTTCGAGAACGGGCTGCCCAACCCGCGCCACCTGTCCAACGAGGAGTTTCTGGCGTTGGCCCGGGCGGCGGCGCTGCGCGGCGCGCGGCGCAACGGGGTGGCGGCGAGCCGGGTCGAGGTCGAGTTCCCGGCTGGCGGCTTTGCCCCGATCCAGGTCGAGGTCAGCACGAGCGGAGAGGCGCGCCTCCGGCTGGGTGAGCGCCAAGCAGGCGAGGAGATACCGGTGCAGGCGAGCGCCACGGCTGAGATCGCCCCCGACCTCAACGTGGCCTACGGCATGCCCACCCACGGCTCCGGGGGCGGCTACAGCGGCCCGCTGGCCTACCGGATGGGCAAGCCGATGCGTCCCGACGTGGCCGCCGCCTTTGACCTGATGGCCGCCGCTGCGCGCCGCGAGGCCGGCCTGTACCTGTCGGTCAGCTCCGGGTTTCGCTCCGACGCCGAACAGCAGGTCCTCTGGAACGCGAATCCGAATCCCAAGTGGGTGGCGCCGCCGGGCACCAGCCTGCACCGCTACGCCACTGAGCTCGACATTGGCCCCTCCGCCGCGTACCCGTGGCTCGCGGCCAATCATCGGCGCTTCGGCTTCATCCTCAGATACGCCTGGGAGCCCTGGCATTTCGGCTACGGGGCCAACCCGCGTGACCGCCAGCATCCGGCCCAGTACGACCGCGGCTCGTGGGAGCCGCCGGGTGGGGACCATGGGCGCGTCCACCACCGCCTGCCGTCGTTCGTGCCGCCGCGTTTCCACGACCCGATCGCCCGGGCCGCCCTGCGCTGGAACGTGCCGATGAACCTGATCGCCGCCCAGCTCTATGCCGAGTCGGGCTTCAACCCGTTCGCCCGCAGCCCCGCGGGGGCCGAGGGGATCGCCCAGTTCATGCCCGGCACGGCCGAGAGCTATGGCCTGAGCAATCCCTACGACCCCGTGGCGGCCATCGACGCCCAGGCCCACCTCATGAGCGACCTGCTCAAGAGCTTCGGCGGCAAGCTGGCGCTCGCCCTCGCCGGCTACAACGCAGGCGCTGGGGCGGTGGAGCAGTACGGCGGCGTCCCGCCCTACCCCGAGACGCGCGCCTACGTGGCGAAGATCCTGGGCCTGCTCGGCGGCGCCGGCGACCTGTCGCTGGTGAGCGGATTTCAGGTGAGGCTGGTGAAATGAACCCGCATGGCCCGAGTCTGTCTCTCCGAGGACTCCGACAGCGCGTCTCTGAACGACGCGGCGCATGCCGTCGAGCATTGTGCGGTCGACCCGGAGTCACTCCCAGCGATTGACAGCGCCCTCGGCCGCCAAGTGCTCATCCGAAGCGCACCCGCCCGTGTCGCGCTCTACACGGTTACCGAGTTCATCAGCGCTCCGGCCCCTGCGGCCCACGTGGGGACAGAGGGACTGGCACGTTTGGCCGGCCCCTCGGATCCGCCGCACGCCCAGTGCAACGCCACGGTCGAGACGGATTTCACCGCAGGCGATGCCCCGATACGACTCATCGAAGACCTGTTGGGCGAACCCACATCGGGTTTGGCGATCCTCGCGCCCCACGGCGGCCTGATCGAGCGCGGCACGGACCTCCAGGCCGACTCGGTCTATACGGCTCTGGAGCTGCAGTCCAAGCCGGTCCGCGCCTGGATCGCACGCGGCTTCAACCCGGCCGGCGCGCACAGGTGCTGGCACATCACATCGTCGGAGATCTCCGAGCATTCCTTTCCCAAGCTTGGATCCTTGCTCGCATCGACAACGGCACGAGGTCCGTACGCTCATGCCGTCGCGTTCCACGGCCACAACGACTCCGAAGCCATAGTCGTCGGCGGCGGGCTTCCGCGAAACGAGGAACACACCGCGCTCAAGACGGAGCTCAGCTCGAGGATTCGTATCGCGCTAGAGACGGTGGTGGACCCGCCTCCTGCGGTCGAGGTGGGGTTGTTCGGACCCCTGGCCGGTGCACAGCGCAAGAACATCGTCAACCGGGTGACGGTCCGGGGGAACGGCATACAGATCGAACAACCGGCCGCGGTCCGGGACGACGAAGCGCAACGCGAAGCTGTCGCTTGTGCCGTGGCGGACTTCTACGGTGAGCTCCTCGACCAGGACGATCCATGAGTGCGAACGATCTCTACCTGGTCGAGCAGGGCAAGGGACCCGCCTGGGACCACTCCCGCGGGCGGCGCGAGCAGGCCGGATGGGCCGAGCACGCCGCATTCATGGATGGTCTCGCCGAGGAGGGCTTCGTCGTTCTGGGCGGGCCGGTCGGCGAGGGCGACGGTGAGAACGTCCTGCTGGTGGTGGACGCGCAGGGGGAGGCGGCGATTCGGTCCCGCCTGGCCGAAGACCCGTGGCCGGAAGAGCTGCTCACCATCGAGAGCATCCGCCCGTGGTCGGTCTGGCTGCGTCGCGCGTAGTCAGGCCTTCAGCTCGATCTCCACGAACACCGCCTCCCGGTCGCCGGCGCTCACGACGTCGTGCTCGGTGCCCGCCTTTCCCAGATAGGGCGCGCCGGCCTCCTGATCCATCACGCGCTCCGACCCGTCGGCATCGATCACCCTGAAGGGCCCGCCGGTGACCGGCACCACGACGTAGTCGTACTCGTGGCGATGGTGCCCCGTGGCGGCCCCGGCCGCGGCGAAGGTCCAGGTGGTCACGCGGACGTGGTCGTCGTCGGCGCTCACGACGTGGTTGGCCAAGGTCACCGCAGCGTCTCCCTCGCGATCGACGATCCCCGCAGCTCGACGGGAATACCGCCCGCTGCCTCGATCGGCGCGAATAGCCCTTCGCGCCATGCGCTCCAAGCCGCCAGACCACCCGACACGAGCATGCCGGCGAAATAGAGCACCAACAGCCAGGCGCTGAGCTCGCCGAACGAAACGTCCCCGCTGAAACGCAGGAGGCTCAGCAGAACCGCGCCGCCAAAAGTGATCTGCGCGAGAGCCCAGCCCGGCATGGCATCGCGGTCGTTGATCAGCGCCACCACTCCGCAGGTGGCGCCCGTGCCCACCAGCCACGTGCCGATCGCCTTGCTCGTGAGGTCGGTGAGCGGCCAGGGCCACACTGAGTCGGCCAGCGACGGCGACGACAGGAACAGGACGGCGCCGAACACGATCGCGATCGCCGCCTGAACGGCGAAAGCGACCCTCAGCCCGCCCGGCAGCGGCACACCGCTATGCCGGTCGACGCCCGGCTTCGCGAGCTGCATGATGGTGATGGCCCCCAGCGCCGGTCCGAAGAGAACGTAGACCTCGATCCACGCAAGCCCGAGCAGGCCATGGAACTGGTCGAGGTTCTGGAGAGTGGCAATGAGCAGCATGGTCACCACGATGGCCACGGTGGGGATCACCACCCGGCCGCGCGCCCAGTCGCGCTGGCGCGCGCACCAGAACACCACGACGGCGGCGCCCCAGAAGCCCGCGCCGACGAAGGCCGCCGTCATCGGCACCCCGATCGTCCAGGAGAAGAACTGATCCGTGTACTCGGAGAGAATGAGCAGCTGCGTTCCGACCAGGAAGGTCAGGGCCGTGAGCAGGTATAGGAGCGCGTGCATCCCGCGCGACACCTGACGGGAGGGCGCCCCTGCGTCGGCTTCCCGGATCACCGCCGCCACCCTACCGAGGTGCCTACCCGAAACGCCCGCTGTCGAGGGCCCGCTCGATCGCCGCGGCGTCGTAGCCCGGGAGCGTGTCCGTGCGCTCCAGCCCGTCCACGTAGGCGCTCATCGCCCGTTTTGCCTCTGGCGTCCCGAGCGCAGCCACGAACTCGGCCCGCTCGAGGCGCAGGCCGGCCTCGAGTGGCATCGAGCCACCCAGGTAGACGGCCCGCTTGCACGCGGCGATCGCGCTCCGCGATCTGCGCCCCAGCCGGTCGGCCACCGCGACGGCGTGCTCCATCAGATGCTCGGGCGACACGACCTCGTCCACGAGGCCAAGCTCTGCTGCCTGATCCGGCGAGAGCGGGCCGCCGTCGAGCACGAGCCGCAGGGCGCGTGCGCTGCCAAGCAGGCGCGCGAGCCGCTGCGTGCCGCCGCCGCCGGGCGGGAAGCCCAACAGGATCTCGGGCTGGCCGATCCTGTGATCGCCCTCGGCCATGATGCGCACGTCGCAGGCCAGGGCCAGCTCGCAGCCGCCGCCCATCGCGGAGCCGTTGAGCGCGGCGACAAACACGGCGCCACAGCGGTTCATCCGCAGGAGGGTCTCGTGAAAGCGCTCGAGCTCCAGGACACCGGCTGCCGGTGAGCGGGCCAGCGCCCGCTCGAGGGCCGGCACCTTGCGCAGCAGGCCCACGGCCCGCACGGCGGCGAGGGCCTGGCCCGGCCTGAGCGAGGGACCCGCACGCGCCCCGGCCAGCAGCTCACCCACGTCGTAGTGGGCTATGAACCGCTCGGCATGAGCGCCGGTGAGCACGACGGCACCCACGTTCTCGTCCGACTCCGCGCGCGCCACCACGGTCTCCAGGCCCTTCACGACCCCGGGATCCATCAGGCCATGGGGCGGGTTGACGAGGGTGGCCACCAGCACGTGATCTCGCTGCTCCACGCGAACCTCGCCCACGCGCGGATCGTATCCTGCGCGCGATGAGCAGAGAGCCCGAAAAGCTGACCAAGGGACTGTGGCGCTGGACTGAGCGCCACCCGGAGTGGCACCCCGGTGAGTTCGGCGCGGAGGTGGCCTGCTTTGCCGCCCAGGCGGGCGGCGACACGCTGCTGATCGACCCTCTGCTGCCCGAGGACCCGGAGCCGGTGCTTGCCCTGATCGACGAGATCCTGGGCGACCGCTTGACGATCCTCGTCACGATTCCGTACCACGTGCGCAGCGCCGAGGAGATCTGGCGCCGCTACCGCGCGCGGGCTGAGACGAGCATCCGGGGCCACCCGGCGGCGGCGAAGCGCCTCGGCGATCGCGTCGGCTTTCGCGAGCTCGCCGCCGGCGACGAGCTGCCCGGCCACGTCACGGCATACACCATCGGAAAGCCGCGCCGCCAGGAGACCCCCTTGCTCCTGCCCAGCCACCGCGCGCTGGTGTTCGGCGACGCGGTGGCGGAGGTGGACGGCAGGCTGCGGGTGTGGTCGGACCGCAAGATCGACGAGAAGGTCGAGCGCTTCTACCGCGAGCGCTTCAACCCCACGCTCAAGCCGCTGCTCGACCTCGACTTCGACCGCGTGCTCGTGACGCACGGTCGGCCAGTGATGAAAGACGGGCAGCGGGCGCTCAGGTCCGCGCTGCGCAGCAAGCCCTGGTACCACCGCGGCTGAGGCCCAAGCGCCCGGCTCTGCCGGGTGCGCAAGGTGGTCATTAGATTTGCCGGCATGACCACCACCGTGAACGGAATCGAAGAGCTGAAGGGCATCGTCGGCCAGACCATCGGCCCCAGCGACTGGCGTGAGGTCACCCAGGACCTGATCGACCAGTTCGCCGAGGTATCGGGCGACGACCAGTGGATCCATGTGGACACCGAGCGGGCGAAGACCGAGAGCCCCTTCGGCACGACCATCGCCCACGGGAACCTGACCCTCTCGATGATCGACGGCTTTCGCTCCGGGCTGATGGAGTCGAGCGGCTTCAAGATGGGAGTCAACTACGGGTGGAACAAGGTGCGCTTCCCCGCTCCGGTGCCCGCCGGGAGCCGCATCCGGGCCAGCATCGAGACCCTCTCCGTCGATGAGCTCGAGGACGGCTGGTACCAGATCGCCCAGAAGTGGACCGTCGAGGTGGAGGGCAACGAGAAGCCCGTCTGCGTGGCCGAATCGGTTGGGCGCCTGTTGGCCTAAGGCCGCCCGCCGGTAGGCCTATCCTCGAAGTAGAGGGTGGCCGCCACCGAAACACAGAGCACCGAGGAGCGCCTCAGGGAGCAGCGCCGGGACCTGCCCGACGCCCCGGGCGTGTACCTGTTCCGCGACGAGCGGCGCAAGGTGCTCTACGTGGGCAAGGCCCGCTCCATTCGCTCGCGCGTGGGAGGACACTTCTCGCGCCCGCGCGCGGAGATGATCAGCCACGTCCAGGACATCGAGTTCATCGCCACCGAGACCGAGGCCGAGGCCCTGCTGGCCGAGCAGGAGTTCATCAAGCGCCACCGGCCCGTCTACAACGTCCGCCTGCGCGACGACAAGTCGTACCCCTACATCGGGATCTCGCTGGACGAGGAGTACCCGCGCATCTACTTCACGCGCGAGCGCCATCGCCGCAACCGCGTCTACTTCGGCCCGTTCTCCAACGCCAAGCGCGTGCGGGAGACGCTCGACCTCCTCGGAAAGGTCTTCCAGTACCGCACCTGCGACGGCACCGAGCCGGGCCGGGCGAGCGGGTCGCCCTGCCTGGACTACTTCATCAAGCGCTGCCAGGCGCCCTGCGTCGGCTACATCTCCAAGGAGGCCTACCGGGAGAACGTCGACACGATCATCGACTTCCTGTCGGGGCGCTACCGCCAGATCGAGCGCGCGCTCGACCAGGGCATGCAGCGGGCGGCGGCCGAGCAGGAGTTCGAGCAGGCGGCCATGCTGCGCAACCGCCTCAAGGCGGTCCGCAGCCTCCTGGAGCGCCAGCGCATCGCCAACGAGGCGGTTGGCACGCTGGACGCGATCGGCGTGGCGGCCGAGGAGGGCGACGCCAACGCGCAGGTCTTCCAGGTCCGCGACGGAGTCCTCCAGGACCGCCAAAGCTTCTATCTCGAGAACGCGGCCCACCGAGACGAGGGCGAGGTGGCCGAGGAGTTCGTGTTGCAGTACTACGCGAGCGCCATCGCGGTGCCGCCGCAGGTGATCGTTCCGCGCGCGGTGGCCGGCACCGAGACGCTGGCCCTCGCCCTCGCGGAGCGCCGGGGGGCGCCGGTGGAGGTGAGGCACGCCGAGCGCGGGGACAAGCGGCGCATCCTCGACCTGGCCGAGCGCAACGCCCGGCTGGCCCTCGACCAGGACCGGCTGCGCTCCGAGCGCCGGCGCTCGCAGCGCATCGAGGCGCTCGACGGGCTGCAGCGTGCTCTGGGCATGGACGTGATCCCCATGCGCGTGGAGTGCTTCGACATCTCCAACCTGATGGGCTCGCACACGGTGGCCTCGATGGTGGTGTTCGAGGGCGGCGCACCCAAGAAATCGGACTACCGGCGCTTCGGCATCCGAGGCTCCGTGCAAGATGACTTCGCCGCTATGGCCGAGGTGCTCTCCAGGCGAATGGCCCAGTACGTCGCTCACCGCGAGCGCTCGCCCCACGACAAGGACTACGACGAGAGCTTCGCCTCGCTGCCCGCGCTGATCGTGATCGACGGAGGCCGGGGCCAGCTCTCAGCCGGCCTGAAGGAGCTGGGTCCGTTCCGGGACCTGGGCGTGACCGTGGTCAGCCTGGCCAAGCGCATCGAGGAGGTCTTCGAGCCCGGTTCGGCCCGGCCGCTGCAGCTGGCTCACGACACTCCCGAGCTGCAGCTGCTGCAGAGGGTGCGCGACGAGGCCCACCGCTTCGCCATCGAGTTCCACCGCGGCCGCCGCGACAAGGCCATGACCCGCTCGATCCTCGACGAGCTGCCCGGCGTGGGACCCACGCGCAAGCGCAGCATCCTCCAGCACTTCGGCTCGCCGGAGCGCTTCCTCGAGGCGAGCAGCGAGGAGCTCGAGGCCGTGCCCGGCCTGCCCGGCAAGGTGGCGCGCGATATTCACGCCTACGTAAACAAAGTGCGATGAGGAACGGCTACAAGGGAAAGATCAGGGACTTCGTGGTCATCACCGGCTTCAGCGGGGCCGGCAAGTCGCAGGCGATGGCCACCTTCGAGGACGCGGGCTACTTCTGCGTGGACAACCTGCCGCCGGAGATGATCGGCTCCCTGGCCGACCTCTTCGGGCACGAGGGCAGCAAGGTCGAGCGCGCCGCCGTGGCCTGCGACACCCGCGGGGGCGAGTACTTCGACGGGCTCGTGCGCGTGCTCGAGGACCTCGACCAGCGCGGCGTCCCCTACCGCCTGCTGTTTCTCGCCGCGAGCGACGAGGCGCTCATCAATCGTTTCAAGGAGACCCGCCGCCGCCATCCTCTGGCCAACGGGGGCTCGGTCGACTCGGCCATCGGCCTCGAACGCAGTCGCCTCGCCGCGCTCCAGGAGCGCGCGGACATCTCGATCGACACGTCCGACCTCTCGGCCTCTCGGCTGCGCAAGGTGGTGGCGGACAAGATGCTGCCCCACGGCAAGTCGGGGCGCCTGGCGGTGACCTTCATGACCTTCGGCTTCAAGCACGGCTCGCCTCGCGACGCGGACCTGACCTTCGACGTGCGCTTCCTGCCCAATCCCCATTACGAGTCCGAGCTGCGCGAGCTCACCGGGCTCGACGACGCCGTGATCCGCTACGTGACGGAGTCCGACGGGATCGAGGAGTTCTACGCCCGCCTGACGCCGCTGCTCGACTATCTGCTGCCCGCCTACGAGAACGAGGGCAAGTCGCACCTCACGGTCGGCATCGGCTGCACCGGCGGGCGTCACCGCTCGGTGGTGATCGCCGAGCATCTGGCCCGCGTCTACGGACCCCGCGGCGATCTGCTGGTGGACGTGGTGCACCGCGACGTGGCCAAGCCGCCGTTTCGCGCCTAGCCGCCACGGGCACTCGGTCCCGGTAGATTCACCTCCCCACGGGACCAGCTAACGAAGGAGCATCAGAATGGCCTTGAAGGCCGGAATCAACGGCTTCGGGCGGATCGGCCGCAACGTCTTTCGGGCGGCACACGCCGCCGGCGCTGAGATCGACTGGGTCGGCGTGAACGACATCACCGACACCGCCACCCTCGCCCACCTGCTCAAGTTCGACTCCGTCCTGGGCCCTTTCCAGGGTGAGATCGACCACACCGACGACGCACTGATCGTCGACGGCGACGAGCTCAAGGTCTTCTCCGAGCGTGACCCGGCCGCCCTCCCCTGGGGGACCGCCGGCGCGGACGTGGTGATCGAGTCCACCGGGCTGTTCACCAAACGCGAGGATGCCGCGAAGCACCTCGAGGCGGGCGCCAAGAAGGTGATCATCACGGCGCCGGCCACCGAGCCCGACGTGACGCTGGCGCTGGGGGTCAACGACGACGCCTACGACGCCGACAAGCACCACGTGATCTCCAACGCGTCGTGCACCACCAACTGCCTCGCTCCGGTGGCCAAGGTGCTCAACGACTCGGTGGGCATCGAGCGCGGGATCATGACCACGATCCACGCATACACGGCCGACCAGAACCTCCAGGACGGCCCCCACAAGGATCTGCGCCGGGCCCGCGCCGCCGCGGCCAACCTCGTGCCCACCTCGACCGGCGCCGCCAAGGCCGTCGGCCTGGTCCTGCCCGAGCTCGACGGCAAGCTCAACGGCATCGCCGTGCGGGCGCCCGTGATAACCGGATCGGTGATCGACCTCGTGTGCGAGGTGTCGGGACCCACCAGCAAGGAGGCGATCAACGAGGCTTTCGCCGGCAAGGCGGACAGCGGCGCGCTGGAGGGCATCCTCAAGTACAGCGAGGACGCGCTCGTGTCGACCGACATCGTCGGCTCGTCCTACTCCTCGGTGTTCGACGCGCCGCTGACCATGGTCATCGACGAGAAGCTCGTGAAGGTCGTGGCCTGGTACGACAACGAGTGGGGCTATTCCAACCGCGTGGTCGACCTCGCTCAGCGCGTGCTGGCGGGAGCGCCGGTTGCATAGCACGCACCGCCGGGATTTCGGTCGGTTTCGGCGGCGGCTGGACACGCCTGGCGGCGTCCGGCGGACTCGCCGATGCTTTGGCATCGACTCCGTCCACCGGACTTGCCAGCCGCGCCCAGCCGACTCGCCGATTCCCGACCGAAATCCCGGCCGTGCGCACTGACGCCGCCTTCGGCAAGCGCACGGTCCGTGACTTGGAGATCGAGAAGGGTGATCGGGTGCTGGCCCGCGTCGACTTCAACGTGCCCCTGGAGGACGGCGCGGTGGCCGACGACGCGCGCATCCGCGCCGCGCTGCCCACGATCGAGCTGCTGCTGGAGAAGGGAGCGAGGCTGGTACTGCTCTCCCACCTGGGGCGCCCAGAGGACCGGGACCCCGAGACCTCACTCGAGCCGGCCTCGAAGCGGCTGGGCGAGCTGATCGACGCCTCCGTGACGCAGGCACCCGCCGTGGTCGGGCCCGAGGTGGAGCAGGCCGTCGAGGAGCTCGACCCGGGCACCGTGCTCGTGCTCGAGAACACCCGCTGGGAGCCCGGTGAGACCGACAACGACTCCGAGCTCGCCCGAAAGCTGGCCGCCCTGGCCGATGCCTACGTGAACGACGCCTTCGGCTCGGCCCATCGCGCGCACGCCTCAACCGCCGGCGTGACCGAGCACCTGCGCCCCGCGGTGGCCGGTCTGTTGCTGGAGCGCGAGGTCACCACGCTGCGTACGATCATCGAGACACCCGAGCGTCCGCTGGTGGTCGTGCTCGGCGGAGCGAAGGTCACGGACAAGATCGCCCTCATCGATCGTTTCCTCGATGAGGCCGACACACTGCTGGTCGGCGGCGCCATGTGCTTCAGCTTCTTTCGCGCACAGGACAAGCCCACGGGCGACTCGCTGGTCGAGGACGAGGGCATCGAGCTTGCGCGCAAGGCGCTCGACAAGGCCGAGAGCTCGCGCTGCCGGCTGCTGCTGCCGCTCGATCTCGTGCTCGGCGATCGCTTCGACGCCGAGGCCGAGCGCCGGGTGGAGGACGGCACCGACGTGCCCGACGGCTGGATGGGGCTCGACATAGGCCCGCGCACGGCCGAGGCCTACTCGGAGGAGATCGCGAAGGCGGGCACCGTGTTCTGGAACGGGCCGATGGGAGCGTTCGAGATGGAGCCCTTCGCCGGCGGCACCCGCGCCGTGGCCGAGGCGGTCGCGAAGGCGCCGGGCACTACGGTGGTCGGCGGCGGCGACTCCGGCGCGGCTCTGGCGGAGTTCGGCCTCGACGACGACGTCGACCACCTCTCCACGGGCGGCGGCGCCTCGCTGGAGCTCTTGGAGGGCAAGGAGCTGCCCGGCGTGGAGGCTCTCGACGATGCCTGAGCGCCGTCCGTTCATCGCCGGCAACTGGAAGCTCTGGGGCACGCGCGCCCAGGCGAGCGAATACTGCAACCGGCTGCTCGAGCTGCTGCCCGACGAGGGCCGGCGGCCGGCCGACGTGGGAATCTGCGCTCCGTTCACCTCGCTCGGCGTGTGCGTCGAGAAGCTCGCGGGCACCGGCGTGAAGGTGTTCGCCCAGAACATGAGCGCGCAGGAGAGCGGCGCCTTCACCGGTGAGGTCTCCGCGGAGATGCTCAACGAGATCGGCATCGACGGCGTGGTGCTCGGCCACTCCGAGCGGCGCGCGCAGAACGGCGAGACCGATCGCGCGCTGCAGGAGAAGGTGCCCGCGGCCCTCGAGGCCGGCCTGTGGCCCATCCTCTGCGTGGGCGAGACCGAGGAGGAGCGCGAGCGCGGCCACACCGAGCGCAAGCTGCGCCATCAGGTCCAGGAGGGGCTCGAGAAGGTGCCCGCCGACCGCCTGGCCGAGGTGACCATCGCCTACGAGCCGATCTGGGCCATCGGCACGGGCAAGGTGGCCACGCCGGACATCGCCGAGGAGGCGATCGGCTTCGTGCGCGCACTGGTGGGCGACCGCTCCCGTGAGGCCGCCGAGCATGTGCGGGTGCAGTACGGAGGCAGCGTCAAGCCCGACAACGCGGCCGAGATACTCGAGCAGCCCAACGTCGACGGCGCGCTGGTGGGCGGCGGGAGCCTCGACCCCGAGGACTTCGCGCGCATAGTTGCCGCCGCCGCGCAGTGACTGTCCCCAGCGTCGTTCTGATCGTCCTGGACGGCTGGGGGCTGGCCGAGCCCGGTCCGGGCAACGCCGTCGAGCTGGCCGACACGCCGGTGTTCGACGGTCTGTGGGAGAAGTACCCGCACACCACGCTCACTGCGTGGGGAGAGTCGGTCGGCCTGCCCGAGGGGCAGATGGGCAACAGCGAGGTCGGCCACCTCAACCTCGGGGCGGGGGCGATCGTCAAACAGGATCTGCTGCGCATCGACGAGGCGATCGAGGACGGCTCGTTCTTCGACAACGAGGTGCTGCGGCAAGCGTGCCGCGGCGAGCGGCTGCATCTCCTGGGCCTGGTGTCGGCCGGCGGGCGTGCATGCGTCGATGGGCCACCTCAAGGCGCTGATCGAGCTGGCGGGCAAGCAGGGGGTCGACGACGTGGTGATCCACGCCTTCACCGACGGTCGCGACACCAACCCCGACTCGGGCGCGGGCTACATCGCCGAGGTCGAGGGCTGGGGCGGCGCACGGATAGCGACCGTGACCGGGCGCTACTACGCCATGGACCGCGACAAGCGCGAGGAGCGGACGCAGCTCGCGCTCGACGCGCTGGTCGACGGCGAGGCGGAGTTCTCGGCCGAGACGGGGGAGGGGGCGGTGCGCGCGGCCTACGAGCGCGACGAGACCGACGAGTTCATCAAGCCCACCATGGTGGGCGAGGAGGGCCGGATCCGCGCGGGCGACAGCGCGGTGTTCTTCAACTTCCGCCCGGATCGCGCCCGCCAGCTCACCGAGGCCCTCGGGGACGACGTGAAGCTCACCACCCTCACTCGGTACCGCGAGGACTGGGACTATCCGGTGGCCTTCCCGCCCGCGCGGCCCGAGGTCACGCTGGCCTCCACGCTGGCCGACCGCGGTATCGCCCAGCTGCACGTGGCCGAGACCGAGAAGTACGCCCACGTCACCTATTTCTTCAACGGCGGGGAGGAGGACGAGTACGAGGGGGAGGAGCACCGCCTCGTGGACTCTCCGCGCGACGTGCCGACCTACGACAAGAAGCCCGAGATGAGTGCCGCGGCGGCGGCGGATGCCTTCGTCGAAGGTTGGCGCGAGGGCGACTTCGGCTTCGGCCTGATCAACTTCGCCAACCCGGACATGGTGGGGCACACCGGGGTGATCGAGGCCGCGGTGAAGGCGATCGAGACGGTCGACGAGTGCCTGGGCCGGGTCGTCGAGGCGGTGGAGGAGTCCGAGGGCGTCTGCCTCATAACCGCCGACCACGGCAACGCCGACCACATGCTCGAGGACGACGGAAGCCCCAACACCGCGCACTCCATGAACCCGGTGCCGCTGATCGTGACGGCCGACGTGGGCGACCTGCGCGAAGGGGGAATCCTGGCCGACGTGGCACCGACCGTGCTGAAGCTCCTGGGCTGCGACCAACCCTCGGCGATGACCGGCGAAGCGCTCCTATAGCGCCGGCCTTCACCATCACCGCCCGCGACGGCGCCGCGCGCGCGGGCCTGATCCACACCACCCACGGCGACGTCCGCACCCCGGCCTTCGTGCCGCTGGCCTCCACGGCGACGGTCAAGTCGCTGCACGCCGCCGAGGTGGCCGAGCTGGGCTACGACATGGTGCTGGGCAACACCTTCCACCTGTTCATCCAGCCCGGTCCCGAGCTGGTGGCCGAGATGGGCGGGCTGCACGAGTTCATGGGCTGGCGGGGGGCGATCATCACGGACTCGGGCGGCTATCAGGTGTTCTCGATGGGCCACGGATCGGTGGCCGAGGAGGTCAAGCGGCGGCGCGAGCGGCCGAAATCGATGATCATCGCGATCGAGGAGGAGGGCGTGCGCTTTCGCTCCTATCTCGACGGGCGCGAGCGCTTCATGGGCCCCGAGACCTCGATGGAGGTGCAGGCAAAGCTGGGCTCGGACATCGCCCTGGTGTTCGACGAGTGCACGCCCTTCCACGTCGAGCGCGACTACACCGCCTCCTCCATGGAGCGCACGCATCGCTGGCTCGACCGCTGCCTGCGCTGGCACGAGGAGCACGGGCCTCCGGGCCAGCTGGTCTACGGCATCGTGCAGGGCGGCGTGTACGAGGACCTGCGCGCCGAATCCACGGCCTACGTGGCCGCCTCAGGAGCTGACGGGATCGCCATCGGGGGGTCGCTGGGCCAGACCAAGGAGCAGATGCGCGAGGTGGTGGGGTGGTCGCTGGCCGCTCTCCCCGACGCCCCGCCGCGCCATCTGCTGGGCATCGGCGACGTGGACGACCTCGTGCATGCCGTGGGCGCGGGCATCGACACCTTCGACTGCGCCACGCCCACTCGCCTGGCGCGCCACGGGACCGCGCTGGTGGACGACCCCGAGCGGCGCTGGCGCCTCGACCTGACCAAGAGCCGGCACCGCGCGAGCCGCGAGCCGATCCAGGCCGACTGCCCCTGCCCGGCCTGCCGCGAGCACACCCGCGGGTACCTGCACTACCTGATACGCGCCAACGAGCTCACCGCAAAGCGGCTCATCACCCTTCACAATCTCACCTTCATGGCCGAGCTGATGAGGGAAATGCGAGAGGCGATCGCCGGAGGACGGTTCGCCGCCCTGGCCGAGCGAACGCTGCGCGGCGCCAGATGAGCTCGATCCCGTACTGGCTCGATTCGCCCTACGAGCCGCGAGCCGCGCTCGAGGGCCGCCTGGAGGCCGAAGCCTGTGTGATCGGCGGCGGGGTGGGGGGACTCTCGTGCGCGAGCCGGCTGGCCGAACACGGCGTCGACACCATCGTGCTCGAGCGCGGCACGGTGGCCGGAGGGGCGAGCGGGCGCAACGGAGGCTTCCTGCTGGCCGGCGTGGCTGCGTTTCACAACGACGCGCGCGAGCTGTATGGACGCGAGCGAAACCGGCGCATCTACGCCCGGACCGTGGAGGCCCAGCAGGAGATCTACGGACTGGCGGCGGAGCTTGGGCTGGCCGACGACGTGCGGAGAGTGGGGTCGCTGCGCGTGGCCGTGAGCGAGGAGGAGGCCGAGCGGGTGCGCGGGCAGGTGGAGGCTCTGCGCGAGGATGGATTTGCCGGCGAGCTGGTCGAGCGCGAGGCGCTGCCTCCGGTGCTGCAGCGGCGCGGGCTGTGCGCCTGCCACGTGGAGCACGACGCCGCTCTTCACCCCGCTCGCTGGTACCGAGCCCTGGCCGAGGCCGCCGAGCGGGCGGGCGCCCGCATCTTCGAGGCGTCGCCGGTGGTCGGCCCGGTGCCGGCCCCGGGCGAGGGCGAGGTGCGTACGGACTTGGGATCGGTCCGGGCCCGCCACGTGATCGTGGCGTCCGACGGAGCGCTGCCCGCGCTCGTGCCCGCCTACGAGGGCCGGGTGCGCTCGCGCCGGCTGCACATGGTGGCGTCCGAGCCGACCGAGCGGGTGGTCGAGCAGCTCGTCTATCCGCGTTGGGGCTATGAGTACTTCCAGCAGCGCCCGGACGGCCGGCTTCTCCTGGGCGGCTTCTCCGATCTCGACGGGGATGGCTCCTACACCGACCGCGAGGAGGGCAACCCGGAGATCTGGAATCGCCTCGAGACCTACCTGCGCGACGAGCTGGGCCTCGACACGAGGATCACTCACCGCTGGGTCGGCATCGTGGGCTACACCGACGATCAGCTGCCCTTCGTGGGCGAGGTCCCCGACCGCCCCGGCCTCCACGTGGCGGGCGGGTACAGCGGCCACGGCAACGTGCCCGGCTACGTGGCGGGCCAGGAGATCGCCGACGCGATCGCGGGCGAGGCGGGCGCGGAGCCCGTGTTCAGTGCCGACCGTCCGCGCTGACGGGCTCGAGATCGCCTACCGGCGCGCCGGCGACGGCCCGCCGCTGGTGCTGGTGCACGGCGCCGCCGCGGATGGCCGCGGCTGGCAGCCACAGTTGGACGCCCTCTCTGACGAGTTCACGGTCGTGGCCTGGGATGAGCCGGGCGCCGGGCGCTCCTCGGACGTCCCGGTGGATTTCGCCTTGGCGGACTACGCGAGTTGCCTCGCCGCGCTGATCGAGGCTCTCGACCTGGGGCCCGCGCACGTGGCCGGACTTTCCTGGGGCGGGACCGTGGTGCAGGAGCTCTACCGCCACCGTCCGGACCTGGTCGCGACCCTGCTGCTGGTCGACACCTACGCCGGCTGGAAGGGATCGCTCCCCCCGAAGGAGATCCAGGCCCGGCTCGCGGGCGCGCGCGAGATGCTTGCCGCGCCCGCCGAGGAGTTCGATCCCACCCTCCCCGGGCTGTTTGGCGGCAACCCGCCGGCGGACTCGGTGGCGTTGCTCGAGGCGATGGTCGCGTCGGTTCGGCCCGAGAGCCTCAGGACTCAGCTGAACGTGATGGCCGAGGCCGATCAGCGCGACCTGCTGCCCTCCATCGACGTGCCCACCCTGCTGATCTGGGGCGAGCTCGACGTGCGCTCACCGCTGAGCGTGGCGCACGAGCTCGAGCGGGCGATTCCGGACACGGAGCTCGTGGTGATCCCGGGCTGCGGTCACGTGAGCAACCTGGAGCGGCCCGAGGAGTTCAACGACGCCGTGCGCCGCTTCTGCCGCTCACACGCGCCCGCGCGACTAGGGCGCGTTCTCGCCGATGAAGTCGCGCAGCTCGTCGATCTGCTGCTGCACCTCGTCGGCGTTCGGCGCCTGCACGGGCGTGTCGCCCTCGTTTGACGCCAGCAGCGCGATGGCCACGGCGCCCACCGCGACCAGCACGAGCAGCAGGGCGAAGAACGAGGCCAGCCCGCGGCGGCTCCCGTCGCGGGTCTCGCGGGGGGCCGGGGGCGCGGGCGTCTGCTCGCGCAGGCGCTGGGCGTTCGACGGGGGCGCGTAAGAGGTTCGGGGCATGGCCCGGGTGGACGAGGTGATCTCGGTCGCGGCCAGCGCGCGCGTGGCGTCGGTGTCGCTCAGGGCCAGCCGGCGAGTGGCCTCGGTGGCCTCTCCGTGCATGCCGGCCTCGAGGGCCTGCCCCAGCTCGAGCGCCGAGCGGTAGCGGCTGCCCGGCTCGCGCTCGAGGCACAGCCGGACGGCGGCGTCGAGCTGGGGTGGTACCTCGGGGCGCAGATCGGTGATCGGCTCCACCGGATCCTGCTGCTGCTTGAGGGCGAGCTCGGTCAGCGAGCTGTACTCGTGAGGAAGCCGGCCGGTGAGGAACTGGTAGGCGCACACTCCGAGCGAGTAGAGGTCGGACGGGGGCCCGGCCTCCTCGCCGCGCGCCTGCTCGGGCGACAGGTAGGCCGCGGTGCCGAGCACCGCCCCCACCTGGGTGATGCGCGTCTGCTCCGCGGCCTTCGCTATGCCGAAGTCGGCCAGCTTGGTGGCGTTGGTCTCGCGAGCCACGAGCAGGTTGCCGGGCTTCACGTCACGGTGCACCACCCCGGCCCGGTGGGCGTAGTCGAGACCGTGGCAGGCGTCACGCAGGAGGTGGACGGTCCATTCCACGTCGAGCATCGAGTGCTCGCGCAGCAGATCGGCGCAGGAGGGGCCGTCGACGTACTCCATGACGATGTAGTGGCGGTCGCTTTCGGGGTCGCGGCCCGAGTCGAACACCTGGACGATGTTCGGGTGCTGGAGCCGGGCGGCCGCGAGGGCCTCGCGCCGGAAGCGGGCCACGAAGTCGGCGTCCTCGGCGAGGTGCTCGGCCAGCAGCTTCACCGCCACCGACCGCTCGAGCACCGAGTCGGTGGCCCGGAACACGGTCGACATGCCGCCGGCGCCCAACCGGTTCTCGATCTGGTAGCGGCCGGCGATCATCTGCGGGGGGCTCAACCGTCGCCCTCCGGGCTCAGGGTCCCGCCGTTGCCGTCCTGCGCGCTCGGGTCCTCCTCCGTGGGCGTGGTCTCCTCGGGGGTCGTCGGAGTGGTTTCGGTGGGAGTGGTCTCCGTCTCCGTCGGCGTGGTCTCCGTCTCGGTGGGCGTGGTCTCCGTCTCGGTCTCGGGCTCCGGCTCGAGCAGCGGCTCGGGCTCGGTCTCCTGGCCCTTGTCGACGTCGCACTGCTCGCTCGTGAGCTCGAACAGGCGGTTGAAGCCGTCGAGCAGCGCCTGGCGGACGTCGGGGTCGACATCCTCGGGCAGGGACTGGATGGTCGTGTTCACCGCCGGCAGCGTGTCGCTGATGATGTCCGCGCAGGCCCCGCCGCCCGCGTCCATGCGCCGCTCCACCTCATCCAGGCGGGAATCCAGGTCGGTCACCGCCTGCTCGGGAAGCGGGCTCCCCTGCTCCTCGTCGGAGCCGCAGCCGGCGCCCAGCGCGGCGGCGAGCGCGAGCAGAGCGATTGTCGGGCGAAGTCTCATAGTCCTTGATAGAGCCGTTTCGCGAGGTCGTCGGGCAGGCCCGCCTCAACAATGGCTGATGCCGCGGCGTCAATCGGATATTCGACGCGCCGCCACTGCGCGCTCCACTCCTCTGTGTCTAGCAGGAGCCACGCGGCCCGCGGGTCACCGTCGCGGGGCTGACCGACTCCCCCCGGGTTCACCAGCCACTGGCCCTCGCTCAGGTCGAGCTCCAGCCCGCCCTTGGCTATCTCGCCCTCGGGCTCGCCCGGCCCGCCGTCGCGGTGAAACCACAGCGCAAGATGCGTGTGGCCCACGGCGCCGACCCGGGCGTCCATGAAGTCCATGTTCTCCTCCGCGAGGTCGTAGGACATCACGTACTCCCACACCGGATCGCGCGGGGACGCGTGCCACAGGCCGATCTCGCGGCCCTCCTCGGAGGTCGGCAGCCGCTTCAGGAAGGCGAGGGCCTCCGCGCCGATGTGCTCGCGGGTCCATACCGCCGCGTCCGCGGCGTTCGGGGAGAACTCGGCGATATCGAGCGCCCCCGTGACCGCCTTGTCGTGGTTCCCGGCCAGGCAGACGTCGCAGCGCTCGGACGCCAGGGCCACACAGCCGTCCGGCTCGGCGCCGTAGCCCACGAGATCCCCCAGGCACCAGATCTCGTCGGGTGCGCAGGCGTCCACGTCGGCCAGCACGGCCTCGAAGGCCGGCAGGTTTCCGTGGACGTCAGAGAGCAACGCAATGCGCATCGGGATGCCTTCTACAGTGTCGAGAAGATGAGACTTCGGGGACGTTCGCGGCTGCCGCTGGCGCTCGTGGTGGTGGTGGCCGCCGCCGGGGTGGCCACCTTCCTGCTTCGCCCGCGGTCCGGCCTCATCGAACCGGCTTCGGTCGACGTGACAGGGTACTTCACGGCCTTTCAGCTCGACCGGGCCGAGGACTTTCGCAGCGTTCAGCGCCTGCTCGGAATCGGCGGTCTGGTGGCGGGAACGGCCACGCTGGCCCTGCTTACCTGGCGGCCCCCGAGGCGGGTCTTCGACCGGATCGCCCCGCGCCCCATCCTGGGCGGGGCGGCGGTGGGAGCGGGCCTTTCGCTGCTCCTGGTGGCCGTCGAGCTGCCTCTGTCGGCCGTGAGCCACGTGCGCGCGGTCGACGTCGGGACTGTCCACGCAGAGCTGGCTGCCCTGGCTGGGCGACGTGGCCAAGTCGTCGGCCATGAGCGCGGTGTTCGCCGCCGCCGGAGGGGCGCTCGCCATGGCCCTGATCCGGCGATTCCGGCGCAACTGGTGGGCGCCCGCCTCCGCGGCGATCGTGCTC
This sequence comes from uncultured Thermoleophilaceae bacterium, assembly GCA_963728155.1. Lineage (GTDB taxonomy): Bacteria > Actinomycetota > Thermoleophilia > Solirubrobacterales > Thermoleophilaceae > JACVRW01. The sequence goes on along the minus strand of CAVSJF010000004.1, from coordinate 475,755 downwards.
TTCGGGGTGGTCACGATCTGGCTCTTCCCGGTGGTGATCGACCCCCTCTTCAACAAGTTCGAGCCCCTGCCCCCGGGCCCCACGCGGTCGGACGTGCTCGAGCTGGCCAAGGAGGCCGGCGTGGACGTAGGGGAGGTGTACCGGGTCGACGCGAGCCGTCGCACGACCGCGGCCAACGCCTACGTAAACGGCCTCGGCCACACCAAGCGCGTGGTGCTCTACGACAACCTGATCTCGGCCTTCCCGCGCGATCAAACGCGCCTCGTGGTGGCCCACGAGCTCGGCCATCAGAAGCACAACGACCTCTTGCGCGGGCTGCTCTGGTTCGCGCTCGTGGCTCCCGCCGGCACCTTCCTGGCCCAGGCGCTGGCCGAGCGATTCGCCCGGCGAGAGGGCCTCGGCGATCCGCAGCGAAAGCCGGGACCGATCGTGATCCCGGCTCTCGCGCTCGCCATCGCGATCGTCTCGTTCGGCGTCGGCGCCGCCTCCAACGTGCTGTCGCGCCAGGTCGAGGCCCGCGCCGACGCCTTCTCCCTGCGCCTGACCCAGGATCCGGCCGCCTTCGTTCAGCTCGAACGCCGGCTGGCGCTGCGCAACATCTCCGATCCTGACCCGCCCGGCCTGACCCAGCTCCTGTTCGGGACCCACCCCACCACGGCGCAACGCATCGGGATCGGCGAGGCGTTCAACGCCGGCAACGAACCATGACCGAGCGCCGCGCCCTGATCGAGCGGGTGGTACGAGAGCTCGCGTCCTACGAGCGGCCCTCCGCGGACGAGGGGGAGCGGCGCGCGGCCGAGTGGCTGAAGGTCGAGTTCGAGCGAGCCGGCGCGCGCGACGTGCGCATCGAGCCCGAACGCGCCCACGGCGGCTACTGGTGGCCCCTGGGGCTGCTGAACGCCGCCGCCCTGGCCGCGGCCGCGACCGGAAGGCGCCGCCTCGCGGCGCTCGCCGGAGCGGTCGCCTCGGCCGCCATCTACGACGACGTGGGCGGCGGGCGCCTTTGGTTTCGCCGCCGCGCCCTCCCCTCGCGAACCACGCACAACGTGGTGGCCGAGCTGGGCGATCGCCACGCCGAGCGCACGGTGGTGTTCATCGCCCACCACGACGCCGCCCACTCCGGTCTCGTGTTCCATCCCGCCCTGCCCCGGGTGGCCATGAAGCGCATGCCCCGCCTTCACGCCAAGTCGAACCAGAGCTTCCCCATTCTCTTCGCGGTGTTCCTCGGCCCCGTGCTGCTGGCGCTCTGGGGCCTGACCGGCCTGCGCGCACTGCGCGGCCTGGGCTGCTTCCTGGCCGCCGGCTCGGCTGCCGCCATGGCCGACATCGGCACCCGGCCGGTGGTGCCCGGCGCAAACGACAACCTGAGCGCGGTGGCGGCGCTCACCGCTCTGGCCCACGCTCTGGCCGAACGCCCGCCGGAGGGGGTGAGGGTGATCATCCTCTCCACCGGCTCCGAGGAGTCGTTCATGGAAGGTATGCAGGGCTTCGTTGCCCGCCACGCGGCCGCCCTCAGCACCGCCTGGACGGAGTTCCTGTGTCTCGAATGTGTCGGCTCGCCCCACCTGTGCGTGGTGGAGGGGGAGGGGATGCTGCGCATGCGCCTCTACCCCGAGGGCCTCGCGCGAGGCGTTGGCGGCCGCCGGGGAGCGGGCGGGGGTGGAGCTGCGGCGCGGGCTGCGGACCGTCGCGGCCACCGACGCGCTGATCGCCGTGCGCGCCGGCTACGCCACCTGCACGCTGGGCGGGGTGGACGAGACGAAGTTCCCCGCCAACTACCACTGGCCCTCCGACGTCCCCGAGAACCTGAGCTGGGAGTCGGTCGAAGCTGCGGCGGAGGTGTGCGAGGCCTACGTGCGCGGCTAGGCGGGCTTCGGCGGTTCCGGCGTCTCGGGAGCGTCGGGAGCGTCCGGAGCCTCGGGCGGACCGTTGTCGAACTCCGGCAGTTCACGGATCCCCTCCCGGGTCTGCCACTTGGAGAAGTTGTCCTCCATTGCGTCGATCAGCTCGCGCATGAATCGAGGGGCGATGTTGATCCGCGCCACCACCACGCCCGGGACCTCACCGTCCTCGACCTCGTGATCCACGCGCGCGAAGGTGAGGGTGAACTCGTAATCGGAGTGCGAGACGTTGGCGAAGTTGGCGTAGTGGCCCGCCATCGTCTCGGGGTCGGTGTGGATGTTGAAGTGGCGCTCGGCGTCCTCGGGCATGGGCGTACTATCGCAGTCTCATGCGGATCTCAGTGATCGCCGTGGGGCGAGTGCGTCCGCCCTACCAGGACGACGTCGAGCACTACCGCAAGATGCTCGCCGGGCACGCCAAGGTGGAGCTGATCGAGGTTCGCGAGGACGAGGCCGTGCAGCGGCGCATTCCCGAGCGCGCGCTGGTGGTGCTGCTGGCCGGCGACGGCCAGCAGCTGGGCTCGGAGGAGCTGAGCCGGTGGATCGAGGAGCGTCGTCGCGACGGGCGCGATGTCTGCTTCGTGATCGGTGGCCCCACCGGGCTCGAGCTCGAGGCCGACATGCGGCTGTCGCTGGGGCCGATGACTCTGCCCCACCAGCTCGCCCGCGTGGTGCTGCTCGAGCAGATCTACCGCGCCCACAAGATCCTCGCCCGCGAGCCCTACCACTATTAATTGTTCTATGAGCGATCCGGTAGCCGAGCTCTTCACCGCCGTCTGTGACACGTCGGCCTCCCTCGCCGGCAACGGACGCGGCGCTGCCCCGCAGCTCGACCGCCCGCCGCGCCCGGACTTCGGGGACTACTCGACCAACGCCGCCATGCTGCTGGCGCCCACCCTGGGCGAGCCGCCGCGCGCGATTGCCGAGCGCCTTGGCGACGAGCTCGGCAAGCGCCTTGGCGCCTCGGTCGACCGGGTCGAGATCGCCGGCCCGGGCTTCCTCAACCTGTTCATGGCGGACCGCTGGTACCTCGAGGCGCTCGCATCGATGCGCGCGGCGGGGGAGCGGTTCGGTGCGGGTGAGGACGGCGAGCGCATCCAGGTCGAGTTCGTGTCGGCCAACCCCACGGGCCCCATCACCGTGGCCTCCGCCCGGCACGCCGCCTACGGGGACTCGCTGTCGCGCACGCTCGAGCTGGCCGGCAACAGGGTCGAGCGGGAGTACTACGTAAACGACTCCGGCACCCAGGTGCGCAAGTTCGGCGAGGCCATCCGCGCCCGGGCGCGCGGCGAGGAGCCGGAGGAGTACAGCGGGGCGTACGTGCGCGAGCTGGCTGAGCGGATCGAAGGGGGCGCCGAGGCGGATCCGGACGAGCTGGCGCGCCGGGCCATTGCCCTGATGGTGGAGGGCGTGAAGGAGACGCTGGCGCGCTTTCGGGTCGAGATGGACCGCTTCTTCTTCGAGAGCACGCTGCACGACTCCGGTGCTGTGGAGGAGGTGCTCGGAAAACTCGATCGCGTGTACGAGCACGACGGCGCGGTCTGGCTGCGCACCACCGAGGACGGCGACGACAAGGACCGCGTGCTGAGGCGCTCCAACGGCGATCTCACCTACTTCGCCACCGACATCGCCTACCACGCCGACAAGGTGGCGCGGGCGTACGACCGCGCCATCAACGTGCTCGGCTCCGACCACCACGGCTACGTCAAGCGAATCCGCGCGGCGTGGAAGGCGCTCGGCGGCGATCCCGGTGCCTACGAGATCGTGATCATGCAGTTCGTCAACCTGCTGGAGCGCGGTGAGCAGGTGCAGATGTCAAAGCGCGCGGGAGCGATCGCCACGCTCGACGCCCTGGTCGACGACATCGGGGTCGACGCCGCTCGCTGGTTCCTGGTGTCCCGCAGTCACGACACGCGCATCGATCTCGACCTCGAACTGGCGCGCAGCCAATCGCAGGACAACCCCGTGTACTACGTGCAGTACGCCCATGCCCGGATCGCCTCGATCCTCCGCAAGGCGGGGGAGGAGCGGGTGGCCGCGGCGTCCGGCGCCAACCTGAGCGCGAGCGCAGAGCAGTTTCATCCCTCGGCCCGCGCGCTGGTCAAGCGCCTGCTCGAGTTCCCCGGCGAGGTGCGCGAAGCCGCCGCCCGCCGCGCCCCGCACCGGATGACCACCTACGCGTTGGAGACCGCCCAGGGGTTCTCGGCCTTCTACCGCGACTGTCGCGTGGTGGGTGCCGCCGAGGAGGGCGGCGACGAGGACGTGCGCATCGTGATCTGCATGAAGGCCAAGGACGTGCTGGCGCGCTCGCTCGACCTGGTGGGGGTCGAGGCGCCGGAGGCGATGTAGTTAGCGGGGCAGGTCGTAGACGAGGGCCCGCGGTTGCTCGGCGTCGAGCACCACGTACTGAGCGTCGTCACAGGTGGCGGTGAAGTCGGGCGTGCTCGGCGTGCCTTCGCGGAGCACCACCGGCGGGTCGAGCAAGGACAGGCGCTCGTAGCGACGGGCCAGCACGTGCAGCACCGGCCGGCCGCCGCAGAAGCGCGCTTCAGCGGAGCGCGTGCGGATGTCGGGCGATCTGAAAATCGACGCGGTCGCCGAGACGCACGAGCTGCCCGAGCCTGAGCCCGCGAAGCGTGTACTCGTGCACGAGCAGACGGCCTCGAGTGTCGACGTCCACCTCGCCGAGACCGCGGCCGTTCCCGTCCACACCGAAACGGCGCACGCGGCCACTTTCGAGGTCGCGCACACGACCGCGACGGTCACCCCAGGTCAGGAAATGCGACCCCTCGAGCGAGCGGTAGGGCACTCCGTCCGAGACGATGGGCTCGGTCGTGGGGCGGCGCAGCAAGGTCAGCGGTGGGCCCACGCGGCGAAACGCTCGAACGAGCAGGGTGCCCCGGCGCCGATTGCAGCGGACGGTCGCGGACGAAAACGAGGATGTCGCCGACCTGGCTGACGTGGTTGAGCTTGACGGCCCGGCCACAGCCGCGACGCCGAGAGACGCGGCCGGACCCGATCCGCGTCCGTTCACCGGTGATGAGATCGAGCGCAAGAATCGTCCTACTCCTGAGCCCCCGGCTGATCTCGACGGCAAGACGCCCGCCGCCGGCTTGCAGGCCGGTGATCGAAACCGCTCGGTCGCGGGTGGCGTAGAGCACGGTGCTCTGCCCCGTGTCCAGATCGAAGCGCACGATCCGTGAGCGATCGTCGGTGTAGCACAGCGCCCGACCGCTGACCTCGGCGCCGAACGCGTCCTCGGGGACGGGCACCGAGCGAGGCTCGACTGCGGCGCCCAGAGGAGCCAGCGCCACCGCCAGCGACAGCAGGGCCGCCCACATATCCGCAGCGTAGTCCCGGTGGCGCCTTGTAGTCTGCCGCCGCCTATGCGTCTCGCCCCCCTGCTCGCGCTGGCCTCCTGTCTCGTGCTCGCGGCGCCGGCCGCCGCCGTCGACCGCTACGTCCCGATGAAGGTGCCGCCCGCGCCCGGGCCGGCCAAGTACGACAAGGTCTTCGTGCAGCAGCTTGGGCCCGCGGACGCGCGCAACGTGCTGGTGCTCGTGCCCGGCACCAACGGCGGGGCGGGTGGGGTCACGCCGGTGGCGCGCGACATCGTGCAGGCGTGTCCCGAGCACGCAGGTATGGATCGTCGACCGCCGCGAGCAGGCCTTCGAGGACACCGCGGTGTTCGCCCAGCGCGATCCTGACGCGGCGCTCGATCACTATCTGGGTCTCAAGTACCGCAGCGTGAAGGGCACGGACGCGAAGTTCGTGGCCGAGTGGGGGCTGAGGGTCCAGCTGCGAGACCTGCGCAGCGTGATCAGGCGCGCCGCGCGCGGCGGCCGCCGGGTCGTGCTGGGCGGTCACTCCGCCGGAGCCTCGACGGCGGTGGCCTACGCCGCGTGGGACTTCGGCGGCCGCGCCGGCTGGCGCGACCTCGACGGTCTCGTGCTGATCGACGGCGGCCTACTGGGTAGTTTCGCGGAGGCCGACGCCGCGCGTGCTCGGCGCGAGCTGGCCGACATCCGCAACGGCGATGTGTTCTTCGACCTGCTCGGGTTCGGCATCCCGGAGATCGCGGGCATCTTCGCGCAGGTGGGGGCGCTCTACGCCTACGAGCGACCCGACGCGCCATCGACGCTGCAGAACCTCCCCCTATTGCCGCCCGAGCTCAAGGCCCCGGTCCCGGTGACCAACGAGGCCCTCCTCGGCTACGCCTTCGACGAGACCACGTCTCCGGATTCGCTGGCGCTGATCCGCATCCAGGCGGGCGGCCTGGCGGCGAGCGGCGATCCGCGCCCTTGGCAGGATGGCGAGCTCACTCCCATCCGCCGCTTCGCCCGTGCGTACGCCGGCGACGCGCCCAATGCCACCGAGTGGTACTACCCGCGCCGGCTGCTGCTCGACTTCGACGCGGCAAGCGACCTGCGCATGAACGAGGCGGCCCGGATCCTCGGCCTGCGCCTCGAGCACGGACGCGAGATCGACCTGCCGCTGTACGCCTTCAGCACCGACCTCACCCAGGGCCGCGTGGCGCGCGGCGCGCGGAAGCTCGCCCGCATCTCGCCCATCGAGAAGCCGGTGGTGGTCGACGACCGCCAATCGAGCCACCTCGACCCGTTGTCGGCCGCGCCGCAGACCAATCGCTTCCTGAAGACGGTCGCGCCGTTCCTCAAGCGGGTTCTGCGCCGCGGGCGCTAGATCTCGTTGAAGAAGTTGATGCCGAGCTTGTCCATGGCCTGCAGGGCTTCGGAGTTCAGCCGCGTGAGCTCGTTGGTGTAGAGCAGCACCCCCATCACGATCAACACCACCCCCGACACCACGGTGATCGCGCGGAAGTGGTCGCGAAAGAAGCGAAAGACGCCGGTGAAGGTGCTGAAGGCGAGCGCGCTGAGGATGAACGGGACGGCCAGGCCTAGGGCGTAGAAGGCCAGCAGCACGCCACCCTCGCCGACCGTGCCCTCGGTGGACGCGGCGGTGAGGATCGCGCCCAGGGTCGGCCCGGTGCAGGGAAGCCAGGCGACGGCGAAGGCCAGACCGGCCACGATCGGTCCCCCGGTGTGGGCGCGGCGCATGAGCTCCTCGGGGCGCCACTCGCGGTTGAGCATCGGGAGGAAGAGCGTGCCGATGAAGAGCACGCCCATCAGGGCGATACGATCCCGGAGATCTGGCGCAGCAGCGCCCGGTGGTCGTTGAGGGTCTGGCCCGAGACCCGTTGCGCTCATGCCCAGGGCCACGAACATCGCGGTGAAGGCCAGGCAGAACAGCAGTGCCGGGCCGAGTACCTGGGTGCGCCGGTGACCCTCCTGAAGGTCGGCGAAGGAGACGCCGGAGATCGTCGACAGGTAGCCGGGCACCAGCGGGAGCACGCAGGGAGACACGAAGGAGATGAAGCCGACGGCGAAGGCCGCGAAGACGGTGGCGTCGACGGTTTCCGCGGCGATCACAGGTCGTAGCGCTCCATGTCGGAGTCGAGGCGCCCGGCGTCGCCGGCCCGGCCCGCGGGCGCCGGCCGCGGCGCCCGCCCGCGCCAGCGGAGCCCCGCGAGCGCGATGCCACCGAGTCCGAGGGCGATGGCGAGCGCGGGGATGGCGTACACCAGGACGTCGCCCAGGCTGTCCTCGTCGCCGTCGCCGGGAAGGGCCAGCACGCTCTCGCCGAACTGGCCGGCCAGCGCCTGCTTGATCTCGTCCTTGGAGCGGCAGTCCGCGACCTGGCGCTCGATGTATGCCCGCTGCGTTGGGCCTGCGGAGCCTCGGTGGCCAGGGCGAGCGGTGTGCCGCAGACGGGGCACATGACCTCGTCCTCGACGTCAGCCAGTGTGGTCTGCGGGCAGTCCTGAGCGAGCGCAGAGGGGGCGAAGAGCGCAACCAGGGCGCACGAAATCGCGATCGAAACCGGTGCGAGAAGCCTCCGCATGAACCGCCGTCAAGACTAGATGGAGGCCGAACGCCCGAAGCGTCGTACTAAAATCCCGGCGCGGCCCGAGCGGCCGCCACGCGGACGTAGCTCAGTTGGTAGAGCGTTGGCTTCCCAAGCCAAAGGTCGCGGGTTCGAAGCCCGTCGTCCGCTTCAGGCGAGACCAGGCGACGGCCTGCCCACCAGAAACCGCCCCCCAATACGCCAGCGCCCCCGGTTGGCGCCAAGCACGCGCATCATCCTCGAGAACGAGACTGGACGCACTCCTCGAGGTGCCCCTGAGCGCCGGAGTAGCGGCCACCGTCCTCACCGTCGCCCTCGTTGTCGAACGCGACGAGTCGTAGCCGGGAGCCGGCGACTTGGGCTGTTCCCCGGTTGTCCTGTTGCTATTGATCTCGGGGTGCTGATCTGTGATTGCAGTTCCAACAACGGAGCCGCGCGATGATCCTCGTCGCCGGCGCGACAGGCAACGTCGGTGGAGCGCTCGTGGCGCAACTTGCTGCCGAAGGCACCCCCGTATGAGCGCTGACTCGCCGGCCGTTACCCGACTCAGACGACGGTGGCCGGACACCGTTGAGGTCACCGTCGGCGACCTGAATACACCGGGTCTCTCAACGACGCCCTGGAAGGTGTTCGCGGACTCTTCCTGCTTAGCGGATACGTGGATGCGGAGCGGGCGGTACGGGCCTCCGGGTTGGGCTGGACGGTTCTACGGCCGAGTGGCTTTCACTCGAACGCTCTGCGTTGGCTGCCGCAGTTGGCGGAGGGAGACGTCGTGCGCGGTCCCTGGGCCGACGTCCCGATCGCTTCGATCGATCCCAGAGACATCGCCGCCGTTGCGGCGCAGGTACTCACCGCCGACGGCCACCGGGGCCGCGCGCTGCGCCTGACCGGGCCCCAGGCCCTCACTCCGGCCGAGCGCGTGGCGATCCTCGCCGACATCCTCGACCGGCCGCTTCGCTTCGAAGCTCAAGGCGACGAGACTGCTCGTGCCGAGATGCTCGAGGACGCGCCGGCCGAATACGTCGACGCGTTCTTCCGCTTCTTCTCGAACGGCGAGACCGATCAGACCACCGTCCGATCCCACGGTGCAGACAGGTCACTGGCCAGACGGCGCGCCCGTTCTCACAATGGGCAACCGAGCACGCCGCCGCTTTTCGCTGACCTCAGGCCGCCACCGCGACTTCGATGGGCGCGTCGGTGGGCATCGTGATTCGCTTCTCGAGCCGGTCGCGCGCGTCGGGGTCGTGACAGGGCAGCAGCACGCACGGCTCCGCCGCTGCGAGCGCCTTGATGGCACGCTGGCTGCGCAGAGAGGTGGCGACGTCGTAGGTGACGCCATCGACGTCGTCGGCGAGCAGGTTGCGCTCGCGGTAGGTGACGTCGCCGGCGACGATGTACGTGACGTCGGCAGCGCGGGCGATGATGCTGACATGGCCGACCATGTGCCCGGGCGTCTCGACCGCCAGGATCGAGCCGTCCTCGGTGAGCGCCGCCGAACGCGCGAACGGCCCGACCGCGGCCGGCGTCGAAGCTGTACGGCTGCGGGTCGAACCAGCACGGCCAGCTGCGGGGAAGGGCGCCGATCAACCCGCGCTGGCGCCGGGCGGCGCGCAGCCCGTCGGCCTGGGCGAGGATCGGCGTGTGCGGGAAGTGGTGGAGGCCGCCGGTGTGGTCGTGGTGCAGGTGCGTCATCAGCAGTGCCCGCACGTCCTTCGCGGGGTCGACGCCCAGAGCCGCGAGGCGGGGGCCGATCTCCTCCTCGGGGGCGACGTCGATGTGCACCTTGCGCTGGAAGAACGGGTTCGTTTTCGGCATGTAGCCGCGATCGGAATTGCGCGCCCGGTCGCCCGTGTCCACGACGAAATTGCCCTCGGGATGCTCGACGAGGTAAGCGTTGATCGGCAGGGGGCCGGCCCAGTCGTGGTCGCGGAGGATGTCGAGCTTGCGCCGGGCCGGCGCGTGCCCGGGAATCCCGACCTCATGCACGCGCTGAAGGTTGGCGGTCCCCGTCTGCAGGGCGGTGACTCGGATCTCGTCGCAGCGGTTGTCGGTGTTCATTCTTCCTCCTAACGCCTCGTGGTGTGGCGGTAGCGTAGAGCAGGTGGGCGCTAAATGCAACCGCTAGAGGCGATAAGCTTGGAGCCGATGAACTCTGAAGCTTCGACCCGACCCGGGACGGTCCGTACTGGTCGGCCGCAGCGCGCGCGTGCGCGCCGCCATCCTCGCCGCCGCGCTCGCCGAGCTCTCCGAGCACGGCTATGCCGGCCTATCCGCGGCCGGCGTTGCCGATCGCGCCGGTGTCAACCGCACCACGGTTCACCGCCGCTGGCCCGACCGCGCTGAGCTCGTGGCCGACGCGCTCAGGGAGAGCTCCGAGGCCGCGACCCCCATCCCCGACACGGGCAGCTTCCGCGGCGACATGGAGCAGTTGCTGCACTCGATCGCCACGACCATCGACAACGCCGCGAACAGGCGCCTGATCCGCAGCCTCGTGGGCGACGCCGCGCGCTCGCCCGACATCGAGAGGGTCAACCGGGATCTATTCCTCCGCCGCTTCGTGCAGGGCGCCGCGGTGGTCCAGCGCGGCATCGACCGCGGCGAGGTTCGCGACGACGTCGCGCCCATGACCACCTTCAACGCCTTCATCGGACCCCTCTACATACGCGTGCTCATCACCGACGAGCCGCTCGACCAAACGTTCCTCCAGGAGGTCCTCACCCTCGGCCTCCGCGCTGGAACGCCCGCCGCGTGACCGCCGACGTCCGCCTCACGCACGTGGGTGGGCCCACCGTGCTCATCGAGGTGGACGGCTGGCGCCTGCTCACAGATCCCACGTTCGACCCCCCCGGCCGGAGGTACTACTTCGGCTGGGGAGTGGGGTCCCGCAAGCTCTCGGGCCCCGCGATCGCGCCCGGCGAGCTGGGCCCGATCGACGCGGTACTGCTCACCCACGAGCATCACGAGGACAACCTCGACCCCGCGGGACGCGCGGTGATGGGCTCCGCCGGCGTCGTGATCACCACGATGTCCGGCGCCGCCACTCTGGGCGGGCAGGCGCGCGGGCTGGAGCCGTGGCAGAGCACGACGCTCGAGGCGCCCGGCCGCCCGGCGATCGAGGTGACCGGGACCCCCTGCCGCCACGGCCCTCCCGGCTTCCATTTCATTGTCGGCGACGTGATCGGCTTCGCGCTGAGCAGGAATGACCGGCCCGAAGGCGTGATCTGGATCTCCGGCGACACCGTCCTCTACGACGGCGTCCGCGAGGTCGCCGACCGGCTGACGGTCGACACCGCGCTGCTCCACCTCGGAGGCGTGCGGTTCCCCCTGACGGGACCCATTCGCTACACGATGACCGCGCGAGAGGCCGTGGAGCTATGCGGGCTGGTACGCCCCCGCACAGCGATACCGATCCACTACGAGGGCTGGAAGCACTTCAGGGAGGGGAGGGCGGCAATCGAGCGCGAGCTCGCGCGCGCGCCGGAGGATATCCGGTCGCGCATCCGCTGGTTGCCCGTCGGCGTCGGGGTGGACCTGGCCGCCGCGGTCGACAAATAGCCGCCTCGGCGCTATAATTTGATCATACGCAAACTATCGAACGATACGAAGGAAAGCTAGCAGATTTGACTACCAACACACGCAACACCGTCGCCGAGGTCAAGGCGCCCGACGCCACCGGCGATGCGCTTGGAATCTTCTTCCGGCAGGCAGCGCGCTACCCGCTTCTCACGGCGACCGAAGAGGTCGAGTTGGCCAAGCGGATCGAGCGGGGAGACCTGGAGGCCAAGGACCGCATGATCAACTCGAACCTGCGGCTGGTGATCTCTCAGGCCCGGCGCTTCCAGGGTCAGGGCCTCCCCATGGGCGATCTGGTCCAGGAGGGCATGCTCGGCCTGATCCGCGCCGTGGAGAAGTTCGACTGGCGCAAGGGCTTCAAGTTCTCGACCTACGCCGTGCTCTGGATCAAGCAGTCGATCGGCGCGGGGCCTGGCTAACTCGGGCACCACGATCCGCATCCCGGTCCACATCGGGCAGCGCGAGCGAAAGGTCAAGAAGACCGAGCGGGAGCTGGCCGTGAAGCTGGGTCGCCAGCCGACCGACGAGGAGCTGGCGGCGTCGACCGGGCTGCCGGAGAACCAGGTGCGCGAGGCCCTCGAGCTCGACCAAGCATCTCGCGAGCCTCGACGAGGCCGTCTCCGAGGACGGGAACACGGCGCTGGGCGACCTGCTGCCGAGCGAACGTCCCCAGCCCGAGGACGAGGTCGTGGACGCGCTGGGTAACGCGCGGGTCCGTCAGATCGTCGGGCAGCTGCCCGAGGGGGAGCGCGATCTCGTCACGCTGCGCTTCGGCTTGGCCGGCGATGAGCCTGCCTCGCTGAGACAGGCGGGAAGCCGGCTGGGCCTGAGCAGCCAGGAGACGCGCCGGCTCGAAGAGCAGGCGCTGAGCCGCCTGGCCCGAAGCGGCGAGCTCGACGACCTCCGTCAGGCGGCCTAAGGGGCCGCCGCTGTGGCGGTGACGGTCAGCTCGCCCAGCGGCAGGCCCTCCTTGAAGAAGTTGACCCCAAGGATGGCGTTCATCGCCTCGGCGCCATAGCCGCTCAGCGTGGCTGTGATGCCCGAGGCGACGATGGCCCCGTCCTGGGTCGACTTCTTCACTCCCGTGAGATCGAGGTCCAGTATCGGCAGCTCGGCCGCGCCGGCGGTAGCGGTGAGCGTGCCCGCCTCGGTGTCGGCCACGAAGTCCGTGACCTCGAGCGTCTCGCGACCCGCCGTGAAGACCAGCCCGCCGCTGTGCGTGATCGAGCCGGCCAGGGTCTCGGAGTCGACGGCGCCCCCCGTGATCGGGAACTGGACCCCGGCGTCATCGGGTCCCGCGGGCTCGACGGGGGCGACCGTCACCTTCTTCTGCTCGAGCACCGCCGCCACGTCCTCGTTCAAGGCGAGGACGGTCTTCTCTCCGTTCAGCTTGAGCTCCTCCGAGCCTCCGCCGCTCCCACCCTCGTCGTCCCCGCAGGCAACCGGTGCAAGGGCGAGTGACGCCGTGGCCAGTGCCGCCAGACAGAGTTTGCGTTGCCGGGTCATCGTCGGTGTCCGGCAACAGACTAAGCCTCAAGCTCGCGCGGTCGCCCCCTCGTCGTGGACCCTGTGCTCGCCCTCGGCGAACTCCTCGACGATCTTCGCGCAGAAGGCGTCCAAATCGTCGGGCGAGCGGCTCGACACCAGGCCCTGGTCGGTCACGACCTCCTCGTCCACCACCTCGGCCCCGGCGTTGCGCAGATCGGTGCGGATGCTCGGGTAGGAGGTGAGCGTGCGGCCCCGCGCTACGTCGGCCTCGATCAGGATCCAGGGCGCGTGGCAGATCACGCCGACCGGCCTGCCGGTCTTGAAGAACTCCTGGACGAAGGCCACGGCGCCCTCGTCCGCGCGCAGGTTGTCGGGATTCGCCACCCCTCCGGGGAGGATCAGCCCGTCGTAGTCGTTCGCCGACGCTTCCGCGACCTTGCGGTCGACGGAGAATTTCTCGCTGGGGTTGATCTCCCCCTCGACCGCCTGGATCTCCCCCGAGTCGATCGACAGCAGTTCCGTCTCTGCGCCCGCTTGCTCAACCGCCTCGCGGGGCCTCTCGAGCTCCACCTGCTCTACGCCGTCAGCGGCGAGGATCGCGATCTTCTTGCCCTGTAGTTCGTTAGCCATGGCGCGACGGCTACCCGTCGCGCATGCCCGCAAACGCCACCCGCCCGCGCAGGTCCCAGAGCATCCTGCTCTCGGCGAAGCTCAGCGGTTGCCAGCGCTCGAGAGCGTCGCTCCAAACGTAGATGGCCACGTCGACCACGCTGCGCACCTCGCCGAGCAGCTCGACCGTCGCGCGCGTGCTCGCGCCCTCGGCCAGCACCTCGCGGGTCATCACGTCGACCACCTTGAACCGGCGTGGCTTCGCGGGCTCCGGTGCGGGCTCAGGCTTGGGCTCGGCACGGGGAATCGGCCGGCGGGCCGGCGTTCCCGCCGGCGCACGCAGCACCTTTTCGAGCGGCAACATCTGCGCTCCCGTGCCCTTGGTCTCGGTGTCCAGAACCCATTTCCTCGCCATCGAGCTTACGTTCGATTATAGGGCGAGCGCCAACTGCCGCGACTGGGCCAGCAGGGTTCCGTCGCGGGCCCACAACTCGCCGTCCTCCTCGAGCAGTCCGTCGCGCGCCGTGCGGGTGCTGAAGCGGCCCAGGACCCAGTCGCTCTCCAGCGGCAGCCGCGCGCGCAGGTGCACCGTCAGCTCCAAGGTCGGCACGGCGATCGGCTCGCGGGTGACCGTGAACACGGCGGGCAGCCAGAAGTCGCAGAGGGCGGCCACCAGCGGAGCGTCGAGTGGGGACTCGCGGCGCAGCCGCATCCAGCCGCCGGTGAGGGCGCGGTCGGGCTCGCCCCCGAGGGCGGGCCGGAAGCTGATCTGCTGCGCCACGCGCGGCGGCTCGGCCCGGCCGTCCGCCTCGGCGATCGCCTCCGGTGGATCGACCGCGGGCGCCGGCGCGTGCTCGAGCCCTAGTCCCTCCCGGCCGTCGGCGAGCACGGCGAGCGCAAGCGCGCAGGGGCGCCCATCCTGAATCAGCCGTGCGCCGGCGAAGGTGACCGTTCGCCCCTGGCGCTCCACCTCGACCTCCACTCGCGCCGGCCCGGCTGAGGGCGCGCGCAGGTAGTGCACGGTCAGGGAACGCAGCGGGCGTGCGGCGCCGTCGCAGGCGGCCAGGAGAGCCCGCGCGAGGATCGCCGCGAGGTAACCGCCGTTCGGCCCGACCACCACCCACCAGTCGTCGCTGATGTGGCAGTCGAAGCTGCCGTCGGGCGCCCGGCGCACCGCCGTGTCGTGTTCGAAGTCCGCCACGCGGCGCGGGAGCCTATCCCGCCTGTGCCATCGTGCCCCGATCGTCGGCACCCTCATCAACGTCGCGACCGTGGTCGCGGGCACGGCGGTCGGCACGGCCGTGGGGCCGCGCTTGCCCGAGCGCTTCCAGCAGCGGGTGCTGGCCGGCCTGGGGCTGATCACACTGGTGCTGGGCGTCGACCTGGTGCTGGAGTGGGGCGGCCCGGACACCTCGACCTCCACGCCCCTCTACGTGCTCGGCGGCGTGCTGCTCGGGGGCCTCGTGGGCGAGGCCATAGGAGTTGAGCGGCGGCTCGAGGGCCTGGGCGACGGCCTGCAGCGGCGCCTGGCCCCCGCCGGGGGACGGTCGACGATCTCGGAGGGCTTCGTAACTGCCTCGCTGCTGTTCTGCGTCGGCTCGCTCACGGTGATCGGCTCGATCCAGGACGGCCTGACGGGCGACTACTCGACGCTCGCCACCAAGGCCGTGCTCGACGGCTTCGCTGCGGTCGCCCTGGCCGCGACGCTGGGATGGGGGGTCGGGCTCGCGGCGCTGACCGTGCTGTTCGTGCAGGGGGCGATCACCCTGGGCGCCGGCCTCTTCGACGACATTCTCGTCGGCGAGGCGCTGGCCGTGCTCATCTCCACCGGCGGGGTGACGGTGATCGGCATCGGGCTCAAGCTGCTCGATCTGAAGGACGTGAAGGTGGGGAACTTCCTGCCCGGGCTCGTGATCGCGCCCGCGCTGGTGGGCCTCGTGAGCGTTTTCTAAGGCCCGCGCAGCGAGTGCCCGAAGGCGAAGAAGGTGGCGTAGCCATCGTCGCCGCCGAGCGCGAGCAGGCGATCGCGAGCGGCCTGCAAGGCCGAGCTCTGGCGCGAGCCGAAGTGCGCCCGGGCCGCCCTGCGCTTCTGGACATCGACGAAGCGCACCATCCGGTTGTAGATAGCGCCGATCAGATAGTCGCTGCGCACGCCCGCGGGGTACTGGCGGGCCCGGCCGGCGAGCCGGTTGAAGGTCCGGCAGGTGCCCAAGGAGGTGTAGGCCGCGTACAGCGCCACGCGCTTGCCCCACGCCTCGACCCCGGCCTGCAGCACCGGGTCCGCGAGTGGATCCTCCAGGCGCGAGAGGAAGCGCTCGAAGGCGGGCCGGTAGGCCTCGAACGCGGCGCCCTCGTCGGCCAGGCCGCCCAGATCACGCCACAGGGCACGCCCTCCGCGCGCGTAGAGGTTGCGCTGAGCGGCCGCGCCCACCGCGCGGATCTTGCTCCAGCCCGGGCCCGAGCTCTTGCACGAGGCCAGGGCGCCGGCGGCGGCCCGGCGGTTCTCCGCCACTTGGCCGGCGGCCGAGCGCTTGGCCGCGGCCAGGGCGACCACCGCCCGTTCGACGCGCTCGACGTCGGCCGGCCGCTGCCGCGGATGCGGCAGGGAGCGCGAACAGCACAAGGACGAAGGGACGAGAAGACGGCTCACGTGCCAGATGATCGGCAGCGAGCCGCGAGCGCTTAGGGGTAGAGCGGCGTGGCGGCGAAGCGATCGCGGGCGCGAAACCAGGCCGGCTTCTTCTCACCCTCGTAGGTCAGGAGGCCCTTCTGGTGGCGAGTGTTGGGCCGGTAGGGGGGAGGCCGGCGGCCCGCGCCGCCCGCCCAGCCGGGATAGATCTCGAACTCGCGCAGGGTCCAGTAGATGGCCCCGGAGATCGGCGCGGCGTCGGCCACGTCGAGGGTGCGGTCGAGGTGGAAGCTCTGGAAGGCGTAGGAGCCCTTTAGGTCAACCGGGGCGTCGGCCAGCTCGGGTCGCGCCTCGGCTCCGAACTCGGTCATCACGAGCGCCTGCCGCGGGTAGAGGTCGCGCATCTCCTGCAGGAAGAGCGGGAGCAGATCGAAATCCGAGACCCAGGAATACCAGCCGAAGTACTGGTTGATGCCGAGCATGTCGAAGGCGTGGTAGGTGAATTGCTCGGGGTGGTAGGGCCGGCCGTTGATGTCGACCGAGATCGGCAGCGTCGGGTCGAGGTCCCGTGCGTCGCGCGCGGCCGTCTCCAGGTAGCGGCGAGTCACGCCCGGGCGGTCGTCGGGGCGCGACCACAGCTCGTTGGCCACCGAGTGGGTGATCACCGAGGGGTGGCTGCGGGCGGCGATCACGGTGCGGCGGGCGGTCTCCAGGGCGCGCCGGCGCTGCACCGGGCTCGCGCAGGATGTTGTCCTTGCGGTCGCGCTGCCAGATCGGTGCCTGGTTCCAGACCATGATTCCCGCGCGGTCGAGCCGTGAAAGCAGCCGTTCGTTGAGCACGTAGTGCGCGCGGGTGACGTTCGCGCCCAGCTCCTCGAGGTCGGCCACGATGCGATCCATGTCGGCCTCGCTGAGCGCCGCGCCGCTGCCCGGCATGTCCTCGTGGATCGAGGCTCCCGCGAGCTTGATCTCACGGTTGTTGAGCAACAGGCGGCCGCGCTTGACCTCCACCGAGCGCAGGCCCACCCGCCGCCGGACCACCTGCTGGACGACGCCCCGGTCGCGCAACGTCAGCTCGGCCGAGTAGAGCTGCGGGTCCTCGGGCCGCCACAGCTGGGGCGCCGGCACCTTGACCGCGAGGGTCGCGCGCCTGCGCTCGGCACGCTGCCGTGGGAGGCGGACCACGCGCCGGATCAGTCGCCCGCTGGGCGCACGCAGCTTCACCTCGAGCGTGGACCTCAGCTCCGTTACGCCGCGCTTCTCGAGCACTCCGTCGACCAGCAGCTCGGCCCGGCAGCCGCTGGCCGGCCCGCTGCACTTCACGCGCGACATGGTCCCCAGGTCCTGCAGATGCGCCCGCCCGGCCGGGACCAGGCTGACCGGCCGCACGATGCCGCCCCAGTTCCACCAGCCCTCGGGCAGCCGTGGGTCCTTGCGGCTGTCGACGATCACCACCAGCTCGTTCGCCCGCCGCGGACGCAGGCCGCGCGCCTCGAAGGTGAATGGCGTGTAGGGGTCGGTGTTCTTGCCCAGGCGGCGGCCGTTGAGAAAGACCACCGCGCTGCGGCGCACGCTCTCGAAGCGCACCAGCCAGCGAAAGCCGCGCGGCGTGGCGGGGCCGGTGAAGCGCAGCCGGTAGCGGCGCACGCTGCCCGGGTACTCCGAGGCCACGGCGGTGGGGTTGAACACGCTGGGCACCGTCACCGAGCTCCAGGCCTGCAGGGCCCTGAGCCGCGCGCGGCGCGCAGCGGACGGGGTGGGGTTGGGAACGCCCTCGGGCTGTCCCTCCACCGGGGGCGGCGGCTGCGGCGGAGCCGGGGCGGCCTGCTGCCCGCGGATCTCCCAGCCGCTTTCCAGCGTCTGCGCAGGGGGCGGCTCGGCCGCCACGGCAGAGCCGGGAAGCGCCGCAAGCAACGCCGCGAATGCGAGAGCCCTCCTCACGCCCCCTCACCGTAGCCAGACCGCGTGACGACCCGCTTCTGACACGCTTGCGGCGTGCCCCCCGTCGCCGCCGGCATCGAGTTCCTCGAAGTGCCCCTTGCCGTCTTCGGCGTGCTGCTGCTGGCCGGGGCGCTCGTGGCGGGCCTGGCGCGACGCAGCCTTCTCTCCCTGACCGCCCTGTTCGTGGTGGCCGGGCTGATCCTCGGGCAGGGCGGGCTGGAGGTGCTCGACGTCGATCCTGAGTCGGACTTCGTGCAGGGACTGGCCGTGATCGCGCTGATCCTCATCCTGTTCCGCGACGGGCTCGAGGTGGAGGCGGAGATGCTGCAGAAGGCGTGGCACCTCCCGTTTCGCAAGCTCGTGCTGGCCATGCCGCTGACCGCCGTGCTGGTGGCCGCGGTCACCCACGAGCTCACCGACCTGGGCTGGACTGAGTCGTTATTGGTGGGGGCGCTGCTTTCGCCGACGGACCCCGTGCTGTCGTCCACTGTGGTCACCAACCCGCGAGTGCCCAGGTTGATTCGCCATTCGCTCAACCTGGAGTCCGGCCTCAACGACGGCCTGGCCCTGCCGGCGGTGCTCGCCTTCACCGCCGCTGCCGAGGACCGCGACGGCTTCGTCTGGTGGGAGTTCGTGCTGCAGGACGTCGGAGCGGGCCTGGCCGCGGGCCTGGTGGTGGCCTTCCTGGCCTCGCGCCTGATGCCGCGCAAGACCGCGCTGGGTCACGAGATCAGCCCGCATCAGAAGGCGCTGTACGCACTCGGGGTCGCGTTCGCCGCCTATGGCGTCGCCGTGCTGCCGCCCGAGGGCAACGGCTTCATCTCGGTGTTCGTGTGCGCGATCGCCTTCGGCATCTGGCGCCCGGACATCCGCCACTGCTTCGAGACCCGCTCAGAGGACGTGCTCGAGGTGGTCAAGCTCGGCGTGTTCCTCGTGTTCGGCGCGATCCTGACCTCGGAGTTCCTGTTCGAGGAGGGCTGGGCGGCGGTGGCCATCGCCGCCTTCACCCTGCTGGCCGCGCGGCCGATCGCCGTGTTCGTGTCGCTGGCCGGCACCCGGCAGATCGACCTGGCGGGCAAGGCCTTCATGGCCTGGTTCGGGCCCAAGGGGGTGGCCACGATGACCTTCGCCCTGTTCGTGCTCGGCTCGGAGGTGCCGGAGGCCGAGCGCATCGCCGGCATCGCGGCGCTCGCCGTGGTGGTGTCGATCATCGCGCACGGCCTCACCGACCACCCCGGCGCGGAGTGGATGGCCCGCAGAAGTGACGAAGGCGCGCCGGAGGAGGCATAGTTCAGCCATGGACCACTGGGACGTCGCCTCGCTCACCGTCAATCCACATCAGCCGGAGGTGCTGCGCTCGGACAACGAGACCCGGGTGGTGGCGATCCACCTGCCCGCCGGCGAGGCGCTGGGAGAGCACCAGGTCCACGAGCGTGCCTGGCTGATGGTGGCCGCGGGCGAGATCGAGGTCGAGGTCGAGGGGGAGACGATCTCCGGCGGACCCGGCCTGCTCGTGCACTGGGAGCCCAACGAGCGCCACGAGGTGCGGGCCACCAGCGATGCGCGGCTCATCCTCCTGCTCTCGCCCTGGCCCGGGGAGGGACATCCCAGTAGGCGCGGGGAAGCAGGCGCCGCCTCCTAGACTGCGAGGGGATGGACCCCTCACGCAAGCGCAGGCTGCGGCTCGTGCTGGCACTCGGCGTGGCCGTGCTGCTGGCCTCGGCGCTCGTCTACACGAGCTTCAGCGCCTCGAGTGAGGCGGCCAAGCCCTCCGAGCTGCAGAGCGGGCGCTCCTATGAGCTCACCGGGAAGGTGGTCGAGGATTCCGTTCGGCGCGACGGCGAGAGCCTTCGCTTCCGCGTCCGCGACCGCGACGGCACGGAGTCCGTGCCGGTGGCCTACGCCGGCGTCGTGCCCGACCCCTTCCGAGAGGGCCGCGAGGTGATCGTCTCGGGCGAGCTCCAGCGGGGCACCTTCGTGGCGGAGCGCGACTCGCTCGTGACGAAGTGCCCGTCGAAGTTCACGGCGGACGAGCAGTCGAGCTGACGTGGCCGGTGTCGGCTCGGCGTGCCTGACGATAGGCCTCGCCACCGCGCTCTTCGCGGTTGGGGCCTCGCTGTACGGCGCCCGCGCCGGGCGGCGCGATTGGGTCGACGCGGGACGCCGCGCGGTCTACTGCCTCGCCGCCCTCTGCCTCGGAGCCTTCGTGATCCTCGAATCGGCCTTTTTGCGCTCCGACTTCTCCTACGCGCTGGTGGCCGAGGGATCGTCGACCAGCACGCCGACCTTCTACAAGGTCACCGCGGTCTGGGCCACCCAGGACGGCTCGCTGCTGCTGTGGGTGATGCTGCTGGCGCTCTTCTCCGCCGCCG
Source organism: uncultured Thermoleophilaceae bacterium (assembly GCA_963728155.1). Classification (GTDB taxonomy): domain Bacteria; phylum Actinomycetota; class Thermoleophilia; order Solirubrobacterales; family Thermoleophilaceae; genus JACVRW01. The sequence continues at coordinate 455,320 of CAVSJF010000004.1, read as the reverse complement.
TGCTCTTCCTCACCCGGCGCTCGCTGCGCGATATCGCGCCCTATGCCACCGCGGTGCTGGGCGCGATCGCCGTGTTCTTCCTCCTGCTGACGGTCTTCTGGGAGAACCCCTTCAACACCCTGGCCGTCGCGCCGCAGGAGGGCGCGGGGCTCAACCCGCTGCTGCGCCACCCGGCGATGATGATCCACCCGCCGATGCTCTACACCGGGTACGTCGGCTTCTCGATCCCCTTCGCGTTCGCCATCGGGGCGCTCGTGACCCGGCGCACGGGCGCCGACTGGATCCGGGCCACGCGGCGCTTCGCGCTCGTGGCGTGGACCTTCCTCGGCACGGGCATCCTGCTGGGCGCGCTGTGGTCCTACTCCGAGCTCGGCTGGGGCGGCTACTGGGCGTGGGACCCGGTGGAGAACGCGTCGCTGATGCCGTGGCTGGTGGGCACGGCCTTCCTGCACTCGATCATGGTCCAGGAGAAGCGAGGAATGCTGAAGGTGTGGAACGTGTCGCTCATCTGCGCCACGTTCACGCTCGCCCTGCTGGGCACGTTCCTGGTGCGCAGCGGGATCCTCGACTCGATCCACGCGTTCGGCGCCTCCACCATCGGCGTGCAATTCCTGATCTTCATCGCCTGCGTGATCGCCCTGTCGGTGGCGCTCGTGGTCTCGCGACTCCCCGATCTGCGCAGCGAGGCGCGCCTCGACTCGCTGCTGTCGCGAGAGGCCTTCTTCATGCTCAACAACCTGGTGCTCGTGGCGCTCGCCCTCGTGATCCTCTGGGGCACGTTCTTCCCGCTCATCTCCGAGGCCGTCACGGGGACCGAGCAGACCGTCGGCCCGCCCTGGTTCAACCGGCTGACCACGCCCACTGGCCATCGTGCTCGTGCTGCTGGCCGGGATCGGGCCGGTGCTGGCCTGGAGGCGGGTGACCGCCCGCAGGCTGGGGCGCGTGCTGCTCGCGCCGCTCGCCGTCACGGGCGCCGCGCTGGTGGGGCTGCTGGCGCTGACCAACGCCGCCGACAGCGTGCCCTCGCTCCTGATGTTCTGCTTCGTCGCCTTCGTGCTGGCGGTGGTGGCCCAGGAGTTCTGGCGGGGGGCGAGCGCCCGCCGCGTGATGACCGGCGAGTCATGGCCGCAGGCTCTGGCCCGCCTGACCGGGCGCAACCGGCGCCGCTACGGCGGCTACCTGGCGCACGTGGGCATCGCCGTGCTCTTCCTCGGCGTGGCCGCCTCCTCGGCGTTCCTGGAGCAGCGCGACGTGCGGATGGCGCCGGGCGAGCGCGTGTCGGTCGGTGGCTACGACATCCAGTACGTCCGGCCCACGGCCGTGCTCGGCGGCGATCGCGGCGGCACCGGAGCGCCGATCTCGTTCGGCGCGGTGATGCGGGTGACCAGGGACGGCAAGACGTTCACCCTGCGGCCGTCGCGCAACTACTACTCGACCAACGATCCCTCCATGGGCGCGATCTCTCGATTCTTCGAGGGTGAGGCCACCAGCGAGGTCGACGTGCGCTGGGGCCTGCGGCGCGACTTCTGGCTGGCCGTCCGCCCCGATCTTGTCTCCCTGCAGAAGCCGATCGCCCGCGCGGACCGCCAGTTCTCCGACTCGCCGAGCGAGGTGCAGGCGGTGGTGATCAACACCCTGACCGAGCTCTATCGCTCGGATCCCCCGCCGGCCGCCTTCCGGGTGATCGTCTCCCCGCTGGTGTCGTGGATCTGGATCGGTGGCGCGATCACGCTGCTCGGCGCGCTGGTGGCGGCCTGGCCCTCGCCCGAAGCGCGGCTGCGCCGGGTGCGCTCGCTGTACAAGGCGCGGCTGGGCCGCGAGCTGACGCGCGCCTAGGACCTAGGCTTCGCCCGCGTGGAGTACGCCGTTGCCCTGCTGGTGCTCGCCGCGCTCGTGGCGCTGGCCGTGAGCGTGCCGCTGCGCCGCCGCGAGCAGGTGGAGGCGTTCGAGCAGACGCGCCTCGAGGAGCTGAGGGCGGCCAAGGAGGCCAAGTACCGCGAGATCCGCGACGCCGAGCTCGATCACCGCATGGGAAAGCTCTCGGAGAGCGATTGGCGGGGGGTCGACGGTGAGCTGCGCGGAGAGGCGATCGAGATCCTGCGCGAGCTCGATGCCCTCGAGGGACGCGGTTAGCATGCGCCCATGGAGGGTTCGAGCAGACAGGGCAGGCTGGCGGTCGGCCTTGCGCTGCTCGTGGGAGCCGTCGCTGCGGCGGTGATCCTCATCACCTACTCGCCGAGCGAGGAAGCCCCGAAGCGGGACACCGGCGAGCGTCTTCCGGCGGACCTGGGTGCGTTGCCCGTCAACCGGGTCGACGGCTCCGGTGAGGCCACGCTCGTGATCAAGGGAAACCGCGGGACGGTCACGCTGAAGACCGACGGACTGCTCGACGACGCTCATCTGATGCACATCCACGCGGGCGAGCGGGGCACCTGTCCGACGGCCGGCGCCGCACGCATGCACAACGGGAACCGGTCGATCAGCACCCTCGACGGCGCCTCGTTCTACGGCAGCCCGCGCGTATCGCTGACCACCCAAGGCAACATCGGCGTGGTGAGCATCCTCGAGTTCCCGCGCTACCCGTCGACCGGGAACATCACGTACCGCCGCACCGTCGAGCTGCGGCCGCGGACCCTGCGCTTCCTGCGCCGGAACCTGGCCTCGATCGTGGTGCACGGCATCGACTACGACGGTAACGGCCAATACGACGACACGCTCGGCGCAAGCGACCTCAATCCCCGGCTGCTGGGCGAGGCCACAGCGCCCGCGCTCTGCGGCGAGCTGGCGGCGGGCGGTGGGGAGCGGGCGCAGGCCTACAGGGCGTCGCTGACCCTCCCGGCGGCCGGTCCCCGGCTCGATCTGCCACCTGCGTCCGGCCACCTGAGCGGCCGCTACCCTTCGCGCCTGTGGAAGCGATTCTCAGTCGGTCTTCAGGTGGTGCTCGCGGTCGTCCTGATCGTGCTCATCCTGCTGCACTCGGGCAAGGACGCCGGCCTCTCGGGCGCGTTTGGCGTGGGCACCGGCGCCGGGCCCTTCGGCGGCGGCTCGCTCGTGGAGCGCAACCTCAACCGCTGGACCGTGGCGTTCGCCCTCGTCTTTGTGGTGAACGTGATCGTGCTGCTGAAGATCTGAGCCCGCGGCCTCAGCTCGCCAGCAGCAGGTTGCGCACCTCGCGCACCGCCACGGGGAGGGTCGTGGTGTCGAACACCTTGCCCACGCGGATCTCAGCGAGCGTCTTCTCGGTTCGCTGGGAGGCCGGATTGGCCTCGATCCAGTTTTCGACGCGCTCCTCGACATCGGCCCCCGCGGCGCCGGCCCGCAGCACCTCGGCGGTCAGCCCGCGGTGCAGGCCGTAGATGTCGTCACGCAGCGCGGCCCGGGCAAGCGCGCGCCAGCGGTCGTCGCGGGGCAGCGCCACGATGCGGTCGCGCAGCCAGTGGAGCCCCAGCCGCTCGCCCAGGCGGAAGTGCACGGCGGCCACCTCCTCCACCTCGATCTCCGCCTCGGCCGCCACCTCGACGATGTCGAACACGGCGAAGAGCGTCGGCAGGACGGCCACCCGGCGGGCCACGTCGGCGGGCACGCCGGCCGCCTCGAGGCGCTCCGCGCGGGCGTCGAGTGGCTCGAGGTCGCCCTCGCCCAGCAGCCGCGGCACGCTTTCGAAGAGAACCCCCGCTCCCGCGGAGAAGCGGGCCACCGTCGCCCCGATGTCGATTGGGCGGCTCACGTTGCGCAGCAGCCAGCGCGATCCGCGCTCCACCAGGCGCCGGCCCTCGAGCAGCATGGAGACCTGCACGTTGGCGGCCACCAGTCCGTCGAGGGCCTCGATGTCGGCCCACGTCTGGCGCATCGAGAAGATGTCGCGCGCCGACGCGTAGGCGCGCGAGATCTCGGAGGCGAAGGCGCCCGTCTCCTCGTGCAGGCGGAAGGTGAACGTCGTGCCGCCGCCGTGCAGCACGTTGTTGGCCACCTGGGTCGCGATGATCTCCCGGCGCAGCCGGTGCTCGCGCATGTGCTCGCCGAAGCGCTCGGGCAGGGGGGAGGGGAAGTAGCGGTCGAGCTCGGATGAGAGGTGGGGGTCCTCGGGCACGTCGGAGTCGAGCAGCTCGGCGTAGAGATCGTTCTTGCTGTAGGCGAGCATCACCGCCAGCTCGGGCCGGGTCAGCCCGGCGTCGTTCTGCTTGCGCTCCGCGAGCTGCTCGCCGGAAGGCAGCGCCTCCAGCGACCGGTTGAGCCCGCGCGCGGTCTCGAGTTCGGAGAGGAAGCGGGCGTGGACGTCGACCATCCCCGTGGCCTGGGCCTCGGACAGCGTCAGCGTCTCGGTCTGCTCGTAGTCGTTCTGGAGCACGCGATCGGCGACGGCCGAGGTCATCTCGGCCAGCAGGTTGTTGCGCTGCTTGAGGGTCAGGTCCCCCGCGGCCACGACGCTGTCGAGCAGAATCTTGATGTTCACCTCGTGGTCGGAGCAGTCGACGCCGCCCGAGTTGTCGATGGCGTCGGTGTTGATCTTGCCGCCGCCGAGCGCGAACTCGATGCGCGCGCGCTGGGTGAGCCCGAGGTTGCCGCCCTCGCCCACCACGCGGCAGCGCAGCTCGGAGGCATCCACTCGCACCGCGTCGTTGGCCTTGTCGCCCGCCTCGGCGTGGGCCTCGTCGCTCGACTTGACGTAAGTCCCGATCCCGCCGTTCCAGAGCAGGTCGACCGGCGCGCGCAGGATCGCCCGGATCAGCTCGTTCGGGGCGAGCCTCTCCTCCTCGACGTCGAGCGCCGCGCGCGCCTGCTCGGACAGGGGGATCGACTTGGCGGTCCGTGAGAACACGCCGCCTCCGGGCGAGATGCGATCGGTGTCGTAGTCCTCCCAGGAGGAGCGGGGCAGCGCGAACAGCCGCTCGCGCTCCTCGAACGCGGCCGCCGCATCGGGATCGGGATCGATGAATACGTGGCGGTGGTCGAAGGCGCCCACCAGCCGGATGTGGCGCGAGAGCAGCATGCCGTTGCCGAACACGTCGCCCGCCATGTCGCCCACACCCGCCACGGTGAAGTCCTCGCTCGCCACGTCGTGGCCGAGCTCGCGGAAGTGGCGCTTGACCGATACCCAGGCGCCGCGCGCGGTGATGCCCATGCCCTTGTGGTCGTAGCCCGTCGAGCCGCCGGAGGCAAAGGCGTCCCCGAGCCAGAACCCGTAGTCCGCCGCGATGCCGTTGGCGATGTCCGAGAAGGTGGCCGTGCCCTTGTCGGCGGCCACCACCAGGTAGGGATCGTCCTCGTCGTGGCGCACCACGCCGGGCGGCGGCGCGACCTCTCCGTCCACGATGTTGTCGGTCACGTCGAGCAGCCCGGAGATGAAGGTTCGATAACAGCGGACGACCTCGGCCTGCAGCTCCTCGCGGTCGCCTGCGGCGGGGGGGCGCTTGACTACGAAACCGCCCTTGGCGCCCACCGGCACGATCACCGCGTTCTTGACCATCTGCGCCTTCATCAGGCCGAGCACCTCGGTGCGGAAGTCCTCGCGGCGGTCCGACCACCGGATGCCTCCGCGGGCCACGTGCCCGCCTCTCAGGTGCACTCCCTCCACGCGCGGGGAGTACACGAAGATCTCGAAACGCGGACGCGGCTCGGGCAGCCAGGCCAGGCGCGAAGGATCGAGCTTGAAGCTCAGGCAGCGCTCGGCCTCGCCCGCGTAGAAGTTCGTGCGCAGCATGGCCTGCACCACCCCGAGGAAGTTGCGCAGAATGCGGTCGTGGTCGAGGCTCTCGACTCGGTCGACGGCCTCCTCGATGCGCTCCACGAGCAGCGCGGCCGCGCCGGCGTCATGGCGCCGCGGATCGAAGCGGGCCCGGAAGAGGTCGACCAAGAGGCGCGCCACCTCGGGGTGGGCGCCCAGGGCCTGCTCCACGTAGCGGTCGCTGAACGTGGTGCCCGCCTGGCGCAGGTAGCGCCCGATGGCGCGCAGCATCGCCGTGTCGCGCCACGACAGCCGGGCGCGCAGCACGAGCCGGTTGTAGCCGTCGCTCTCGGCGTCGCCTCTCCAGGCGCGGATGAACGCGTCGCTCGAACGATTCGCGCACCTCGTCGGTGTCCGGGTCGTCCTCGCCGGCGTAGGTGAGCCCGAAGTCATAGAGCCAGACCGAGTCGCGGTCTCGCGGCTTGATCGCGTACGGCCGCTCGTCCGCCACCTCCACCCCCAGGTTCTCGAAGAGGGGGAGGATCTGCGACAGCGCCAGCGGCGCGCCCGCTCGGTAGACCTTGGCGCGCAGCGCCCCGCGCGGTGCCTCCAGTGGACGGTAGAGCGACAGCGCGAGATCGTCCTCACCCGAGAGTGCCTCGACGCGCCCGATGTCGCTGAGGGCCGAACGGGGCACCCAGTCGGCTCGGTAGGCGGCGGGGAACGCTTCGCCGTAGCGGCGAAACAGGGCCGAGCCGCGCTCCTCGCCGTGCTCCTCGTGCAGCGCCTCCTGCAGGTCGTCGCCCCACGACCGGGTGGCGGCCACGAGCTGCGTCTCGATTTCGCGGGCGTCGACCTGGGAGAGGCTGCCCGGCTCGACGTAGACCAGGTAGTGCAGGCGAACGAGCACGGACTCCGATACCCGTGTGGAGTAGTCGATGCTCTGGGCGCCGGTGCGCTGGCGGATGATGCGCTCGATGCGCCGCCGGTTCTCGGTGTTGAAGCGGTCCCGCGGCACGTACACGAGGCAGGAGAGAAAGCGCCCGAAGGCGTCACGGCGCAGGAACAGGCGCACGCGCTGGCGCTCACCCAGATGCAGGATCCCGATGGCGATCTCGAACAGCTCGTCGACGGAGATCTGGAAGAGCTCGTCGCGCGGGTAGGTCTCGAGGATCTCGATGAGCGCCTTCTCGTTGTGGCTGCCGCGCCGGAAACGCCGCGCGGTCGAGCACCGCGGCCACCTTGCGGCGCAGGATGGGGATGCTGGCCGGGCTCGCGTGATAGGCGCTGTGCGTGTATAGCCCGAGAAAGCGCCGCTCGCCCACCACCTGCCCGTCGCCGTCGAAGCGCTGTACTCCGACGTAGTCGAGGTAGGCGGCCCGGTGGACGGTGGCGCGCTCGCTGGCCTTGGTCAGGTTGAGCAGGCTGGGGGCGAGCGCGCGCGCCCCGACGGCGGGGGGCAGGGTGTCGACGCTGCCGCTGCTCTCGCGCAGGATGCCCAATCCCGATCCGGCAACCGGGGCCAGCCGCACCCTGCCGTCCGAGCCGCTCAGCTCGTAGTCGCGGTAGCCCAAAAAGGTGAAGTTGTGATCCTCGAGCCAGGTCAGGAACTCCCGGGCCTCGACTATGTCGTCGGGGTCGATCGGCGGCGGCCTGGACTCCAGCTCGTCGGACAGCTCGAGCGCACGCTGGCGCATCTGCGGCCAGTCCTCCACGGCGGCGCGAACCTCGCCGATCACCCGCCGCAGCGCCTCCTCTATCTCCGCGCAGATCACCGGGATCCGTGTGACGCGCCACCTCGGCGTGGATCACCGACTCGGCCATGGCCTGCTCGCCCTCGCTGTCGCGCGGCAGCACGTCGAGCAGCTCGCCGGCGCTCGTTGCGGCGCACCCGCATGACCGGGTGGATGATCAGGTGGACCCCGAAGCCGCGGCGGTTGAGCTCCATCGAGATCGAGTCGATGAGGAACGGAGCGTCGTCGGTCACCACCTCCACGGCGGTGTGCGAGGACTGCCAGCCGTCGCTCTCGAACTGCGGGTTGTAGACGCGGATCTTCGTGGCGCCCGGCGGCCGGCGCCGCGCGAGGTTGAAGTGGGCCAGCGCGGCGCCGTAAACGTCGAGCTCGGTGCGTTCCGCCAGGTCCTCGGGGGACACCCAGCGGTAGTACTGGCGAACGAAGGCCTCCGCGCGGCCGGCCTCGTCTCCGCCAAGCGAGCGCTGAAGGCGCGAGCAAACGGTCTCGATCAGGGCTTGGTCGACGTCTTGGACCTTCATGGTCACTGGAGCTGTGAGGTTACGCGCCTCCGCTCAGCCGGCGCCAGGGCGGTGGCGCTGTTGCGCGATCAGGCGCCGCGCGGCGCCGAGTCGTCGAGCACCACGCGCATGAGATCGCGGATGGAGAGCATCCCGACGATCTCTTCGCCCTCCATGATCGGCAGGTGGCGAAAGCCGCCGTGGATCATCAGGGTGGCCGCCTCGCGGGTCGTCTCGTCGGACTCGATCGTGTCCGGATCCCTGGTCATGCAGGCCGACACGAGGGTCGACTCGTCGAGACCGCCGGCGACCGCACGCAGCACGTCGCGCTCGGTCAGGATCCCCACCAGCCGCTCGTCCTCCACCACCATCACCGCGCCCACGTCGCGCGCAACCATGCGCTTCGCCACCTCGGTCAGCGGCACCCCGGGCGACACGGTCAGCAGGTCCCGCGACATATGGCCTTTCACGACCGGCATGCGCGGCACTCTAACCCGACGTCAAGAACGCCGGCTGTGGGCGGCCGCTCGTGCAGCTCCGGGCGCCCCCACCACGCGGGCAAACCACGCCTCCGCGGCCTCGGCCACCGCCCCCACGTCCTTCTTCAGGCCGTGGTCGCCCGGCACCTGCGCCACCGTGCGCTGCGTGCCCTCCGGCGGCATGCCGAAGCGGTCGGAAACGCCCTGAACGACCAGGGTGGGAACCGTGACCGCGTCCAGCTCGGCCAGTCGGTCGGGGGCCGGCGCGGCGCCGGCGCGGCGCGGCGGCTGCAGCGGAAAGGCGAGGCACAGCACGCCGATCGCGCCCACCTCCGCGACGGTGCGGCAGGCCACGCGCGCGCCCGCCGAGCGACCGCCCACGATCAACGGCAGCCCGCTTAGCTCGTCGCCGCACAGGCGCGCCGCCACCGCCGTCCAGGCGGTGTCGAGCCGGCCGGCCGGGGCGGGGGAGCGACGCCCGGCCACGCGATAGGGCTGCTCGACGAGGGCGACGCTGATTCCCCGCGAGCGCGCGGCCTCCGACACGGCCACCAAGTCGGGCGCGTTCACTCCGCCGCCCGCTCCGTGGCCGAGCATCAGCGCCGCCTTGGGCCCCGCGACGGGGTCGAGGTGGACCCGCGCCGGACCGTGCGGAGTTGTCACTTCGAGCACCTGCACGGGCCAAGACAATACGAACGCCTCGTTAACCGGTCCGATTAACCACCGGGCCGGCGAAAAAACTGGAGGGGTCGCCGCGTTCTGTCGGGGGAGTGACCCGGGCTCATCTGGCACGCCTGATTGGAGGCAGAGCCCACGAAAGAAGGAGTAACTGACGTGCGCGGGGCGGGAAAGCAGGGAATAGAGCTATCGGCGCCTGCGGGCGCCTATGCAGGCTGGATCGCACTGGCGACCCTGGCCGCGGTCGTTCCCCCGCGCGTCGACCTGACGGCATGCGCCCTGATGGCGGCCGTCGGTTTGATCGCATTGGTCCATTGGCGCCTGCGGCCGTTGGCCCTGATCGCCGCGGTGGGCGTGGCCATCGTGGAGCCCGCGCTCATCCCATGGATGCTGGCCGCCGGCCTGATCCAGCTCGCCCTCGAGACTCGCGTGAGTCACCGGATCGTGCCGGCTCCGCTGAGCTCGGAGCTGCAGCGCGCGCTCATGCGTGGGCGTCGGCGCGGCGAGGATGTGGTTGCGCTGGTCGCGGTGTCGGACGAGCCGCCGGCGGATGACGCGGACGAGCTGCTGGATCTTCTGCGGGCGACCGACAGCTACGAGCTGGCCGTGACCGAGCGCCACTGGGAGCTGCGCGCCGTGTTCGAGGGTGAGTTCGACCGCGACGCCGTCGAACGGCGCCTGCGGGCGGCCGTTCACGGCATGCGCTTCGGCTGGGCCGACTTCCCCGCTGACGGCGCGACGCTGGAGATGCTGCTCGAGCACGCCCGCGACGACCTCGCCAACCCCGACAGGCGCACCGCCCGCCCGGTCTTGAGCGTGGCGCAGTGAACCGGTTCAAGTCACGCCGCCGCGCCGCCAACGGGGCAGCCGCTGACCTGCCGTGCGGCGGCTGGAGCGGACGGGTGCTCGTAACCGGAGCGGCCGGGTTCATCGGGTCCCACGTGAGCGAGCGCCTTGTGGCCAATGGCTGCTCGGTCCTCGGGGTCGACGCCTTCACCGACTACTACGACTCGGCCACCAAGCTGGCCAACCTGCACGCCCTTCAGGACGAGCCGAATTTCGAGCTGCGGCGCCTCGATCTCGCCGAGGACGACCTCGACGGGCTTCTCGACGGCGTGTCCCACGTGATCCACCTCGCCGGCCAGCCCGGGGTGCGCCTCAGCTTCGGTGAGGGCTTCACCACCTACCTTCGCCACAACGTGCAGGCCACTCAGCGCCTGCTCGAACTGGCGGTTCGCAACCCACCCGAGCGGTTTGCCTACGCCTCGTCGTCCTCGGTGTACGGCGACGCGCCGATCTTCCCGACGCACGAGTCGAGCCCGCTTGCGCCCGTCTCGCCCTACGGGATGACCAAGCTGGCCTGCGAGGAGCTGGCCGCGGTATACCTGCGCAACTTCGACGTGCCGGTGGTGGGCCTGCGGTTCTTCACGGTCTACGGGCCTCGCCAACGGCCCGACATGGCCTTCACGCGCTTCCTGCGCCGGGCGACGGCGGGCGAGGCACTGCCGATCTACGGCAGCGGCAACCAGGTGCGCGACTTCACCTACGTGGACGACATCGTGCGCGGAACCCTGCTGGCCACCGACCGCGGCAAGGCGGGCGGCGTCTACAACCTGGGCGGCGGCCAGCCCGTCGAGCTGGTCGAGGCCCTCGGCCTGATCGCCGAGCTGCTCGGGCGCCCGCTGGCTCTCGACCACCGCCCGGGGAGCACCGGCGACGCCAGTCGCACGGGCTGCGACGGCGAGCTGGCCCGTCACGAGCTGGGTTTCGTCCCCGAGGTGTCTCTGGCCGACGGCCTCGCGGCGCAGCTGGACTGGGTGCTCGCGAACTCGCCCTCGACCTCGCTCGCCGCGGCGGTCTGATCCTCGGGGCGGCTGCTTTGCCCATCGAGAGCCCCGGTCCGCTCTACACCGCGGCCAAGCGCGCGCTGGACATAATGGTGTCGGCCACGGCGCTGGTGGTGCTCTCCCCCCTGCTGGCCCTGATTGCGCTGCTTATCTGGATCGGGGACCCGCGGGCCCCCGTCCTCTTCCGCCAGACCCGCACCGGCCTGGGAGGGCGCTCTTTCAAGTTGTTTAAGTTTCGTTCGATGGTGCGCGACGCCGATGCGATGAAGGAGGAGCTGCGAGCGCTGAGCGCGGTCGCCTGGCCGGACTTCCGGCTGGCCGACGACCCGCGCGTGTCGCGCTTCGGCCGCTTCCTGCGCAAGTCGAGCCTCGACGAGCTGCCGCAGCTCATGAACGTGCTGCGCGGCGACATGACGATGGTCGGCCCTCGCCCCACCTCGTTCGCCGCCGACACCTACCTGCCCTGGCAGACCGGGCGGCTCGACTACCGGCCCGGACTGACGGGCCCGTGGCAGGTCTACGGCCGCTCCAGCCTGGACTTCACCGAGCGCTGCCGCCTCGAGATCGACTTCTTCCGCCGGCCTTCGCTGCTTCGGGAGCTGTGGCTGCTCGTGCGCACGGTCGGCGTGGTGTTCCGCCGGACCGGAGTGGCGTGACCACCGCCACCGCCGGTGTACTGAGCCGGCCGCGGCAGGCGGGGGGCCCCGGGCTTCTCATCGGCCTCATCGCCCTGACGGGGGCGGTGGGAGTGATCGTGGCGGTCAAGCCGTCGCTCGCGGTCGGGGTGATCATGCTGGGAGTCTTCTGCTCGCTGGGCCTGCTCGCTCCGGCCCTTGTCACGCCGGCGGCGATCGGCCTGTTGGTGGCCAACGTGCCCGGTGTGCTGACCGCGTCTGGAGCGCCGGCCACGATCGGCGCCGCCGCCGTCCTTCTGCTGGCCGTGCCGGTCCTCGCCCACCTGCGCCAAGGCGAGCCGCTGGTGGCCAACGCTGTGCTGGTGATCATGCTGGGGCTGCTGGCGATGGAGATCGTCTCCACGCTGACGTCGCGCTACGAGGACGCCGGGCTGGAGCGGATGCAGTCCTATGTGTTCGAGGGCGTGGTGCTCTATTTCCTCGCCGTCAACGCGATCCGCACGCCCGAGGCGCTCAGGCGAGTGCTGTGGGTGGTCGTGGTGTCCGTCGGCCTCCTGGCCGCGGTCACGATCGTGCAGGCTGCGGGCGGGAACTTCTGGCAGTCCTACGGCGGTTTCGCCCTGCCGGACCCCTCCTTCGCCATTGGGCAGACCCAGGAGTTCCGCGCGTCGGGCCCCCTGGGCGACCCGAACTACTACGGCCAGATCCTGGTCGTTGGGCTGGCCTTGGCGATGGTCTTCGCGCGCCGTGAGACGGGCGGCGTACAACGGGTGGTCGCCCTGGGCGCCGCCGCGTTCATGGGCTACGCCATCCTGCTCACCTACTCCCGCGGCACGATGCTCGCCGCGATAGTTGTGCTGCTGGCCATGGCCTTCATGCGCTACTTCCGGGCCTGGCAGGTACTGACCCTGATCTTCGTCGTGGTTGCCGTCTTCGCGGCCGTGCCTTCCTACGCCGAGCGGTTCCTGAGCGTGTCGAGTGTGGCCTCGGCCACCCAGGAGACCGGCTCCGATCCGGAGGCCGACCAGTCCACGCAGAGCCGGGCGACCGAGATGCGGGCGGCCGCCAACGTGTTCCTCGACCACCCGATACTCGGCGTGGGCCCCGGCGCCTTCCCGCTCTACTACCAGGACTACGCGCAGGCCATCGAAGGTGGTCAGGTGCACGAGCGCGAACGCGGCGCCGAGCGCCGGGGCGAGCAGCCCGAGCGCGAGGCGCACAACATGTACCTGTCGCAGCTCGCTGAGCTGGGCCTGGTGGGCGCCATGTTGTTCTTCTTCGCCATCGGCGTCACGTGGGTGACTCTCGTGCGCGCGCGCCGGCGCCTGTTCAACGCCGGGCGCACGAGCGAGGGCCACATGGCCACGGCACTGCTGCTGGCCCTGGCCGGCTACCTGATCTGCAGCCTGCTGCTCACGCTCGCCTTCGAGCGCTACTTCTGGTTGCTGCTGGCCTTCGCCGCCGCGGCCTCGTTGTTGGCCCGGCCGTCGCCGGAGCCGCTGCCGCCCGCTCGCGCCTGAGAGCGCCGGCGGCGAATATTGACCACCCAGTCGAGGTCCGAGCGACGGGGCACCAGGTCGCGCGGCCTGCCGCCCAGCACGCGCTTGAAGATCAGCATGGCAGCGACCCCTCCGAGGGTGTAGGCCAGCGTGCGGGCCAGGGCGGCGCCCTCGCCACCGTGCAGGGGAATCAGCAGCACGCTCGCCACCATGGTGGAGACGAAGGTCACGAGACCGATGGCGGTGGCGGCCAGCGGGTGGTTCTGGGAGATCAGCGCGCCCGACAGCAGCACCGTGGCGCAGATGCCGAAGGCCGCCAGCGCGAGCAGGCGCAGCTCGGACACCGCCCCCTCGAAATCGGCCCCGAAGATCGTGACGCACAGAATCGGCGCGATCACGATCAGCACCGCCGCCGCCGTGGCCGCCAGCACGACCGCCACCCGGAAGACGCGGCTGACGAGGGTCACGGCGCCCTCGCGTGTGGCGCGCACCAGGTCGGGTCGCTGCACGAGCGTGAGCACGCCGGGGAGGTAGAAGAGCGCCTCGGCCCAGGCCACCGCGACGCTGTACACACCGAGCTCGCGGGAGCCGGAGATCGATCCCACGAGCCACTGGTCGCCCCGGTAGGTGCCGACCTCCATGAGGCGGCTGCCGTGGAGCCGCACCCCGAAGCCGAGCGTCCGGCGCGCCAGGGCGGGGTCGGGACGGCCGAAGCCGGCGTGACGGAACACGTAGATCGACATGATGATCACGCCGAGCGCCTGGCCGGCAATCCACGCTCCGACCGCGATGCCGACGGTGAGCACTCCGAGGATCCCGAGGATCGCGCTGGTCAAGGCGGTGGTGGCGGGGCCGGAGACCCAGGCGGCGTTGGTGATCACGAACGCGTAGTCGGCCTGCAGCATGAAGCTGAAGTACACCCGCACGATCACCAGCGGCAGGCTGGCCAGGGTGATGTACAGCAGCGCGCGGTCCACCTCGCCGCCCACTGCCGGGAACAGGGACACCGCGCCCACGACCACGAGGCCCCCGGCCAGCCCGAGAACGATCGACAGCACCACGGCGGTACCGGCGAGGCGCGGGCGCAGCGCCGGTTCCTTGCCGGCCAGGTTGGACAACGCCTCCTGAACGCTGATGCTGGCCAGCTGACCGGTCATGGTGGCAACCGTGATCAGGAAGGCCACGTCGCCGCGCCCTACGGGCCCGAGAGCGCGAGCCACGATCAGGACGTTGACCAGCGACAGCACGGCGGCCGTGGCGTTGGCGCCGTAGGTCAGGACGGCGTTCCCGAACAGCGACTTGCGCTTGACCGAGGGGTCCCGGCTCACGCTGCGGCCCGCACGAACGCCGCCAGCCGGTCGAGCTGGGCCTCCAGGGTCTCGTGCTGGGCGTGCTCGAAGCCCGCCTGAGCCAACCCGGCGCGCAGGGCGGGCTCGGCTTCGAGGCGGCGCAGGGCGGCGATCGCCGCGGCGGCGTCGCCGGGCGGGATCAACAGCCCGGTCTCCCCGTGGCCCAGGGCCTCGGACACTCCGCCGACGGCCGTGCCCACGATCGGCGTACCCGCCGCCTGCGCCTCCAGCAGCACCTGCGGCAGGCCCTCGGTCCAGGACACGTGGAGCAGCACGTGCGCATCGGCGTACGCCTGCCACAGCTCGGGCCCATTGGGCACCTCGCCACGCAGCTCCGCGCACCCAGCCAGGCCGGCGGTCTCCAGTCGCTCGCGCAACGCCTCACGAAGCGGGCCGTCGCCCGCCACCACGAGCCGCCAGCGATCGTCCTGAGCACGCAGGCCGGCCAGGATGTCCACCAGCAGGAGCGGGTTCTTCTCGCGGTCCAGCCGGGTGACGGTGAGGATGGTCCGCGGGCCCTCCCAGTCGAGCTGCTCCGGCGCGCGCAGCTCCGAGCGCGGGACCAGCGAGAACCCGGTGTTCAGCACGGGCGCCGGGCCGCTTGCGTAGCGGCCCGCAAGGGTGCTGCCCAGCGCCACGGTGGGCGCCCGGCGGGCGAGCAGGCGAAAGACCTGGTCCATGCCCGTAGCCACCGGCACGGCCCAGCGCCAGCCCCGCCCGGGCAGGCGGTTGCGGATGTACTGGGAGTAGTCGTGGCGAACGCCGAGCACCAGCGGCATTCCCTGCGCGCGGGCGATCGCCGCGAACAACATGCTCATCGGCTGGGGGCCGAACACGAGGACCGCGTCGAGCCGCGACAGCTCGGCCCGGAACGCGGCTCCCGAGCCGCGCACCGCCCGGAGCACGGCCCGCACGTCGCTCGCGGCGGCGTAGTGGGGGAGGGGCACGAAGCGCACGTCGTCGGGGACCACGTACGGGCCGCGTCCCGGGACGGGGTCGAGCCGGCCGAAGAGCACGAGCTCGTCCACCCGGGGCGGCAGGCTGGTGATGAAGCGAACGAAAGCGCGGTTGTTCGACAGCACCCCGTCGCCGTCGCGGCGGTAGGCCATGTCGCTATAGACGCCGAGGCGCACGAAGGATCGGCCGCCGGGGCCTAGCGAGGCTCCGGGGAACTCACTACCCGGAAGGAGTCCAAGGGGATCGGGCTGACCGTCTTGCGATTCACGGCGCCGCCCCAGCGCGCCGTCTCCTCGTACTCGAGCATGACCTTGGAGCTGCCCGAGTTGTCGATCACGTACATGCCGTAGGTGCGCAGCGCGTCGGCGATGGTCAGACAGGCCTTCCTGCAGCCGCGCTGTTGCAGCTCGGCGTCGCTGAGCTCGGGATCGAGCTGCAGGCGGGTGCCCTCGGGCAGGCTCTCCCCCGGCGCCGACTGCCCGTCCGACTTCGTGGCCGGGTAGATGAACTCGCTGCTTGGGAAGGAGTAGGCGAATGCAAGCGCGTGGTCGATATGCCCGCCCTTGATCTCACAGGGACGAACGAGCCCGGCCAGATAGGGGACGCCGGCCCCGCGGGAGCCGAACGTCTCGCCTTCCGCGGAGGCGGGAGGCACGCCGCTCAGGCTCAGGTCGTAGTGGTAGCCGTTGGCCGAAGTCCAGTTGCCCTGGTCGTCCTTGTCGAGCTGCCAGAAGCCCCACTCGTCGCCCGTGTCCCGGTTGATGATCACGATCTGGGCGTCCGAGCCCGCGGCGGCCCCCATCGAATCGCTGATGGGCACCTTGACGGCCTTGGGCCCGGGGCTCGAAGGACCGGTGCGAACCAACTTGTCGGCCGAGCGGACGTCGGAGAAGAGCCCGTCGAACCCGACCAGCTCTTTCGGGTCGTCCGAGCCGACCTCGTACACGGGGTAGGTGTACTGGGTGGGATCGGAGGTGAGGGGCCTGGGTATCTGGTCCACCAGCGGTTGTGCCTCGCTGACCACGTCGGGGTTCTCGCCGACCGGCGTGTTCCACGGGCTCGAGGCGGCATAGGGCCGTCGACACTCGCCCGCGTCTTGCGCAGTCGTGGTCTTGTCCTTGTCCGCTCCGTCCGACGCGAGCAGCGCACGCACGGCGAAGAAGACCGCTACGAGCACCACCCCTGCGACCAGCGCGGCCAGGCCGACGCGCCTGATACTGCCGTCTGCTGGCACCCAGGTCAGTGTAGTGGCGGTCTGCCCCCAAAAGGACGGGATGCGGATCCAGCCGGGTACCCTGCTCAGCCCGTGCTGGCGCTGCTCGTTCTATCACTGGGGCTCGTGGTCTACGTGTTCCTCGGCTACCCCGCCGTGATGGCCACGTGGGCGGCCGTGCGCCGCCGCCCGGTGGCCCGGGATCCCGCCTTCACGCCCGATGTGAGCCTCATCGTGGCGGCTTATGACGAGGAAGCGGTGATCGACGCCAAGCTGAAGGACGTCGCCGCCCTCGACTACCCGCCGGAGCGGCTCGAGGTGATCGTGGTGGCCGACGGATCGCGCGACGAAACCGCGGACCGCGCGCGACGCCATCCCGGCGTGGTGGTGCTGTACCGCCCGGAGCGGATGGGCAAGCTGGCGGCCGTGGAACGCGCCATGGGGGAGGCCAGGAGCGACGTGCTGGTGCTCTCCGACGCCAACAACACCTACTCGCGCAACGCGCTGCGCGAGCTGGTGGCGCCCCTGGCCGATCCGAGCGTGGGCCTGGTGGCCGGCGCCAAGGTGATCGACTCCGGCGAAGGTCGCTCCCTCGACCAGGCCGAGGGCCTGTACTGGCGCTACGAGTCGAAGATCAAGGAGTGGGAGAGCGCGACCGGGTCGGTGATCGGGGCGCCGGGGGAGATCATGGCGATCCGGCGCGAGGCCTACCGGTCGCCGCCCTCGGACACCATGAACGAGGACTTCGTGCAGGCCATGCGCGTGGCCGAGGCGGGATGGCGTGTGGTCTACGCCCCGGAAGCCCTCTCGCGAGAGCGCGCCTCGGCCAGCGTGGAGGACGAGGCGGTGCGCCGCTCGCGGCTGGTCACCGGGCGCTCGCAGGCCATGCGGCAGCTCACGGTCGACCTGCTGCGCTCGAAGCCCGGCCTGGCGTGGCGGATGATCTCGCACAAGGGCCTCCGCCCCCTCGTGCCCTGGCTGCTCGCCATCGCGGCCCTGGCCAACCTCGGCACCCTGCGCCGGCACCCGCTCACGCGTCCGCTCGCACTGGCCCAGGTCCTGTTCTACGCGGCGGCCGGCATCGGCTGGCGCGACCAGCGCCGCGGCCGGCGGCGCAAGGCGTTCTTCCTGCCCTACTACTTCTGTCGCATGAACCTGGCCACGCTGAGCGGCCTGCGCGACTTCGCCGTCAACCGGCGCGAGCATGTGTGGGCGCGGGTGAAGCGGGGCTAGGGGGGTCCGGGGGCCTGAGCCCCGGCTGCCATCACTCGAAGATCGCGAAGCTGCGGCGCGAGCGCGTGACCTTGCCGACCACGGTGCCGAGCACCGTCGCGCCCACGAAGCGCAGGTTGCGCAGCGCCTCGGAGAGGTCTTCTTCGGTGGTCCGCTTGTCGTCGACCATCAGGACCGTCCCGTCCGCCACGCCGGCCCAGATCAGGGCGCTGGGCGAGAGCTGGAGCGGGGCGGCGGCGATGATGACGTTGTTGTAGCGGCCGCCCAGGCGCCGGAGCAGGCGCTTGGCGCGCTCGGACTCGAGCACGCCCGCCTCCTCGTCGGTGCCGCTGGGGAGGATCGTCACGTTTTCGCCGAGGCTGAAGGCACCCGAATCGCCGTTGAGCTGCCCGTCGCGCGACTCGGCCAGCAGGTCGCTGTAGCCGGGGGCGCCGGTCAGGTCGAGGATGCTGGTGAGGCCCTGCGGGCCGGTGCCCGGCGTCGAGCAGGAGCACGCTGCGGCCCGCGTCACCAAGGGTGGCCGCCAGGGTGGCCGCCACCGCGCTGCTGCGCCGGCCGTCGACGGTGTCCATCAGAAGCAGGCTGCGAACGCGCGAGCGGTCGTCGAAGAAGCCGAGCTTGGTGGCCACCGCGCGGTGGCCGGAGGCGACGTCGGGATTCGATGCGTCGGTGATCAGCTCGCCGCCCTCCCGACGCGGCTCGGTCGCCGACAGCGTCCCGAGGAAGGTCGGCTCGGGCAGCGCGACCAGCGCCTGCTCGTCGGCCAGGCCCGGGCTCGAGGACTCGCGCAGGAGAACGACCACGCTCATGATCAGCAGCCCCATGAAGGCGGCGAGGAGGGTGATGAGCGACACCCGGGGAGCGATCGGGTCCTCGGGCACCACCGCCGGGTCGACCACCGTCACGAGGCCGCCGAGGGACGGGTTGAGCACGCGGGACACGGCCTCGGCGATGCGGTCCTGTTGAGAGATCTGGAGTGACTGGATCTCAGGCTGGGACATCAGCAGCTCGGTGGCCTCCGGCGCCTCCTCCGGGCGCCTTGGCCGCGAGCTGCTGCACGCGTTTGGCGAGCGCGTTGGCCAGCGCGGTGGTGGTCTTCGCGTCGCCGAAGCGCACCGTGATGGCGACGATGCGGGTGATGTCGTTGGAGGTGGTGGTGACCGCCTCGTCGTCGAGCAGCTTCTGGGGCGTCGTCTTGGCGTCGGCCAGCCTGATCGCGTCGGCCAGCACCGGCCGGCTGCGGGCGAGCTCCGCGTAGCTTCGGCCGAGCGTCCCCGCGGCCTCGATCGTCGAGAAGTCCGTGTTGATCGGACCGACGATCATCTGGACCTGGGCCTCGTAGGTAGGCTCCGCCGTGGAGGCGATCGCGTAGCCGGCAGCCCCGGCGATCAGCGCGGCGGCGAGCAAAGCGCGCCACCAGCGTTTGACCAGGGGTACAAGGCTGCCTTGCTCCACCTCAGCCGACTTTAGCGGCTCTTTTCCATGTGTCGGCCTGCTTTCATGTACTGGATTCGGCCCTCTCTCGCGAAACCATCACTGCCTGTGACGCGTCCAACCACCTACCGCTGGTCCATTCTGCTGCTGCTGCGTCGCCGTGTTGGCGGCGGCCGGGCCGGCGGCGGCTGACACCCGCGTCGTGCGACACCCCACGCTCGATGTCTCGAGCGCGGCGTCCGGCGCGCAGGCCACGGGCGCGGACGTGCTGCGCATCGGCGGGCCGCGCCGCTGGGGCGCCTACCTGCGGTTCCGCGGGCCGCGCCTGCCACCGGGGCGGGTGCTCAGCGCTCGCCTGCGCGTCTTCAAGCTGAGCGGTGCCGCCGCCGGGGCGGCCGTGGGGCGGCCCGTTCGCAACTGGGCTCGGCGCCTGGGCCGGCCGCATGCCACGCTGGTGCCCGGCTCCGACCGGTTGCAGCTCCCGGCCAGCGCCGGGCGCGGGTGGGTCGACCTCGACGTGAATCGTTTCGTGCGCCGTGGGCGCGCGACGGCCCTCGCCCTGCTGCCCCAGAGCGCCCGGCTGCTGAGGCTCGTCAGCGGCAATGGCGGTCGCGGCCGTGCGCCGCGGCTGGTGATCCGGGTCGAGTCCACCGCGCCCCGCGCCCGCACCGAGCCCCGGCGTGGGCTTCGGGCGCCGGCCGTACTCCGACAACTCGCCCTGGAACACCCCCATCGGGCCCAACCCGAACGTGCATCCCCGGTCCGCGGCCGGAGTGGCCGCGATCGGAGGGCCGCGGGAGATCACGGGCGACCCGTCGCAGTACACCTATCCCGTCTTCGTGGTCGACGGCAACACGCCCGTGCGCACGGTGGCACTGAGCGGGGTGTTCTCCGACGTGCGCGGCAGCGGGACCCGCGACTCGTCGCTGCGCTTTCTCACCGATGACCCGGCGGTGCGCGTTCCCATCGCCGACAACTTCCGCCCGGCGGACGGCTCGGACTCGCAGCTCGTGATCGTCAATCCCGAGACCGGCGACGAGTGGGGCTTCTGGCGCCTGAACCGAAGCGGCTCCGGGTCGTGGAGCGCCACCAACGGCTACCACTACAACGTGTTCTGGGACGGCGTGCCGCCGCGCGGCAGCGGCGGCCAGGCCTTCGGATCGCGCGGAGCGGGCGTGACCTACTTCTCAGGGCTCGTGAGGCCCTTCGAGATTCGCCAGGGGAGGATCGACCACGCGCTGGCCTTTGCGTTCGGGGGCCCCAACGACAGCGACTATCCGTCGTCGCGGTACGTCTACCCGGCCTCCAAGTCCGACGGCAACAGCTCCGATCCCAACTCCCTGCCCGAGGGCGCCAGGCTGCAGCTCAACCCCGGCCTGAGCCGGGGCGAGTTGCGAGCGCGGGGCTGCGGCCGCGCCGCCCTGGTCATCGCAAAGGCCATGCAGACCTACGGCATGTATGTGGTCGATGTGTCGGGATCGACCAAGATCATGCTGGAGAGCACCGTGACCGCCGGCCGCCAATGGGCCGCGCTTGGAGTGGAGCGCGAGACGCCCAGCTGCATACCGCTCAATGCCATGCGCTGGGTTCGCTGACGGCGCTCAGGCGGGGTGCCCAGTCGCCACGGCCGAGGCGGCTTCATGAAGGACGGTGATGCGAACCGTCGAAGCACGCGCCATGTCGGCAGAGGTCCCGCCCCGTGCTGCAGCCGGCAGCGCGATGGCCAGCTGGAGCGCCAAGGCGCTGCTGATCACCGCCGGCGTGCTCCTCGTCGGCGGGGCGATCTGGTACGCGCGGGCGGCGACCGTCCCGCTGATCGTCGCGGCGCTCATCAGCACCCAGCTGCTGCCGCTGATCGGCTGGGCGACGGGCCGGGGCGTCTCCCGTGGGCTCGCGATCGCGGCGAGCCTGGTCGGCGTCCTGGTCATCGCGGCGGGGCTGGCGTGGGTGTTCGCCGACGCGCTGTTCGGCAATCTGGGCGGCGTCGGCGAGGACATCAGCGAGGGCGCCGACGAGATCGTCGTCTGGCTGCGGGACAACAACGACTGGGTCCAAGCAGCACGAGGCCGCGATCCGCGACTTCCTCAAGGGCATCCTGCCGGCCGCCAAGGACGCCGCCGGCGGCGTCCTGACCGGCGTGCTCGGCGGCCTCTCGTTCGCCGCACAGCTGGTCAGCGGCGCCCTGCTGATGTTCGTCTTCCTGCTCTACATCGCTCACCGGCGGCGACGCGATCTGGAGCTGGATCAAGGACCGCTTCGGCGCCGGGCGTCGCGACCGCGTGGCCGGCGCGGGCGCCGCCGCCTGGAACGCCGCCACCGGCTACATCCGCGGCATCGCGCTCGTCGCGCTGATCGACACCACGGTGATCACGCTCGGCATGCTGGTGATCGGCACCCCGCACGTCGGCACGCTCGCGCTGCTGAGCTTCGTGACGCTCTTCATCCCGATCCTCGGCGCCTGGGTCTCGGGGGCGGTCATCGTCCTGGTCACGCTCGCCGCCGTCGGCACCGGCGCCGCGCGTGGCGATGGCCGTCGTGATCCTGGTCGCGCAGCAGCTCGACAGCATGTTCGTCACCCCGCTCGTCTACCAGAAGACGGTCAACCTGCACCCGATCGTCACGCTCACGTCGGTGATCGTCGGCAGCCAGCTGCTCGGCATCGTCGGGGCGTTCCTCGCCGTCCCGATGGTCGCCGTCGGCTGGGCCGTCTACAACGCACTCGAACAGCCAGGACCCAAGCCCGCCGGACCGGCTGATTCAGGGCTCGACGGCCCCAAGTTCCTGACGGAAACTCGCCGTACTTCTGTTTCCGCCAAGATCACCCCATCGCACGACGAACTGGAGGCCATGCTGATGTTGCGCCAGATGACGGACATGCCGGTCGGGACGATCGGCTTCGAGGCGGTCGGTGAGGTCGAAGACGATGACTGGGAGGACACGGTCGAACCGGTGCTCGGCGCCGAGATCGCCCAGGGGCGCAAGGTGCGGCTGCTCTACCTGCTGGGCCCGGGAACACGCGAGGTCGAGGGCGATGCCATGAAGGCCGACACCGAGTTTCGCGCGCGACACGCCCAGTCGTTTGATCGCGTCGCCGTGGTCAGCGACGAGGACTGGATGCGCCCGGCGCTGAGCGCGCTGTCCTTCCTGCTGCCGGGCAAGGCGAAGGGATTTCGGGTCAGCGATCTGACCGACGCGAAGGCCTGGCTGGCCGCCGATTCGGACTGAGCAGGGCAGGACAGGTCGCGCGGGTCAGCCGAGAGCCGCGCCCTCGGCGGCCTTGGTGGCGCCGGATCCGGCAGGCGCATCATCCGGAACGAGAAGAAGAAGCCGAGACGGCGGCGAGCAGCGGAACGGCAGGCGATCTGAAGTGCCTGGGGCCGCGCGTCCTCGTTGATGCGCAGGATCTCCTCCCGGATCTCCGGCGGCTGGCTGGCGAGCTGCTCCTCCAGCCCCGCGTCGCTCATCACCTCGGCGTCGTCCTCCAGGACCTGCGCGACCTGTTCCTTCTCGGCGGCGGCAGGACGTCGCTCGCGTCGGACTTGTTCGTGAACGCGATCGAGAGCGCCGCGAGCAGGATCGCGCCGGCGAACGCGAGGCCCACCGACAGGCCGAAGGACGAGATCGCCGAATTGACCCCGGCGGCCTCACCGACCCGCTCCTCCGAGATCGGCGCCAGCGTGTAGTTGTTGAGCTGCGACACCAGGAGGCCCAGTCCCGCGCCGCAGAACATAGCGGGATCACGAGGTACAGGCTCGTGTCGACGCGCGGGACGATCGGGATCATCACGAGGACGCCCAGGCCGAGCAGCGCGAACCCGGCGCGGATGAGGCTGCTCGGACGCCGCTTCCCGGCTCGCCTGCCCGCGAGCAGCGCGATGAAGAACATCGTCAGCGAGAGCGGCGCAAGCGAGAGCCCGGCCTGCAGCGCGTTGTATCCGAGGTCGAGCTGCAGGTAGATGGGCAGCGCGATCAGCAGGCCGCCGAGCGCGATCTGCTGCAGGACGCTCTGGGTGATCCCGAAGCTGAAGAGCTTGGAGGCTTGAAGAGCTCCGGGTCGAACAGCGTCGCCTTGCCCTCGCGCTTGCGGCGGAGCAGCCACCACACGAGCGCGACCGAGAAGACCGCCCCCGCGACGAGTAGCGCGGCCACCGACTCGCCGCCCTCCTGCCAGGCCAGGACGCCGAGCACCAGGAGCGACATCCCCAGGACGGAGAGCACCGAGCCGACGACGTCGACGCTCCGGTCGCCGGTGTAGGGCACCTCGCGGATCAGCCCGCTGCCCAACAGCACGCCGGCGATGATCACCGCCTCGAGCACGAAGCCGACACGCCATGAGAGCAGCGTGGTCAAGACGCCCCCGAGCAGCGGGCCGATCGCCGCGGCGATGGCGCCCGCGGCGCCGATCATCGCGATACACCTTGGCCCGCATCTTCCCCTCGAAGTTGCCGTGGATGAGGGACTGCATCGCGGGGAGATAGAGCGAGGCGCCGAGGCCGCCGATGACCGCCCAGAAGACGATGATCGCGGCCAGACCCTGGGCGAACACCATCGCGATCGCGCCGACGGCGTAGAGGACCAGGCCGATGACGTACGCCCGCTTGCGGCCGAACAGGTCGCCGAGCTTGCTGCCGATCAGGATGAAGGCGGCCGAAACCAGCGCCTCCAGGGCGACCGCCGACTGGACCCCGCTGACGGTCGTGTCGAGGTCCTCGACCACCGCGGAGATCGAGACGTTCATGAGCGACGTGTCGATGACGAAGACGAACATCGCCATCGCCAGGAGGATGCCGACTCTCGAGTTTCCCGTACCCGCCTGCGACGACATCGCCGACCAGTATCTCGGAACTCTCGACAGCGGCCGTCTTCAGCCGTTCAGTGCGCCCAGGGAGACTCGAACTCCCACCCCGCATAAGCAGGACAAGGCCCTCAACCTTGCGCGTCTACCAATTCCGCCACAGGCGCGCGGAACGGCTGAGTATAGGTGCCGTCCGATCGGTAGCCTAGTCTGCGAACACATGTTCGGATACGGCAACGAGACGCTGGTCGAGAAGGGAGTTTGAATGGTCGAGCTGAACCTGACAAAGCGCCAGCAGGAGATATTCGAGTTCGTCAAGCGATACGGGAGCGAGCACGGCTATCCGCCGACCGTGCGCGACATCGGGAAGGCCATCGGCCTCACCTCCTCGTCGACGGTGCACGCGCACCTGGCCAACCTGGAGAAGCTCGGCGTGCTCAAGCGCGACCCCACCAAGCCCCGCGCGCTGGAGGTGCTGGTGGACAAGGCGCGCGACGCGGTCATGCCGGCAGGGCTCCCGCTGGTCGGCCAGGTCGCGGCGGGCTCGCCGGTGTTGGCTGACGAGAACATCGAGGAGTACGTGTCGGTTCCCGAGATCGCCGGCGGCGAGGAGGGCGAGTTCGTGCTCAAGGTCAAGGGGGACTCGATGATCAACGCCGGCATACTCGAGGGCGACCACGTGATCGTGCGCAAGCAGGACACGGCCAAGAACGGCCAGATCGTGGTGGCGCTGGTGGGCGACGACGCGACCGTCAAACGCTTCTTCCGCGAGAAGGAGCACGTGCGCCTGCAGCCGGAGAACGACAGTCTCGAGCCGATCCTCACGCGTGACGTGAAGGTGCTCGGCCGGGTGGTCGGGGTCTGCCGGAGGGTCACGTGAGTCCGGCGCTGCTCGAGCCGCCGCCGCGACTCTCGGCCCGGCCGGAGGCCGACCGCCGGTTCGGCCGCCCGAGGGTCACCCTCGAAGAGCGCCTGGAGCGCGCCCGGTGCGGCACGCAGCGCCATGGAGCGGCCGAGTGCCCGGTATGTGCCGGGACGATGCGGGCGGAGGGCGCCGCGGCACGCTGTGGCGGCTGTGGTTCGGTGCTCGCGTAGGACGACACATGGCTTTCTCCGCCCTACAATTGACGGGCTGACCGAGCAGTCGCGGGGAGGCCGGAGAGACAACCGGTCCCTCGAGGAAAGTCCGGACACCAAAGGGCAGGGCGGTCGGGAAGCCGACCCGGGGAAACCCGCGGGAAAGTGCCACAGAAACACACCGCCTACGTTTCGGGCCACACGTGAGCCCGAAGCCGGTAAGGGTGAAAAGGTGCGGTAAGAGCGCACCGGCGTCGCGGTGACGCGGCGGCCAGGCAAACCCCGCCCGGTGCAAGGCCAAGCAGGAGCGCTGACGCTGCCCGCCGAGCTCCAGGTAGGCCGCAGGGCCGCGAGGCCCCACCCGAGAGGGTGAGATGGATGACTGCACAAGACAAGATCCGGCTTACAGGTCAGCTACGGAGAGGGCCCCGATCGGGGCCCTCTCTATTGCGTCCTCGCCCGTTCGCCCGGCCTTTCTGTTTCGCGGTAGGAAAAAAGGAAAGAGGTGCGCTCCCCATCGATCAGACGCAAGCGGGGCGATCCGGCGGGCGACGCCTACTGCCCGCACTGCCACCTGCTCATCGAGCGCGAGGTGGGGATCGGCTGGCCACGCAAGCCCCTTCGGTGCCCGCACTGCCGGCTGCTGGTGGGCGCGGGCCGCGCCCGTCCCACACCGTCGGCCGAGCCCGGCGCGCGTGGCAGCGCGGCCGGCGTGTTCGCCCACGAGGCCAAGCGCGTCGGGCGGCGACATCCGGCCTCCACCAAGGACGACGTGCGGCTCGCGATCCGCCGGGTGGCCGAGGAGGCCGGCCAGCGCCCGGAGCGCCTGCTGATGGTCGACTACCAGCAGCGCGCCTCCGACGACAGCAGCCTGCCCGGGCTGGGCGAGGTGTTTGCCGCCTACGGAAGCTGGAAGGGCGCCCGGCGGGCGGCCGCCGAGGCGGCCTGAGCCCCCGCAGAGCGCCCGCGCTCAGTGCCGTTGCGCCATCCTGAGCGCGAGCGCCAGCGCACCGCCGCGCGCCATCGAGCACGGCCGGTAGAGTGCCGATCTTCATGGAAGTACTGCTCGTAATCGCGCCCTTCGTGGTGCTCGGGATCGGCGTGATCTTCCTCGCCTTCTCCGGCGGCCCGGGCGGCGCGCGCCAGGCCTACCTGACCCGCGGCGGGCGGGCCTTCCCGGCCGTGATCGTCCTCCTCTATCTGGCGCTCGGCGTGGCGGTGCCGGCCGTGGTGATCGCCTCGCGGGGCGAGTCCGAGGGCGGAGTGGGGCCGCTGCGCACGGAGGAGGCGAGCAAGGCCGACGAGCGCGGCAAGGAGCTCTTCATGAGCACCTGCAAGAGCTGCCACAACCTGGACGCGGTGCAGGCCGAGGGCGTGACCGGCCCCGACCTCGACGAGCTCGGTCAGCTCGACGCGAAGCGCGTGCGCAACGCGATCAAGAACGGCGGGACGGGCCAGGACAGGATGCCCGCGAACCTGCTCCAGGGCCAGGACGCGCATGACGTGGCCAACTACGTCGCTCGGGTGGCGGGCCAGTAGCTCGGGTGGCTCCGGGCCCCCCGCCACATGGTCCGAACGTAATACGTAAACCCCGCTCTCTGCGGGGTTTTTTCCGTCCGACGCTTCGTGTCTGCTGGTAGCATGGCCGCGTCCATCCAGCCGAAGCTCCGCTTGGCAGCGGGGCGCGGGGGAACCAGATGGCCGACCAGGCCGGGGGCGAATCGCGGTGACTTCCGCGTAGCGCAACTTTCTCAGCGCGAGCCCGTCAGCTAACCCCGCAGGTACACAGAGAGAGAGCCGATGCATTCAGCCGGTGCCCGCGCCTTGCGGGCGGATGACAACGAAATGAGCCGGGAAGCGGTGCTCCTCCAGTGGGAGCAGAAGATCGAGGCCGCCGAGCGGCGCGAGGAAGTGGGTCGTGCCGAGGAGGCCGCCTCCCCCGCGGCCGACGACGCCGTCCGCACTGAGGCCCCCGCCGCCCCCGAGTCCCGCCCCAGCGGCCGCTTCGCTCGCAGCACCCAGGCGAGCGACAGCCCGACGGCGGGCAGGCCGGCACTCCAGCTGGTCGAGCCCGAAAGCGCGCCCAGCGAGCCCCGCTTCCAGCGCGCGATCGACCCGCCCGAGCTCGCACGCGAACGGCGCACGATCACGATCACGGGACAGCCGACGCCGGCGACGGCGCCGGCGCTCGGTGGTCGACGCGCAGATCGCTCACCCCGACCGGATCGCCCTCTGGGCCTTCCTGCTGGGGCTCTTCCTGGTGGCCGTCGCCGCCGGGACCGCGCACGCCTAGCAATCTCGCTCGGCGGTCAGCGTCGTACTCCTTTTGGAGTGCGCTTTTGACCCCTTTGGCCGGCTATACTTACGGCCCGTAAGTTCTGTGCAGAAAGTGAAGCGACGATGAAGACCAAGGAAAGCCGGTTCCAGGTCCACGACGAGCTGACTGCGCCGGAGCGCAGCGTCCCGATCCTGAAGGGCGCGCTCACCGGCGGCGGCCAGCTTCCCAACTTCATCGGCGTGCTCGCCGGCTCGCCGGCCGTGCTGCGCGCCTACGCCCGCTTTCGCTCCGAGCTTGCGCCACGGCGCGCTGCCGTACGCCACCCAGCAGCGCATCGCGCTGGCGGTGGCCGAGCACCAGGGCAGCGAGTACGCCCTCTCGACGCTGCAGCGCACGCGCTCGCGACGCGGGCCTCGGCCTCGACGAGATCGCCCTCGCGCGCGAGTTCGACTCACGCGACGAGCGCGAGGCCGTGCTGCTCCAGTTCGTGAAGGCGCGTGCTCGAGTCCGATTGCGCGCCGCCCCGGCACAAGCACGAGGAGGCGCTCGAGGCCGGCTGGACCGACGAGCAGGTGCTCGAGACGGTCGCCCACGTGGCGCTGGCGCACGTTCGGCAACCTGGTCACGCGCGCGGGCGACGTGCCGCTCGACGGCTCGAGCGAAGACTCGCGCCTGTCGATCGCCGCGTAGGGGTCTACGATGTCGGTCATGGCCTCCGAGACGGCCTGCGGTGGCAAGAGCGGCTGAGGGCGAGGCTGCTGCTCGGCCTACCACCAGGCCGTCGAGCTGATCGGCAAGCGCTGGACCGGCGCGATCGTCTTCGTGCTGCTGGAGGGGCCGCTGCGCTTCTCCGAGGTCAAGACGCTGGTGCCCGACCTCTCCGACCGCCTGCTGTCCGAGCGCATGAAGGAGCTGGAGGCCGAGGGCATCGTCGAGCGCCACGTGATCGACGCCATGCCGGTGCGCGTGGAGTACCGCCTGACCGAGAAGGGCGAGGCGCTCGAGCCCGCGGTGCGCTCGCTCAAGGTCTGGGCGCGCTCCTGGCTGTAGCCGGAGCCGTCAGCGCTTCGCCACGGCCTCGAGCGTCAAGGAGCTCCGATGGCCGACCAGCCGAAGACCGCCGAGGACGTCAAGTCCTTCGTCGAGGACCGCGACATCCGCTTCGTCCGCCTCTGGTTCACCGACATCCTCGGCCAGCTGAAGAGCTTCTCGATCAACGCCCAGGAGCTCGACGACGCCTTCGAGGGCGGCATGGGCTTCGACGGCTCCTCGATCACCGGCTTCAACGCGATCGAGGAGTCGGACATGATCGCCATGCCCGACCCGTCGCACCTTCAAGGTGCTGCCCTGGCGCCCCGAGGACAAGGGCGTGGCGCGGATGTTCTGCGACGTCGTCACGCCCGAGCCGCGAGCCCTACGAGGGCGACCCGCGCCACGTGCTGCGCCGCGCGCTCGAGCGCGCCGAGTCGATGGGCTTCACCACCTTCAACGTCGGGCCCGAGCTCGAGTACTTCTACTTCCGCAACGCGCAAGGTCGAGAGCGGCGCAGCCCGGAGATCCTCGACGAGGGCGGCTACTTCGACCTCACGACGCTCGACGCCGGCTCCGACGTGCGCCGCGAGACCGTGCTCGCGCTCGAGCAGCTCGGCATCCACGTGGAGTACACCCACCACGAGGTCGGGCCCTCGCCAGCACGAGATCGACATGCGCTACGCCGACGCGCTGAAGATGGCCGACGACTGCATGACCTACCGCATCACGGTCAAGGAGTACGCCATGAAGTACGGCTGGCACGCGACCTTCATGCCCAAGCCGCTGTTCGGCGAGAACGGCTCCGGGATGCACACCCACCAGTCGCTGTTCAAGGACGAGCGCAACGCCTTCTACGACGCCGACGACCAGTACTTCCTCTCCGACGTCGGCAAGGCCTTCATCGCCGGCCAGCTCAAGCACGCGCGCGAGATCACCTCGGTGTTCGCCCAGTGGGTCAACTCCTACAAGCGGCTGGTGCCCGGCTACGAGGCGCCGGTCTACTGCGCCTGGTCGCGCCGCAACCGCTCGGCGCTCGTGCGGGTGCCGCTCTACCACCCCGGCAAGGAGCAGGCCACGCGCATGGAGCTGCGCTGCCCCGACCCGGCGTGCAACCCCTACCTGACCTTCGCGGTCCTGCTGGCGGCCGGCCTCGAGGGCATCGAGAAGGGCTACGAGCTGCCCGAGCCGATGGAGAAGAACCTCTACCACATCAGCCCCGAGGAGCGGAAGCGGCTGGGCATCGAGCAGCTGCCCGAGACGCTGGGCGAGGCGATCGAGCTGACCGCGGAGTCCGAGCTGGTGCTGCGCACCTTCGGCGAGCACATCTTCAACCGCTACGTCGAGATCAAGCGCCAGGAGTGGGAGGACTACCGGGTCCAGGTCACCCAGTGGGAGCTCGACCGCTACCTCGCCGTTCTCTAGTCCTAGCTCGCGGTCGGCAGGGGCCATCGCCGATCACAAGATCGAGCGCGTGCATCATGACGATCAGTCTTGACTCGATAGAAAGCCGCCAATGGATCCGAACGCCGCTCGATCTTCGCCCTGCCCGCCGGCCGCCGCGCCAAGTGGGTGGTTTTCGCGATCTGGCTCGTCGGCATCTTCATCGCCGTTCGGCGCCGACCTGCCCGGCAAGTTCACGCGACGCCGAGGACAACGAGTCGACCTCGTTCCTGCCCGGCGACGCCGAGTCGACCGAGGTCCTGTCAAGGCCGGAGGAGCTGCAGGGCGGCGAGCTCGCGCCGGCGGTGATCGTCTACCGGCGCGAGGCCGGGCTGACCGCCGCCGACCGCGCAGAAGATCGCCGACGACGCCGGCCGGCTGACCGAGAAGCGCTTCCCGGCCGTGGTGGCCGACGGCGCCACCGCGGCGGCGGGCGGCGAGTCCGGAAGGTCGGCGCAGGCGCCGAGCGGCGGCGGCCGCCGCCGGCGGGCAACGCTGCCCGAGGGCTGCGCGGGGCCGACCACGCCCGTCCCGGGCCAGCCCGAGCGACTACGCGCCCGTTCGTCGGCCCGATCTGCTCCGAGGACGGCAAGGCGGCGATCGTCACCGCCTACCTCAAGGGCGACGGCGAGGCCGACACGATCCTCGACCCGGTCCAGTTCTGGCGCGACACCGTGTCCGACCCGGGCGGCGGGCTCGAGGTGAAGATCACCGGCGGCGCCGGCTACGCGGCCGACGCGATCGAGGTCTTCGAGAGCATCAACGGCACGCTGCTGCTGGCGGCGGTGTCGCTGGTGATCGTCCTGCTGATCCTCATCTACCGCTCGCCGATCTTCCTGTTCATCCCGCTGGTGGCGGTGATCTTCGCCGAGATCCTCTCGCGCTCGGTGGGCTACGGGATCTCCGAGCTCGGCGTGACGATCAACGGCCAGTCGAGCTCGATCATGTCGATCCTGGTGCTGGGCGCGGGCACCGACTACGCGCTGCTGATCGTGGCGCGCTACCGCGAGGAGCTGCACCACACCGAGGACCGCCACGAGGCCATGCAGGCGGCCATGACGTCGGCCGGCCCGGCCGTGTTCGCCTCGGCGGCGACCGTGATCGCCGCGCTGCTGTGCCTGACCGATCGCCAAGGTCAACGGCACCGCCGGGCTGGGCCCGATCGGCGCCATGGGCGTGGCCTGCGCCGCGCTCTCGATGCTCACGCTGCTGCCCGCGCTGCTCACGATCTTCGGCCGCCGCGCCTTCTGGCCCTTCGTGCCGCACACGCCGGAGCTGGGCCGGAGCGCGGACGAGCCGCGCCGGCGCGGCTCGGGCCGGCGCATCGTCGACGGCTCGCGCTTCGGCGCGCTGCTGCCCGTGGTCGGCCGCGTGCCTGCTGGTCGCCTTCGTGCTGCTGCCGCTCGTGATCCTCAACGGCGCTGCTGCGCGTTCGCTGGTCACGCTCGGCAAGCGTCCGCATCCCGTCGCTGATCGGCGCCCGCTCGACCGGGCCGTCTTCCAGCCCTACGAGCTGCGCCGCTTCCGCCACGAGCACGCCGGCCGACGCCACGCACGGCTTCTGGAAGCGCGTGGGCGACCGCGTGGCCGGCAGCCCGACGCGGGTGCTCGTCGGCTCGGTGGCGGTGCTGCTGGTGATGTGCGCGGGGCTCGCGTTCTTCTCCACCGACCTGACCACCAACGACAGCTACCGCACCGAGGTCGAGTCGGTCGAGGGCCAGGAGCTGCTGGCCAAGAGCTTCCCGGCCGGGCGCCAGCGCGCCGACCGACGTGATCGTGCCGCCCGGCGGCGACGTCGCGGCGGTCACCGCGGCGCTCGAGGACGCCGACGGGGTCGAGTCGGTCTCGCCGCCGGTGGCCGAGGGCGAGCGAGGGCGTGCTGGTGCAGGCCACGCTCGAGCCGCAGCCCTACTCGACCGAGGCCTTCGACCTGATCGAGCCGATCCGCGAGGCCGCGAGCGGCGCGGCGGAGGGCACGCTCGTCGGCGGCGCCAGCGCGGTCGAGTTCGACGTGCGCGAGGCGGCGGCGTGGGACTCGACCGTGATCCCGCCGATCGTGCTCGTGGTGGTGTTCCTGATCCTGGTGCTGCTGCTGCGCGCGGTGATCGCGCCGCTGATCCTGATCGGGACGGTGATCCTCAGCTTCCTCGCCGCGCTCGGCGTGGGCTACTTCGTCTTCGACGTGTTCTTCGACTTCCCCGGCTCGGACCCGTCGCTGCCGCTGTTCGCGTTCGTGTTCCTGGTGGCGCTGGGGGTGGACTACAACATCTTCCTCGTGGCCCGGGCGCGCGAGGAGACCGCTCAAGCACGGCACCGCGCGAGGGCATGCTGCGCGCGCTGGCGGTCACCGGCGGCGTGATCACCAGCGCGGGCATCGTGCTGGCCGGCACCTTCTCGGTGCTGGCGGTCGCTGCCGCTCGTGTTCCTCACCGAGATCGGCTTCGTGGTCGCCTTCGGCGTCCTGCTCGACACGTTCCTGGTGCGCAGCGTGCTCGTGCCCGCGCTCATGCTCAAGATCGGGCCGCAGCGTCTGGTGGCCGTCCGCGCTGGCCAAGAGCGAGCGTGAACGGGTGAGCGACTAGCGCGTAGCCGCCGGGCGCGCGCGCAGCGCGCACTCCACGAGCCGGCGCGCCAGCGCGCAGCGACTCCGGTCGAGGCGCCGGGGCGGTCGCACGCGCTGTGGCGGCAGGGCTCGCCGCCGGCGCCCACGCCCAGCTTCGCCGCGGGCAGGCCCAGCAGCTCGAACTCGCGGTGGTCGGAGTTGCCGGTGGTCTCGTCGCGCACCCAGCTGACGGGCACCCGGGCCCGCCGGGCCGCGCGCAGCAGCGCGCCCTCCACCGCGCGGCGGGGCGCGCGCGACGGGCGAGCGCAGCCAGAAGGGCCGGTCGCGCCCCACCTCGTCGAGCGACAGCGCCCAGCGCAGCCGGCGTGCGGCCGCGCGCGCGCACGCGCCGCGCCAGCGCCAGCGCGCCCAGGTGGTCGGGCGAGCCGGTGTAGACGCGCTCCTCGGCGCCGGTGGCCACCAGCCAGACGTCGCAGCGCGGGGGCTGGCGCGCCAGCCGGCCGGCGCAGCGCCGCCAGCACGCCCAGCCCCGAGGCGTTGTCGTTGGCGCCCGGCGCCGCCGGGCGTGGTGTCGGTGTGGGCCATCACGATGCGCAGGCAGCGAGCGCGGACTGTCGAGCGCGCCGATCACGTTGCGCGAGCGCCCGCGGCCCGGCACCGCGAAGCCTGCACGGCGACGCGCAGGCCCGCCGGCGGAAGCCGCCGGCCAGTAGCGGTGGGCCCGGCGCCTCGGCGGCGCTCGCGGCCGGGCGCGGGCCCCAGGACGGCGATGCGCACCGCGTGGTCGTGAGCGCTGGGCGCCGGCGGCGCGAAGAGCGCCAGGGTGGCTAGGAGAGCAGCCGTTCGAGCTCCTCGGGCTCGGTCACCGGCGCCCGGCAGGCGAAGCGCTCGCAGACGTAGGCCGCCGGCCGCCCGTCGACCGGCGTGCGGTCCTGAAGCAGCGGCACGCCGTCGGCCGCGCCGCCGGCCAGCACCAGATGCGGGCGGAAGCGGGCCCGCACCACGCGCGCCAGCTCGCCGGTGTCCTCGCCCGCCAGCGCCACCTCCTGCACGGGCGAGAGGTGGAAGTCGAGCGCCTGGAGCAGGTGGCCGAAGCGCCTGCGGGTGCTTGGCCGCCAGCTCGTGCAGCAGCCGCAGCACGCCCACCGCCCGCTCCTCGTACTCGCGCTCGCCGGTGAGCGCGGCCAGGCGCAGCAGGCCGTACGCCGCGCTGGAGTTGCCCGAGGGGATGGGGTGGTCCTCGAGGTCCTTGCGCCGCGCCAGCAGCTGCTCGTGGTCGGACGAGGTCTCGAAGAAGCCGCCGTTCTCCGCGTCGGCGAAGCGCTCGATCATGGTGTCGGCCAGCGCCCGCGCCTCGGCGAACCAGCGCGGATCGAAGCTGGCCTCGTACAGCGTGAGCAGCGCCTCGAGCAGGAAGGCGTGGTCCTCCAGGTAGGCGTTGAGCTTGGCCTCGCCGTCCTTCCAGGTGCGCAGCAGGCGCCCCTCGTCGTCGCGCAGCGAGCCGAGCACGAAGTCGGCGCAGCGCGGCCGCCGCCTCCACGTAGTCGGGGCGCTCGAGCACCGCGCCGGCCTCGGCCAGCGCGGAGATCATCAGGGCGTTCCAGGCGGTCAGGCGCTTGTCGTCGAGCCCGGGCCAGACGCGCTGCGCGCGCACCTCGTAGAGCCGCCGGCGCCACTCGTCGAGCGCTTCGGGCCGGCCCGGGCCGCGCACCGGGATGTTGGCGCCCTCGAAGTTGCCGCGACTCGGTGGCGCCGAACCAGGCGATCGCCTCGTCGGCGCTCGGGCCCGCCCTCCAGCGCGGCGCGCAGCTCCTCGACCGTCCAGACGTAGAACTTGCCCTCCACGCCCTCGGAGTCGGCGTCGAGCGCGGAGAAGAAGCCGCCCTCGGGCGCCCGCATCTCGCGCAGCGCCCAGTCGAGCGTCTCCTCGCACGACGTCGCGAAACAGCTCGTCGCCGATCACCTGCCAGCCGTGCAGGTAGGCGCGGGCGAGCAGCGCGTTGTCGTAGAGCATCTTCTCGAAGTGGGGCACCAGCCAGATGGCGTCGACCGAGTAGCGCGCGAAGCCGCCGCCGACCTGGTCGTACATCCCGCCCGAGGCCATCGCCCGCAGCGTGTGCGCGGTCATCTCGATCTCGCCGCGGCGCAGCAGGAACTCGAGCGCGGACGCGGGCGGGAACTTGGGCGCGCCGCCGAAGCCGCCGTTGACGGAGTCGTAGGTCGAGCGCAGCGTCTGCACCGCGGCGTCGAGCGCCCGCGCGTCCAGCGGCTCGGCCGAGGGCTCCAGCAGGGCGCCGCCGCGCAGGCGCTCGGCGATGCGCGCGCCGCCGGCGCGGATCTCGTCGCGCTTCTCCTCCCACGCGTTGGCCACCGCCTCCAGCACCTGGCGCCAGCTCGGCATGCCCATGCGCGGTTGCGGCGGGAAGTAGGTGCCGGCGTAGAAGGGCACCTGCTCGGGGGTCAGGAACACGTTCAGCGGCCAGCCGCCGGCGCCGGTCATGGCCTGGCAGGCCTCCATGTAGATCGAGTCGAGGTCGGGGCGCTCCTCGCGGTCGAGCTTCACGCACACGAAGCGCTCGTTCATCACGCGTGCCGTCTCCTCGTCCTCGAAGGACTCGCGCTCCATCACGTGGCACCAGTGGCAGGCCGAGTAGCCGATCGAGAGCAGGATCGGCCGGTCCTCGTCGCGCGCGCGGGCCAGCGCCTCCTCGCCCCACGGGTACCAGTCCACCGGGTTGTCCTTGTGCTGGAGCAGGTAGGGCGAGGTCTCCGAGGCGAGGCGGTTGGCCATGCTCCGAAGCTACCCGCGTCTCAGCTCGGCACGCTTGATCTTGCCGCTGGGCGTCTTTGGCAGCTCGGCTGGCGAAGTCGATGATGCGCGGATACTTGTACGGGGCGGTCTGGCTCTTGGCGTGATCCTGCAGCTCGCGGGCCAGCTGGTCGCTTGCCTCGTGTCCGTCGCGCAGGACCACGACGGCACGCACCACCTGCCCGCGCACGTCGTCGGGGGCGGCCACGGCGGCGGCCTCGGCCACGGCGGGGTGGGTGACCAGCGCGGATTCGACCTCGAAGGGGCCGATGCGGTAGCCGGCGGAGATGATCACGTCGTCGGTACGGCCCTCGAACCAGAAGTAACCCTCCTCGTCCTCGGTCACGCGGTCGCCCGTGCGCCAGGGCTGGTCGCGCGGCCCGTCGAGGAAGAAGGTGGGCACCGTCTCGGGATCGATCACCAGCTCGCCGTCGTCGATCCGGGCGCCGAAGCCGGGCAGCGGGCGGCCCATCGAGCCCGGGCGCACCGGCGGGCCGATCGGCATGCCCATCAGCGCCCCGGTCTCGGTCTGCCCGTAGCCGTCGTGGATCGACACCCCGGCGTCCTCCTGCCAGGCGCGCACCACCTCGGGATTGAGCGGCTCGCCGGCGGCCACCGCATGGCGCAGTGAGGGCAACGGCCGAAGCTCGCTGCGCTTGGCGATGGCCCGGTACTCGGTGGGCGACATGCACAGCACGTCGACACGCTCGCGCTCGAGCAGGTCGAGGCGCTCGTCGGGGTCGAAGCGACCATCGTGCAGCAGCGCCGCGGCGCCGCGCAGCCAGGCGGCCACGAACGCGTTGCGCGCCGACAGCGACCAGCCGCTGGCCGCCGTGCACCAGCACAGGTCCCCCTCGCGGGCGCCATACCAGTGCTCTGCCTGCACGCTCTGGCCCTCGAGGTAGCGGGCGCCGTGGCGGATCGGCTTCGGGGTGCCGGCTGTGCCCGACGTGAAGACGATCAGGGCCGGGCTGTCGGGTTCCAGCTCCACCGCCGCGGCGGGCTCCGCCTCGCTGAGCGGGCGCTCGTCGCCCAGCGCCACCACCTCGGCGTCCAGGCCGGCTTCGTCCACCGAGGCCAGGTTGCGCTCGCCGGCGACCACGGCGCGGGGCGCCACCAGCTCGCCGCGGGTCCGCAGGTCGGCCGGGCGCAGCTGCTCGCTGCAGGGCAGCGCGACGGCACCGAGCCGCCAGCACGCCACCATCGCGTAGACCCATTCCGGCTGGTTGCCCACCAGGGTCAGCACCACCTGGCCCTCGCCGACGCCGCTCCGGGCCAGGGCGCCGGCGAGCTGCGCCGAGCGCTCGGCCACCTGCCCGAAGTTGATCTCGCTGCGCTCGCCCTCGCCGGTCAGCGCCACCAGCGCCAGCCGCCCGGGGTCGGCGGCATCCACCACGTCGCGCGCGAAGTTCACGCCGGCCAGCGTTCCCCGCGGGCCAGGCGCTCGAGCCCGTGCCAGGCGAAGTCCATCGTCACCTCGACGATCCGCTCGCGGGGGACCTCCTGGTGGTCGGCCCACCAGTTGGCCAGCGACTGCACCGAGCCCACAAGCATCTGCGCCAGCATCTGTATCCCCTTCGCGCGTATGGCCTCGTCCTCCTCGCCGCTGCGGGAGCCGGGATCGTCAGCGATCAGCGCGGCCACCAGGGCGGTCATCTGGGCCACGACGCGGTCGAGCGCGGCAGCGGCCTCGGGGTCGGTGGTCTCGCGAAAGAGCAGCCGCCAGGCCACCCGGTGGTCCTCCACGAAGGCGTAGAACGCGTCCAGGCCGGCGGCGAGCCGGTCGACGCTCCCAGGCCCCGCCGAGGCGATGGCCGCGGAGAGGCGCTCGAACAGAATGCCGGTGTGGTTCTCGAGCAGCTCCGCGTAGAGGCCCTGCTTGGAGTCGAAGTGCTCGTAGATGAGCGCCTTGGACACGCCGCCGTCGCGCGCGATGTCGTCGATCGACGACGCGTGGTAGCCCTGCCCGGAGAACACGGCCAGCGCCGAGTCGAGGATCGCCGCGCGGCGCTTCTCGCCGCTGAGGCGCCTGCGTGGGGTGGTGCTCACCGAAAGACCCGTTCCATGTAGACTGACTGACCGTTCAGTTAGTTCGCTCTCGGACGGCACGGAGACTCGCACATGCACACGCTGACCCTCCTCGCGCAGGCCACCGGCGACGAGCCCGCGGGGGGTGCCGCCGCGGCCGAGGCCGTCGGGGCGACCATCGGGGCGGTGGTGGTGACCGCGGCCATGGCCCTGCTCATCGCAGGGCACCGCAGCGGGCGCATCGGTTGGCTCTCGCGCCTGGCCGCGCGGGCCGAGCGCGCCACGGCGCTGCCGGTGTGGGCAGCGCTGCCCTCGATGCTGCTCGGGCTGGCGCTGTTGACCGCGGTGATCGGGATGTACTGGGACATCTCACTCCACATCGACAACGGCCGCGACGCGGGACCCCTGACCAACCCGGCCCACTACCTGATCCTGACCGGGCTCTACGGCGTGCTGCTGTCGGGCGTGGTGAGCATGGCCCTGGCCGGCGAGCGGCCCACGGCGAGCGCGGTCGACCTGCGAAACGGCTGGTGGATGCCCGCCGGCGCGGTGATCGCCACCGCGTGCGGCGCCTTTGCCCTCACCGGGTTCCCGCTCGACGACGTCTGGCATCGGCTGTTCGGGCAGGACGTGACGCTGTGGGGACCCACCCACC
This sequence comes from uncultured Thermoleophilaceae bacterium, assembly GCA_963728155.1. Taxonomy (GTDB): domain Bacteria; phylum Actinomycetota; class Thermoleophilia; order Solirubrobacterales; family Thermoleophilaceae; genus JACVRW01. The sequence goes on along the minus strand of CAVSJF010000004.1, from coordinate 417,401 downwards.
TGATGCTGATCGGCGGCGGTTCGCTGGCCACGCTGGGCGGCATGGCACTGACCGCCGAGGCGGTCTCCGCCCTGGGGCGCGATCCCGAGCGCGACCGGCCCAGGGTCGCTCATGTGTTGCGGCGCGGCCTGCTCGCGGGCGGATTCCTGGTCGCGCTGTCGAGTTTCCAGGCCGAGTTCGACTTCGGGGTGCCCCAGTTTCGCCAGGTCCTCCAGCCGGTGCTGATCATGCTGGCCGCGGGTGTCGGACTGGTCACGGCCCGCGTCTACCTCGGGCGCGGCGGGGCGCTGCAGGCGCTGCTGGGGTTCCTGCTGATCCGCGGCCTGCTCGCCGTGCTGGTGGGGGAGGTGTGGGATCAGACCACGCCGCACTTCCCCCTCTACGTTGTGGAGGCCCTGCTGGTGGAGGCCGTCTTCCTGAGCTCGCGCCCACGCTCCCCGGTGGCGCTCGGCGCGATCGCCGGCCTGTTCATCGGCACGGTCGGCCTCGCTGAGGAGTGGGGCTGGAGCCACATGTGGATGCCGATTCCGTGGGGCGCCTCGCTGTGGCCCGAGGCCGCCGTGGCGGGCTTGATCACCGCGGTGGGAGCGGGTGCGGTGGGTGGCTTCGTCGGCGGGACGCTGACCGGCCGGACCGCGAGCAGGATGCGTCGCGAGCACCGAGCGGCCCTGGCGGGCCTCGCGCTCTGCGTGGCCGTGATCGGATGGGGGCTGCCGACCTCAACCGAGGGCCCGCGCTCGGCGCGCGTGACCCTCGACGGCGGTGGCGCGATCGTGCGCATCAGCCCTCCGGGGAGCGCCGAGGGCGCGCATTTCCTCAACCTGACCTCCTGGCAGGGCGGGGGCAGCGTGATCCGCGAGCTCGAGCGTGTGGGGCCGGGCGAGTACCGGACGCCCGGACCGGTCCCCGTGGACGGCGCGTGGAAGACGCTGGTGCGCGCGCACGTGGGCAGCTCGCTGGCCGGCGTGCCCGTCCATCTGCCCGAGGACCGCGCCATCCCGGCTCCGGCCGTACCGGCGCCACGGGAGTTCACGCGCGCCTTCGTGCCCGACCGGGAGATCCTCCAGCGCGAGCGCAAGAGCGGAGTGGCGGGCTGGCTCAGCGCGCTCGCCTACCTGACCGTCGCGGTGCTCGCTGTCGCGCTCGTTGCGCTCGTGGCCTGGGCGCTGCTGCGCCTGGAACGGGGAAGGAATCCGGGCGCGATTATGGAAACTGGAGAGGTCAGCGGCCAGCCTCTTGACAACGACGCCGGAACATCTGTTAGATTCGCCGCCACGCCGAGTCCGCGTTAGCGCGGAGCGGGGGAACCAAGGGTGGTCAGTAGGCCACTGGGGCGAACTTCCTCGATAGAGGAGGCGCGCAAGCTCTTTCAGCGCGAGCCCGACAGCTAACCCCGCAGGCGTACGAAAGAGAATGCTGTTGCGCCCCTACAAGACTCTGCTTTCTGCATGCCTTTGCGCGTGCCTGCTCGTGCTGGCCGTTGCCGGCAGCGCCGCCGCGGCCGACGGTTCGGGCGGCGCAACCTTCGAGCCGCCGCCTCCGCCGCCTGAGGAGGCCACCCTGGTCAACGGCCGGGTGATCGCTCCGGTCTCGGCGCCGCCGCGCGTCGTGCGGGTGATCGAGGCCGCCAACCGGCTGGTCGAGAAGCCCTACATCTACGGCGGCGGCCACAAGCCCTACTCGACCTCCCGCCTGGACCGCGGCTACGACTGCTCGGGCGCCGTGTCCTACGCCCTCTACGGCGGGCGCTTCCTGCGCTCCCCGCTTCCCTCGGGCGCCCTGATGGACTGGGGCGAGGAGGGCACGGGCGAGTGGATCACCGTCTACGCCCACGGCGGGCACGCCTACGTGGTCATCGCCGGCCTGCGCTTCGACACCTCGATGCGTGACGCCGACGCCCCGGGCCCCCGCAGCGGCCCGCGCTGGAGCAAGACGCTGCGCAAGTCGAGCGCGTTCGTGGCGCGCCACCCAGTCGGCTACTAGGCGCACTCGGGCCCAAGGCCTCGCAGTATTCTCAGGCCCATGGCCGTCGCTAGCCCCTATTCGGACAAGACCGACGAGCAGAAGGACATCACCGAGATGGTCCGTCAGTTCGTCGACAACGAGGTCCTGCCCATCGCCGAGGAGCACGACCACGAGGACAAGTTCCCCGAGGCCGTGGTGGAGCAGATGAAGGAGCTCGGGCTGTTCGGGGTCACCATCCCCGAGGAGTACGGCGGGATGGGGCTCGACCTCACCACCTACGCGATGATCGTCGAGGAGCTCTCGCGGGGCTGGATCTCGGTGTCCGGCATCGTCAACACGCACTTCATCGGCTCCTACCTGCTGATGAAGTACGGCACCGACGAGCAAAAGCAGGAGTTCCTGCCCCGCATGTCCACGGGCGAGATCCGCGCGGCCTTCTCGCTGTCCGAGCCCGAGGTCGGCTCGGACGTGCAGGGCATCAAGTCGGTGGCCAAGAAGACCGACGACGGCTACTGGCAGCTCAACGGGCAGAAGATGTGGGTGACCAACGGGCTGCGCGCCGGCCTGGTTTTCGTGCTGATGAAGACCAACACCAAGGCCGATCCGCCGCACCGGGGCATGACCTGTTTCATCACCGAGAAGCCGCCCGGGGAGAAGGAGTACAAGGGCCTGACCGTGCCGCCGCAGATCAAGAAGATGGGCTACAAGGGCGTGGAGTCGACCGAGCTCATCTACGACGGATACGTCTGCGCGCCGGACCGCATCCTCGGCGGTGAGGAGGACGGGCTGCACAAGGGCTTCGGCCAGATGATGGACGCGCTCGAGGTCGGCCGGGTCAACGTCGCCGCGCGCGGTGTGGGCATCGCCCAGCGCGCGCTCGAGCTGGCGCTGCGCTACTCGCAGGAGCGAAAGACCTTCGGCAAGCCCATCGCTCAGCACCAGGCGATCCAGTTCAAGCTGGCCGACATGGCCACGAAGACCGAGGCCGCCCGCCTGCTCACCCTCAAGGCGGCCCGCCTCAAGGACGCGGGCGAGCGCTCGGATCTCGAGGCCGGCATGGCCAAGCTCTTCGCGTCGGAGGCCGGCAAGGAGGTGGTGGAGGACGCCTTCCGCATCCACGGTGGCTACGGCTATTCCAAGGAGTACGAGATCGAGCGCCTCTACCGCGACGCGCCACTGCTCCTGATCGGCGAGGGCACCTCGGAGATCCAGCGCATGGTGATCGGCAAGAAGCTGCTGGCCCGCAACAAGGTCTAGGCCCGGTGAGCGCGGCCGACACGAAGACGCTGATCCGCCGAGCGGTTGAGCGCCTGGGTGAAGAGGTTCCCGCCTTCAAGCAGCTCAAGCTGGTGATGCGGCTCGAGCTACGCGCCCGCGGCGGCGGCGACGTGCCCATCTGGCGCGTCGAGGTCCCCGGGCCCGAGATCAGCCGCGATCCCGCCGGCGACGCGCGAATAGACGTCTCGGTGTCCCGCTCTCACTTCAACGAGCTGGCCGAGGACGGTCGCCTGACGCACTGGGTGGACGCCTACGAGCATGGCCACGTGCGGGTGACCGGGGACCCGGCGGTGACGAAGCTGCTCGGAAACGTGATTCAGCGCCAGCTGGCGCGCCGCTAGCCGCGCTCGAGCGCGGCGCCGTTGTCGTAGAGCTTGACCACCCGCACGGTGCCCGGGGGGGCCGCGTCGAGGCACAGGCCGCACAGCACGCACTCGTCGAGGTTCTCCTCGACGATGTCCACGCCGCCGGCTCGGGCCGCGAAGATGTCGACCGGGCAGGCTTCGGCGAGCTTCTTGGCCAGCTCGGGGTCGCCGCGAACGCCGGCGTCCACGTCGACGCGGATGAAGATTCCGTGCCCTGCGCTCAAGCCGTCACCCCAAGACGCTCCTTGACCAGGCCGGGGATCTGCGAGATCTCCTCGGCCACGGTAATTCCCGCCGCGCCGAGTCGCTCGATCTTCTCCGCCGCGGTGTCCTCCTTGCCCTCCACGATGGTGCCCGCGTGGCCGAAGCTCATTCCCGGCATCTCGTCCATGAAGCGCCCGGCCATGAAGGCGACGATGGGCAGGCGCGAGTTCGTGCTCACGCACCCATTCGGCGAGCTCGGCCTCCATGCGCCCGCCGGGCTCGGTGTAGATCACGATCGCCTCTGTCCGCTCGTCGGCCTCGAACAGGGGCATCAGCTCCGCGTAGGACGAGCCGATGATCGCGTCGCCGCCGATCGAGACCGCCGTGGACTGCCCCAGCCCCGCGGCGGTGAGCGTGGACGACATCTCGGTGGTCATGCCGCCCGAGCGCGAGATCACGCCGACCGGCCCCGTCGAATAAGCCTTGGCGGCGTCCTTGGCCGGGCCGCCGATCCCGCCCATCTTGATCTCGCCGGGCACGATGATCCCCAGGCAGTTGGGGCCGATGATCCGCGCCCCGTGCAGGGTCGCGAGCTCGACCATCTGCGCCACGTCGCGGCGTGGGATGCGTTCGGTCACGATCACCACCAGCTCGATGCCGTTCTCGATGGCCTCGAACACCGCGTCCTTGGTGAACGCCGGGGGGACGGTGACCACCGAGCCCTTGATCGGCCTGCCGTGGTGCTCAACGGCCTGGGCCACCGTGTCGAATACCGGGACGCCGTGCACCTCGCGGCCCCTGCGGCCGGGGGTCACGCCGCCCACCACCTTGGCGCCCGCGCCGTAGTCGAGGCACTCGCGCGTGAGGTTGACCGCCTCGCGCCCGGTGATGCCCTGGACGATGAAGGTGGTGTCGCGATCGATCAGAACGCTCATGCAGCCTTGCCCTGGATCTTCTCCACCGCCCGGCGCGCCGCCTCGTGCATCGACACCGAGCGGTCGCAGTACTCGACGCCGTGGCCCTCGAGGATCTTGAAGCCCTCCTCCTCCCAGGCCCCCGGGATGCGGAAGATCGCGATCTTCTCGGCCGGGTCGAAGCCCAGCTCCAGGCAGGCCTTGATCACGCCGCGAGCGACGATGTCCACCCGCGTGTTCGAGACGATCGACATCATCACCGCGATCTTGTCCACGCCGGGCTTCTGCAGCACCAACTTGGCCAGGCCGGCGGCCTTGCGCACGGAGGGGTTGCCGCCGATCTCGCAGTAGTTGGCCGGCCTGCCGCCGTGGGCGCGAACGGCATCGAACAGGGTGAGCGAGCCGCCACCGGCGCCGATCACCAGCCCGAGGTTGCCGTCGAACTCAGTCACGTTGCCGGCCACGCCGCGGTGGTCCATGCCGTCGACCTCTTCGCCCGCCAGCTCGAAGGGTGTGGGCTCGCGCGCCTGGCGGGTCTCCTCGTCGCCGATGCCGAGGTCATCGAGCAGCCCCTTCTGCCGCGGACGGGCCTCGTTCTCCATGTCCATGTGCGCGTCGAGCGCCACGAAGGAGCCGTCCGCCAGCTCGCCGAGCGGGTTGATCTCGGCCAGTGTCATGTCGCGTTCGAGAAAGAGCTGCGCGAGCCGGCCGAGGATGGGGGTGATGCGGGTGAGCGCGCGCCCGGTGACGCCGGTGGAGGCGATCGTCTCCTTTGCCATGAAGTCACTGAAGGGCCGCAGGGTCGAGAAATGGCGGCGCCCCACCTTGTCCGGCTGCTCCTCGGCCACCTGCTCGATGTCGATGCCACCCACGGGCGAGAAGATCATCACCGGGCGCTTGCGCAGCCCATCCCACACCACTCCGGCGTAGTACTCCTGCATGACCTTGGCCCTGGGGTCCACCAGCACGCCGCGCGGCATGTGGCCGCCGATCTCGAGCGTGAGGATGGTCTCGGCATGAGCCGCGGCCTCATCGGGCGTGTCGGCGAACTTGACCCCGCCGGCCTTCATGCGCCCGCCGGTGAGCACCTGCGACTTGATCACGGTGGGCCCGCCGATGCGCTCGGCGATCTCGCGTGCCTGCGCGGCTTTGTGGGCCACGCCGAAGTCGGTCACCGGGATCCCGGCGCGCCTGACCACTTCGCGAGCCTCGTACTCGAAGAAGCGCATGAGGGCCGGGAACCCTATCCACTGGCCGCCGCGACCCCGCGGCTACAGTAGGCCTATGGCCGAGACCACCTCAGCCGAGACCGACACGCCGACGCCCGAGGAGGCAAAGCCCGCCCCCAAGCCGGCCGCGAAGCCGCGCCGGCGCTCCTCGGCAAAGCCCCGGCAGAGCCGGCCCAAGAGCGCCTCCAAGGCGGCCGAGGAGAAGGCCTCGCCTCGCCGCTTCGAGCGCGCCGAGGGCCTGAGCGAGATCTCGCCGCGCGTGACCGTGGACGCCACGGAGCTGCTCACCCAGGTGGGCCGGCTGACCGAGCAGCTCATGCGCACGCGCATCACGCTCGAGACCGCCACCGCCGAGCGCGATGCCGTGGTGGCCGAGCTGGCGGCCGAGCGCGAGAAGAAGAGCGACAGCGAGGGGGCCGTCAGGGCCAGCGACGCCGCCCGGCTCGAGGCCGAGCAGCAGCTGGGACGAGAGCGCAAGAAGACCGCGGCGCTTGAGACCGAGCTCGAGGACGCCAAGCGCCGGGCCGACGAGGTCAAGCACCAGCTCAACATGACCTGGAACCAGCTCCAGGCCGCCGACGCCACCGCTGTTCCACCGCCGCCGCCGCCGGAGGAGCGCTCGCGTTGGCGCTTCCGTTAGGCGCGCCGCTGCCGCCTCAGGCCTCGGCTCGCTCCAGGCGATAGACCGGGCCGTTGAGCGACAGGGCATAGATGCGGCCCTGGGCGTCCTCGCCGAACGACACGAGCTGCGTGACCGCCACCCCCGAGCCCTCGGCCTTCGACTCGCCCTCCGCCAGCCGGGCGCGCTGTAGTTCCGACTCGCAGAGGTCTCCGTAGACGTAGCTCCCGTCCCAGGCGGATCCGAGCGATTCGTCGCGGATCACGTAGCCCCCGATGATCGAGCAGTAGCCGTCATCGCGAACCTCCTCGAGCTCGGGACGCGCGTGCTCCGGCGCCTCCTGATCGCGGTTGAAGCGGCTGTTGCCCTCGAAGCCGCTCCAGCCGAAGTTCTGTCCGCCCGCGGGGCCGTCCCCGCCCTCGGAGGCGACGAAGTCGACTTCCTCGACCTCGTTCTGGCCGACGTCGGCGATCACGAGGTCACCGGTCTCGCGGTCGAAGGAGAAGCGCCACGGGTTGCGCAGGCCGTAGGAGAAGATCTCCGGGCGCGCTCCCTCCTGGTCGACGAACGGGTTGTCCTCGGGCACGTCGTAGCCCCCGGCCGGTCGCGGGTCGATGCGAATCAGCTTGCCCAGCAGCTGGCTCAGGTCCTGGCCGTTGCGGTCGGGGTCACCCTGCCCGCCGCCGTCGCCGAAACCGGCGTAGAGGTAGCCGTCGGGCCCGAACTGGAGCTGGCCGCCCTTGTGGTTGTCGCGTTTGTGGGGCACCTGCAGGACCTCGGTGCGCGAGGCGGGATCCGCTCGGTTGGGGTCGCCGTCAGAGCGCTTGAAGCCGTCGATGCGGATCGTGCCCGACTTGTCGACGTAGTAGACGTAGAACTGCCCCGAGCTGTCGTAGTCCGGCGCGAAGGCGACCGACAGGAGCCCGCCCTCTCCCTCCGTGGTCACCTCGGCGCTGATGTCGAGGAAAGGCTGCTCCAGCACACGGCTCCCGTCCATGATGCGGATCTGTCCGGCGCGCTCGGTCACGAACTGGCGCTTGTCGCCATCGGGTGCGGTGAGAAAGGTGGGGGACTCGAGGTCGGCCACCTTCACGAGCCGGGTGGACCCGGCGCTCGTCACGTCCGTCTCGCGGATGAAGAACCAGTATGCGGCGGCCGCCGCGACGATGAGGAGCGCCCCGGAGGCAACGGCGAAGAGGAGGAAACGTGGCATGGGGCCAAGTATCGCCCGGTTTCTTCAAGCGCCCCTAAGCATTGGCGGGTTCGACCTCGTACAGCTCCGCCAGCTCCGGATCCTTGCGCGCCAGCATCTCGGCGAGGTCGACCATGACCTTGCACTGCTTCCACGTGGCGTCGTCCTGCATCTTGCCGTCGATCATGTGCACGCCGCGGCCGTCCGGTATGGCCTCGATCACCTTGCGGGCGAAGCGGACCTCGTCGGGATCGGGCGAGAAGACCTTCTTGGCTATGTCGATCTGGACCGGGTGCAGCGACCACGCCCCGACGCACCCGAGCAGGAAGGCGGCGCGAAACTGGGCCTCGCAGCCCTGGGTATCGCCGATGTCGCCGTAGGGGCCATAGAAGGGCAGGATGCCGGCGGCGGCGCAGGCGTCGACCATGCGGGCGATCGAGTAGTGCCACGGATCCTGCTGGGCGGTGGCACGCGGTGCCTCGGGGTCCTCGGCGGACGGGTCCTCGATCACCCGGTAGCCGGGATGGCCGCCGCCCACGCGCGTGGTCTTCATCCGCCGGTTCGCGGCCAGGTCCGCGGGCCCGAAGCTCATCCCCTGCATCCGCGGGCTCGCCGTGGCGATGTCCTCGAGGTTGGTCACGCCCTGAGCGGTCTCCAGGATCGCGTGCACGAGGATCGGCCGCTGCAGGCCGGCGCGGGCCTCGAGCTGGGCCAGCAGGCGGTCGATGTAATGGATGTCCCAGGGCCCCTCGACCTTGGGCACCATCACCACCTCGAGGCGGTCGCCGATCTCGCCGACGATGCGCATGAGGTCGTCGAGCATCCAGGGGCTCTCGAGCGCGTTGATGCGCGTCCACAGAGCAGTTTCGCCGAGGTCCATCTCGCGCCCGACCGTGATCAGGCCCTCGCGCGCGGCCTCCTTGCGGTCGACGGGGACCGCGTCCTCGAGGTTGCCGAGCAGGATGTCGACCTTGGGGGCGATGTCGGGCGCCTTGGCGACCATCTTCTCGTTGGAGAAGTCGAGGAAGTGGATCATCCGAGAGGGGCGGAACGGGATCTCGCGCAGCGGCTCGGGGGCGTCGACCGCGAGCGGCGCGAAGAAAGCTCTTGGATTGCGCATGGGGCGCGCGAGACTATCTTGTGAGAGGATCGATTCTCAGAATGCGGCCGCTCGTCCTGTGCTACCACGCCGTGAGCGAGCGGTGGGATGCCTCACTCTCGGTCACCCCGGCCGCCCTCGAGCACCAGATGCGCACGCTGACCGCGCGCGGGCTGTCGTCGGTGACCTTCACCGACGCCGTGGTCCGGCCCCGCGCAAAGACCGTCGCCGTGACCTTCGACGACGCCTTCCGCTCGGTGCTCGAGCTCGCCTATCCCGTGATGAACGCGCTGGGGATGGTGGGCACGATCTTCGTCCCGACCGACTGGCCGTCGCGGGCGCCTCAGCCGATGAGCTGGGACGGCATCGAGGAGTGGTTGGACGGGCCCCACCGCCACGAGAACACCCCGCTCGACTGGGACGAGCTCGCCTGGCTGGCCGACCGGGGCTGGGAGATCGGCTCGCATACTTGCTCGCACCCGCACCTCCCAGAGGTCACCGATGCCGTGCTCGACGACGAGCTGCGGCGCTCGAAGGGGGTGTGCACCGAACGGCTCGAGCGGCCCTGCACCTCCATCGCCTACCCCTACGGAGAGCACGACAGCCGGGTGATGGAGGTGGCGCAGAGCTGTGGCTACACCGCGGGTTGCGGCCTCCCGGGGCGGCTGAAGCGAGATGGCCCCCTGTCCGAGCCGCGCGTGGGGATCTACCACGGCGACGACGAGAGGCGCTTTCGAATCAAGGTGGAGCCGGCGGTGCGCCTGTTGCGCAGCTCTCCGGTCTGGCCCGCTTGATTGCGTAGGATCGGTCGCTCTGATGAGCGACACCGAAACCAAGTTCGAGACCGGCCAGGCCGCGCGCGAAGCCTCGGGAGGGCGGCCGTACGGGCGCTACCTGGAGGACTTCGAGGAGGGCGCCGTGTACCAGCACTGGCCCGCCAAGACGGTCACCGAGGCGGACGACCACCTCTTCTGCCTGTTGACGATGAACCACCACCCGCTGCACATCAACGACGTGTACGCGGCGCAGTCCCAGCAGGGACGCAACGTCGTGGTCGGTCCGCTGGTGTACTCCTTGGCCCTCGGGATGTCGGTGGCCGACGTGTCAGGCAAGGCGATCGCCAACCTCGCCACCGAGGAGCTCTCGCACCCCGCGCCGGTCTTCCACGGCGACACGCTGTTCTGTGAGAGCGAGGTGCTCGAGCTCAAGGCTTCGCAGTCGAAGCCCGACCGCGGCGTGGTGAGGGTCCAGACGCGGGTGTTCAACCAGGACGGGGTGCTGGTGGCGCAGTTCAAGCGGGCCGTGCTGGTGCCGCGGCGCTGAGGCCACCCCGCGCCAAGAACGGGAACGCAGGCTAATCTGGGTGGGCGTGAGCACGCCCGCCGTTCCACTTTTCGATGTCGTGCTCTCCGAGGACGAGATCGCCGCCGTGGCGGACACGCTGCGCTCGGGATGGCTCACGATGGGCCCGCACACCGAGCAGTTCGAGCGTGAGTTCGCCGCGCATCTCGGCGTGGCGCACACGGTGGCCCTGTCCAGCGGGACCGCCGCGCTGCACCTGGCCTACCGGGCGGCCGGCCTGGGGCCGGGCGACGAGATCATCGTGCCGGGCATCACCTTCGTGGCCACGGCCAACGCCGCGCGCTACTGCGGCGCCACTCCGGTGCTCGCCGACGTGGCCGCGCCCGAGCACCTGGCGCTTGATCCCGAGGACGTGGAGCGGCGGATCACGCCGCGCACGCGGGCCGTATGCGTGGTCCACTACGGCGGCTATGCCGGCCCGGTCACCGAGCTGCTCGAGCTCTGCGCCGCCCACGGCCTCGCGCTCATCGAGGATGCGGCCCACTGTCCCAGCGCCACGGCGGTCGACGAGGGCCCCAAGCTGGGCGGCCTCGGCCTGGCCGGCGCGTTCAGCTTCTTCTCGAACAAGGTGCTCTCGTGTGGGGAGGGGGGCCTGCTCGCGACCAACGACGACGAGGTGGCCGAGCTGGCGCGCCGGCTGCGCTCCCACGGTCTCACCTCCGGCACCTGGGATCGCCACCGCGGCCACGCCCTGTCCTACGACGTGGTGGACCTGGGCTACAACTACCGCATCGACGAGCCGCGGGCCGCACTGCTCTCCGCGCGCCTGCCCGGGCTGGAGGCGGACATCGCGGCGCGCCGCAGGCTCGTGCACCACTACCGCGAGAGGCTGCGCGACGTCCCGGGGCTCTCGCTGCCCTACCGCGACGAGGACGTGGATCGCTCCTCCTGCTACGTGATGCCGGTGCTGCTCGACGACCCCGAGCTCCAGGAGCCGCTGCGGCGGCTCATGCTCAGCCGCTGGGGTGTTCAGACCAGCCTGCTGTACCCCGCGCTGCACGAGTTCAGCGCGTTTCGCGATCTGAACGCCGACCTCCCGCGCAGCGAGCGGGTGGCGCGCACCGAGGTCACACTGCCGCTCTACCCGCACCTCTCGGCCGAGGATCAGGAGCGTGTGATCGAGGCGGTGCGCGAAGGCCTGCGCGAGCTGGCCGCCCCGGCGGGCGCCCGCACGGCCTGACTCAGGCGGTTCGGGCGGGCTGCACGACCTCGCCCCCGCCGGGGGGGCGCAGCGGGTGGACCTCGGCCGAGTCGTCGTCGCCGACCAGCAGGGTGCGCATCTCCTCGTACTCCACGATCGCGCGCTCGTAATCCTCGTGGCGCCCGATGTCGAGCCAGAACCCCTCGAAGAGGTAGGACCCCACCGGCACGCCGGCGGCGATGAGGGCCTTGACGACGTCGGGGATGTCGAAGTGCTTGTCGGCCGGGATGTGGCGCAGCATCTCGGGCTCGGCCACGTAGCAGCCCATGCTGACCACGTAGGGGATCTCCGGCTTCTCCTCGTAGGCGGTGACCGTCTCGATGCCGCTCTCGTCGGGGTCGCCGACCGTCCGGATCACGCCGTACTCGGTCTTGATCACGCGCCGGTGGGTGGCGATGGTGAGGGCGTGGCCACTCGCCCGGTGGGAGTGGAAGAGGGCCTCGTAGTCGAGAGTGGTGAGCACGTCGCCGTTCATCAGCAGGAACGTGTCGTCGAGGCCGTCGATGGTGGCCAGCGGGCCGGCGGTGCCGCGCGGCTCGCTCTCGTGGTGGTAGCTGATGTTGACCCCATGGGCCGTGCCGTCGCCGAACACGGCCTGGATGAGATGGGCGAGGTAGCCCACCGCGAACACGAGGTCCGTGAACCCGAAGGAGCGCAGCTGACGCACCACCACGTCGAGGATGGCGCGGTCGCCGATCGGCAGCAGCGGCTTGGGCAGGACGGTCGTGTACGGGCCGAGCCGCGAGCCCTTGCCGCCCGCGAGTATTACCGCCTTCTTGGCCATGGAGACCCCTCCTTGCCTAACGTTGCCTGAGGTTCATCTTGCCGCTCTCGCGGTGAACGGCCACCTGCCGTCGCAGGAGCACGGCCGCCGAGGTCCAGAAGAGCACCTTCAGATCCACCAGCAGCGAACGGTGGTCGGCGTAAAGGCGGTCGAGCGCGAGCTTCTGAGGCAGCAGGCGGTCGACGTAGTGAGCCACTGGATCCTCGTCGTCGAGGATGCGGCTCTCCTCCGCAAAGGCCACCTGCGAGTAGCCGGTCACTCCCGGACGGACGGCGAGGATGTGCTCGAAGTCCTCGGCGTGGGCGGCCACGAAACGCGGATCCTCGGGACGCGGCCCGACGAGGCTCATCTGGCCGCGCAGGACGTGCCAGAGCTGAGGGATCTCGTCGATCTTGGTCTTCGCAAGCCAGACGCCGACGCGGGTGAAGCGATGGTCGTCGTCGGTGGTCAGAGCCAGGCCGGTTGCCCCGTCGTGCATCTTGCGGAACTTGAGCATGCGCAGCGTCGTGCCCTTGAAGCCCGCCCGCCGGGTGCGAAAGAACGCCGGTCCCGGTGAGTCCAGCCGGACGATCACCACGGCGGCCAGGATCACCGGTGCCAGCAGCACCAGGAGGACGAGCGAGACCGCAAAGTCGAAGGCCCGCGTCAGCGCGGCGTCGATGCCACGCCTGACGCGCATGAGATCGAGCGTGACCCGCAGGTGGCCGGGGAGCTCGACCGCCGCCGCGCCTCCTTGGGGCGCAGGCGTCGTGGTCGGCACCTCCTGGTCGGCTACCAGGTCGTCGTTTTCTATCTCGGTCGTCCGTGACATGAGGGATGGTGTCGTCATTACCTGAGGGCGAGCTCGTCAATTCGCCGATAGAGGAGGCGAGTGGCCTCCGGATGGTTTCGGTCCGCGCGAAGGCTCCTGCAAAACCTCACGCGCCGGCTGGCTTGGCGGCCCCCCCGTGGGCCAGAGGCCAATATAGAACGGGTCCCGGCTTCGCGCCAGTCGAGCCCGTGAACATTGACAGCAAGGTTCACCGCACGTACTCCCCGACGCGCCGGAACACGCCCATGTTCTTCTCGATCCACTCGATCGTCTCGAGAAGACCCTCTCTCAGGTCGACCTCAGGCCTCCAGCCGGTGAGCTCGGCGGCCAGCGCCGGGCTCGAGATCAGCCGCTGCACCTCGCTGGCCGGCGGGCGCACGCGCTCGTCGTCGAGCTCCACCGAGAGCTCCTTGCCGAGCAGCTCTCCCACGATCTCCACGAGCTCGCCGATCGACACGTCGGTGCCGGTGCCCAGCTGCAGGGTGCGCCCGATCGCCTGGGGGGACGACGCGGCGGCCATGAAGCCGCGCGCCGTGTCGCCCACGTAGGTGAGGTCGCGACGCGGATGCAGCGAGCCCAGGCGGAGGCTGTCGCCCACCAGTGCCTGGGTGATGATCGTGGGCACGATGGCGCGGGAAGACTGGAAGGGGCCGTAGGTGTTGAACGGGCGCACGACCGTCACCGGAAGCTCGAACGAGCGGTGGAAGCTGTCCATCAGCTTGTCGGCCGCCACCTTGCTCGCCGCGTAGGGCGACTGGGCCTCGATCGGATGGGCCTCGGTTATGGGGACGGTTTGGGCGGATCCGTAGACCTCGCTCGTGGACACGTGAATCACGCGCCGGGCCTCGGACGCCAGCGCGGCCTGAGCCACGTTCAGGGAGCCGATGACGTTCGTCTCGAAGAAGTCCCGCGGGTTGACGTAGGAGTAGGGGATGGCGATCTGGGCTCCGAGGTGGAAGATCACCTCGATCCCGTCGCACGAGCGATTGACCGACTCGGGGTCGCGCAGGTCACCGGCCACGATCTGGATGTCCGCGGCGAGCTCGGGATCGATCCAGTCGAGCGTGCCGTGGTCGGCGCGCGAGTTGTAGCGCACGAACGCGCGCACGTCGTAGCCCGCCTCGAGGAGGCTCACGCACAGGCGGCCGCCGATGAAGCCGCCGGCCCCGGTCACGAGCGCTTTCTGGCCGTTCAAGGCTGCATCCCTCCTATTCGGCCGAGGCGAACAACCGGTTGCGGCCGCGCTGTGTCCCGTAGGCGTGGTAGCGGTTGGTGCCTCCGCTGCTGTCCCCGAGGACGAGGAAGCCGCGCGGCTGCTCGTCGGCGCCCTGCAGCAGGTCGCGCATGACACGGAAGTTGGTGCGGTTGGTGCTTCCCGGCCGGGTTACCACCACGATCTCGTCCGCCTCGCTGGAGAAGCGCAGGGCATCGCTGACCTCGCCGAGCGGGGCGGTGTCGATCACCACGTAGTCCGCCTCGCGGCGCGCCTGGTCGATCAGGTCCGGCAGCCGTGCGCCGAGCACCTCGAGCACGCCGTAGTCCTGACCGGTCATGTTGCCCGTGGCGAGCAGGCTGAGGTTGGGGACGCCCTGCACGTCGACCAGCAGGTCGTAGAGCGAGGCGGCCGGACCCAGCAGCGAGAGCAGCGGCAGGTCGTGGTCGACGTGGAGCATCCGTGCGACGTCGGGCTTGCGGAGGTCGAGGTCCATGAGGATGGTCCGGTGGCCGGCCGCGGCGATCGTCGCCGCCAGGTTGACGGCGGAGGTGGTCTTGCCGTCGCCGGTCGAGGCACTCGTGAACATGATCACCCGGCTGTTCTCGTCGCGCTCGAGCTGGACGAAGAGCGTGCGGAATGCCTCGCGCACCGACGGGGCCATCATCCACGGCTCGCCGGGCACGCGCTCGGGCCGAAAGCGGCGCGCCAGCTCGGGTACCCGCGCCAGCACGGGCATCGGGAAGAGGCCGATGGCCTCCTCCTCGTCGCGCAGCCGCCGGCCGGTGACCTCGAGCAGCACGGCGGCGCCGACGCCGAGCGCGAGGCCCGCGATCAGCGCGAGGGCTATCACCAGGATCGGGCCGGCCGAGGTGCTGGAGTCGGGGGGGACCGCAGCCTGAGAAGAGGTGAGCGTCGGGTCGCCCTGCTGTTTGAGCGCCTCCAGTTGGGTGATGCGGGCCGCGTTGTCGATCGCATCCTCTCCCGGAGCGGTCGGCGCCGTCGGGATCCGCGGTCTCCAGGCGAGCGATTTCGGTATCGATCTGGCGCGCCAGCGCCTGCTTGCGCTCGGCGATGGCCGCGTCGGCGAACTCGTTGGCGATGCGCGCGGCAAGAGCGGCGGAGTCCGCCACGGCGGTGACGGCGACGATGTTGCTCTCGCCCTCCGGCTCGACCCGGACGGAGTTGAGCACCTTGGTGGCGGTCCAGTCGTCGCCCAGCGCCACGGCCGTGCGCTCGGCCGCGCGGCGCGACTCGACCAGCGTGGCTGCCGTCTGCGCCGTTCGGGTGGGGTCGCCGGAGTCCCTCAGGAGGTCGAAGCCCAGGAACTGGGCGTCGTCCTGCGGGAGGGGGTTGAGCAGCAGCTGCGAGCTCGTCTCGTACTGAGGGGTGCGCACCGCGAGCCAGGCCAGGCTGCCCAGCAGAGCGGCCAGAACGACGGCGACGAAGACCAGCCGGTGCGCGCGAACAGCGCGAAAGTACGGCCCGAGGGCGCCCTCGCCGGCGGCCGGCGAGAGGAGCGATGTCTGTGGCTCTGGCGGCAAGGGGAGGGGAAGTTTGAGAGAGGGCGGAGGCGAAACCGGGGTGGTTTCGATGGGGTCGATGCTACTGCCGATTTGCGTAAACGAACTGCTGGCGTAGAGAGAAAACCTGTCCTATGGTGGATGTCGGCAGGAGTACACACAATGTTTAGGAGAAGCATGAAACTCATAGCGACCGTTGCAGTAGTTGCTTCGCTTGCGCTGCTTTCGGTTGCAGGCGCGGCGTTTGCGCAGAGCCCGACCGAGGATGCCTATGGCGGAGGCCAGGGGCAGGAGCAGGTCGGCGGCCTTCAGCAGAGTGGTGGAGGCGGGGGGGACAACGGTGCCGCAGGCGCCGTGGCCACCGATACCGGCGGCAGCCTTCCCTTCACCGGACTCGAGGTGGGCGTGATGCTGCTCGCCGGAGTGGCACTGGTCGGCGGCGGCTTCCTCGTCCGCCGTATGTCCAGCGCCGGTGGCACCGCGGCCTAGCGGGCCCGCCACCTAAGCAGCTTGAGCACTTGAACGCCCCCGCACCGCGGGGGCGTTCTTGCGTAAAGGCGGCGACCCGGTCAGTAGACGAGGCCGCCGACGAGCCGGCGTCCTCGCACACGCCGGCGCAGGCTGAAGGCGGCCTCCACGGCCGCGCGCCCGGCCGCGGTTCGCCCGCGGGCCACCGTGACCATCCGCCGGTCGACGTCGCTGAAGCGGCCCTTGTAGGTCTCGTCCTCCGCGCAGGAACCGGTACTCGGACATGCCGTCCTGGGCGGCGGCGCGGATCGAGTGGTTCAGGAGCACGAACCCGATCGACCAGGGGTCGAAGGCGGGGTCGCGTCCCGACTGGTAGAAGGACTCCACGCCGCCGTAACGGAAGCCGTACCAGGCCGCGGCCGGGCGCCCTCCCGCCTCGGCGATCCAGAGGCGCAGCCACCCGCGCTCCAGTGCCTCGGCCGCGAAGCTCATGTGAAACCGCCGCGAGGCGGCGAATCGCGTGCTGCTCGGCGCCCCAGCGCGCCGAGTGCAGCGCGAAGAGCACGTCCATGTCGCGGCCGACCTCGTCGGCCGAGCTCGTCAGCCGGAAGGTCAGGCCGAACTCGCGGTCGATCTTGCGCTCGCGCCGGCGCACCTGCGAGCGGAAGTTCCCGCTTCGCCCGGCGAGGATGTCGTCCCAGCTGCGGCCACCGATCTCGAGCGTCGGGTTGCCCTCCTCGAGCAGGGGACGGGCGCCGAGCGTACGTGGCAGGTCCCAGTGGCCGGGCATGCGCTCGCCCGCGAACAGGTCCCAGTCGTCCATCGACCGAAGCGCCGCGTCGAGGCCCGCGATGGCCTGCTCGCGCTCACCCTCGCCGCAGACCGGCCCGAGGAGGTCGCCGGGGCCGTGACCGGAGAAGCGCAGGGCTCTCAGCGGGCCGATCGCCGACCGCTCCAGGGGCAGGATCGCCAGCGGCCGGCCCTCGGGCGAGCGGCAGGCGAACAGGCGCTGCTCGGAGCTCCGTTCCGTAGAGGCGCCACCACATGCGCGCCCACTCCCAGGTGGAGAAGATGTTGCGCGAGCGTTCGGCGAGATCTCGCCATTCGCCGGCGGCGCCTTCCAGGCTGCCGAGGGGGGCGATCTCGACCGGCGCGCTCGACCGCTCGAGCTCGGTGGCCTCCGTATCCAAGAGCCTCAGCATAGGGCGACCACCGCCTTCGCTGGCTAACCTCCACCGCCCTTGAACGCGCCCGATCACGTCGACGTCAGCGTGCTGACCCCCGTGCTTGACGAAGAGCGCTACATCCGGGAGGCGGTGGCCGACATGCAGGCCCAGCGCTTCGACGGCGCGGTGGAGCTGATCTTCATCGACGGCCGCTCACAGGACCGCACGCGCGCCATCCTCGAGGAGCTGCAGGAGAGCGATCCCCGCATCAAGATCCTCGACAACCCGGCCCGCAGCACGCCTCAGGGCCTGAACGTCGGCCTGCGCGCCGCCCGGGGCGAATACGTGTCGCGCATGGACGCGCACACCCATTACCCCGAGGACTATCTCGCGGCGGGAGTGCGCCGTCTCGAACGCGGCGACGTGGCCTGGGTGAGCGGCCCCCAGCTCGCCACCGGCGTCGACACGTGGTCGCGGCGGGTCGCCCTGGCGCTGTCCACCACGCTGGGCACCGGCGGGGCCAAGTTCCGCCACGCCGGAGACGGCGGAGTTCGAGGTCGACACCGGCTTCACCGGGGTATGGCGGCGAACGACGCTGGAGGCCTACGGGGGCTGGGACGAGCGCTGGCCCGTGGACCAGGACTACGAGCTCGCCGCCCGTATCCGCGCCGACGGGGGCACGATCATGTGCATCCCGGAGATGGCGGCCGCCTACATCCCGCGCAACAGCCTCAAGCGCCTGGCCCGCCAGTACTGGCGCTACGGCTTCTACCGGGTCAAGACGAGCCTGGTGCATCCCCAGAGCATGCGGCCGTCCCACGTGTTGCCGCCGGGCCTCGCGCTGGCAGCTATCGCTTCGGTGGCTCCCCTGAGGCTGCTGCGCCTGCCCGCACGGGCGGGCCTGCTGCTGTACGCCGCCGTGCTGGCCGTGGTGTCCGTCGGCGCGGCGCGGCGGGCCAGGCCCACGGACGCCGCCACCCTGCCCGCCGTGTTCGCCACGATGCATCTCTCGGCCGGCCTCGGCTTCCTGTGGGCCTGCGTGCGCCTGGGCCCGCCCCTTCGCGCGGTCGCCTCGGTGGCCAGGAGGCTCGCGCGGACAGGGAGATGAGGCTCCTCGTCTACGACGATCACCTCTACCGCCGCGCCGAGGGCGAGCTGTGGACCGAGCGCACCCTGCCCGGGTTCCTGGCCGAGCTGACGGGCGCGCTCGGTGAGCTGGCCTTGCTGGGCCGCCTCGACGCGGAGCCGCCGCCCTGGAACTTCCGCCTGCCGGATGACGTGAAGCTCGAGGTGCTGCCGAGCTACGGGTCGCTGTCGGACGTGCGAGCGGTGCTGTCCGGCGTGGCGCGCTCGGTGCGCGTGTTCAGCCGCGCGCTGGACGGTTCCGACGCGGCTCTGCTGTTCGGGCCGCACCCGCTGTCGCTGGCCTTCGCGGCGGTGGCGCTCGCGCGGCGCCGCCCCGTGATCCTGGGCGTTCGCCAGGAGCTGCGCCGCTACGCCCGCAGCCGCCATCCCGGCCGCCGGGGGGTGCACCTGGCCGCCGACCTTCTCGAGTACACCTGGCGCCTCCTGGCCCGGCGCCTGCCCACCGTGGTGGTGGGTCCCGAGCTGGGCCGCCAGTACGGGCGCTCGAAGAGCCTGCTCGTGCTGCACGTGTCGCTCATCCGCGAGAGCGAGATCGCCGGCCCCGAAGTGGAGAGGAGCCGGCTGTGGGGCGCGCCGCTCGAGATTCTCAGCGTCGGGCGCCTCGACGCGGAGAAGAATCCCCTGCTGCTGGCCGACGTGCTGGCTCGGCTCGACCGCGCCGATCCCGGGCGCTGGCGGCTGACCGTCTGCGGCACCGGCCCCCTGAGTGACGCCCTGGCCGAGCGCCTGACGCGAGCTCGGGCTCGAGGACCACGCGGTGCTGGCCGGCTACGTGCCCGCGGGGGAGGAGCTGATGGCCGTCTATCGCCGGTCGCACGCCTTCCTGCACATCTCCTGGACCGAGGGCGTGCCCCAGGTGCTGTTCGAGGCCTTCGCCGCCGCCCTTCCCGTGGTGGCCACGGCGGTGGGAGGGGTGCGCGAGGCGGTGCGCGGAGGCGCCGGCCTGCTCGTGGAACCCGGTGATCCCGAGGCCCCGGCGGAGGCGCTCGAGCGGCTCGCCGGCGATCCCGATCTGCGCCACAGCCTGGTGCAGGCCGGGCTGGAGAGGGTGCGCGAGCACACCCTGGAGGCCGAGATCGGCCGCCTGGCCGCGTTCCTGCGAGCGGCGGCGCTCAGCCGTCGGGCCTGAGGCGGCTCATGACCATCGCCTTCGCCGCATGGGCGTCGGCCACCCGGGGCACGAGATCGCCGCCGCGGGCGCCGAGGGTGCGGACGAAGAGCACGGTCACGGCGACACCGCCGGCGCTGTAGGCCACCGTCGACGCGATGGCCGCGCCCAGGCCGCCCATCCCGGGAATCAGGATGAAGTCGAGAGCGAGGATGGTCACGAAGGCGACGCCGATGGCTGCGCTCTCCAGCAGCGGGCGATCCCGCGCGGTCAGGGCGCTCCCCAGCAGCTTCAGCGCGCCGATGCCAAAGCCCCCCAGCACGAGTACACGCAGGTCGTCGATGGATCCCCTGAACTCCTCCCCGAAGAAGCCGACGCAGAGCAGCGGGGCGGTGATCACGACGCCCAGCGCCAGAACGGCGGTCACGGCCATGACCACGCGGAACACGACCGCGGCCTGGCGCGCCGCCGCTTCGCGCGCCGCGCGGACGAGGTCCGGCCTCTGCACGGCGGCGAGCGCGTTGGGGAGGAAGAAGAGCGTCTCCGCCCAGGCCACGGCGATGCTGTACAGACCCAGCTCCCTCGATCCGGCGATCGCCCCGAGGATCCACTGGTCGACCCGGTAGTTGCCCAGCAGCATCACGCGGCCGGCGCTGAGCCTTGAGGCCGAACACGAGCTGGCGCTTGCCGAGGGCGCGTATCGGGGCGGCCGAACCCGTCGAGCCGGCGCAGGATGTACCCGACGGCGAACATGGTGGCGATCCACTGGCCCGCCAGCCAGGTGACGATCGCCGCCGCCACGGTGAGCTCTCCCACGATCGCCAGCGCGCCGTTCACGCACACGTTGAGGATCGGCGGCAGGAAGTAGCCGAGGTTGAGCACGATGAAGCCGTAGTAGGCCACCGCCAGCTGCTTGAGGAGGATCTGCGCCACCAGCATCGGCAGGGACGCGAGGATCAGCCAGCGCAGGGTGGGGTCCGCCTCGCCCCCGGCAGCCGGCACCAGCACCACCAGCAGCGCCACCAGCCCCGCACCGACCGCGCCCAGCACGAGCGCCATGATCAGCGAGTTGGTGGCCAGCGCCGGGCCGATCTTCCGCTCGCGGCCGGCGAAGTTGACGTTCGCCTGATCGATGCCCAGGGAGACCATCCAGGGCACGAGGAAGGCGATCGTGGTGAGAAAGGCGACGTCGCCGCGGCCCACCGGCCCCAGCGCTCGGGCCATCACGAGCACGTTGAGCAGTGACAGAGCGGCGCCGCCGACGTTCGAGCCGAACGTGACGAGGCCGGACCGAAGCACCGAATGCCGCGCCTCGCGCGGCTGCTCCTCCTCGGGGGCCGCGGGGTCGCTCAAGCTCTCATCGACCCAGGCGGTGGCGCACGGTTATCAGTGCACGACCAGGGTCGGTGATGAGCAGGTACCAGCGCCTCTTGGCCGGGAAGGAGATCGGAAGGGAGTCGATCAGCGGGAGGCTGAGCTTCGTCAGCCGCGGCGCCTCGGATCGCCGCCGGTTGGTGCGCCGCTCGGCGAACAGGCGCGGATGGCGCTCTCGCATGCCCTCCATGATCCGCTCGTGTTGGCCGATGTCCTCTCGCCACCTTCTGACGCCGTGCACGCGGTAGCGGTTCACCACGTGAGGCACGCAGCGACCGCGGTAGCCCGCCTCGGCGATCGACATCCACAGGTCCCAATCCTCATAGCCGCTGGCGCTGACCGGCCAGCCGCCCACCTCTGTGAGCGCGTCCCGGCGAAACAACGCCGAGTAGGGAAGCCCGTTGAAGATCGTCAGACGCCAAGGATCGAGAGCTTTCGCCCCATGCCGAACGGTGTGCTCCACATCGCCGAAGAAATGTGTCTCCCCCCACGCCGTGGCGCAGTCGGGATGAGAGTCGAGAGCGTCGGCGAGCACGGTGAGAGCGCCCGGCGCCAGCTTGTCGTCGGCGTCGAGAGGCAGGACGTAGCGAGCGGAGGAGGCGTGAACGCCCGCCATGCGCGCCGCGGAGGGACCCTTGTTGGCCTGGCGCACCACCGTCACTCCGCTCGCTTCGAGTTCGATCGCAGGACGCTGCCCGTATCAGGATCGTCCGACCCGTCGTCCACCACGACGAGCTCGCAATCCTCCTGGGCGCGTACCGAGGCGACCGTATCGCCGAGCGTGGAGCCGTCGTTGTAGCACGGGATCACCACCGCTACTCGGGCCGGTTTGTCCGGGCATGGGAGGGCTCACGCCGCTCGGTCAGAACTAGCACCGCGCCGACGCTTGAGGGTGTGGCGATTACCGAAGTGCGAGCCCGGCCGTGTTGCCGTAGTTGGCCTCGCTGTTGGCCCACACCCGGTTGTCGCGGGCCACGTTGCCGGTGCCGGTGAGCGCGTAGGTCTTGATGCCCTCGCGGTTGGCGGTGATCGAGTTGCCGACGATGAGGTTGTTGGACGCGTTCTCGGCGACGATCACCCCGCCGCGGCCGTGGCGGCTGATGTGGTTGTCCTGGACCACCACGCCGTCTGCCTCGGGATAGAGGTGCACTCCGTAGGCGACGTTGTGCTCGATGCGGTTGCCGATCACCCGGCCCGACCCCGAGGCCCAGTAGATCCCGTGGTCGAGGTTGGACTGCCCGGGCTCGTTGAAGTTGCCGTTGTCGTGGATGTGGTTGTTCTCGATGGTCATGCCCCGGCCGTCGGACACGAAGATCCCCGCGTGCCAGAGCGAGTCGCGAATCTCGCTGTCGGCCAGCAGCGCGCCGTTGCCGCTCATCCAGACCCCGACGTCCTCGCCGCCGGGGTTGTCGCCCTTGGAGGCGGCCACTCGTCCGGTGGGACCGTCGACCAGCACGCGCCGCACGTGAACGTAGTCGCCGTCGATGCGAAGCTGGCCCAGGATCCGCGGGCGCTCCCCGCCGGCCGCGCCGGTGAAGGTGATGGGGTTCTCCGAGGCGCCGTCGCGGTCGAGGCGGATGATGGTGCCCGGGCGGCCGTAGGTGCCGGCAGCCAGCACGACGGTCGAGCCCGGCCCGGCGGCCCGGGCGGCGTGGTCGAGCGTCAGCCACGGCGCGTCGGCGCTGCCCGAGCCGGAGTCGGAGCCGGCCGGCGAGAGGTGGTACACGGGTCCGGTAGAGGTGGAGGGAGCGGGGGAGGAGACGGGCCGCGTGCGCAGTATGAGGCGCGGGGCGCGCGGGCTGGGACTCGAGATCGACAGGCGAAGCCGGCGGTCGGCCAGGTCGCGGCGAACCCGCGCGCACCTGGAGCCGCTGCACCTTGGCGCCCAGGCGAAGGTGCGCGGAGCGCACGGCGCGCGGGCTGATCCCGTTGACCGTGAAGACCAGCGCCTGGGAGCTGGCGCTCACCGGCGCATAGGAGTGCTGGGCGGCGAGGGCGGATGAGGGTAGGGCTGCGAGTGCGCACGCCACGAACAGCGCGACGGCGACAAGCGGGGCGGTGAGCCGATGGGACACGAGACCTCCAAGAAACCTGCGAGGGATCTCGCCCAACAGCCTCCTTCGGCAACCCGGCTGGCTCCTGTGAGGAGCCCCGTGGCTTTGCGGACCTGCCTCGCGACAGGGGTGCCTTTATCGGAGAGTCCGACCCGCGTTTTTTGATTACAGGAGGGTCATCGGCAGCTCCGGAGCGCATTGGCCTGCCGGCGGGCCCGAAACTCAACGTTTGTCCGAGGGGGCCTCGAAGGCGCCCAGGTCCGCCGCCCGCGCCGGGCGGGGCCGGCCGCGGTTGTCGGTGGGCGTGGTGAACTGGGGCAGGGCGCGCCCTATGGCGTCGCTACCGGGGCGCAGCCGGTAGTCGCCCGGCCCGCGGAAGCCCGGGTCCGCGATGAGGTTGCCGATCGCGCCGAGCCCGGCCGGGCTGGCCAGCGGGAGCTCGCCGTTGCCCCAGAACAGGTTGTTGTGGACCACGTTCTGGACGCCGTCGAGATCGAAGTCGATCCCGGGGGCCCCGTTCAGGGCGATGATGTTGTTCACGACCTCGGTGCCCGCAGTGTCATCGGCCAGGATCAGCCCGGCCTTGCCGTTGTCCGCCAGGGTGTTGTGCAGCACTCTCACCCCGCTGGGCTCGGGATAGAGGTGGAGCCCGAAGGCGACGTTGCGCACGACGAGGTTGTCGCTGGCCACGCCACCCTCGCCCGAGGACCAGTAGATGCCGTGATCGAGGTTGGCGTTGTCGGGGTTGCCGCGGTCGCCGTTGTCGTGGACGTAGTTGCGCAGCAGCCGTACGTCGTCCGCCGTCACGTAGATGCCGGCGTGCCAGAGGTTGTCGCGAACCTCGGAGTCGGCCACCACCGTGTGCGGCCCGCGGACCCAGACCTGCACATCCTCTCCGCCCGGGTTCTCGTCCGAGCGCTCGTTCACCGGGCCGGTCGGTCCGTCGAAGACGAATCGCCGTACGGACAGGTAGTCGCCCTCGAGGCGGACCTGGCCGCGCAGCCGCGGGCGCTTGCTCCCGCGGCGGCCGATCAGGCGTATCGGCTTCTCGGCGGTCCCGCTCGGCCACAGGCTCGTGACGGCCCCGCGCCGCCCGTACACCCCCGGGGACACCACGACGGTGTCGCCGGGGCGCACCCGTTCCAGTGCCGCCTGGATCGTGCGCAGGGCATGTCCGCGGCCACCGCTGTCGCCGTTGTCACCCCGGCGGCGAGACGAAGAGGGTTCGCCCGGCCGGCGCCGACGGCGAGTCCGCCGTTAGCACCAGCGACGCGGCCGAACAGCGCGCACGCCACGCCGGAAACGAGCACCACAAGGGCGCCACGGCTCTTGACAGTTCGCAAGCTCATGACTGCGTTTCATCCTAAGCACGATTTCTCCGAGGCCCGGAAAACCGGTTTACACTGGGCCTGAGATTGACCACCGCCGATCTCGCCGTAGTCCGCCCGACCGCCACTCCCTTGCCGCCATGGCTCGTGACCGTGGCCGCGCTGGGCACGGCCGCGCTGGTGGGGGTGGCGCTGGCCGTCGACGTGCCGCTCGGCTTGGCCCTCCTGGTCGGAGCGCTTCTACGCACCGATCGTGATTTTCGCCGCCGATGGTAGGGCTCGCCCTCTTCCTTCCGCTCGTGTTCCTCGAGGGCCTGCCGGCCTTCAACGCTCGGCGGGAAGGCGGCTGGGGTTCTGATCGCCGTGGCCTGGCTCGGGATGCTGCAGACCGGGCAGGCTCGGTGCCCTCGACGTGCTGCGCGAGCATCGCCGGATGTTCGAGATGCTTGCCCTCCTGTTGGTGTGGCTTGCTCTCGGCTCGCTGTGGGCCGAGGAGCCCGGCGGAGTGCTCGGGGACATGTGGCACTGGGTCGCGGTCTCCCTCGTGTTCACCATTTTCGCCACCATCGTCCGCGATGAACCCGGCCTGCGGCTGATCCTCGTCGCCTTCGTGGTGGGCAGCCGTGATATCCGTGATCGTCGGCTTTGCCGGCGGGCTGGTGACCACCGGCTCCGAGCAGGCCACGGTCGAGGGAAGCGCGCGCCTCGAGGGAGCCACCGGCGACGCCGAACTTCCTGGCCGCCGGCGTGGTCTCGGCGCTTGGTCCTCGCCGCCGGCCTATTGGTCACGGCGCGCCAGCCGCTGATGAAGCTGGCCCTGCTCGGCGCCATCGCCGTCCTGGCCACCGGCCTCGTGGCCAGCCAGTCGCGTGGAGGGATCCTCGCGATGTTGGTGGTGATCGCCGCCTCTTTCGTGTTCTTCCGGCACCGGCGGGCCTACGCGGCGCTGATGGCGCTCGTGCTGATCGGAGCCTCGGCGGCGTACTTCTCGGCCACGCCTGACGCGCTCGACCGCCTCACCCGCGCCACCGACGGAGGCAGTGGGCGCACCGACCTCTGGACGGTCGCCGAGCGCGCGTTCGTCGACCATCCCGTCGTCGGCGTCGGGCTCAACAACTTCAACGCCGTCGCTGCCGACTACACGCGCCAGCCCGGAGTGCTGGAGCGGGTCCAGAAGATCGTCGAGCAGCCGAAGGTGGTGCACAACCTCTACCTCCAGCAGCTCACCGAGACCGGCATCGATCGGCTTCCTGCTCCTGATGGGGGTGATCGTGGGCCGCGCTGGCCGCCGCGTGGCGCGCGGGACGAATCGCCGAGGAGAACGGCGACGAGGACCTCGAGGTGCTGGCCCGCGCGATCCTGGTGGCGAACATCGGGCATGCTGGCCGCGTCGGTGTTCATCTCCGACGCGGTCGACCGGCGGGTGTGGATCTTGCTCGCGCTCGGCCCCGCGGCGTTCGCGATCGCGCGCCGCGGGCGCAGACGGGTCGGGTCAGCCGGCCTCGTAGGCGCCGATGTCGGTTGCGCCTCCTGCCGTCCGCGGCTTGCCCGCGTAGTCGGAGGAGGTGGAGGACGACGGCATCGCGGCGTTGATCGCGGGGCTCGTCGAGCGAAGGCGGTAGTCGCCGGCGCCCACGAACTGCGGATCGGCCTCGATGTTGGACGACAGGGCGATGCCGGTTCCCTCGAAGTTGCGGCCGTTGGCCCACACGACGTTGCGCTGCGCGACGTTGCCGCCGCCGGTGAGCGCGTAGCCCTTGATGCCCGAGAGCGCGTTGTTGGCCACCACGTTGTTGATCACGCGGTTGTTGGCGGCGGCCTCGGCGATGATCACGCCACCCTTGTCGTTGCCCACGATCGTGTTCTGCTCGACCAGGACGCCCGAGGCATTTGGGTAGAGGTGGACGCCGTAGGCGAAGTTGTTCTCGATCACGTTGTTTGCCACCACGCCCGAGCCGGAGCTCCAGTAGACGCCGTGGTCGAGGTTGGCCTGCGACGAATCCGAGCGGTCGCCGTTGTCGTGGATGTAGTTGCCCACGATCCGGACGTTGGTCGCGTCGGCCACGAATACCCCGCGCGTGCCATCCGTTGTCCCGGACCTCGCTGCGGCTGATCTCGACGTTTGTGCCGTACATCACCGACACCTGGACCTCCTCGCCCTTGGGATTGCTCGAGGTGCGCGCGAGCACCGCGCCGGTCGGGCCGTCGAAGAGGATGCCCGAGAGGCGCAGGTGGCTGCCCGTGATGCGGACGTAGCCCTTGATCTCCGGCTTGGCCTCGGCGGGGTGGCCCATGAAGGTGATCGGGGCGGAAGCGGTGCCGCTCAGGCTCACCTGGGTCGTCGTGCCGAGGGCCCCGTAGCTGCCCGCGCGAAGCACGACCGTGTCACCCGGCGCGGGCCGACGCCAGAGCCTTGGCAGAGCGTCTTCCAGGGCGCGGACTCGGAGCCGGCGTTGGCGTCCGAGCCGGCGGGCGACACGAACTTGGCGCCCGCGGGGATCTGATCCACGGCGGGCGGCGACGCGGGGTTGCCGGGGGGCGGCGCCGGGTTGCTCGGCGGGGCAGGATTGCTGGGCGGCGCGGGGTTGCTGGGCGGGGCGGGGTTGCTCGGCGGAGCGGGGTTGCTCGGCGGAGCCGGGTTGCTGGGCGGGGCCGGCGGCTGCACCGGACCGCGCTTGCGGCGCGGCTTGTAGCGCAGCACCAGGGCCACGTCGCGGGTGCTCGACGTAGGCACGGCCAGCACGCCGTCGTTGATGCCGCGACGCACCCAGCCCGCCTTGAGCTGGCGCGACGAGCGGGCGGTGCGCAGCTGGGCGCGCTCGACGGCGGCCTGCGACGGGACCTCGAAGATCGCCTTGCCGTTGGCGAAGGACGTGGCCGGGATCTCCTCGGTGGTGGCGGCCCCCGCGGAGGGGGCGGCGAGCATGAGAAGACTGAGGCCGACCAGCGAGGGTCGGCGCACGAAGCGCGTAGAGGGCAGCATTTGGGCTCTCCTGGGGAGCGGAAGGCCCCGCCTCTCGCGGATGCCCTCGTCGGGTGCCTTGAAGTTGTTTCCGGAGTGGGCCGGAGGCCCGGACTCAAGACTCTGGTTTCGGCGCGGCAGGGCCTACGCCTGAAACCAGACCCTCAAGTCTGGACGTTTAAGCGTTACCCATTGACAAGATTCCGTGAACCTCAGCCCTCAAGGCTGTTAAAACGTTCACGATTCTCGCGTGCGATCTCCGCATGGACCTTGGTGGGCACCAGGCGCTCACCGTCCACTATCCGGCGACGTATCTCGCGCACGAACAGATCGCGCGAGTTCAGCTGCCTCACCCGGTCGAGCTCGCGCAGGGCCGTGACCCGGTCGTCGCGCTGTGACGCGAGCAGTGCCAGCTCGAAATGCGGGTACCAGTTCTCCTCGGTCTCGAGCGCACGGCGGAACGCGAACTCGGCATCCTCGGGCCGCCCGCTCTCGATGGCGATCGCCCCCTCGGTGAGCTGGGGCGAGATCGAGAGGGGGTTCAGATCCTCCGCGCGGCCGAGGTCCTGCGCCGCTCCTTCGGGATCGGAGCCGAAGCGGTCGGCGGCCCGCTCGGTGTAGCGCAGGGACAGGTAGGGCAGCGAGAGGGCGGCTATTCCCCCGATCAGCAGCACGAGGGCGCCCGCGACGGCCGCCCCGCGAACCCATTGGCCCGCCGCCGGCCGCGCGCGGATGGTCCTGCGGCGCCCGGGATAGACCGTGGCGAGACCCAGGAACAGCAGCCCGAAGCCGGGGGCGGCCACGGCCGGGAACTCCTCCACCCAGTCGAGCGACGGCGTGGATCAGGAAGTAGGCCGTGCCGACTGCGCACGCGGCAGCCACCAACCGGCCGCCGGCGTCGGCCCGCCGCGCGCCGCGGTACAGCGCCAGGAAGCCGCAGCCCAAGCCGGCGAGGATCAGGATGCAGCCCGGTCAGGCCCGTCTCGGCGAACACCCGCATCCAGAAGTTGTGGGCGTAACGGGAGTGCTTCTCGTCCTGGCGGCGCGCGGTGTACTCGATCTCGTAGTTGCCGGCGCCCGCTCCGCCAAGGGGCGCGCCGGTGCCCACGTCGACGGCCACACGCCAGTAGTCGTAGCGCTGCGGATCGTCGGTGGCCAGGAACCGGTTCTCGGTCCGCGATGCGTCACCCGACGCCCGACTTGAAGGTGTCCCAGCGATCGCTGATGCCGTCCGCGTTGGCCGCCACGAACACCAGCGCCGCCGAGCACGGTTAGGGCCGCCAGCGCCCCGAGGACCCAGCGCGCGCCCCGCTCGACCCCACGCGGCACACGCACGCGCGGCTCGAGGAGGGCCAGCACCAGACCCGCCACTGTGGCCAGCGCGCCGGCCAGCAGCAGCCCGGTCACCGCGTCGTCGAGGGCCGGCGCCACCGGGCGGCCCTCGTTGGCAGCGCTGTAGACGCCGAGTACCGGGTCGAGGGTGAGCGCCAGCACGCCGAGCGCCGCGAGCACGCTCGCCAGCAGCGCCCAGCGCCGCGGTGCCAGCAGCAGCGCCACCGGGAGCATGAGGACGAGCGCGATCAGCGCTCCGCGGCTCTGGGGCATGATAGCGAACTCGGCCAGCACCACCGCCACGCCCAGCAGGAGGCCGCGACCGATGGCGGGCATCTCCCGCGAGGAAGAGAGCAGGAGCGCGGGCCAGGCAGCGATCGCCGCCACCGCGGCGGTCCCGCCCGCGTATCCGAGCGGCTGGGCGTAGCGGTCCTCGATGAACCAGGACGACGGGTCGGCGGCGCCGGCGGCGTCGATCAGGGTGAAGCGAGCAGCGCCAGGGTGCCCACGGCCCACGCCGCCAGGAACCACATGGCGCGGCCCGACGTCCAGGGGATTAGGCTCAGGACCCCGGCCGTAGCGACGTAGAGCAGCAGCTTGTCCGAGGCCTCGAGCGCGCTGCCCGGCGACTCGGCCCAGAAGATCGACAGGAAGTTGAAGGCCACGAACGCGACCAAGAAGGCCAGGGATGCGCGCGCGAGGCGTGATCTGGGCAGCGTCCATCCGGCGGCCACCGCGAATGCGAGCAGCGCCACCACCCCGATCGCAACGGGATACCAGTTCTTGGGGAAGTAGCCCCCGTCGACCGCGATCCAGGCAACCCAGGATCCGATGACGGCCACCGCGGGCAGCAGGCCGAGCACTATCAGCGTGAGACTCCGGCTCGAACTTTCCTCTCGAGCAGGCGTGGTATCGACCTGAAGCATGTCCCTCTCCATCGTAAGCTTGGGTGGCGTTATGCGGGTTATCGGCAAGATCCTGTATTGGCTGTTGGTTCTCGCGATCAGCGTTGCCCTGCTCGTGGCGCTCGTGCTGTTCTTCGAGTCGCGCGATCAGTCGCAGGTGGAGGGCGCTTCGGAGGCGCCCTTTAGCCTTCGTGGCTGACGCCGACCGCCTGGTGACGGAGTACGCCCGGCGAGAGCGAGAGATCCCCGCCGAGCGCTACGCCCTCACCGACCCGGCGGCGCTGTTCATCCGCCACGGGATCGAGCGCAGCCTGGTCTCGATGCTCGCCGAGGAGGGCCTGCTGCCGCTCACCGGGCGCCGCATAGTCGACGTCGGCTGCGGGCGCGGGCAGTGGCTGGCCGACCTCGAGTCGTTCGGGGCGTCCCGGGAGCGGCTGGCCGGCCTGGACCTGATCTCAGACCGCGCCGAGGAGGCCCGCGGGCGCCTGCCGGGCGCCGACATCCGCCAGGGGGACGCCACCGCGCTGCCGTGGCCCGACGGCGAGTTCGAGCTGGTGGTGCAGAGCATGATGCTCTCGTCGATCCTCGATCCGGCCGTCCGCCGCTCGGCGGCAGGCGAGATGCTGCGGGTGCTCGCGCCGGGCGGCGCGCTGCTGTCCTACGACTTCTTCACCGGCAACCCGCGCAACCGCGAGGTGCGGGGGGTGGGCCGCCGCGAGCTGGAGACGCTGTTTCCCGGCTGCGAGCTGCGCTGGCGCCGGGTGACCCTGGCCCCGCCCCTGGTGCGGCTGCTGGCGCCGCGGGCGCGGCCGCTGGCCAGCGTGGTTCAGTCCCTGCGCGTGCTTGACACCCACGCCATGGTCGTGATCCGCCCGGCGGCGGCCGCTCACCTGACGCGCGCCGGGCCACGCTTCACGAAGCGGGCGAACGCCACCACGCGCTGGGCGGCGCTGTACAGGGGATGGCAGGCGGTGAGCACGAATCGGTTGTAGGCGACCTTGTCGGTCACCCAGAGCGCGCTGTCGTCGACGATCCGCACCCGCTCGACGCGGTAGTAGAAGGTGCCGTCGGGCATCTCGACGACGATCGGGTCGCCGCGCTTGAGCTGGTCGATGGTCCGGAAGGGCGCGCCGTAGGTGGTGCGGTGGCCCGGCGATCGCCACCGTTCCGCGCTCGCCGGGCAGCGGCGTGTCGGGATAGTGGCCCGGTCCCTTGCGAAGGCTGTCGGTGTCGGTGCCCTCGACGACGTAGTAGGAGCGGTCGAGGGAGGGCAGCTTGAGGCGCGCGATGGCGTCGCCCTTCAGCGGCCGCGCGCTCGAGCACCCGCCGCGGGGCGCTGATGTAGGCCTCGGAGAGCTCGGCCTGCTCCCGCTCGGCTCACGACGGCGGAGATGGGCTCCTGCCAGGCCACGGTGAGCGCGGCGTCGGCGATCAGCAGCACCCCGCTGACCATCATCACCGAGGCGACAAAACGCACCACTGCCCGCATTCGTCCCAGTGTAGGAGGGAAGTTGGGATACGGTAAAAGCCTCCCGGACCCGAAGGGAGAGAGAGAAGGAGCTAGAGGACCGTGAGCCAGACCGCCGCCGCACCCACCACCAACCAGAAGCTGCTCGACTGGGTCGATTCGATGGCCGAGCTGACCCAGCCGCGAGTCGATTCACTGGTGCGACGGGTCCGCCGAGGAGTACGAGGCTCTCTGTCGCGGGCTCGTCGAGGCGGGCACCTTCGAGAAGCTCTCGGAGGCCAAGCGGCCCAACTCCTATCTCGCCCGCTCCGATCCCGACGACGTAGCCCGCGTGGAGGACCGCACCTTCATCTGCTCCGAGCGCGAGGAGGACTCCGGCCCGACCAACAACTGGCGCGACCCGGCGCGAGATGCGGGAATCGCTCACCGGCCTCTTCCGGGGGTCGATGCGCGGCCGCACGATGTACGTGGTGCCGTTCTCGATGGGCCCGCTGGGCTCGCCGCATCGCCCATATCGGCGTGCAGCTCACCGACTCGGCCTACGTGGCCGTGTCGATGCGGGTCATGACCCGCATGGGCGCCCCCGCGCTCGAGGCGCTCGGCGCGGACGGCGAGTTCGTGCCCTGCCTGCACTCGGTGGGGATGCCGCTGGACGAGGGCGACGAGGACGTGGCCTGGCCCTGCAACGCCGAGAACAAGTACATCGTGCACTTCCCGGAGACCCGGGAGATCTGGTCGTTCGGCTCGGGCTACGGCGGGAACGCCCTGCTGGGCAAGAAGTGCTTCGCGCTGCGTATCGCGTCGGTGATGGCCCGCGACGAGGGCTGGATGGCCGAGCACATGCTGATCCTCAAGCTGACCTCGCCCGAGGGCGAGGTGAAGTACGTGGCCGGAGCGTTTCCGTCGGCCTGCGGCAAGACCAACCTCGCGATGCTCGTGCCCACGCTCGAGGGCTGGAAGGTGGAGACGGTCGGCGACGACATCTCCTGGATGCGCTTCGGCGACGACGGGCGTCTCTACGCGATCAATCCCGAGGCCGGCTTCTTCGGCGTCGCCCCGGGCACGAGCAAGGAGACCAACCCCAACGCGATGGCCACGGTGCGCGAGAACACCGTGTTCACCAACTGCGCGCTCACCGATGACGGCGACGTCTGGTGGGAGGGCATGACACCGGATCCCCCGGCTCACGCCATCGACTGGAAGGGCCGCGACTGGACGCCCGACGAGGACGAGCCGTCCTCGCACCCCAACGCGCGCTTCACGGTGCCCGCGGACCAGTGCCCGTCGATCGCCGACAACTGGGAGGACCCGGCCGGCGTGCCGATCGAGGCGTTTCTCTTCGGCGGCCGCCGGGCCACGGTGGTGCCGCTGGTGACCGAGGCCTTCGACTGGGAGCACGGCGTCTTTCAGGGGGCGATGATGGGCTCCGAGAAGACCGCGGCGGCCAGCGGCGACGTCGGCGACCTGCGTTTCGACCCGATGGCCATGCTGCCCTTCTGCGGCTACAACATGGCCGACTACTTCGGGCACTGGCTCGAGGTCGGCCGCCAGTCCGGCGCCGTTCTCCCCAAGATCTTCATGGTCAACTGGTTTCGCAAGGACGAGCACGGCGAGTTCCTGTGGCCCGGGTTCGGCGAGAACATCCGGGTGCTCGAGTGGATCTTTCGCCGCTGCGACGGCGCGGCCGACGCCGACGAGACGGCCGTCGGGCTCCTGCCCGCGGCCGATTCCCTCGACGTGTCCGGCCTCGAACTCGACCCGGGCGCGATGCGCGAGCTGCTCGAGATCGACACCGACAAGTGGCGGGCCCAACTGCCTCAGGTCAAGGAGCACTTCGCGCAGTTCGGCGACCGGCTCCCGGCCGCGCTGCGCGAGCAGCTGGAGGAGCTCGAGCGCAAGCTCGGCCGGCCGTGAGCGCGATCCGCCCCGCAACTCTCGAGGACGTGCCGGGGGCCGTTCGGCTCTTTCAGCGCATGATGCCCGCCTATTCCGAGGTGGCGCCGGCGAGCCTCGAGTCCTTCTTCAGGCGGGCGCTGTTCGACAACCCGGCCACCGACTCGCAGATCCCCTCCCTGGTGTACGAGGGCGGCGGCGGGCGGATCGTGGGCTTCGTCGGGGCTCAGGTGCGCCCGATGCGCTTCGACGGGCGCCCGATCCGGGTGGCCTCGGCCTCACACCTCGTGGCCGATCCCGACGAGCGCCGGCCCATCGGCGCGCTTCTGCTGCGCTCCTTCTTGACCGGCCGCCAGGAGGCGACGGTCACCGACACCGCCACCCCGGTGGTCACCCGCATCTGGCTCGCGCTCGGCGGCCGGCCCCGCCACCTCGGCGGGATCGAGTGGATCCGCTTGCTCAAGCCGGGCGGCGTGGCCGCGAACACGCTCGCGCGCAAACGCCGCAAGGAGAGCCGCGCCGCTGAACTGGTCGGCGACGCCCTCGACTCTGCCCTCGCCACGCCGGTCAGCCGCTTCCTGGGAACGAATGAGCCCGACGGCGACGAGCAGCCGCTGACCCCGGCGTCGATGCTCGAGCACATGCCCGCGCTGACCGAGTCACTGCGCCTCGTGCCCGACTACGACGAGCGCTACCTCGAGTGGCTCTTCGGCGAGCTCGGGCGCGTGCGCCCGGACGGGCGAACGGTCGCGACGCTGGTCCGCCACCGGGGCCGGGTCGCCGGCTGGTACATCTACCGCCTGCGCAAGGGAGACCTGAGCGAGGTGGCCGAGGTGGCCACCCGGCCCGAGGACGCGGGCACCGTGCTCGACCACATGTTCCGTCATGCCGAGGCCGGCGGCGCGGGCGGTCTGCGCGGTCACCTGGAGCCCCACCTCCTGTCCGCCGTGGGGGAGCGCCGCTGCGCGCTGCGGCACATCGGAGGGCGCCTCGTCCACTCGCGCGACCCCGACCTGGTGGACGCGATCAACTCCGGCTCGGCGATGCTCAGCCCGCTCGAGGGCGAGTGGACGGCCCTGCTGTGGCCGGGCCGCGCGGCCCACGCCGAATCTCCGTCGGATTGACCCTCCAGTTTCGCCGGAGTAGTGCATTATGGTGCGATGGTGAATCCAACTGATGCGGCTCCCCTCGACC
Source organism: uncultured Thermoleophilaceae bacterium (assembly GCA_963728155.1). Taxonomy (GTDB): domain Bacteria; phylum Actinomycetota; class Thermoleophilia; order Solirubrobacterales; family Thermoleophilaceae; genus JACVRW01. The sequence goes on along the minus strand of CAVSJF010000004.1, from coordinate 383,244 downwards.
GCCTCTGCGAGGCGACCTCACAGGCGATCCGCGAGCTGGGACGCCGCGGCGCCGTCGTAGCCGTCTCGGGCGGCATCGACTCGGGCGTGGTGGCGGGCATCTGTGCCCGCGCACTCGGCCCCGAGGCGGTTCTCTGCCTCCGCCTGCCCGAACGCGACGTGGGCAGCTCCTCCTCCGACCTCGGCCTCGAGCTGGCCGAGGCGCTCGGCACACCGACCGAGGAGCAGCCCATCACCGCGGCTCTGGAGGCGCTCGGCTGCTACAGCCGGCGCGACGAGGCGCTCCGCAGCGTCTTCCCAGAGTACGAGCCCTCCTGGCGCCACAAGCTTGTCCGCTCGGCGCCCACGGGCGGCATCACGTTCTTCTCGGTGACGGTGGAGCGACCCGATGGGACCACCGAGTCGCGGCGGATGCCGCCGCCCGCCTACCGGGCCCTTCTTGCCGCCACCAACATGAAGCAGCGCGTGCGCAAGCTGCTCGAGTACTCGTGGGCCGACCGGCTCGGCTACGCGGTGATCGGCACCCCCAACTTCCTGGAGTTCGACCAGGGCTTCTTCGTCAAGGGCGGCGACGGCCTGGCCGACGTGAAGCCGATCGCGAAGATCTTCAAGACCCAGGTCTACGCGCTGGCCCGAGAGCTCGGCCTGCCCGAGTCGATCGCCGGCCGCTATCCCACCACCGATACGTTCAGCCTGCCGCAGACGCAGGAGGAGTTCTACTTCGCCTACCCCTACGACCAGATGGACCTGCTGGTGTGGGGCGAGGGCGAGGGCGTGTCACCCGAGGAGCTCGCCTCCGACGTCCGCCTGGAGCCCGGCGACGTCGAGATCGCCTACCAGGAGATCGACCGGCGCCGCGTGGCCACGCGCTACCTCCATCACCCCGCCATCGTCGTAGACCCCTGGGACTGACATGTGCGGCCTTGCTGGAATCGTGTGCGCCGACGCCCGGCGTCCAGTGGAGGAGGAGCGCCTCCTGCGCATGGCCCGTGCGCTGCGACACCGCGGGCCCGACGGCTTCGGGTTCGCGCGCGACGAGGGCGCGGGCTTCGTGTCCGCGCGGCTCGCCATCTTCGACCTGCCGGGCGGCTGGCAGCCGATCGAGGCCACGCCGCGCGGCAACCTGATCGTCTACAACGGCGAGGTCTACAACCACCCGGAGCTTCGCGGCGAGCTCGCCCGCGACGGCACGAGCTTCTCCACCACCACCGACACCGAGGTCGTCCTGCGCCTGCTCGAGCGCGACGGCCTTCGCGCCCTCGACCGCTTCAACGGGCAGTTCGCCTTCGCCTGGTGGCAGCCGCGGGAGCGGCGCCTGGTGCTGGTGCGCGACCGCTTCGGCGTTCGCCCGCTGCACTGGTCACAGCTCGATGACGGCACGCTCGTCTTTGCCTCCGAGGCCCGCGCTCTCTTCGCCTCCGGCCTGGTGACGGCGGCGCCCGACCTCCAGGGGATCGACGAGGTCTTCACCACCTGGGGCAGCCGCCCGCCCCGCACGGTCTTTCGCGGTGTGCAGCAGCTCCCGCCGGGCGGCCTGCTGGTGTGGGAGGACGGGCGCATCGTCGAGGAGCGCACCTGGTGGACGCCGGCCCCGTGGGACCAGCCGGAGGAGAAGCAGGAGCTGGGCAGCCTTATGCGCGACAGCGTGAGCCTTCGCCTGAGGGCCGACGTGCCCGTGGGCGCCTACCTGTCGGGTGGTCTCGACTCGAGCCTCATCTCCGCCCTCGCTCAGGAGACGACCGGTGGGCAGCTGCGCACCTTCTCGGTCGCCTTCACCAACGAGCTCTACGACGAACGCGGCTACCAGGAAGAGGTGGCGGCAGCGCTCGGGACCTCCCATCACGTGGTGGAGGCCGGCTCGGGGGAGATCGCGGGCGCCTTCCCCGACGTGGTGCTGCACGCCGAGACGCCGATGGTCCGCACGGCGCCGGTGCCGCTCTACCTGCTGGCCCGCGAGGTCCGCGAGCAGGGCATCACCGTGGTGGCGACGGGGGAGGGGGCGGACGAGCTCTTCTGGGGCTACGACCTGTTCAAGGAGGTGGCACTGCGCCGCCTGCACGCCCAGGACCCGGCGCGCGCCGAGGAGCTGCTCAACCGCCTCTATCCCTACCTCGGAGGGGGCGCCGGGCGGCGGGGACCGGCGTGGCAGCAGTTCATCCTTCAGACGGGGGCCGGCGACGACCCGCTCGCCTCGCACCTCACCCGTGTGGAGGCCACGGCCACGGTCAAGGCCTTCTACAGCCCCGACGTCGCGGCCGAGCTGCCGCCACCGATCCGCTGGAGCGGCTGCGCTCCGACATGCCCGCCGGCTTCGGCGAGCTCGGTGATCTCGAACGCGCGTCGTGGCTCGAGGTCAAGACCCTGCTGGAGCCCTACCTGCTGGCCACCCAGGGCGACCGCATGGCGATGGCCCACGGCGTCGAAGGTCGCTACCCGTTCCTCGACCACCGGGTTTTTGCCGCGTCCGTCGGCCTGCCGCCCGAGGACAAGCTCAACGGCCTCGACGACAAGGTTGCGCTCCGCCGCCTCGCCGACCAGGTGCTGCCGCCCTCGATCGCCCGCCGGCCCAAGCAGCCGTACCGCGCGCCCGAGGTCGAGCCCTTCTTCGCCGAGGGGGCGCCCGAGTGGATCGATCACCTGCTCTCTCCGGAGGCGCTCGAGCGCGTCGGGATGTGGGACCCCGCGCGGGTGGAGGGCCTGCTGCGGCGCTGCCGCGCCGGCAGGGCTACGGGCATCCGCGAGGGCATGGCGTTCGTGGGGATCCTCTCGACCCAGCTGTGGCACGAGTCGTTCTGCGGCGAGCAGCAAACAAGCTTTGAACCCGAAGACATGGAACCGCGAGTGAGAATGGACAGGATGGCCGACCGAGCGACAGGGGCAACCGTATGAGCGAGGCTCAAACCGACGTGCGCGCGGACGTGCGCCAGTACGTGCAGGAGAACTTTCTCTACCTGCGCCCCGACGTCGAGCTGAAGGACGAAGACGACCTGTTGCAGCTCGGGATCATCGACTCGCTGGGATTCGTCGAGCTGGTCGAGGAGGTCCAGGTGCGCTACGGGATAACCGTTCAGGACGTCGACATCACCGAGGAGAACTTCGGCTCGGTCGAAGCCATCGCGCGCTACGTCGAGGGGAGAAGGGCGGCGGGTTGATCACCCGCACGCTGCAGGAAGACCTCACGGCGGCAGCGGCCGCCGAGCCGGACAAGGTCGCGGTCAAGACCGACGCCGGCTCGATGACCTACGGCGAGTTCGACCGCGCGGCGGACAGGCTCGCCGCCGGGCTCTACGCCCGTGGCGTCGAGCGCGGCGAGCGGGTCGTGCTGTTCCTCCCCAACGTGCTCGACATGTGCACGGCGCTGTTCGGCGTGGCCCGCAGCGGGGCCGCCTTCGTGCCGGTTAACGCGACCATGAAGGAGGCCAAGCTCGCCGAGGTCTTTCGCCTGGCGCGGCCGGCCGTCGTGCTGTGCGACGACGAGCGCGCGGAGATCGCCCGAGCGGCCGCCGCATCGGTCGAGGATCCGCCCGCCGTGGCCACGGTGGCCGAGGCCTCGGCGGACGGGCCGGTGCCCGAGGGGCCGCTCGACATCGACCTGGGCGCGGTGATGTTCACCTCCGGGTCGACCGGCGAGCCCAAGGGCGTGATGCTCTCGCACCGCAACTTCGCGTTCGCCACCACCTCGATCTGCGAGTACCTCGAGATGACCCCGGAGGACCGGATCCTGTCCATCCTGCCGCTGTCGTTCGGCTACGGGCTCTCGCAGCTGCTCACCTGCGTGAGGGCGCGGGCCACGCTCATCCTGGAGCTGGGTCTCACGTTGCCCGGGCGGGTGGTGCGACTGCTCGAGGATGAGAAGGCGACCGGCTTCCCCGCCGTGCCCACCGCCTACGCGATGCTCACCGCGCTGAAGGGCCTGGCCGAGCGTGAGTTGCCGCACCTGCGCTTCGTGACCAACGCCGGAGCGGGCCTGTCCGGCCCCGGCCTCCAGGCCGTCCGCCGGACCTTCCCACGCGCTCGGCTGTACTCCATGTACGGGCAGACCGAGTGCACGCGGGTGTGCTTCCTGCAGCCGGATCTGCTCGACGTGCGGCCCGCCTCGGTGGGACGGGCCATTCCGGGCACCGACGCCTGGGTGGTGGGCGCGGACGGGGGGCCGGCCGCGCCGGGCGAGGTCGGCGAGCTGATGGTGCGCGGCGATCACGTGATGCAGGGCTACTGGGACGACCCGGAGGGCACCAGCCGGCGCCTGCGCGCGGGCCGCTGGCCCTGGGAGCGCGTGCTGGCAACCGGCGACCTGTTCCGCACCGACGAGGAGGGCTACCTCTACTTCGTGGGACGCAGCGACGACATCATCAAGTCGCGCGGAGAGAAGGTGGCGCCCCGCGAGGTCGAGGACGTGCTCTACGGCCTGCCCGGCGTGGCCGAGGCCGCCGTGGTCGGAGTGCCCGACCGCCTCCTGGGCGAAGCGGTGATCGCCCACGTAGTCGTTGCCGAGGGAGCCGAGGGCGACCCGGAGGCGCTGCGCCGCGGCTGCGCGGAGCGCCTGGAGGACTACATGGTGCCGCGCAGGGTGGTGCTGCGCGAGGCGCTGCCCCGGACACCCAATGGGAAGCTCGACCGGCGAGCTCTGGCGGCCGAGGGCTGAGCGGGTGGCCGCGGCGCGGGCGGCCCGCTTTGCCGGGCCCGGCGTTGCTGAACAGCAGCAATAAGGGGGTGGGCCCGCTCGGTGGCAGATTTTGCACCCAATGGATGCAGAATCAGCCGAGCTTGGCCACGCGGCCGCTCACCTGACCCTCTTTGCTGCCGTTGAAGCGCTTGCTCCGCCGCGCGGCGGCTCGCACCGCGCGGGCGCGCCTACGCAGGGAACACGTACCAGCGCACCACTTCCGGGTCGACGCGCATCATCCGGGCGCGGAGGCCCTCTCCGGTGGGTAGCGGAAACGCGCCGGCCGCGATCAGGCGATCGTGCTCGATGGGGTTGATGTAGACCAGGCGCAGCGCTCGTCCGCGCGTGCGGGCGAACACGGCCAGGCGCTCGGTCGCCTTGGAGAACAGCTCCCCGGTGAACGGGTTGTGCAGGTAGACCACCGAGAGGTCCTCGGGGATCTCCCAGGACAGCACGTCGACCTCGTCGATCTCCACCTCGACGGCGCGAAAGCGCTTGCGGTTGCGCTCCACGTTGGCCCGGGCGGCCGCGGCCAGGTCCGGTGAGAGCTCGACGCCGATGACCCGCTTGAAGCCGTACCACATGGCGGCCTGCAGAACCACGCGGCCCTTGCCGCAGCCGAGGTCGGCGAACACGTCGTCCCCGGTCACCGACGAGGGTGCCAGGGCCCGGGGCAGCGTCAGCCAACCGGACGGCTCGTAGCCCACGTTGTCGGGATCGGAGTAACCGAGCGCGTCCGGGTCCAAGATGTCGCCCGTGTCGATCCCATAGCGCCGCTCGAACATGGTCCGCGAGACCGCGCTCTTGAGTCCCTTGATCACCGACACCGGGCGAGGGTAACGAAACCTCCGAGGTCAGCTCACCGCCAGGTCGAGCCCGGCCGCCCCGCGCAGCTCGGCGATCCGCTCGGCCTCGGGCTCGATGTCACGCTTGGCGATCCGCCCGGTCTTCTCGACCGCGACCTCCGTTCGCTTGCCCTTCGCCTTCACCCGCCAGAGGCCGACGAGGCGCCCGTCCTTCAGCACCGCGCCGGGGCTGGCGACCGGCCGGAAGAGCCGCTTGCTGAGTGCCGCGTCGGGCGCGAGCGCGCGCCGGTTCGGCTTCTGGAGGTAGGGATCGCCCGGCGGGATCAGGCGCACTCCCTCGGCAGACGGTGGGGAGTCCAGATCGGCGACCTCGCCGGCGAGCGCGTAGGCCGTCTGCCTGCCGGCCGACACCTCCTCCAGCTCGTCCTCCACCTGCGCCCAGAGGCGGCGCGCGTGCGGCTTGGCCAGCCCCGCCCACTCGGCGAAGCCGGTCGCCGTGCCCGGCGCGTAGAAGCGCAGGAACAGACGCACCGCATCGCCTGCCGCCGGCGCGCGGCCGGGCTTGCCCAGGAGGTAGCGGCGCTCGGAGTCGAGCCGCGCGCCCGCCTTCACTCCCCCGTAGCGCCAGAGCATCGGCGCCACATGGTGGCTCTTGCAGCCCTTGCACCAGGGCATGAGCTGCTCGCGGACCCGCTGCCGAAGCTCCTCGTGGAGCTCGTTCTTGCTGAGCGCGCGGCCACCGGCAAGTGCGGATTTCGTGGCGTCGGCCACCTCCGCCAGCGCATCGCTCGGGGCGAAGCTGTCGGCCTTCGCCAGGCGCTGCACCTGCTGGCCGAGCTGGACGCCGAGCTCGGCGTCGTCGGTCGCGATCAGCGCCCGGCCCAGCAGGGCGAGGTCGCCGGGCGCGACGGCGTGAATCGCGCCGCGGATGACGTGGGCGAGAACGAGGTCGCCGTCGTCCGTGGCCCGGTCGAAGGTCTCCCGCGTGACGTCCTGCTTTCGCGCCGCGAGCGCGAGCAGCGTCGCGTCGCGGGCGAAGTCGGACGCCGGGCAGGCGGCCGCGTCGGCAAATGAGACGGCGCCCCGCGACGCCAGGCCGGACCGCGCGAAGCGGAAGGCGAGGATCTGCTCCGCGTCCACGCCGGCAACGCTATCGCCCGGGTACGCTAGCCCCATGAGCATCACCGAGACGAGGACGGTCGCATCGATCATCGGCGGGGAGACCCGCGAGGGCGGGCAGCGCATCGAGTCGCGCAATCCGGCCCACCTGGACGAGCTGATCTGCGAGGCCCATTTGGCCGACGCGGATGCGTTCGCCGACGCGTGCCGCGCGGCACGCGCGGCACAGCGCGAATGGGCCGCGGTGCCGGCTCCCGTGCGCGGAAAGGCCATTCAGGCGATCGGCCGCCTCGTGGAGGACAACAAGGAGGCGCTCGCGCGCCTTGTCACGCGGGAGGTCGGCAAGCCTTACCCGGAATCGCTGGGCGAGGTGCAGGAGATCATCGACACCTGCGACTTCTTCTTGGGCGAGGGGCGGCGCCTCTACGGCCAGACGGTGCCCAGCGAGATGCCCGACAAGCAGCTCTTCACCTTTCGCAACCCGGTCGGGGTGGCCGCCATCATCACCGCCGGCAACTTCCCCGTGGCCGTGCCCTCGTGGTACCTCGTGCCCGCTCTGCTGTGCGGCAACGCCGTGGTCTGGAAGCCGGCCGAGTACACGCCCGCGCTGGGCGACGCCATGGCTCGCCTGTTCATCAACGGCGGGCTTCCCGAGGGCGTGCTGAACGTGGTTCAGTGCGACGGCCCGAGCGCCTTCGCCGGGCTCGAGCGCGCGCTCGACGAGGGGACCCTGGACAAGGTCGGGTTCACCGGCTCATCGGCTGTGGGCGCGAAGATCGGGGAGCTGTGCGGGCGCCACACCCAGTCGCCATGCCTCGAGCTGGGGGGCAAGAACCCCCTGGTGGTGATGGCCGACGCCGACCTCGATCTCGCCGCCGAGGGTGCGCTGTTCAGCGGCTTCGGCACGGCCGGGCAGCGCTGCACGTCGATGGGCACCGCGATCGTCCACGAGTCCGTGCACGACGACTTCATGGCTCGCTTCAACGCGCTCGTGGAGGGAGCGGCGATCGGCGACCCCTTCGAGGACGTGCTCTACGGGCCGATGATCCACGAGCGCTTCGCCGAGCGCTTCGAGGAATGGCTCGGGCTGATCCGCGACCACCACATGGTCTCGGGCTCGACGGCCACGGGCCGCATCACGGGAGAGAGCCCGCGCGAGGGCTTCGTCGGCGACCCGGACGCCGGGATCTTCTGCCACCCCACCATCGTCGACGGCGTGACCGCGGACGACGAGATCTACCGGCTCGAGACCTTCGGCCCGATCGTCGGCGTGGCCACGTTCTCGGACTTCGACGAGGCCATGGACCTGGCCAACGGCCACGGCTACGGGCTCTCGGCCGCGATCTACACGAGCGCCGCCAGGTCGGCCTTTCACTTCCGCGAGCGCGTCAGCGCCGGCATGGTGTCGGTCAACAACTCGACCAGCGGCGCCGAGGCCCACCTCCCGTTCGGAGGTAACGGCAAGTCGGGCAACGGCTCGCGCCAGTCGGGCATCTGGGTGCTCGACCAGTTCACGCGCTGGCAGTCGATGAACTGGGACTACGCGGGCAAGCTCCAGAAGGCCCAGATGGAAGTGGCCGAGCTGACCGGCGACGCGGGCTTCAGGCTCGCCACCGACTAAGCGGACGGCGCGGCCAGCGCGCGTACGAGACGGACGCCTACGCGGGCGACTGGAGCGCCGATCTGACCGTGCTCTGCGCCTGCATCGCTCCCTAGCTCAAGCCGTCCGCACCAGGTCCTGAGCCTCGGCGCGGTCCACGCCGGTGGCCCGCAGCAGGTCGACCGACGCCAGTCGGATCTGGCCGACGATGTGCAGGGCCGACAGGTTCGACGTCTCGTTCAGCACCGCGTTGGCCAAGCTCGCCGCGTGCACCGCCGCGGCGCGGGCGTTCTCCGGGTCGTCGCCCTGCAGGTAGCCGTCCAGGCCCCGCGCGCACTCGGACAGCATCCGCACCGCCTCTACCGCCTCGTGCGGCACCGCGTCGTCCAGGCTGATGGCGCGCGCGGCTCCGCGGGCCAGCGCGCGCAGGTTCTCGATGGCCAGGCCCATCTCGCCGCCGGCCACGGCGTAGCGGTCGACCCCGCTCAGCGCCTTCCGGCGGCGCGGGGACAGGCGCGCGGCGTCGCCGGCGGCGTCGAGCGCCTCGATGAACGCGTCGTGCGCGGCGTCCAGGCGGCCGACGGCGAGGAGAGCATCGTCGGCGGCCTCCGGCTGCTTGGTCTCTAGAGCGAGGGCGATCTGGTTGAGCGCCGCCGTGAGCCGGCTGATCACGGGCTGCACGTACTCGTAGACGAGGCGCAGGGGGTTCGCGGGCAGGATCAGTGAGCTGACCAGAAGCGCCACGCTGCCGCCGATTATCGCGTCGATGAAGCGATCGAAGTCAACGCCGCCCTCGGGGGGCTGCAGGGTGGCCACGAGCACCGCCGAGGCGCCCGCCTGGGACGCCAACAGCGCCCCGCCGCCCACCAGCGTGGCACGCGGCCATGGCCAGGGCGACGATCACGGCGATCTGCCAGGTGCCCGTGCCGATGCCCGCCACGAGCAGGTCGGCGATGGCGATGCCGAGCGCCACGCCGATGGCCAGCTCCACGGCGCGCCGCCGCCGCTGCCCCACGGTGAGTCCCAGCGTGACCACCGCGGAGATGGGCGCGAAGAAGGGCGCGCTGTGGCCCACCAGCTCGGTGGCGACCAGCCAGGCGATCGCGGCGGCCAGCGACGTGTGGAGGATCGGGCGGGCGCTCGCGATGATGCGCTCGCGGCGCGTGCGCAGGCCCGCTCGCGACGCCTCGGTGGCCTGCTCCAGCATCTCAGGGCGCTGCGGCGTTGCGCTGTGCTGCGTTGCGGTACCACCGTGGCGACACGTTGGGCGGTGGGCTCAGCGCGGCATTGGCCACCAGCACCGTCGGCTCGTTCATCCGCAGGTGGTGGCCGAGCGTGCCCTCGAACTGCTCGCCGAGTCCCTCGACCAGGTCGGCGCGCACCCCGAAGGAGCGCGCGAGGGCCACGAAGTCGGGCGTCACCAGGTCGACGCCCTCGTGGGGGTCGCCCTTGAGGTCCTGGTCGAAGCGCAGCATGCCGTAGCCGCCGTCGTCCACGATCACCGCGGTCAACGGGATGCGCTCCTGGGCCGCGGCGGCCAGCTCTCCGCAGGCGTAGAGGAACCCGCCGTCGCCGGAGATGCTCACCACCGGCCCGGCTCCGGCCAGCGCGGCGCCGACAGCCTGCGGAAAGGCACAGCCGAGCGTGCCCCATCCCAGCGGGTAGGAGAGCTTTCGCGGGGCGGGCATGCGCGCGAAGCCGCCCAGCCAGTAGCCGGGGATGCACATGTCGCACACCACCACGGCGTCGTCGGGCAGGGCCCGCTCCATCAGCTCGAGGAACGCAGTAGCGGCGGGGTCGCTCTGGGCGAGCCCGGCCCGCACCTCCTGGCTCAGCTCACGCAGCCGGGCGGCCAGCGAGTCGATTCCGCCGCGCTGCTCGATCCGCTCCGCCAGCTGCTCGACTCCCGGCGCGGCGTCGGCCTCGAGCGTCACGTCGGGCAGGTAGTTCTTGGCCGCGTCGGAGGGGTCGACGTTGATCGCCACCAGATGCGGGGGCGGTGGCTGCTTCCAGCCCTGGGTCATCATCCCGTCGAAGTCGGTGCCCACCGCGACCACCACGTCGGCCTCGTCCCACAGGGCGCCGGCCTCGGGCACGTGCGGCGGGGCCTCCACCAGGCAGGGATGTCCGGGTGCGAGCAGGCCGGCGGCCGAGTAGGTGAGCAGCACGGGCGCCACCAGCTTCTCGGCGAGCTGGGCGATCGCCGGGCCCGCCCCGGCCTGCAGCGCGCCGCCTCCGGCCCAGATGAGCGGCCGGCGTGAGCTCTCCAGGATGTCGGCCGCCCGGGCGAGTTGCTCCTCTCCGGCGCGCGCGGGGGCGGCGCGGCTCGGCTCGTGCTCTGGGCGCCTCGGTCACCGGCTCGTCCAGCAGGTCGGTGGGTATCTCCACGTAGACCGGGCGGGCGGGGGCCGCGCGCGCGCTCGCCAGGGCGCGAGCGATGTCCGTGCCGACCTCCGCGGCGGACGTCACTCGGATCGTCTCCTTGGTGACCGGCGCGAACATCGCCGCCTGGTCGGTGGCCTCGTGGAGCACCCCGCGCCACACGCCGGGGCGCCGCAGCCGGGCGGGGATGTCGGTGGCGATCACCACGACCGGCTGGCGCGAGGCCCAGGCCTCCCCGAGCGCCGCGAGGGTGTTGGCCGCCCCCGGCCCGGTGGTGGTGAGGGCCACTCCGACCCGCCCGCTCGCCCGCGCGTAGCCGTCGGCCGCGTACGCGGCGGTCTGCTCGTGGCGGACGCCCACGAGGCGCACCGGCGACTCGCCGAGCGCACGCCACAGGGCGAGGTTGTGGACCCCGGGCAGGCCGAACACCACGTCGACGGCCGCCTCCTCGAGTGCTGCCACGGCCAGGCGGGCGCCTGTCAGGATGCCGGTCTGCGATGAGCTCATCGGACGGATCCTTGCAGCAGCAGCAGCAGCGCCCGCTCGAGGGAGTCCGCGTGATCGACCTCTCGCGGGTGCTCGCGGGGCCCTACTGCACGATGGTGCTGGCCGACCTCGGCGCCGAGGTGATCAAGGTGGAGCGCCCGGGATCGGGGGACGAGACGCGCTCGTGGGGACCGCCCTTCGCCGGCGGCGAGGCGGCCTACTACCTGTCGGTCAACCGCGGAAAGCGCTCCTGTGCGATCGATCTCTCCTCGGAGGAGGGGCAGGCGCTGGCGCTGGAGCTGTGCGCCGGGGCGGATGCGGTGATCGAGAACTTCAAGGTCGGGGGCGCGGCGCGGCTGGGGCTGGGCTACGAGCAGGTGCGAGAGCGCAACCCGGCGGTGGTGTACTGCTCTATCACCGGGTTCGGCTCGCGCCGCGAACCGCCCGGGCGGCCGGGCTACGACTTCGTGGCCCAGGCCGAGAGCGGGCTGATGTCGATCACCGGTCCCGCCGAGGCGGCCGCCGTACAAGGCCGGCGTGGCGGTGGTGGACGTGCTGGCCGGCCTGCACGCAGCGGTGGCCATCGTGGCGGCCATGAGGGGCGGCGAGGGGGCGCGGATCGAGGTGCCGCTGCTCGATGCCGCCCTGGCGGGGCTGGTCAACGTGGCCCAGAACGCGCTGGTCACGGGCCGCGCCCCCGAACGCCACGGCAACGCGCACCCCAACATCGTTCCCTATCAGGACTTCGAGACCGCGTCGGGGCGCATCGCCATCGCCGCGGCCAACGACGGCTTGTTCGCGGCGATGTGCCGCGTGCTCGAGCTCGATGAGCTGGCGCGCGACGAGCGCTTTGCCGCCAACCCCGGACGCGTCGAGAACCGCGCGCACCTCATCCCGCTGCTGGAGGAGCGGCTGCGCGAGCGCAGCGCCGAGGAGTGGGTGGAGGCACTCGACGCCGCGGGCGTGCCCGTGGGCAAGGTGCGCAGCGTGCCCGAGGCCCTCGACGCCGCGGTGGAGGCGGGCCGGCCCGCGACGCTTCGCGTAGAGCACCCGACGGCCGGGGAGCTGGAGCTGGTGGCCTCGCCCATCTGGGGGCCGACCGATCCGGCGGCCGCAACCGCGCCGCCGCTGCTGGGCGAGCACACGGCAGAGGTGCTGCGCGAGGCCGGGCGCAGCGAGCGGGAGATCGAGGAGCTCTTCGGGCGTGGGGTGGTTGCGTAGGGCGGTCTAGTGCTCCGCGTCCGCGCTCGAAGCGGGCGGGCGCGACTCCTCGGCCAGCGAGGTGATCGTGAGGTTGCCGCGCGAGGCGGCCTCCATGACGTCGGTGGCCTCGTCGGCCGAGCGGGCGTAGAGCTCGACCAGCATGTGGATGACGATGCTCTCCTCCTCGTGCTTGTGGAAGCGCACGTGGGTGAAGAACTCGCGCGTGCCGTGGTCGCCAAAGGCGGCGAAGGCCAGCGACTCGGCCGCCTCGGGCCCCGAGCACGACTCCACCTGGTCGGCGTCGACCGACACCGTGCAGGAGGCGACCCAGGGCGTGCCGGTGACCATTCGCTCCCAGCGATCCTCGATCGGCTCGATGCGCGAGACCCGCCGGCCGTTGTCCTCGTAGAAGGTCAGGAACAGGTGCGGCTGGTCGTGCAAACAGTCGAGGCACTGCACCACGGCCTCCTGCACCTCCTCGACCGGCTCGACCGCCTCTCCCGTGTCGGCGTCGACCTTCAGGATGCCCTCGTAGTGCAGCTGCACCTCGAGGTTCTGCGACCAACAGCGGTAGCAGCGCAGCCAGCTCGACTGCGTCCCCACGGACTCCTGCGCGGATCCTTCCATTACCCCATTATGGCCCTATGGTGGTGTGAGGCATGCGAACTCGAGGCTTCAGGGGGGCCGCCGCAGCCGCGCTGGCCCTCGTCCCAGTGCTGATGGCCGCGCCGGCCGCGTCGGCCGCTCCGCGCGCCGCGGAGCGCTACGACGGCAAGAGCGCCACCGGCGAGCGCATCTACCTGACCGTCAGCGCCGACGCCGCGCGCGTGTCGCGCTACGGGTTCGTGGTCAGGACCGCCTGCACGGACGGCAAGCGGCGCGTGCAGGTCCTCACCAACGCACGGCAGACCGCCACGACCATCGATGCCGCCGGCGCCTTCTCGCACCAGTCGCAGCTCCAGCGCGGCTTCTACCCGACAAGCTCGGGTCGTGTCGAGGGGCGCTTTCGCACAACCTTCTCGGGTACCTTCGACGCCGCGGGCGACAGCGTGAGCGGAACAATCGAGTCGACCTTCCGGTCCTCGCGCTTCAACTGCTCGAGCGGGCCTCTGGCCTTCACGATGTACCGCGACGGCACCGCTCAGGCGCCCTTCAGCGACGCCGTGATGACCACCGGGCTCTACTCCGCCTCGGGTAAGGGTGTTACCGCGCGGGTGCGCACCCTCGCCCCCGGCCGGGTGGTGCTGCGGGCCGACATCAGCTACCGGGCCGTCTGCCGCTCGGGAGGCAATCTGCGCTCCGGGCGAGTGTTCTCGAACTACGTGTTGAGCGACGGCGGCCGGCGGTCCATCCGCGGCCGAGCCCGCTTTCGCATCCGCAAGGACGGGGTCTCGGTCAGCATCCGCTTCCGGCTGACCTTTCGCTTCTTCGAGAGCTCGGGCTACCGGCTCGCGGGGAGCTGGAACGTGCGCGCGAAGGTCAGCCGCGGCGGACGGGTGATCGATACCTGTCGCCTCCAGCGGTCGTTCAAGGGCACAGCCGCCTCCCCCTGACGCTCAGGTGAGGGAGCCCGCGAGCGCTTCCAGTGTGGCGTCGAAGTCGGTCTGGGCGATCGGGCCAACGCAGGGCGAGCTCGCGCCGGCATCGCGATAGAGGCGCACGGTCGCGATCGCCTCGTCGGCGGATCCGACCGCCGCGAGCGTCTGGAGGAAGCGGTCGGAGATGGCCGCGGCCGCCGCGTCGGGCCCGCCGTCGCCCATGGCTCGATCGAAGGCACTCAGGTCATCCTCGAATCCCGAGCGCTCCAGCATCGCGCGGTAGAACGGCAGCGAGAAGTAGGGGATCAGCTCCGAGCGCAGCCGCCCCCGCGCCTCCTCCGGCTCGCCGGTGATGGCCGAGGGCACGGCGGCCACGATGTCGAACCCTTCCGTCGGCTTTCCCGCCTTCGCCCGTCCTTCGCTCACCGCGGGCACAACCACGTCGCGTATGTAGTCGGGGTTGCACAGCCACAGCACGACGCCGTCGGCGATCTCGCCCGCCAGGGTGAGCATCTTGGGGGAGAGGCCGGCCAGGTAGATGGGCAGGTCGGGCCGGGCGGAGTAGCCCACGAAGCGAAACGCGGAGCGGAACTTCTCGCCCTGGGGCGGCTCCTCGCCCGCGAAGATCGCGCGCACGATGCCCACGTACTCGCGGGTCTCGCGCAGGGGCTTGTCGATCGTCTGGTCGTACCACGCCTCCACCACGGGGCGGTGGGATACCCCGAGGCCGCAAACCGCCCGCCCGCCTGAGAACTCGTCGAGCGTGGCGAAGGACTGGGCGGTCGCCACCGGAGTTCGCGTGTAGATCGGCAGCACTCCGGTGCCCAGCCGGATGCGCTCGCTGCGCGAGGCGTAGGCCATCAGGGTGGTGACCGAGTCGCGGGCCGCGATGTGCGTCAGGTACACGGACTCGTAGCCGAGCCGCTCGGCCAGCTCGACGCGCTGGAGGGCGGTCTCCAGGGACCTTCCCACGGCGATGAAGGTGCCCAGGGCCAAGGGGTGCCGAAGCCTACTGACCGGGGAGTAGAGTCGGGACGAGGTGCGCCCCGACGAACCGCACGACGGGGCACCGGACCCCGAGCAGGACCCCGACGCTGCTCTCGAGGCGCTGGCCAGCGGCGACGTGCCGGCGGGGCGCTCGCGCCGTCGCCTCGCCCGCGCCGCGCTCGAGGGATTGCGACAGGCGCGGCGCACCGCGCGCATCGGGCTCGGGGTGGCCGTGCTCGCCCTGGTGGCGGCCGTGGGAATGGCGGTCTTGACCCTGACCCGCGACGACGGCACCGAGCCCGGCGAGCCCGCGCGAGGCGAGGATGCCGCGGCGATCGTGGCCGCGGCGCGCCCGGCCACCGTGCTGGTCCGCGCACGCGAAGCGGCGGGCACCTCGTTCGGGAGCGGGGTGGTGATCGACGCCGACGAGCGGCTCGTCCTCACCAATTTCCACGTGATCGGCGGTGGTGGAGACATCGAGGCGGGGCGGCCCGGACGCCTGGCGCCGGCGACCGTGCGGGGAGCGGCGCCATGCGACGACCTCGCGCTACTCGAGGTGGAGAGCCTCAGAGGGCTGAAGGGGCTGCCGCTGGGCAGCCAGGACGAGATCGCCCAGGGCGATCAGGTCGTGGCGCTCGGCTACCCGGTGAGCGCGTCGGGGGGCAGCTCGCTGACCACAACCGCCGGGGTGGTCTCCGCGGTGCGCACCTCCCTGCGGCTGCCGGCGCCGGACTCGCCGCGCTTTCCCAACCTGGTGCAGACCGACGCGGCGCTCAATCCAGGCAACTCCGGGGGCCCGCTCGTGGGCCGGGACGGCCGCCTCGTCGGGATCAACACGATCCTTTTCCAGGGCTCGCGCGACACGCCCATCAACAGCCAGGGCTACGCCGTGGGCGTCGATCGCCTCCGGACCGTCGTCGAGGAGCTGCGGGAGTCTCGCTCGATCGGCTGGTTCGGTGCCGGCCTGCTCGCGCCGCCGCCGGAGCTGCTGCGGCGCGGGAGCCTGCCGGAGGGGTTGCTGGTGACCGCCGCCGCGCAGGGAACCAGCGCGGAGAGCGCCGGCGTGGAGCAGGTGCTGATCATCGCGGTGGGCGACCGCCCGGTCGGCGGCACGGTCGCGGGCTACTGCGCGGCGGTCGAGGGTGTGCGGAGCGGAGACACTCGGGTGCTGACCGTGGTCACCGGAGCGCGGCGGAGCCCGCGGAAGGTGCGGGTCGAGTTCGAGTAGCGCTCCGGCTCAGAACGCCGCGCCGTGCACGCTCGTGGCCCACACGGAGAGGATGGCCACGGCGGGGCCGTAGGCCAGCAGGGCCTGGCGGTCGCGGCCATGATCGATGTGCCACCACCCCATCCAGAAGACGATCAGCCCGGTGAGCATGAGCGGTAGCTGGCCGACACGGTGCCACCAGCCCGAGGCCTCCGCGGCCTGAGCGCCGGCGCCGAGCCAGGCGAGGGTGCCGAAGAAAGTCACGTTGAACATGAGGATGCGCGCCTGGCGGTCGGGTGGCCGCGTCGCCCTCCGCGCCGACCCCACCTGAACCTGCTCGTAGCCCTTGGACACCCTCTGCCGAGGGTACCGGCCGCAGCCGGGCTCAGGCGACTTCGGTGAACAGCAGCGTCTCGGAGTCCAGGCGGGCGCGGATGCGCCGCTTGAGCTGCGAGTGGATCTGGGAGACGCGGCTCTCGGACACGTCGAGCACCTCGCCGATCTCACGCAGGGTGAGGTTCTTCACGTAGAGAAGGATGGCCACCTCGCGCTCGCGCTCGGGCAGCTGTTCGAAGGCGCGCCGGAACTTCTGCTTGGCCTCGTCCCAGCCGGCCATGTGCTCGGGATCTGTCGAGAGGTCGTCGGCCTCAAGCGTGTCGATCAGCTCGATGGCGGTCTCGCCCTCGGTCACCACCAGCGACGAGAGCGAGGTCAGATCCGAGTTCTGGATCTCCTGCTCCTTGTCGCGCAGCTCGGAGGGGGTCATGTTCATCGCGTCGGCCAGCTCGTGGAGAGCGGGCGGGCGCCCGTGTACGCCGGTGAACGTCTCCCGCGCATGCTTGAGGTCGCGCTCCAGGCGGCGCAGGGAGCGGGGCGCCCAGTCGCGCCGGCGCAGCTCGTCGAGCACCGAGCCGTGGATGCGGGTCCAGAGGTAGGGCTCGAGCGCAGCGCCCTTCGCCGGGTCGTAGCGGTCGATGGCGGGGATTAGCGACTCGATGCCGCACGAGATCAGATCCTCGACCTCGCAGGAGGCGGGCAGCTCGCGCAGCTTCTTGTAGACGATGTGCTTGACCAGCGGGACGTAGGTCAGGACCAGGCGGTTCCTCAGCGAGAGGTCGCCGCTGGCCTTGTACTGCTCCCAGAGGGCGAACGACTGCTCCGCAGTGGGACGGTGATGGTCCCTGCGGGTGTCGGTTGTCATCTGCGGGAGCCTCCTGAATGGCGGGGGAACAAAACGACGGGTCGAAGCAGGGATCGGGTATCCGCCCACCCCTCGTGATCCCCGGTTCGGGGTAATCGCGGCTACATCCCCGATTCGCGGTAATTCCGCAAACAGCGGGGCAAAACCGCTGCCCGACTGAGGCTGCTCCTCAAGATCGCGCGGTTCTGACCGACCATCGAGGCAGCATGGACAGCATGAAATTCCCGGCGCACGGCAAGCCCGAATGGCCCCCTCGCAGAGTTTGGCGCGAAGTGGACGATGCGGCGCGGGTCTGGGACGACCTACAGAGCCAGGGCCGTGAGGTTCATTTCGAGATCGACGACAACGGTGGCCTGCGGATGGAGATGCGCGACCTCGACGGCAACGTGATCAGTCCCCTGTCCGCGTTCGAGGTCCTTGCGCTGGCTAGCTCCCCCGCTCCACCCTCTGCTTGAGACCGCGCGCGAATTGCTCGAAGCTGGGGCCGAGGTCCGGGATCGAGCGGCCGATGATCGGGAGCAGGGGCCCGCTGAAGCGCTCCTCCATGGTGAATCGGGTGTTCCCGGCGGCCTCGGGCGCTAGCTCGTAGGTCCGCAGGCCCTTGAACAGGCCGAGCGGCATGCCGCCCTTCCAGGTCATGCGCCGGCCCGCTTCGAGCTCGACCACCTTGACCGGGAAGGCGCGGCCGGGGTTCACCTCGGAGGTGACCTTGATCCTCTCGCCCAGGGCCACGTGGCCCTCGACCCTCGCCACGCCCGAGTCCCAGGCCGGCCAGGATCCCGTGTCGACGAGGATCGGCCAGATGCGGTCCGGGTCGGCCTCGATCAGCGCATCGGTTCGGTATTCCACGGTTCCGCTCCCTTCGTAACTAAATTGTGACCGTAACGGTTTGGCTACTCTACCCGCGTTGTGTTGGACGCACTCCGGGGAGACCCCTTCGACGCGCTTGGTGATCCCCACCGCCGCGCGATCGTCGAGCTTCTGGGGGACGGCGACCGCTCGGTGGGGGATCTTGCGGGCGAGCTGCCGATCAGCCGGCCCGCGGTCTCGCGCCACCTCAGGCTGCTAAAGGAGGCCGGGTTGGTGAACGACCGCGCGGAGGGCACCCGGCGGCTCTACAGCCTGCACGACGAGGGCATCGAAGCCGTTCGCGCCTACCTGGAGCAGGTATGGGGCGAGGCGGCGGCGCGCTTTCGCCTGGCCGCGGACAACCGCGCCTCCGATCCGCGCTGATGGAGCCGTTGCAGCTCGAGTTCAGCGTCGACTGTGCGCCCGAGCGCGCCTTCGAGACATGGGCTCGGCGCACGTCGCTGTGGTGGCCCCATGGCCACTCCGTGTCCGCCGAGCCCGGCCTGTCGGTTTTCTTCGAGCCGCACCCGGGCGGCCGCATCTATGAACGCACGTCCTCCGGCGAAGAGCATGACTGGGGCGAGGTACTCGTGTGGGAGCCCCCTCTGCGGCTGACCTACCTGTGGCACCTGCGCTTCGACCGCGCCGACGCCACCGAGGTTGAGGTGAGCTTCATCCCGTCGGGAGAACAGACCGACGTGAGGATCGTGCACCGCGGATGGGAGCGCCTGGGCGCCGAGGGTCCCGAGCGGCGCGAGCGCAACCGCAAGGGCTGGAGCGGCGTGATCGAGGCCTACCGCGCGACCTGCGCAGTTCCCCTTCAGTAACTCGCGCACCTGTCGATTACCCCGGGCGGCCCAGCAGGCCGAGAGGCGATGCTGGCGCAGGCCTACCGAGCCGCGCAGACCGTTCGTTCACTTCTGCGCCCAGCCACCAGGCCAAACATAGCTCCGTTCGCGGAGCCACATAGGGGAACGATCGAACGGGCGGACCGCCACAGCGGTCCGCCCGCTCGGCATTTAGGGCCTCCTTCAGCCTAGGCTCCGCGGTCATGGAGTTGGGCTCCTACCTCGACGCGTTGACTTCGCAGGCCGGCGCCGAGCTCGGGCCGTCGCTTGTCGCCGTGACGCTGGTGGGCTCGGCCGGCGCGGGCTGGTATCGAGCCCGGGGTCAGCGACGTCGACGTCGCGGTGGTGGTCGAGCGCGCCATGGGCGAGCGGTCGGCTCGTTCGCTGGCCGAGCAGCTCAGCCACTCACGGCTGCCCTGCCCGGCACGCAAGCTCGAGCTCGTCGTCTACCGGCGTGACCTGCTGGCCGAGCCCTTCTGGCCGCTGCCGTTCGAGCTCAATTTCAACACCGGCGAGGGCACGTCCGACCACGTGGGCCTCGACCCCGGGGCGGAGGCCGCTCACTGGTTCCTGCTCGACCTGGCGATCGCACGCGAGCGCAGCACGCCGCTCGCGGGTCCGCCCCTCCACACGATGCTCGGTGAGATCCCTCGGCCCGCAGTGCTCGAGGCGCTCAGGTCGGCGCTCGAGTGGTTTGACACGGAGGAGCCCGATCACGCGGCGAGCATCCTCGCCGCCTGCCGCGCCTGGCACTACGCCGAGGTGGGGGATTGGGCGTCCAAGCGCGACGCCGCCGAGTGGGCGGCCCAGCGGCTGTCCGACCCCGGGCCCGTGCACCGGGCGCTGACGCTGCGCGGGGGCGGCACGGCGGAATTCCCCACCGGCGCCGAGGCGGCTGCGGCGCTCGCCCGCGCCCGCGCAGCCGTCGCAGCCGGCTGAACCGGGTCAAACCGGCCAAGGGCGGGACCTCTCGAGCTCGGTTGCCCGTATGGGGGTGAGCGAGGAGGATGGTGGCTGCCCTGACACGCGCATCGGCAATCGATCTCACCGCGGCGGCCCGCTCGGGGCGCGAGCTCCCTGAGTGGCCCTCGGGACGGCAGGAGCGCGCCTGGATCCGCGCGGCGCAGGCCGGGTCGCACGAGGCGATGGAGGCCCTGTTTCGTGCCCACTGGAGCCGCGCCCACCGCGCGGCCTTTCTGATCGTGCAGGACGGCGCGGCGGCCGAGGACATCGCCCAAGAGGCCTTCCTGGCGGCGATCCGCGCGCTCGACCGCTTCGATCGCCGCCGCCCCTTCGGGCCATGGCTGCACCGCATCGTGGTCAACCGCGCGATCGACTGGTCGCGGGCGAGAACCCTCCGTCGCGAGGTGGCCGAGCCGGCCGAGCGCGAGGCCCCGCCCGCTCGCCCGCCGGGATGGTCGGACGATGTGATCGCCGCGCTGGGCGCACTGGATCCCGACCAGCGGGCGGCCGTGGTGCTGCGCCACCTGCTCGAGTACACGCCCGGCGAAATCGCCAAGCTGCTCGAGGTTCCGCGCGGCACGGTCAATTCCCGTCTGCGCCGCGCGCTCGACCGCCTCGCGCTGGAGCTGGATCAGGGGGAGGGGGCCTCGTGAGGCGCACGGAGCTCGAGCGCCGGCTGCGCGACGAGCTGCACGCAGCCCGCCCGCCTCGCGCCGCCGACGCCGAGCGGCGGGCCTGGCACTTGGTCGCGGCCGACCACGCCGCTCGTCCCGCGACGAGCCGGCGCCGGCGCGGGCCGCGGATCGCCGTCGCGCTGGCCAGCGCGGCACTGCTGCTCGGACTGTTGCTGACTCCGGCCGGCGCGAAGGTGGGCGACTGGATCGGGGATGTGGTGACCCCCGCGCCCGAGGCCACCCGCTCCGCGCTGGCCTCGCTGCCGGCCAAGGGGCGCCTGCTGGTGGTGGCCGAGAGCGGGCCATGGGTTGTGGGCGACGACGGGGCGCGCAGGCGCCTCGGCGCCTTTGGCGATGCCGCGTGGTCGCCCGGCGGCCTGTTCGTGATCGCGGCGGAGGGCAGGCGGCTGACCGCGCTCGAGCCCGACGGTGAGGAGCGCTGGACGCGGGTCGCGCCGGCCCGGGTGGCCACGCCGCGCTGGTCGCCCGACGGCTTTCGCATCGCCTATCGAAGCGGCCGCGACCTCTACGTAGCGGTGGGGGACAACTCCGAGAGCTGGTTGCTGCGACGAGGCGTGAGCGCGGCGGCGCCGGCGTGGCAGCCCGGGCGGCCGGTCAACCGTCAGGTCCTGGCCTACGCGCGCGGGCGCCGTGTCTTCATCGCACCGGCCGATCCGGCAGGACGGCCGCGGTCGCTGGTCGGCCGGACTCCGCCCGGACCCGTCCCGCGCCAGTTGTGGTGGAGCGCGGGGGGCCGGCGCCTGATCGCGGTGTCAGCGCGCAGCGTGCGCGTCTACGACGCTCGCGGGCGGCCGCTGCGCAGCATCCCGCTGGAACGCGGGCTGGTCGCCAGCGAATCGGCCCTCGCCCCGGGCGGCCGCCGCCTGGCGGTGATCGCCTCCGTCCCGGGCGCGCGCTCGACCGAGCTCTTGCTGGTGCCCACCGGCCGCCGCGCGCCGCCGCGGAGGCGCCTCGGGGGCTTCGGCCCGCTGGAGGGGTTGACCTGGTCGATCGACGGGCGGGTACTCGTGGCCGGCTTGCCGCGGGCCGACCAGTGGCTGTTCCTGCGCCTGCGCGGACGGGGCGGGCTCGTGTCCGTGAAGGGCATCCGCTCGAAGTTCAGGGGCGGGCGCCCCGTGCGCAGCGGCGCCTTCCCGCGCCCGGCGGGCTGGTGCTACGCGGAGCCGCCGAGCCCGGACGCGGCGAGCCCCTCGCCCTGCTCCTGAGGTTCGCCCAATCGGCGCGGGCGGCGTTCAGCGCCCGACAATGAGGTACATGAGCGCGATCGTGAAGGCGATCGCGCCGATGCTGAGCGCCACGCCCAGGTTGGCCGCGCCCGCCAGCTCGGCTATCAGCGTGACCAGCGCGAGCACGGCGAGGAGGATGGCCACCTGGCCGAGGAGCGACGGTGCCGGCGGCCGGCTCTCGCGCTTGCGGGGGGTCATGTCCTCGCCTCCAGGGCTCGGAGCAGGTCGGACACCGATTCGCCGGGAGGCCGGGCGCTGAGCAGGCGCTCGGCTTCCCGGCGGCCGCCGATCCGACGCAGGGCGCCCTCGCCGTGCTCGTCCACCAGCTCCCGTAGGGCCGACGCGCGCCGCGAGCGCAGGCGGCGCTCGTCCAGGTTCGTGTCGGCCCGGTGGGCCTCGAGC
Source organism: uncultured Thermoleophilaceae bacterium (assembly GCA_963728155.1). Taxonomy (GTDB): domain Bacteria; phylum Actinomycetota; class Thermoleophilia; order Solirubrobacterales; family Thermoleophilaceae; genus JACVRW01. Next base: position 361,067 of record CAVSJF010000004.1, on the reverse strand, counting down.
GCGGCGGCCAGCTCGTCGATCCCTTCCGGCGGCGCCATCGAGGACACGGCGTGAACCGGCACGTCGCGTGAGCCCAGCGCGGCCAGCGCCGAGCGCAGGTCGCGCTGGGCCTGGCGGGCGGCGTCGCCGAGGTCGGCCTTGGTCACCACGAGCACGTCGGGTACCTCCATGATCCCGGCCTTGAGGAACTGCAGCACGTCGCCGGAGCCGGGCTGCACCACCACGGCGACCGTGTCGCAGACCTCCTCCACGTCGGTCTCCGACTGTCCCACGCCCACCGTCTCCACCACCACGATGTCAAAGGCGGCCGCGAGAGCCTCGGCCGCCTCGCGCGTGGCCGCGGCCAGGCCGCCCAGCCGGCCGCCGGCGGCCGTCGACCGGATGAGGATGCCGTCGTCGCGCGGATCGTGCTCGATGCGCACCCGGTCGGCCAGCAGCGAGCCCCCCGAGCGCTTGGAGGACGGATCGACCGCCAGCACGGCGACCGTGCGCCCGCCCTCGCGCCACAACGTCACGAGCGCGGAGAGCAGCGTCGACTTGCCCGCACCGGGCGGCCCGGTCACGCCTATCAGATGAGCAGGAGCCTCGTAGCCCAGGGCGGCGGGGGAGACCTCGGCCAGTAGCGAGGCGGCGGCCTCGCGCCCGCGCGCGGAGCGATCCTCGATCAGGTTGAGGGCGGCCGGGGCCGCCGAGCGGTCTCGCTCGCGCAGGCGCGCGCCGAGCTCCTGCGGCGACTGGCTCAAGCGGGTGCCGCGGCGACGCCGTGGTGTTCGGCCACCAGGTCGACGATGTCGCCCATGATGCGGCTGACCTCGAAGTCCTTCGGGGTGTAGACCCGCGCCACGCCCGCCTCGAGCAGAGCGGCCTCGTCGGCGGGCGGGATGATCCCGCCCACCACCACCGGGACCTCGGCCCCCGCGTCCTCGAGCTCCTCGAGCACCATCGGGATGAGCTCGGCGTGGGAGCCCGAGAGGATCGACAGGCCCACCACGTGCACCCCCTCGTCCACCGCCGTCCGCGCTATCCGGGCCGGCGTGAGCCGGATGCCCTCGTACACCACGTCCATGCCCGCGTCGCGCGCGCGCACGGCGATCTGCTCCGCCCCGTTGGAGTGGCCGTCGAGGCCCGGCTTGCCCACGAGGATCTTCACCCGCCGGCCCAGGCCCTCGGACACGCGCTCGACGCGATCGCGCAGCGCGCTCAGCGCGTCGTCGGAGGGAGCCGCGGCGGCGTCGCCGACCCCGGTGGGCGCCCGGTACTCGCCGAACACGTCACGCAGCGCCCCGGCCCATTCCCCCGTGGTGGCCCCGGCCTGCGCCGCGACCAACGTGGGCGGCATGAGGTTCTCCTCGGGATCTCCCGCGGCCTGGGTGAGCGCCGCGAGGGCCTGCTCCACTGCCGCCTCATCCCGGCCCGAGCGCCACTGCTCCACGGCCTCTATCGCCGAGCGCTCGACCGCCGCGTCCACGTGCAGGATCCCACCGTCCTCGCCCTCCTGGAGCGGCGAGGGCTCCGCCGATGTGTACACGTTCTGGCCCACCACCTTCATCTCGCCGGACTCGATCCTGCGCACCCGCTCGCGGTGCGACTCGACCATCTGGGTCTTCATGTAGGGCACGGCCTCCACCGCGCCTCCGCGCTCGGCCACGGCCGACATCTCCTCGCGCGCGCCCGCCACCAGCTCGCCCGTCAGGGCCTCCATCACCTTCGAGCCCTCGAAGACGTCCGGGTACTCGAGCAGGTCGGTCTCGTAGGCCAGGATCTGCTGGATGCGCAGCGACCACTGCTGGTCCCAGGCGCGGGGCAGGCCGAGGGCCTCGTTCCAGGCCGGCAGCTGCAGCGCCCGGGCGCGCGCCGAGCGCCCCATCGTCACCGCGAGCGCCTCGAGGACGATGCGGATGATGTTGTTCTCCGGCTGGGCCTCGGTCAACCCCAGCGAGTTCACCTGGACGCCGTAGCGAAAGCGCAGGTAGCGGTCGTCGTCGACGCCATAGCGCTCACGCCCGAGCTCCTCCCAGAGCTGTCCCATCGCGCGCAGCTTCGCGTGCTCCTCTATGAACCGGATGCCGGCGTTGACGAAGAAGGACATGCGCCCGAACACGCGCGGGAAGGTCTCGCTCGGCACGCGATCGCGGACCCGGTCGAGCACGGCCATGGCGGTCGAGAGGGAGTACGCGATCTCCTGCACCGGCGTGGCACCGGCCTCCTGCAGGTGGTAGGAGCAGATGTTGATCGGGTTCCACTTCGGCACCTCGTCGACCGTGAAGGCGATCGTGTCGGCGATCAGCCGCATCGAGGGCTCGGGAGGGAACGCGTAGGTGCCGCGCGAGAGGAACTCCTTGATGATGTCGTTCTGGGTCGTACCCTGGAGCGCGCCGCGGTCTACGCCGTTCTCCTCGGCCACCGTCAGGTAGAGGGCCATGAGCCAGGCCGCGGTCGCGTTGATCGTCATCGACGTGTTCATCTCGTCCAGGGGAATGCCGTCGAGCAGGGCGTGCATGTCGCCCTTGTGGGCGATCGAGACGCCGACCTTCCCGACCTCCCCCCGCGACAGCTCGTGATCGGGGTCGTATCCCGTCTGCGTGGGCAGATCGAAGGCCACCGAGAGCCCGGTCTGGCCCTTGTCCAGGTTGCGCCGGTAGAGCGCATTGGACTCCCGGGCCGACGAGTGGCCGGCGTAGGTGCGCATCACCCATGGGCAGTCGCGCTCGGGCAGACGGTGTTCACTCACCCTTCAGATTGTATGGTCGAGTGCCTGTGTCACGAGCGATAGATGTCCTGCACCTGGGCCGCGACCGGGTGATCTGTGCCTTCGAGATCGACGGCTTGATCGTCGATCCCGGGCCCGCATCGTGCCTTGACACGCTGCTCGACCGGCTCGGTCCCGTGGAGCCTCGCGCGTTGCTGCTCACCCATATTCACCTCGACCACGCGGGCGCCACCGGCGTTCTGTGCCGGCGCTATCCGAAGCTGAAGGTCTACGTTCACGAGCGCGGCGCCCGGCACCTCGTCGACCCCACCAAGCTGCTGGAGAGCGCCGGGCGCCTCTACGGCGACGACATGTGGGAGCTGTGGGGCGAGGTGGCGCCCGTGCCCGAGGATCGCCTGCACGTGCTCGAGGGCGGCGAGACGGTGGAGGGCTTTCGCGTGGCCTACACCCCCGGCCATGCCTCGCACCACGTCAGCTACCTGCACGAGGCCTCCGGAGACGCCTACGTGGGCGACGTGGCGGGAGTTCGGCTTCCTCCGTACGCGCTCACGCTGGCGCCCACGCCTCCGCCGGACATCGATGTGGAGGCGTGGCTCGACTCGCTGCACACCGTCGCGTCCTGGAACCCGCAGTCGCTCGGGCTCACGCACTTCGGTCAGGTGACCGACGTCGCCGAGCACCTCCACCGCGTGCGCCACGCCCTCGTCGAGTCCGCCGACTCGGCGCGCCTGGATGGCGAGGAGCGCTTCATCGCCAAGCTGGAGACGAGCCTGGCCGAGGCCACCGACCCGGCCACGGTCGAGGCGTTCGAGCAGGCCGCGCCGCCGGATCAGCTCTACCAGGGCCTCGAGCGCTACTGGCGCAAGAGGGCGGAGTAGCGGTCGCATGCAGACGGTCGAGAAGCCGCGCGCGGGCGGCCCGGGCACGGGGATGGGCGGCAACTGGCGCGTGATCGTGCTCAACGACGACCACAACACCTTCGAGGGCGTGGCCGGAGCTCTCTCCTCGATTCTGCCCGGCGTGTCCTACGAGCAGGGCATGGCGCTGGCCAACCTGATCCACAACACCGGCCGGGCGATCGTCTGGTCGGGAAACCAGGAGCTGGCCGAGCACTACTGGGAGATGCTGCGCGACCATGGCCTGACCATGGCGCCACTCGAGCAGGGCTGAAGTTTCCAAAGCGCGGGCCGATCAAGGGGCTGCGGTGGGACCGTCCCTGCACAGCCTTCTGGTGATCGAGGACAGCCCGGAGTACGGCCTGCTGGTGGTCGAGATGCTGAAGGCCACCTTCGGGCGCGACCTCAAGGTGGAGCGCACCCACCTGGCCCACGACGGCGCCGAGCGGTTGCGCCAGGGCTACGTCGACTGCGTTCTGCTGGACCTGGGGCTCCCCGACGCCGACGGCCTCGAGGCCCTCGAGCTCCTACAGGCGACGGCGCCCGACGTGCCCGTGGTGATCCTCAGCCAGACAAGGACGAGCCGCTGACCATGGAGGCCATGCGCGAGGGGGCGCAGGACTACCTGTGGAAGGGAGCCACCACTTCCAACGAGCTGCGCCGCGCGATCCTGTACGCCATCCAGCGCCAGCAGCGCCACTTGGCTAGCGAGAGCTGAGCTCCGGCTTGACCGCGCCCTCGCCGACGATCTCGTGGAAGCTCGGCAGCAGCGGCACCTGGTAGTAGCCCGCCAGCTCCGTGCGCTTCTCGGAGATCTCCGGCGAGTACCAGTACTGCTCCCAGGCGGCCTTGGTGGGGAAGGTCGCAGTCTGTAGGAAGTCGAGCCGGCCGTCGTTGGCGCGGTAGAAGCTCCAGGTGGTGGCGCCGAAATCGAGCGCCATCTCGGCCGCCGGGCGCCAGCCCTCGGCGAACTTGTCGCCGCGGAAGGGATTGGCCACCCATTTGATCATCACGCAGATCATGCGCCCACCTCAGCGTAGATGGCGCCGGGTCCCTCCGCGGTCCTGCCCTCGCCCTCCTTCTCGGCGCCGACCAGGATGGCGATCTTGCCCAGGTGCTTGTTGTCGCGCATGAGCTGATGCGCCTCGGGCACGCCGTCGAAGCCCAGCGTGCGCCACAGCACGGGCCGGATCTGGCCCGACTCGATCAGCTGATTGGCCCGGTGACACTCGTAGGCGTTCGCGAAGTGGGAGCCGATGATCTGCTTCTGGCGCATCCACAAGTAGCGCACGTCGAAGTCGAGTTCGAACCCCGTCGTTCCGGCGCAGATCACGACCTTGCCGAAGGTCTTGACCACGAACACCGAGGTGGGGAACGTGGCCTTGCCGACGTGCTCGAACACGATGTCGGGAGCGTCGCCGAGGATCGCCTTCACGCGCCTGGAGAATTCCCGCGAGACCTTGAAGCGGGCCTTCTCCTCGTCGGCCGACTCCCCGCCCTTGCGCATCATGCCCGCGAACTCGTTGCGGTCGATGTAGTCGACGGCGCCGAGCTTCTTCACCAGCTCGCCCTTCTCGGCGGAGGAGACCACGCCCACTGCGTGGGCGCCGGCCAGGGCGGCGATCTGGACGGCGAACACCCCGAGACCGCCCGCCGCCCCCCAGATGAGCACGCGGTCGCCGGCCTGGATGTCGCACTGGTCGATCAGCATGCGGTAGGCGGTGAAGTAGACGAGGCCGTAGGAGGCCGCCTCCTCCCAGGTCAGGTTCTGCGGGCGCGGCAGCAGCTGCTGGGCCTGGACCTTGGTGAACTGGGCGAAGGAGCCCCAGGTGGTCTCGTAGCCCCAGATCTTCTGAGAGGGCGCGGCGAGCGGGTCCAGGCCGTGCACCTCGGGGTCCTCGTAGGAGGCCATGTTGCAGTGGATCACGACCTCGTCGCCCGGCTTCCACCGGGTCACACCCGGACCGACCTTCCAGACGACCCCCGAGGCGTCCGAACCGCCGATGTGGTGGCCGTACTGCGGATGGTCGCCATAGCGCCACACTCCGACCGGCTCGCCGAGCGCCGCCCACACGTTGTTGTAGTTGACGCCCGCCGCCATCACCCGCACCATCACCTCGAGGGCGCCCGGCTCGGGAACCTCGATCTCCTCGAGCTGGAACGCGTCCTCGGGCTCGCCTTCCCGCTCCTCGCGGATCACCCAGGCGGCCATGCTCTCGGGAAGCGTGCCCGGCTCGACGTCGAGCTCGGTCACCTTGGTCAGGTCGACGGCCATGGTGGGGGAGATTACTGGCGTAGGATCGCGGCCGATGAGCGCGACTCTCTTCGGCGTTCCGGCGTCGCACCGCTCGCTGGCGGCCGAGCTGATGCTGCGCCACAAGGGCATCAGATACCGCCGCATCGACCTCGTGGCCGTCACGCACCGAGCCCTCGTCCGGGCGCTCGGCTTCCCGAGCTCGACCGTGCCCGCTCTGCGCCTCGACGGCCGACGGGTCCAGGGCACGCGCGAGATCGCGCTGGCTCTGGACGCCATTCGCCCGCAGCCGCCCCTGTTTCCCGCCGATGCCGAGCGCCGGCACGGGCTGCAGGGCGGTATCGCCCCAGGCCTCGGCCTCCCCCACCGCGCGGCGCGCCGCCTGGTGTGGGCCGCGCTCAAGCGCGATCGTTCGACGATCGCCACCTATCTGGAGGGCGCTCGCAACCCCATCCCGGTGGCCGTGGCCGAGCGCGTGGCCGCCCCGATCGTCGCGGCGGCCGCCGCTCTCAACGGGGCGAGCAGGATCTCCGGCCGCTGATGGAGGGCCGTCCCGTCCTCGAGCACGCGCGCCGCGTCGCGCCGTCGTATCCGGGCCGGCTGCCCCCGCGTATTTCCCGCCTCCTGGCTGCCCGGCTGAGCAAGATCTCGCCCGTTCCGTCAGGTCGGAGCCGTACCGTGCGACCAGGTACCTATATGGAAGCTGCAACCCCTCTCCGGCCGCCCCACGTCCGCACGCTCGGCGATCGCGTGGTCATCGACGGCCTCGTCGTCGAAGATCGCTGCGCCGTTCGCCTCGTCCAGGAGCGCGAGAGCAACGGCGACGACCCGGTCAAGGCGGTGCGCGACGCCGTCGAGATCGGCGCGCGCGTGCTCGACCGCGAGCAGGCGGCGGCCAACGCCGAGTTCGTCAAGACCGAGTTCGAGAAGGCGTCCAAGGACGTGCAGGTCGAGTTCGCCGACAAGGCGCGCACGATCGCCGAGTTCTTCGAGACCCAGTTCGCCGAGGTCTTCGGCGAGGACGACGGCCAGCTGGCCAAGGAGCTCGAGCGCCGCTTCGGCGACGGCAGCGCGGTGTCGGTGCAGAACCGCGTGCGCGAGGCCGTGGCCGAGACGCTCACCAAGTCGCGTGAGGACCTCGTCCGCCAGTTCTCCTCGTCCGACGACCGCAATCCGCTCGCCGACTTCAAGTCCGCGGCCGTGCGATCTATCAACGAGGCCGCGGGGCGCTCGGACGCCACGCAGCGCGCCCTGCTGGGCAAGCTGGGCGAGCTCCAGAAGGAGCTGCAGGCGCTGCGCGACGAGAAGGACAAGCTCGAGGAGGTCGGCGCCGAGCGCGAGAGGGGCACGGCCAAGGGGCGTACCTTCGAGGAGTCGGTGTTCGAGGCCCTCGACCGCATCGCGATCTCGCAGGGCGATGTCGCGGAGGCGGTCGGCGACCTGCGTGAGGCCACGGGCAAGGTCGGCGACGTGGTGGTGGCGATCGACGGCTGCAACGGGCCGGCGCGCGGCCGCGTGGTCATCGAGGCCAAGGACCGCAAGCTCTCGAGCCCGGCCGCCCTGGCGGAGCTCGACAAGGCGATGGCCGAACGCTCGGCCGACTTCGCCGTGCTGGTGGTGCCCACGGAGGAGGAGGTCCCGGCCAAGCTCGAGCCGCTGCGCGAGTACAACGGCGACAAGCTGGTGGTTACGCTCGACCCCGAGTCCGGGACGCTGGCGCTCGAGCTCGGCTACCGGCTGGCCCGCGCCCGGGTGCTGATGAAGCGCTCCGACGCCGACGGGATCGACGCCGGCGCCCTTCGCGACACCGTTGAGCGGGCGCTCGGGGCACTGGCCGAGGAGCGCAAGGTCAAGGCGCAGCTCACGGGCGCCAAGTCGAGCATCGATAAGGCCTACGGGTTGGTCGAGGCAATGGCCGGCCGCGTTCGCGGCCACCTCCAGGAGATCGACATCCTGGTCCGCCCGGCGGAAGAGGGCGCGGCCACGCCGCGGCCCGCGCCGGGCGAAGAAGAAGAGGACCAGCCCAGCTTCAGCTTCTGAGCCTGAGGTCCCCGCTCAGGGCGATCAGGGCAGCAGCAGGTCGCCCGACGAGCTTGCGCGCTCCTCGCCGATGGTGAGCTTGGCCGGAGCGATCGGCCGGCGCACCGCCCGCTCGGACCCGGCGCGCACCTCGTAGCTCCCGGGCTCGAGCGTCCGGGTGATCTCGCCGGTGTCGAGCGGCCCGACCGGACCGACCGTCTCCTTGGCCGACCCGCCCTCGGCGCCCTCGAGGGTGATCGTCTTGGGTCCGTCGGTCTGGTTGGAGATCGTGATGGTCACCTGGCCGGCGCCCACGCTCGACGGCGAGACCGTGACCCGGTCATCCTGGATCACGCCGGTCAGCCCTACCGGAACCGGCGGGCGCGGATCGTTCGCGAAGTCCTCGTCGCCGCACCCGGCCACCGCCGGCAGCGCAGCGAGAGCCACCGCACACACAACCCGGCTTCGTGCCCCCATGATCCGGACCCTAACCGACTACCGGTCGGCAAACGGCAGCGCGACCACCTCGGCCTCGGCGCCGGCCACGGTGACGGTGTCGCCCGGGGACGCCTCGCGGCGCACCAGCGCGAGAGCGATGGGGCCGAATCGCGGCGAGACGCACACTGAGCCGAGGCGCCCGACGACCTTCTCCCCGAGCAGGATGTCCTCGCCCCGCGGCGCCGGCTCGGCCAGGCGCAGCCCGCGCAGATGCCGGTTGGGCTTGCCCCGGTAGTGGAGGCGGGCCACCGTCTCCTGGCCGACGTAACAGCCCTTCGTGAAACTCACCGCGCGCTCGTTGATGCCCGCCTCCTGGGGCATCGTCTCGGCATCCATGTCGAGGCCCAGCCGGGGCCGGCCGGTCTCGATGCGCGCGCACTCGGCGGCCTCCTCGGACACGGCCTCGAAGCCGAGGTCCAGCCCCGGCTCGCCGATCACGTCGACACCCAGCGCGGTGGCCACGTACATGCGGCCGTCGCGCTCGGCGAACGAGTTCTCCGACCCCTCGAACAGCTCCAGCGCCGCCGGCCCGATCACCGACACGAGCGCGCGGCTCTCGGTCACGTCCTCCCACTGCACGTCGCGCCCCAGCGCGTAGGTGCGCAGCATGTGGGCCAGCACCGGCGTGGCCGATCGCCTCGGTGTCGAGCCAGAAGAAGTCCTCGCCGCGCAGGATTCGCAGGTCGCTGCGCAGTTTGCCCTTGTGGTTGAGCACCACCGCGTAGCAGCCGGTTCCGGGCTCCAGGGCCTCGACGTCGTTGGACACCTGGCCCTGCAGGAAATCGGCTGCCTCGCCGCCGCGAACCACGAACTTGGCCCGGTCGGAGCGGTCGATCGAGCCCGCCGACTCGCTGAGCAACTCGTACTCGGAGGTGGCGATCACCCTTCGATCGTACTCGGGCTACTCCGACAGCCCAACGGCTTCCAGGGCTTCCCTGCGGTTCGTGTACTCAACCACGCTGGCCGCCTTGCCGTCGCGGAGCGTCAAAACGTGAGCCAACTCCATGTGGAGAGGGATTCCGCTCGCCGCTCCATGTCCGGTGAAGCGAATCCATAGGAAGACCTTGTCGCCCTGTGCTTCGGCCTGCTGGATGTCGAGCCTCAGGTCGGGGTAGGCCTCGAGCCAGTCGGCGAACAGCTTGCCGATCGCATCGATCCCCCGGTGCGCGGCGTGGTCCGGATCCTCTCGGGCGGTGTGGTATTCGGCATCCTCGTGCCAGAACCAGCGGCCGGGAGCCCGCTCGCCCGCGTTGTAGCGGGCGTACTGCTCGCGGACGCGCTCGAGGTTCTCCTGGGACATCGCCGCCCAGTATGCCTCTGAGCCAAATTAGCCTCGACTAAACCGTGCTTTAATAGCAACAGATGCGAAAGTTGTGGGAAAATCAGGTTTCGCGCCGCAAGCTGATCGGCGGCGCGGCCGCGGCGGGGGCGACGATCCCGCTGTTGCACGAGCTCGTCCCTCACCAGCGGCTGCACAACCAGAGCGCCTCGGCGCGCGACGAGGCGATCGACAACGGGCACGCCGCCCATCGCGGATCCGGTCATCTGGGCGCCGAGGGCCGGGTCGATCCGAAGGCCAACGGCTTCGATCCGCAGAAGATTCTGCGCGAGTTCGACGAGGGCGATCGTGCGCAACGGTGTGCGCCAGTGGGAGATCGTGGCCGAGGACCGCAGGATCGAGGTCGCGCCCGGCGTCTTCTACGACGCCTGGACCTACAACGGCCGTGTGCCGGGGCCGACCCTGCGCGCCCGCGAGGGAGAGAAGCTGAGGGTCAACTTCATCAACGGCGGCAGTCATCCGCACACGATGCACTTCCACGGCATCCACACCGCTGGACAGGACGGCGTGCCCGGCATCGGCGCCGGCAACATCAACCCGGGTGAGTCGACCAGCTACGAGTTCGACGCGACACCCTTCGGCCTCCACCTCTACCACTGCCACTCGACCCCGCTGGCCGAGCACATCGCCAAGGGCCTCTACGGCATGTTCATCATCGATCCCAAGGCTGGTCGCCCGGCCGCGGACGAGCTCGTCATGGTCATGAACGGGTTCGACACCAACTTCGACCGCGCCAACGAGGTGTACGCGGTCAACACGGTGGCCTTCGCCTACATGGACGAGCCCGTGATGGTCAAGCGCGACGAATTGGTGCGGATCTACCTGGTCAACACCCTCGAGTACGACCTCCTCAACTCGTTCCACATCCACGCGAACTTCTTCGACTACTACCCCACCGGCACGCGCCTCGAGCCGCGTGACTTCACCGACACGGTGATCCAGGGCCAGGGCGAGCGCGGGATCCTCGAGCTGCGCTTCCCCTACACCGGCAAGTACATGTTCCACGCCCACGTGTCCGAGTTCGCCGAGTTAGGCTGGATGGGCTTCTTCGAAGTCACCGGATGACGCGGATGACCTTCGCATCTCTGCGTCCTCGGCCCTCGGCATGCTCAGCATGCCTTCGGACCTGCGTCCTTGACCTGCTCGGTCACCGCGCCACCGGTGACCTCGAAATTGGGTTGGTCGACTGATGGAACCCGCCGCCACCGCCACCAGCTCGGCGCCCCCTGAGCGGAAGCGGCGGCGGCCGCGCTGGCTCGCGGCGGTGATTCCGCTGGTGATCCTGGCCGGCGCGATCGGCCTGTTCGTGGCGCTCGACGCGCCCGGGCTCGACCGCGTCGGCGTGCCGGTGGAGGATCTGGCCGTGGAGCGCACGCTCCTGCGTCCGGGCGAGATCGAGCTGCAGCTGCGAAACGACGGCCCCGACGCGGTCGAGGTCCGCCAGGCCATCGTCAACGACGGCTTCGCCGACTTCACCCAGTCCAAGGACCGGATCGGCCGTCTCGGCGGCGACAGCGTGACCGTGCAGTACCCCTGGATCGAGGGTCAGGCCTACGAGGTAACGCTGCTCACGTCCACCGGCGCGACGATCCCCCACGAGATCGAGGCCGCCACCGAGAGCCCCAACGCCGACCTCGGCTTCTACGGATTGATGGCCCTGATCGGCATCTACGTGGGCGTGATCCCGGTGGCCATCGGCATGCTTTGGCTGCCCTGGATGCGGACCATCGACGCCCGCTGGATGCGGTTCCTCATGGCCCTGACCATTGGGCTGCTCGCCTTCCTCGGCATCGAGGCTCTGCTCGAGGGCGCCGAGCTGGCGGGCGAGGGGCCGGCGGTGTTCGGCGGCGCTGCCCTTGTGTTCCTGGGGGCGGTGGGCGCCTACCTCGCCCTGGCCGGGGTCGACGCGTGGCTGCGCGGCCGCCGCAGCGGCGGGGAGTCGGGCTACCGCGCTGCCTTCCTCGTGGCGCTCGGCATCGGCCTTCACAACCTCGGCGAGGGTCTCGCGATCGGCTCGGCCTACGCGGTGGGCTCGCTTGCGCTCGGTGCCGCCCTGGTGGTGGGCTTCGCGCTGCACAACACCACCGAGGGCTTGGCCATCGTCGCTCCGGCCGCGCGGGAGGGCAAGGTGTCCGTGTCGCGCCTGGCCGGCCTCGGCCTGCTGGCCGGCGCGCCCGCGGTCCTGGGCGCCTGGATCGGCGCCTCGGCTTTCCACCCGAGCGTGGCCGGTCTGATGTTCGGCATCGGCGCCGGCGCCATCGCTCAGGTGATCGTCCAGATCACGCCGTCGATCCGCGACCGCGAGGGCGGTGAGCCCCTGCTGAGCCCGCTCGTGGTCGGTGGGCTGCTCAGCGGGCTCGTGTTGATGTACGTGACCGGCCTGATGGTGAGCATTTGATGGCAACGCGAACCGAGCCCAGCCAGGCCGTCCAGGACTACGCCAAGGCGATCTGGTCGCTGGGCACGCGCACCGATGAGCCCGTGTCCACCTCGGCCATCGCCGAGCGGCTGGATGTGTCGCCGGCGTCCGCCTCGGCGATGGTCAAGCGCCTCGAATCGATGGGGCTGGTGGTACGCGAGCCCTACCACGGCGTCCGGCTCACCCGCGCGGGCGAGCGCCTTGCGCTCGAGGTACTGCGACACCACCGCCTGCTCGAGCTCTACCTGGCCGAGGCGCTCGGGATGCCCTGGGATCGCGTCCACGAGGAGGCCGAGGTGCTCGAGCACGCGATCTCACCGGAGCTGTCGGAGCTGATCGCGGCCAAGCTCGGCAACCCCACCCACGATCCCCACGGCGATCCGATCCCCACGGCCGACGGCGAGATCGACGAGGGCCCGACCCGAGCCCTGAGCGAGCTCGGCCCGGGCGAGCGGGGTCGCTTCACCCGCGTCTCCGACTCCAACCCGGACATGCTGCGCTACCTCTCGGGTCGCGGCATCGCGCCCGGCGACGAGCTGGAGCTGGTAGGCCACGAGCCCTTCGGCGGCCCGGTGACGGTGACCGTGAACGGGCGCGCCCACGCTCTGGGCGACCAGCTCGCGCGAGCCATGCGCATCGAGCAGTAGCCTTCGCGCATCGCGCCGCTCGCCGAGCATTTCCAATCCGTAGTCGACTCGCTGCCCCCCGACTGGAGCATGCTCGAGCTCGACCTGCGCATCTTCGACGAGGACCGCTACGTCGAGGCCGCCACTCTGCTCGTCCAGGTCAACGCCATGCCCTACTCCGAGCACGACTGGCACTGGCGCCTGCGCGCGGCCCGGGAGTTCGGCCACGCCGCGGCCGCCGAAACCGTGCAGGGCACGCTGGGCCTGCTCGACAACGAGGGCATCGAGGGGGAGATGGTGGTGCGCGAGGCGCGCTCGGGCCGGGTCGAGGTCACCCACATGTGGGGCCGCCCGGAGTCCGTACGCCAGGAATTCCGCCAGCGCCGGGCTCAGTAGCGCTCGTGGCCCGCGTGGCCCTGCTGTGTCCCGACCTGCTGTTCGGCTCGCGCCTGCGCAGCGCGCTCGAGGGGGCCGGTCACGAGGTGCTGCCCGCGGACGCAGAGGCCGATCTCCTGGTGGTCGACCTGACCGACGACGCAGAGGCGCGCGTGGCCGCGGCCGGCGGCGCCTCGGTACCGGTGCTCGGCTTCTACGCCCACGTGGAGCAGGACGTCCGCCAGGCCGCCGAGGCGGCGGGCTTCACCCGAGTGGTGCCCCGCTCGCGCATGGCGCGCGAGGGCCCGGCGCTCGTGGAAGCGCTCCTCGAGCCCTAGGGCTCAGGAAAGGCCCGCCGCACATCGGGGACCCGGTCGAGGATCCCGAACCGGGCGTCGAACCGGGCCCAACCCTTCAGGGCTTGGCGATCGAGCTCGATGGGCGGCCGCAGCGCCGGGGCCACCGCGTCGAGCTGCGCCCGCACCAGTGCCTCATCGGCCCCCGACGCCTCGACCAGCTCGGCCACGGTGGCCGAGCGGTCGGCGAGGGCCGTGCGCGTGCCATCGGCCAGGCCGTCGAGCAACGTCTCGTAGCGCTCTCGATCGTCCTCCCAGGCCGCGCCCGAGGTCACCAGCACCAGCTCCGGGTAGCGCGGCGCCCCGTAGTCGTCGACCCGGAACTCCCGGGTCCTCACGCCACGCTCGCGCAGGGCCACCCCCTCCACGTTCCAGAACGACACCACGGCATCCACCCGTCCCGCGATCAGGCTGGGCACCGCCGAGAAGCCGATCGTCACGCGATCCACACGGTCGAAGCGGCCCCCGTCGGCCTCGACCACCGCGCGCAGCACCGCGTTGTCGGAGGCCAGCCCGGTCACCCCCACGCGCCGCCCTTCCAGATCCCGCGGGCGCCGGACGCCCGGGCGCGTGATCACCGCCGCCAGCGGTCGCTGGACCAGCGCGCCGATCCCCACCAGGTCGCGGCCGGCCTGGCGGGCGAGGCCGAGATCATGGATGTCCACCACCGCCACGTCGGCGCGGCCGGCGCCGAGCAGCTTGAGCGAGTCGGTAGAGGACGAGGGCACCCGCACCTCCACCTCAGCGCCCTGCCGCACGGCCCCGTAGATCCCCGCGTGCGCCGGGTTGGGCTGAAAGTCGAGGGCCAGCGTCAGCGGCTCATTCGCGGCGTCGTCCGAGCACCCGGCCAGCAGGGCCGCGGCGAGCAGGAGAGGGAGCATTCGGCGCACGGCGGCGAACCCTAGGCCCGCCGGGGACCCTCCGTACACTCCGGACCCGATGCGGCGGGTCACCTTTTCACGCAACTTCACGCTCTCTCTGTCGCGGACGTGCCAGTGCTACTGCAAGTACTGCGCGTTCGCCACGCACCGGGCGCACCTCTACTCGCCCACGGAGGTGGAGGGGATCCTCGACGACGCCTCTCGCCGCGGCGCCAAGGAGCTGCTGGTGCTCACCGGCGAACGGCCGGAGGTCAACGCGGAGGTGGCCGCGCGGCTGGCGGAGTACGGCCACGCCGACTTCACCTCCTACGTCGGGTGGGCCTGCGAGCGTGCGGTGGAGCGGGGCATGCTGCCGCACACCAACCTGGGCGCCCTGTCGCGCGAGGACCTCGCCCGGCTGCGCGAGGTCACCGCCTCACAGGGCCTGATGCTGGAGTCGATAAACCCGGACCTGGTGGTGCACCAGGGCTCGCCCACCAAGCACCCGGCGGTGCGCCTGGAGACGATCAGGGCCGCCGGCGAGCTGCGCATCCCGTTCACCAGCGGGATCCTGGTGGGGATCGGCGAGACCCCGGCCGAGCGCATCGAGGCGCTGGAGGCGCTGGCCGAGCTGCAGCGCGAGCACGGCCACATCCAGGAGGTCATCCTGCAGAACTTCGTGGCCCACCCGCGCTACTACGGGGCCGAGCCGGCGCAGATCGCCGACGAATCGCAGAATGGCGGCGAGCACGGGCGCAGCGACGAGCCGCCCGCCCCGGCCTGGTCCACGCCGATCACCCTCGACGACATGCGCACGCTGGTGCGTGAGTGCCGGCGCCTGATGCCCGATGTGGGCGTGCAGATCCCGCCCAACCTCTCGGAATGGTGGCTGCCGCTGGTGGAGGAGGGCGCCACCGACCTGGGTGGGCTCTCGGCCAACGGCGACCACATCTCGCCCGAGCACCCCTTTCCCTCGGTGCACCGCATGCGCAAGGAGCTCGCGCCGCGCGGCTACGCGCTGACCGAGCGGCTGTGCGTGTATCCGCAGTACATGGACCCGGGCTGGCTCGAGCAGGGCGTGCTCGACCTCATCAAGCTGAAGTTCTGGAGCTTCATCCCGCGGCGCGGATCAGGACGCAGGGAGGAGCGGCCGATCCGCCGCGATCTGGTCGCCGGCGCCGTGGCCCGGGCGCGCGACGACCATCCGCTGAGCGCTGAGGAGCTGACCGCGCTGTTCGCCGAGACCCGGCCCGAGGCCATCGAGGACATGCGCCAGGCCGCCGACGAGCTGCGCCGCGAGCTGGCGGGCGAGACCGTGACCTTCGTGGTCAACCGCAACATCAACGTGTCCAACATCTGCACGGTCGGCTGCGCGTTCTGCGGCTTCGGTCAGGGCCGGCGCTCCCCCGACGCCTACGAGCACTCCGAGGCCGACTTCGTCAGCCGAGTGGAGGAGGCGGTCGAGTTCGGGGCCAGCGAGATCTGCATGCAGTCCGGCATCCACCCGGAGTGGACGATCGAGGACTACGAGGGCTGGCTGCGGCTGGCCAAGCGCACGGCGCCCGACATCCACCTCCACGCCTACTCGCCGATGGAAGTCGACGCCATGGCCGCCGAGCTGCCCCTCGCCGAGGTCTTCGCCCGGCTCGAGGACGCCGGCCTGGGCTCCACACCAGGCACCGCGGCTGAGGTGCTGCACGACGGCGTGCGTCAGCGCATCTCGCCCAACAAGCTGCCGGTCGCCCGCTGGGTGGAGATCATCGAGGCCTGTCACGCGGCCGGGCTGCGCTCGACCGTGACGGTGATGTTCGGTCACATCGAGGAGCCGTGGGAGCTGGCCGAGCATATGCGCGTCGTCCGCGAGCTCCAGGCGCGGACCGGCGGCTTCACCGAGTTCGTGCCGCTCTCCTTCATCCCCTTCCACACGCTGCTGGGGCGCACGCACGGGATCGAGGAGATCTCCCGCGAGGAGAACCTCAAGCACACCGCCGCCTTCCGGCTCGCGCTCGGCAGGTCGATACCGAGCCTCCAGGCCAGCTGGGTGAAGATGGGCCTCGAGCTCGCCACCGAGGCGCTGCGCTGGGGGGTCAACGACCTCGGCGGCACGCTCATGGAGGAGTCGATCTCACGCATGGCCGGCTCCGAGCACGGCGTGCGCTTGGAGCCGCACGACCTGGTGGCCGCGGCGCACGCCGCGGGCCGCCCCGCCGCCGAGCGCGACACCCTCTACGGGATCCGGCGTTCCTACGAAGTACCGGTAGCGGCTTAGTCACAGCGATTTCGCACGATCTTCACTGGCGTCCGCGGGCTGCGCGACAGTCTTGAGCGAGGATGCGCCGGCGCGAGTTCATCGGCCTGGGACTGGGCGGGGCGGCCGCCGTGTCGCTGGGGGCGGCCTTCTGGGACGACCTGTTCGGCATCGCGCAGTCACGGCCGCTGCACCGGGGAGATGGCTACGGCCCGCTCGCGAGCCCTGACGAGAATGGCTTCCGGCTGGCGCCCGGCTTTCGCTCGCGGCTGGTGGCGCGCGGCAACGAACCGGCCGGCCCGACGGGCTATCGATGGCATCTCGCCCCCGACGGCATGGCGAGCTTCCCCGCGTCCGGCGGTGGCTTCGTGCTCGTGTCGAACTCCGAGACCATCGAGGGCGGAGCATCCGCCCTTCGCTTCGGCCCCGGCGGCGAGCTGCGCGACGCTTACCGGATCCTCTCGGGCACGAGCCAGAACTGCTCGGGGGGAGGGACCCCGTGGGGCACCTGGCTGTCCTGCGAGGAGGTGGAGGACGGTCGGGTCTGGGAATGCGACCCCGGCGGGCGACGGCCGGCGGTGGCGCACGCCGCCATGGGGATCTTCAAGCACGAGGCCGCGGCGGTCGACGCGCGCAGGCGGCGGATCTACCTGAGCGAGGACCTGGTCGACGGCGGCCTCTACCGCTTCACCCCCGAGCGCTGGCCCGTCCTGTCGAGCGGCCTGCTTGAGATCGCCCGAGTGGAGAGCGGCAGCCGGATGACCTGGGTGCGTGTGCCCGACCCATCGGCACGCCGCGAGCGCACCCGCCGGCAGGTGGTCCACAGCACGCGATTCAAGCGAGGGGAGGGGCTCTGGCTCGAAGGCGACACCCTCTACCTGACCACCACCGCCGACCACCGGGTGCACGCCTACGACATCCCCCGCGAGCGCATCCGCGTGATTTACGACGGTCTCGCCTCGGCCGACGCACCGCTACTGCGCGTGGACCAGCTGACGGGGTCGCGCGGTGGAGAGGTGTTCGTGTGCGAAGACATCGCCACCGACGAGATCGACATGGGTGTGATCGCGCGCGACCGCAGCGTCTCGCGCTTCCTGTCCATCACCGGCCCCCGGCACCGCGGCTCGGAGCTGACCGGCGTGACCTTCGACCCGAGCGGGCGGCGCATGTTCGTCGCCTCCCAGCGCGCGTTTGCCCCGAGCGAGCTCGAGCCCGGGCCCGGCGCGATCTACGAGATCACGGGGCCGTTTCGCGGGACATGAGCGCCCGCGGCTACTGCTCGACGAAGTAGGTGCCGCTGCCCTGGCCGCTGGAGAACCAGCGGCTGGTCACGGTCTTCTTGCGGGTGAAGAAGTCGACGGCATCGGGCCCGTGGGCGTGGAGGTCGCCGAGGAAGGAGTCCTTCCAGCCCGAGAAGGGGAAGAAGGCCACGGGCGCGGCCACGCCGATGTTCACGCCGATCATGCCCGCCTCGACCTCGTGGCGGTAACGGCGCACCGAGGCGCCGGACTCGGAGAAGATCGAGGTGCCGTTGCCGAACTTGCTCGCGTTCACCACGTCGATCGCCTCGTCGAGGCTCTCCACGTTCACGATCGAGAGCACGGGCCCGAAGATCTCCTCCCGGACCATCTCGGAGTCGGGATCGACCTGATCGAGGATGGTGGGGCCGACGTACGCACCGCCTGGGTCGAGGCCCTCGCCGGCGGGGGTGCGACCGTCGACGGCCAGCCGGGCCCCGTCGCTAACGCCCCGGTCGATGGCCTGCAGGATGCGGTCGCGGGCCAGTGGTGAGACCACGGGACCCACCTCGGTGGTCTCGTCGTTGCCGTCGCCCACCCGCAGCGCCTCGGTGGCCTCGCAGAGCGGCGCCATCAGCCGGTCGTGGGCCTTGCCCACCGTCACAACCACCGATCCGGCCATGCAGCGCTGCCCGGCGGCCCCGAAGGCCGAGCCGATGATGCCCGGCACCGTCTTCTCGATCACCGCGTCGGGCATCACCACCATGTGGTTCTTCGCGCCGCCGAGTGCCTGAACGCGCTTCTTGGTCTTGGCCGCCGACTCGTAGACGATCCGGGCCACGGGCGCCGAGCCGACAAAGGACACGGCGTCGATGCCAGGGTGATCGAGGATTGCCTCCACCACCTCACGGTCGCCGTTCACGAGGTTGACCACCCCGGGCGGAAGCTCGAGGGAGTCGAGCACCTCGAAGGCGATCTGCTGCGTCAGCGGCACCAGCTCCGACGGCTTGAGCACGAACGTGTTGCCGCACGCGATCGCGAAGGGCAGGAACCAGAACGGAACCATGGCGGGAAAGTTGAAGGGCACGATCGCCGCGCAGACCCCAACCGGCTGGCGCACGGTCTCGGCGTCGACGTTGCGCGACACGTCCTCGATGATCCGCCCCTGCATGGTGGTCGGAACCGCGCACGCCGCCTCGACCATCTCGATCATGCGGGCGACCTCGGCGCGGGCGTCGGCAATCGTCTTGCCCATCTCGGTGGTGACCGAGCGGGCCAGCTCCTCGCGGCGCGCGTCGAGGCCCGCCCGCAGCTCGAACATGCGCCGCCCGCGCTCGATGACGCTCACGGCTCGCCAGGCCGGCAGCGCCTCACGCGCGGCGTGGACCGCGGCATCAAGATCCGCGGTCGAGGACAACGGAACCCGGGCCAGCGTCTCTCCCGTGGCTGGATTGGCCACGTCGAGCGCCTCGGTCGACGACGTCGGCGTCCAGGCGCCCCCGATGTAGTTGTCCAACAGACGGACTTCAGTAACCCCTTGAATGGCCATGTGGTCCCGCATGCTAGGGAGCTTCGTCGCCGGGCGGCGCCAATCGGGCAGGCTCATCGAAACAGGTCGAGCTCGCGAGGGCGGCGCAGCGCGGCGGCGCCGGGCCCGTCCGCACGGGTGACAAAGCGCTCCAACCCGCGCACCAGCACCACCGGCCGGCGTGAGTCCTTGGCCCGGGCCAGATCGGCGGCGCCGGCCACGGCGTCGGCGATGGCGATGGCCGTGGCATGCAGCGTGCGCCCGTAGGCGTCCGGGCGGCCGGCCCAGGCATCGACGGGCTGGAGCCCGGCCACGCCGAGCGCGACGTCGGTTTGGCCCAGGCGCCAGGCGCGGCCGAACGAGTCGGCGATCACCACGGCTGGGCGCAGGCCCAGGGCCTCGCCGAGCGCAGCGCGGAGGCGGCGAGCCGACCCGTCGGGATCGCTGGGGAGAAGGACCAGCTCGCCCTCGCGTGACGCGTTGGACTGATCGATGCCGGCGTTGGCGCACACGAAGCCGTGGTGGGTCTGGCAGATGAAGGTCCCGGCGTGAGCGCGCAGCACCTCGGCCGACTCGTCGAGGACGGCCTGCACCAGCCGCGGGTTCTTGCCGTGCTCGCGTGCCAGTTCGCTTGCCCGCTCGCCCGGCTCGATCTCGGCCAGGCGCCGCAGGCGGCCCTCGGCCTTGGACACCACCTTGTGAGCTACCACGATCACGTCACCGCCGGCGAGATCCGCCGGGGCGGCCGCGGCGATCAGTCCCGCGAGGTCGTCGCCCGGCAGCACCTCGGGAAGTGCTTCGAGGGCACGCACGAGCATCTCGTCCGCGGCGGCCATGCCGTCTAGACCGGGAGGGCCGCGCGGCGAAGGGCGCCGCGGGTATGACCGGCTTCGCCAGGGCTGCTCTCGAGCACTCGCACGAGCGCATCGAGGTCGTCTCCCGTGTCGATGTCGAGTACCAGCGAGGGGAGCGCCTCCACGGCGTGGGCCTTGCCGGAGGCGCGGGCGGACTCGACGTGGCGCCGGCGGCTGCCGGGGCCGAAGCTCGGCGCGATGGCGTCGGGCGGCCGCAGCAGCAATGCGTTGGTGCCCTCGCCGTGGCGATCGGGCACCACGACGATTCCGAGCTGCTCGGCGTCCGCGCGGGCCATCAGCGCCTCCAGCTCGGCCGGAGCGAGCAGCGGGGTGTCCCCGGGCACGAGCAGAACGCGCTCGAACCCATGGGCCAGGGCATGACGGATGCCCAGCGTGGCCGCCGCCGACTGTCCGGCTCTTTCGGTGTCGAGCACCACGTCGGCTCCTGACTGCCGCGCCGCGGCGGCGGCGCGCTCGTCGGCCGTGACCACCGCCACCCCGTCGAGACCCGATGTGCGCGCCAGCGCGTTGAGCACGTCGGACACCATCGCCTGGGCAAGCTCCGCGCGCGATGCTTCGGGAAGCGCGGGCGTGAGGCGCTGCTTGGCCGCGCCGAAGGCCTTCACCGGGAGGATGGCGAGCGTGCTCATCCCGCGAGACTAGTTCCGAGCACGATGATCTCCTCGGCCACGCGGCGCCTGCGCTCGGGGGTGTCGAGCAGGGTGTCGGTCACGACGCCGTGCAGCCCGTCGATGGCCTCGTCGGCGACCATGGCGTCGATCACCCCCGCATAGGCCCGGGCGATGCCCCCCGCGTTCGGCGCGATCTGCGCCCAGGCGCAGAAGTGGTCGGTCGGGCCCTTGAGCGTGCGCCCGCCCACGAAGGGGCTCACGGCCACCACGGGGGCGCGG
This sequence comes from uncultured Thermoleophilaceae bacterium, assembly GCA_963728155.1. Classification (GTDB taxonomy): domain Bacteria; phylum Actinomycetota; class Thermoleophilia; order Solirubrobacterales; family Thermoleophilaceae; genus JACVRW01. Next base: position 339,936 of record CAVSJF010000004.1, on the reverse strand, counting down.
GCGGCAACCAGGGCGTCGCGCATCCCCCGCAGATCGAGGATCGGCCCGATCGAGATCACCGGATTCGAAGGGCCGATCACGATCAGATCGGCCTGCTCGATCGCGGCGAGAACGTCGGCGCTGGGCCGGGCCGAGTCGAGCCCGCGCATTTCCACCCCCTCCACGGGCGCGGCGGCGCCCGCCACGATCAGGTACTCCTGCAGCGGCATCGCTCGCCCGCCGTGGCTCACCCAGGTTCGCACCGGCTCGTCGCTCATCGGCAATACCCGTGCTGGCACTCCGAGGGCGTCGACCACCGCGGCGTGCGCCTCGGTCAGGCGCGCTCCGTCCCGCAGCCGCCGGGTGCGCAGGAGGCACATGGCCAGGTCCCGGTCGCCCAGCCGAAACCACGTCGGCTCGCCGGCGTCCTCGAGCGCGTCCATCACCTGCCACGTGTCGCCCCGCACCCCGTACCCGCGCTCGTCGATGCGGTCGGCCAGCCAGTAGGTCACGAGGTCGGGGTCGGGAGCCACGTGCACCCCGTAGGCCTCGGTGTCGTCGGCCGAGTTGGCGACCACGACCAGGTCGCCGGTCACGTCGAGCAGCCCGCGAGCCAGCTTGGCACCGCCGGTTCCCCCCGCCAACACGACGACCGTCACCGTCGTCTGTGAGCTCAGGCCGACGAGGCCGCCGGCTCGGGCCAGCCGTCCACGAACAGGTCGAGCGCGAGCTCGGCGTCGTCGGAGGCCGAGTAGCGATCGAGGTCGAGGATCCCGGCCTCCGCCAGCACCTCGTCGTCGAGGAAGGTGTTGCCCGTGCAGTCACCCGGGTCGCGCACCAGGATCTCGCGCGCGGCATCGGCCATGATCTCCGGCGTGCGGGCGCGGATCATGGCCTCATCGCCGCCCAACAGGTTCTGGACGGCCGCGGTGGCGATGATGGTCCGCGGCCAGAGGCAGTTCGCGGCTACGCCCCGCTCGGTCTCGTCGGCGGCCAGGCCGAGGGTGAGCATGGTCATGCCCATCTTGGAGAGCGTGTAGGCGCTGTGGCCGCGCAGCCAGCGCGGATCGGCGGAGAGGGGCGGCGACAGGGTGAGCACGTGCGCGTGGTCGGACTCGCGCAGGTGGGGCAGGCAGGCGCGGGTGACGACGAAGGTGCCGCGGGAGTTGATCTGCTGCATGAGGTCGAAGCGCTTGACCTCGAGGTCGCCCATGGGGGCCAGGTTGATCGCGCTGGCGTTGTTGACCACGATGTCGATGCCGCCGAAGCGCTCGGCGGCCTGGCCGACCGCGCTCTCGACACCCTCGGCGTCGCGAACGTCGCCGATGATCGGCAGCGCCTCGCCGCCCGCGGCCTCGATCTCCTCGGCGGCGGTGTAGATCGTGCCCGGCAGCTTCGGATGGGGCTCGGCCGTCTTGGCCATCAGCGCCACCCGGGCGCCGTCCTGGGCGGCGCGCACGGCGATGGCCAGCCCGATGCCCCGGCTGCCGCCGGACATGAAGATGGTGCGTCCCTGCAGAGAGTTCGCCATGTCGGTCAGACCCTATCCCGCAGGAGCGGCAGCACGTCCTCACGGAATTGCTCGAGAAAGCGCATCTGGTCCGGGCCGGGAGCGTGGAGCACGAGGTCCTCGAAGCCGAGGTCGGCGTAGGCCGCGATGCGCTCCACCACCTCCTGCGGGTCGTCGGAGCAGATGAAGCGCGAGGGCGCCTGGTCGACGATTGGCGTCGGCCACCCGCTCCATCTCGAGCGGATCCTCGATGCCCTCCTTCTGCTCGGGCTTGAGCGCCAGCGCGGCCCAGGGATGGGTGTTCGCGAATGCCTTCTCGCGGTCGCGGTCGTAGGAGACCTTGACCTCGATCATGCGCCGGATCGCGGCGGGATCCCGGCCGGCGCCCTCGGCGCCCTCGGCCACCTTGCCCAGCAGCTCGTCGTAGAGGGCTTCGTCCTTGCCGCTGGTGCAGATGAAGCCGTCGCCCACGCGGCCCGCGAGCTTCGCGGCGAGCGGACCCGAGGCGGCCACGAAGATGGGTACGGGCTCGCTGGGGCGGTCGTAGACCGTCGCCTTCTGCGTGCGGTAGTAGTCGCCGTCGAAGTCCACGCGCTCGTCTGCCCAAAGCAGCCGGATCAGCTCGATGGCCTCGGCCAGGCGCAGGCGGCGCTCCTTTCGGCCCGGGAACTCACCGCCGGTGACCGGGGTCTCGTTCATGGCCTCGCCGGTACCCACCCCGAGGAAGACGCGCCCTGGTGAGAAGCAGCCCAAGGTGGCAAAGGCCTGGGCGATCACCGACGGGTGGTAGCGCAGCGTGGGGGTGAGCACGCTGGTGCCGATGAGGGCGCTCTCGGTGCGCTGGCCGGCGGCGGCCAGCCACGGCAGCGCGGCCGGCGAATGGCCGCCGGTGTGGCGCCACGGCTGGAAGTGGTCCGAGATCGCCACGATCTCGAGACCGGAGCGCTCGGCCTCGATGGCGAAGTCGAGCAGGGTCACGGGATCGAACTGCTCGGCCGAGGCCTTGTATCCGATGCGCACCGCCACGCGGCGCATCCTACGGATAGGCTGGCCCCGGTTTGCGCCTCGAAGGACGCACAGCGCTCGTGACCGGGGGAGCGTCGGGCATCGGCGCGGCCACCTGCCGCCGCCTGGCCGCCGAGGGCGCTCAGGTGGCCGTGACCGACATGAACGCCGACGGCGCGCGCGTGGTCGCGGACGAGATATCCGGCGGCGCCTACGAGCTCGACGTGCGCTCCGAGAGCTCGATCCGGGCAGCGGTCGAGGCCACCGAGCGCGACCTCGGGCCCGTGGACGCGCTGGTCAACAACGCGGGCTACGACGAATGGAGCTGGTTCACCGACACCGACCCCGCGCTCTGGGACCGCGTGCTCGCCGTGAACCTGCGCGGGGTGATCGCGGTCACCCACGCGGTGCTGCCAGGTATGCAGGCGCGCCGCCGGGGGCGGATCGTCAACACCGCGTCGGAGGCGGGCCGGGTCGGCTCCAGTGGGTCGGCGATCTACTCCGCGGCCAAGGCCGGCGTGATCGGGTTCACCAAGGCGCTCGCCATCGAGAACGGGCGCTACGGAATCACGGCCAACGCCGTGGCCCCCGGACCGATCGAGACCCCGCTGCTGATGGCGGCCCCGGAGGCGCTCGGCGACCGGGGCAAGCGCTTGGTCGAGAACATGGTGGGCGCCACCAACCTCCAGCGCCTCGGCCAGCCCGACGAGGTGGCCGCGGCGATCGCCTTCCTCGCCTCCGACGACGCCTCGTACATCACCGGGCAGGCGCTTGGCGTGAGCGGGGGGCTTGCCAGAATCTGAGCGGTGCGCGAAGCGCGTTTCTATCCGCGAGGTGGGCCCGCGCGACGGCTTCCAGAACGAGCCCGAGGTGATCGCCACCGACGACAAGATCCGCCTGGTCGAGTGCCTGGCCGCCACCGGCCTACGGCGCCTTGAGGTCACGAGCTTCGTGCGGGCCGATGTGATCCCGCAGCTGGCCGACGGCGTCGAGGTGCTGCGGCGCGCGCGCATACCCGACGACGTGTCGGTGACCGTGCTGGTGCCCAACGAGCGCGGGCTCGACAACGCCCTCGAGGTGCGTGAGTGCTTTCAGGAGATCAACCTGTTCCTCTCCGCCTCGGAAACCCACAATCAGAGGAACGTCAACCGGTCGGTGGAGCAATCGCTGACCGGCTTCGAGCGCGTGGTCGCCCGCGCCCGCGAGGAGGGCCTGCGCTGCGAGGCGGTGATCTCAGTGGCCTTCGGCTGCCCCTATGAGGGCGAGGTCGGCCCTGAGCGCGTGCTCGCGATCGCCCGGCGCCTTCGCGACGCCGGCTGCGTGGAGATCGCCTTCGGCGACACCACCGGTATGGCCAACCCCGCCCAGGTGCGCGACTTCTTCGCCGCCGCACCCGAGGAGCTGGGCGAGGCCGAGCTGACCGCGCACTTCCACAACACCCGCGGCCAGGGGCTGGCCAACGTCCTCGCCGCCCTCGACGCGGGCGTACGCTCCTTCGAGTCGTCCTTCGGCGAGCTGGGCGGCTGCCCGGTGCCCAAGGGCGCCACCGGGAACATCGCCACCGAGGACCTGCTCTCGATGCTGCACGAGATGGGATACGAGACCGGCGTGGACCTAGAGCGGCTGCTGGCCTGCGCGCGCGACGCGCAGGCCGTGCTCGGACGCCCGCTGGGCAGTCACGTGCTCACCGCCGGGCCGGTGGAGTGGAAGCGTGGCTGAGCAACGAAAGGAGCCCAAGTGACCTACCGAGACCACCTCCCCCAACTGGACGGGGGGCTGTTCCTGACCGACGGCGGGATCGAGACCACGCTGATCTTCCACGACGGTCTCGACCTGCCGCTGTTCGCCGCGTTCGACCTGCTCAAGGACGACGAGGGCACCGAAGCGCTGCGCCGCTACTTCGCTCCCTACGCTGCGCTGGCGGCGGAACGGGGCGCGGGCTTCGTCCTGGAGAGCCCGACCTGGCGGGCAAGTCCCCGGTGGGCCTCGGAGATCGGCTACTCGGAGGCCGAGCTCGACGAGCTCAACCGCAAGGCCATCGCCCTGATGGAGGAGATCCGGGCCGAGCACGAGTCGGCCGACCTGCCGATCGTGATCAGCGGCTGCGTGGGGCCGCAGGGCGACGGCTACGACCCGGGTGAGCTGCTGTCTGCTGCCGCCGCGCAGGACTACCACTCCACTCAGATCGACACGTTCAGCGAGACCGCCGCCGACATGGTCACCGCCATCACGATGACCTACGCCGACGAGGCGATCGGGGTGACCCGCGCCGCCCAGGCGGCCGCGATGCCCGTGGCCATCTCGTTCACCGTCGAGACCGAGGGGAGCCTGCCGAGCGGCCAGGGGCTGGGCGAGGCGATCGAACAGGTCGATCACGACACCGGCGGGGGACCCGCGTACTACATGATCAACTGCGCCCATCCGACCCACTTCGACGGCGTGATCGGCGGGGCGGGGGTGTGGTCGGAGCGCATACGCGGTCTGCGGGCCAACGCCTCGACCAAGAGCCACGCCGAGCTCGACGAGGCTACCGAGCTCGACGCGGGCGATCCCGCCGATCTCGGGGCCCGCTACGCGGCGCTTGCCGCGACGCTTCCCAATCTCAACGTGCTCGGCGGCTGCTGCGGCACCGACCATCGCCACGTACGGGCGATCTCCGACGCTTGGCCCAGCGCGCCAGAGGTGCCGGCCGCATAGGGAACGAGTCGAGCGGGTATCGCTTCGCACATGGGCACCGAAACGAGGGAGACGGGGCGCCCCGAAGACAGCGAGCCGCTGCCCGAGGAAGAGCGCGAGGAGATCGAGGACGTCGGCGGTCGCAAGACCTATCGAACCCTCGACGAGCAGGAAGGGACCCTGTCGCCGGCCGAGGAGCGCTTCGAGCGCCAGCGCCGCACGGTAGGGCTGTTCCTGGGCCCGATCGTGCTGGTGGTGATGCTGCTGATCCCCTTCGATCTTGATGGCAACCAGCACCGCCTGGCCGCGATACTGGCGTTTGTCGTCGTCTGGTGGGTGACCGAGGCGATCCCGATCCCGATGACCGCGTTGCTTGGCGTGGTCCTCTGCGCGCTGCTCGAGGCCACGCCGCCGCCGCCCGAGGACGACACGTCGGTCGATGTCGTGTTCGCGCTCTTCACCGACGACACCGTGATGCTCTTCATCGGCAGCTTCATCATCGCTCAGTCGATGGTCGTGCACGGGTTACACCGGCGATTGGCCTTTTGGGTGCTGTCGTTGTCATGGGTGGGCGGCAACACGTACCGCATCATCCTGGCCTTCGGGTTGATCGGCGCTCTCACCTCGCCGGTCATGTCCAACACCGCGGGCGCGGCGATGATGCTCCCCATCGCCCTCGGCGTGATGGGCGTGGTGGGCGGCATGGTCGCCAAGCAGGCCCAGGGCGAGCACCGCGTCGAGCGCCTGCGCTTCGGCTCCGCGCTTATGCTCGTGATCACCTACAGCATCACCGTCGGCGGCCTGCTGCTGCCCATCGGCAGCCCGCCCAACCTGATCGGCCGCTCGCTGCTCGAGGAGGAGACGGGCGAGCCCATCACCTTCTTCGAGTGGTTCGTCATGGCCCTGCCGATCGTGGTCGTGATGTTCGTCGCCGTGATACTGATCTGCCTTCTCTTCAACCGCCCCGAGGTCAAGCAGGTCGACGGGGTCGAGGAGTACGTGGCCAAGGAGCGGCGCCAGCACGGCGGCCTGTCGCGGGGCGAGAAGAACACGCTGTTCGTGCTCGCCTTCGCGCTCATCGGCTGGTTTCTCCCCGGTCTGGTCGGGATCGTCGCCGGCGATGACTCCGACGCCTATATCCAGGTCAGCGAGGCCTCCAACGAGGGCATCGTGGCCATTCTCGCGGCCGGGCTCCTGTTCGTGCTGCCTATCGATTGGGCGCGGCGCAAGTTCACCCTCAACTGGAATCAGGCGAGCCAGATCGATTGGGGCACGGTGCTGCTCTTCGGCGGCGGCCTCGTGCTCGGCTCCCTGCTCAGCCAGACGGGCCTGGCCGCGGTCGTGGGCGAATCGATCTCGGAGTCGCTCGGCGTATCGAGTCTCGTGGGCGTCACGATCGTGGTCGTGGTCGTAGCCGTGCTGGTTTCGGAGACCACCAGCAACACCGCAAGCGCGGCGATCATGGTCCCGATCGCCATCGCGATCGCGGCATCCGCCGACCTCAACCCGACGATTCCCGCCCTGGCCGCGATCTTCGGTGCCAACTACGGATTCATGCTGCCGGTGTCCACTCCGCCCAACGCGATCGTCTACTCGTCCGGCATGCTGCCGATCACGCGGATGATCAAGGCGGGGGCGGTGTTCGACATCATCGGGATCGTCCTGTGCGTGGTCGGGGTGATAACGATGGCGAACCTGGTCGGGCTCGCGTAGATCCACAACCCCGCCTGGCGGGGCCTTCCGCTCTTTCCATAGCGGCGGGCGCGGCGACGGTGTTGCCCGGCTTCCTGGTGGGCGCGCTCGCGCTGCAGATCCGCGCCGATCTCGACGTGAGCGTGGCCGCGGTGGCGGCCGGGGTGACCGTCTTCTTCGCCGCCGGCGCCGTGGGGGCGGGAGCGGGAGGGCGTCTGGCCGAGCGCGTCGGCGCGTTGCGGGCCATGCGCGGGTCCCTGCTCGTGACCGCCGCGTGTCTGGCCGCGGCGGCCTTTGCCCCGTCGCTGTTCGTTCTGCTGGCGCTGCTTGCCCTGGCGGGAGTGTCCAACGCGATCAGTCAGCCCGCCATCAACCTGTTCATGGCCGATCAGGTGCCGCTGGACCGTCAGGGCCTGGCCTTCGGCATCAAGCAGTCGGCGATCCCGACGGCCGTGCTGGCCAGCGGCCTGGCCCTGCCGTTGGTGGCCCTGCCCCTCGGCTGGCGGGTGACGTTCGTGGGCTTCGCGGTGATCTCGCTGATGGTTGCGGCGGTTGTGGGGCGCAGCGCACGCACGTTCGTGGCGCCGCGTCCTCGCGCCCGCCCGCCGCGCCCGACGCGGGCCCTCGTGATGACGGCGGTGGGCGCGGCCCTGGGCAGCGCCGGCCCCAACTCCCTGGGCGCGTATCTCGTGGCCTCGGCGGTCGACGTGGGGATCGCCGAGGGACTTGCCGGGGTGTTGGCCGCGGTCGGGAGCGGGGTCAGCCTGGCGGTCCGCGTCGCCTTCGGCGTGCGAGCCGACCGCCGCCACGACTACGGCTTCGCCGCGGTCATCGGCCTGCTCGTGACGGGCTCGCTGGGCTTCCTGCTGCTGGCCAGCGACAGCACCGGCGTGTTCGTGACGGGCATTATTGTGGCCTTCGCGCTCGGCTGGGGCTGGCCGGGGCTGTTCAACCTGGCGGTGGTCGACCACAACCGCGACGCTCCCGGCGCCGCCACCGGCGTCACGCAGACCGGGATCTACCTCGGGGCCGCCGGCGGCCCGGCGCTCTTCGGGCTGTTCTCCACCGAGCTCGGCTACTCCGCGGCGTGGGCCATCTCGGGCGGGTTGTGCCTGCTGGCAGCGGGCGCCTTCGCCTACGCCGAGCGCCTGCGCCGGCAGCCGGTGGAAGCCCCTTGACCTTGGAAAGGCAACGGGCCCAGATGCCGTGGTCCGGGCCCGTCGCGCATGAGCCGAGGCGAGGGCGGGGGAACCCACTGCTTCCCAATCCGAGCCTCGGCGTCTCCCGGTGATACCGGGGGTTTAATGCAGTAAACCTGTCCGAAACCTATTCGGCAAGCCTCAATGTCCCGCAAACTGCGGGTTTCGCTTCTCGAAAAAGGCACGCGCCCCCTCCGCGAAGTCCGCACTGGCCGCGAGCGTCTCCTGCGCGGCCACCTCCTGCTCGAGGGTTAGGGACAGGGCGGGCTTGGCGGCGGCATCGAGCACGCGCTTGGCCAGCCCGACCGCTTTGGGGGCACACGCCAGCAGCTCGGAGCTGAGGGCGCCGGTCGCCTCGTCGAGCCCGTCGCCCGGCGCGATCCGGTTGGCGAACCCGATGCGGTGAGCCTCGCGCCCGTCGATCACCTTGCCGGTCATGATCAGCTCCTTCGCGTTGCCGAGCCCCACCACGGCGGGGAGGCGCGAGCAGCCGCCCACGTCGGGCAGCAACCCGACCCGCACCTCCATGATGCCCGCGACCGCGTCCTCGGCCATCGTCCGGAAGTCACACGCGAGCGCGAGCTCGAAGGCGCCGCCCAGGGCGGCGCCGTGAATCTGGCAGATGGTCGGCTTGGGCATCTCCTCGAGCAGATTCCACACGGCGAGGATCGGCCGCCGGAAGCGGCGCAGGTCGCCCGGGTTCTCCGACAGGGCGCGGAGGTCGTTCAGATCCATGCCCGACGAGAACATGGCCCCTTCGCCGCGCAGGACCACCACGCGCACATCGTGGTCGGCGGCGGCGCTCTCCACGGCGGTGCCCAGCTCCGCGATCAGCTCGCCGTTGAGAGCGTTGCGCTTGTCGGCGCGGTCGAGGATGAGGTGGCGCACCGCGCCGCGGTCTTCAGTGCGAAGGAGTGCCATATGGAGGCGAGCCTACTGCGCACGATTTCGCCCAGTGCGCAGGAGCGCCGCACGGCGGCACGAAGCCGTTGCGCATGACAGGGCCGGACCCACGCAAGCCGGTGCGGCGAGAAATCGTCGCGGCGCTGATCGGAGCCGAGGTCGGAGCCGGCTTCGGCCTGCTTGCGCTGGGCGGGACGCTGCTCGCGCCCCTCGGCATGGCCGTGTTCGGCGCCGTGGCGGGCGCCGGGGTGGCGAGGCTGCGGGTCCTGCTCATCCGGCGCTGGCTGCGCGAGCAGCTGCGCGCGGCGCGCTGATAGCGTCGCCGCGCCATGTCGAACTTCCAGGATGCGCTCGAGCGCGCGCGGTCGGGCGGCCCGGGACGCCATCACGAGAAGTCGAGGGAGCAGGGCAAGCTGCCCGTGCGCGAGCGCGTCGCGCGGCTGACCGACCCGGGCAGCTTCGTCGAGGACGCGCTGCTCGCCAACTGGGACCAGGAGGGCCTGGGTGCCGACGGGGTGGTCACCGGAATGGCGGCCGTGGAAGGGCGTCCCGTGGCGCTCATGGCCAACGACCCCACGGTGAAGGCCGGATCCTGGGGCGCCAAGACCGTCGAGAAGATCATCCGTGTGCAGGAGGCGGCGCTCGCGCACCGCGTGCCGATGGTCTACCTCGTCGACTCCGCGGGTGCGCGCATCACCGACCAGGTGCGCATGTTCCCCGGGCGCCGCGGCGCGGGACGCATCTTCCACACCGAGGTCAAGCTGTCGGGGTTGGTGCCCCAGGTCTGCGTGCTCTTCGGCCCGAGCGCCGCGGGCGGCGCCTACATCCCGGCCTTCTGCGACGTGGTCATCATGCGCGACGGCAACGCCTCCATGTACCTCGGCTCGCCGCGCATGGCCGAGATGGTGATCGGCGAGAAGGTCAGCCTCGAGGAGATGGGCGGAGCCCGGATGCACACCGGCGTGTCGGGCTGCGGGCACTTCCTGGTGAGCAGCGACGAGGAGGGCCTCGACCTGGCCAAGCGCTACCTGTCGTACTTCCCCTCGAGCTGGCGCGGCGAGCCACCCGCGGCGCCGCCCGCCGAGCCGTCGGCCGCGTTCCCGCAGATCCCGCCCGACGAGAACAGGCCCTTCGACATGCGCGAGCTGATCGACGCGCTGATCGACGCGGACTCGTTCCTCGAGGTGCAGAGGCGCTGGGCCAAGGAGCTGATCGTGGCCTACGCGCGCCTCGACGGGCGGGTGGTCGGAATCGTCGCCAACCAGCCCAAGCAGCGCGGCGGGGTGCTCTTCGTCGACTCCGCCGACAAGGCGGCGCGCTTCATCTGGACCTGCAACGCCTTCGGCGTGCCGCTGCTCTTCCTGGCCGACGTGCCCGGCTTCATGATCGGCACCCAGGTCGAGCGCCAGGGCATCATCCGCGCGGGCGCGAAGATGATCTCCGCGGTGTCGGAGGCCACCGTGCCGAAGATCTCCGTGATCGTGCGCAAGGCCTACGGCGCCGGGCTCTACGCGATGGCCGGGCCGGCCTTCGATCCGGATGCCTGTCTCGCCCTGCCCGAGGCGAAGATTGCGGTCATGGGCCCGCAGGCGGCCATCAACGCCGTGTTCTACAACCAGCTGCAGGCGATCGAGGACGAAGAGGAGCGCGAACGGCGGACCGAGGAGCTGCGCGCGGAGTTCAAGGCGGAGATCGACGTCCTTCATCTCGCCTCCGAGCTGGTGGTGGACGCCGTCGTCGAGCCGGTTGAGCTGCGCGGCGAGTTGGCCCGTCGCTACGCGCTCTACGCCTCCCGGGAGCGCTCGTGGCCGGACAAGCGCAACCCGGTCACGCCCGTCTGACGCGCCGCTAGATTCGAAGGGGTGGATTCTCCCCGGGATAGGCTCGGTGCGCAGACGGCCGAGCCGTCTGCTTCCCGCTATCGCTGGGTCATTCTGGCCCTCGGCGCCGCCTCGACCGCGGCGCTGGCGGGCGTGCAGAGTGGCCTGCCGGCGCTGGGCCCGGCGCTCCAGGCCGCCTTCGGCCTGAGCCTGATCGAGGTCACCGCCGTGTTCACCGCTTTCGGCCTGGGGACGGTGGTCACCGTCTACGCCTGGGGCGTTCTCGCCGACCGGGTCGGGGAGCGGCTCGTGCTCTCACTGGGTCCCGCGCTGGGCGGGGCCGCCGTGGCCACCGTCGCGCTCGCCGGTGGCCTGGTTTCGGTGCTGGCCGGCATGTTCGTGGCCGGGATGCTCGCCGCCGCGGCCACCAGCGGCAGCGGCCGCGCCGTGTTCGGTTGGTTTCCGCGGGCCGAGCGCGGCCTGGCGCTGGGCCTCCGCCAGACCGCGGTCCCGGTGGGCGCCGCGGCCGCCTCGTTCTCGCTTCCCGCGCTGGCCGCCGCCACCTCGGTCGACGCGGCGCTCCTCGTGATGGCCGGGGCGCTTGTGGCCTCCGCCGTGGCCGCGGCGATATGGCTGCGCGATCCTCCGCCCCGCCGGTCGGCCGCGCCGCCGGCGCCGCCGGCCGCGCGCGACCCTCGGATCTGGCGCCTCGGGCTTGCGAGCGCCCTGCTGATCGTCGGTCAGGTGGGGGTCAGCTCCCTGCTCGTGCTCTACCTCTTCTCCGAGCGCGGCTGGTCGGCCACCGAGGCTGCCCTGGCGCTCGGCGTGATTCAGGTCGGTGGAGCGATCGCCCGCGTGGCCGCCGGGCGCTGGTCGGACCACCGCGACGAGCGCATCTCTCCCTTCCGGCGCCTGGCGGTGGTCGCCGGGGTGCTCCTGTTGGGGGCAACGGTGCTGGCCAACGCCTCCTCGGCGCTTCTTGTGCCCTTTCTGATGGCCGGTGGCATGTTCGCGATGAGCTGGAACGGCCTCTCGTTCACAGCGGCGGCCGAGATCTCGGGCGGCGGCCAGGCCGGACGGGCCATGGGCCTGCAGAACACGCTCATGCGCACGGCGGGCGCCGCCACGCCGATCGCGCTCGGCGCACTCGCTGCCGGCGTGTCGTGGCAGCTCGCCTTTTTGGTCATGGGCCTCGCGCCACTGGCGGGCGGAGCGCTCCTGGGTCCGTTGGTGGCCGACGAGGACCGCCGCCGTGTGGAGCGCCACGCGCGCCTCGCGGCGGCCGCGAACGCCTGAAACCGCCTAGCGCGCGGTCCAGCCCAGGTCCATTGGCACCGCCGCGCCGGTGAACGCCCGGCCACCCGGCCCGGCCAGGAACGCCACCACCTCGGCCACCTCGTCGGGCTCGATCAGGCGCTTGACGGCGTGCGGCGCGAGCACCACCTGCTCGAGCACCTCGTCCTCGGACATGTCGTGCGCCTTGGCCTGGTCGGCCAACTGGGCCTCCACCAGCGGCGTGCGCACGAAGGCGGGGCAGACGGCGCTGGTCAGGATGCCCTGGTCGGCGCCCTCCAGGGCCAGGGTCTTGATGAGGCCGAGCAGGCCGTGCTTGGCCGACACGTAGCCGGCCTTGTAGGGCGATGCGACCAGGCCGTGGGCGGAGGCCACTCCGATGAACCGGCCCTCATCGGCCTCGGCCAGCGCACCCCAGGAATACTTGGCCAGCAGGAACGGGCTCGTCAGCAGCAGCGCGATCAGCCGGTCCCAGTCGTCCTCGGCGAACTCGGCCACCGGAGCCACCACCTGAAGGCCGGCGTTGGCCACGACCACGTCGAGGCCTCCGAAGCGTTCGAGCGCGGCGTCGACGGCGTCGCGATTTCCCTCCCGCGTGGTGAGGTCGGCCTCGAAGCTCTCACCCGGGCCCGAGGGGTCGGGCTTCAGGTCGACACCCAGCACCTGTGCGCCGTCGCCCTCGAAACGGGCCGCGATGGCGCGGCCGATGCCACTGGCCGCTCCGGTCACGAGAACACGCATCGCCGGGAAACCTATAGTCCCGCCCATGGCCGAGGGAGAGCTGCTCTGGGAGCCCGGCGAAGAGGCGCTGACCGATTCGAAGATGGCGCGCTTCATGCGCGCCCGCGGTTTTGACGACTACCACGAGCTCTGGCAGTGGTCGGTCGACGACCTCGAGGGCTTCTGGCGCGCGATCTGGGACGAGTACGAGGTGGGCGAGCAACCGGGCGAGGTGTTCGCCGACGCGACCATGCCCGACGCGAAGTGGTTCCCGGACGTCGAGCTCAACTACGCCGAGTACCTGCTGAGCCGTGCGCGGCCGGGGGAGACGGCGATGGTGCACGCCACCGAGTCGAGCCCGCTCGCCGAGCTGGGCTGGGACGAGCTCAGCGACGCGGTGGCGCGCTGCGCCGCCGGCCTGCGCCGGCTTGGTGTGGTCAAGGGCGACCGGGTGGCCGCCTACATGCCCAACGTGCCAGAGACGGTGATCGCCTTCCTGGCCACCGCCAGCATCGGCGCGGTCTGGTCGAGCTGCGCGCCCGAGTTCGGCGCCCCCACGGTGATCGATCGCTTCGCCCAGATCGAGCCGAAGGTCCTGATCGCCACCGAGGGTTACCGCTACGGCGGCAAGGACTTCGACCGCCGTCCGCGCGTGAAGGAGATCGAGGACGCGATCCCCTCGCTCGAGCACACCGTCCTCGTGCCCTCGGGCTGGGACGAGCTGCTCGGCGAGCCGGCCGAGCTCGAGTTCGAGCGCGTGCCGTTCGACCACCCGCTCTGGGTGCTCTACTCGTCGGGGACCACCGGCCTTCCCAAGGCGATCGTGCAGGGGCAGGGCGGGATCCTGCTCGAGCACCTGAAGAAGGCCAACCTGCACTCCGACCTCTCCGAGGCCGACCGCTTCTTCTGGTTCACCACCACGGGCTGGATGATGTGGAACTTCCTGGTGGCCGGGCTGCTCTCCGGAGCCACGATCGTGCTCTACGACGGCCAGCCCGACCCCGAGCGCATGTGGGAGTTCGCCCGCGAGGCCAAGGTCACGAGCTTCGGCACCAGCGCCGGCTTCATCGGCGCGTGCATGAAGGCCGAGGTCGAGCCCGAGCAGTGGGACGAGCTCAAGGCGATCGGCTCCACCGGCTCGCCGCTGCCGCCCGAGGGCTTCGACTGGATCTACCAGAAGTTCCCCGGCGTGTGGCTCTATTCGACCAGCGGAGGCACCGACCTGTGCACGGCCTTCGTGGGCGCCTGCCCGGTGCTGCCGGTGTACGCCGGCGAGCTTCAGGCCCGCTGCCTCGGCGCGGCGGTGGAGGCCTGGGACGAGGAGGGAAAGGCCCAGATCGGCGAGGTGGGCGAGCTCGTGATCACCAAGCCGATGCCCTCTATGCCGCTGTTCTTCTGGAACGACCCCGGCGGCGAGCGCTACCACGAGAGCTACTTCGACACCTATCCCGGCATCTGGCGCCACGGCGACTGGATCAAGATCACCGACCGCGGCAGCGCGGTGATCTACGGGCGCTCGGACTCCACCATCAACCGCGGCGGCGTGCGCATGGGCACCAGCGAGATCTACAGCGCGGTGGAGGGGGCGGGCGACGTGGTCGACTCGCTGGTGGTCGACGTGGACGAGCACATGCTCCTCTTCGTGGTTCTGCGTGAGGGCGCCGAGCTCGACGACGAGCTGGTGGGAACGATCCGCAAGAGGGTGCGCGAGCACTGCTCGCCGCGCCACGTGCCCGACGAGATCATCGTGATCGACGAGGTCCCGCGCACGCTCTCCAACAAGAAGCTCGAGGTGCCGGTCAAGCGCATCCTGATGGGCACGGACCCGGAGAAGGCAGCGAGCCGCGACTCGCTGGCCAACCCGGCCGCCCTCGACCCGTTCGTGGAGCGCGCGGGCGAGCTCAGCCGTTCGAGCTGACGCCGGGGCCGAGCTCGGCGTCGAGGCGCCCGATCAGAGCGGCGCAGAACGCTTCGTCGCCGCCGGAGATCGTGAGGACGGGAAATCCCCGCAGTCGCGCGGCGTAGCCGTCGGCGGGCGAGCGGTTGACGAACGGGGGAGAGTCGCACAGCTCGGCGAGTTGCGACGGCGTCTTCAAGGTGAACAGCAGCCCCTCCCTGCGGGCGTGGCGCGCGCCGGCCGGGGCGGTGTCGTCGAGGTTGATGAACACCGTGCTCTGCTTCGGCAGTCCTGCTCGATGGCGTCGGAGGAAGCCGCGCATGCCCGCGGCGAGGGCCTTCTCGGCGCCTGTGAACAGCACGTCGACGTCGAAGTGCTCGAGCGGCTGTTCGGCGAACCGCGTCCCCGAGCGCGAGAACGACTCCGCAGGCGTGGTCGTTCTCGGCCCTGCGGGTGCTCGACATGGCGATGTCGAGCAGCAGCGCCACCGCCACGATCAAGGCCACGGTGGGCACGAACTGGACCGCGGTGAGCACCGTCCCGTCCGGCCCCGCCAGCCGCACGACGCAACAGGCGAGCACCGCGAGCTGGGACCCGAGCAACGCCCGGGCGCCGAGTCCGCGCCGCAGGCGGCGCCCCAGAGCGAGGCCTCCGCGGGCCGCGTCGTAGTGGGCCACCAGCACGATCAGCCCGGGCCGCGTCGCGCTCGCCCCAGGACACGACGTTCTGGGAGGCTCGCCGCCCGAGCGGACGACGCACGACGGGAATCAGCAGGCCCGCGTCGAGGAAGAACAGGAACGCGGCGGCGCCCGCCGCGGCGGCTCCGGCGACCGGCAACGAAACCGACAGCACGCTGCCGACCGCCGACAGCGCGGCGCAGAACGCGTAGGCCAGTGCCCATCGCGGCCACGCATCGACCGGCTCGATCTCCGCCCGGCGCCCGCGCGCCCTCAGCCGCGCCTCGAGGCTGCCGCGCGGCCCGGCGCTCGGCATCGCTGCCGGGCGCCCGCGGGCCGAGGCCGGCGAGCGCGTCGATCTCGTCCATCTCGTCCAGCGAGCTCAGGTACCCGGGGTGGGATTCGAACCCACACGCCCTCTCGGGCAATCGATTTTGAGCCGATCGCGTATACCGTTCCGCCACCCGGGCACGGGTGTCAATCGTAAGGGTCTAGGCGGGCTGCGTCTGGCCCAGGCTGCGATCGCCACCGCGATAGCGCTCGGCTTCGTCGGGCGAAACCTCCACCTCGACGTTCCATTGCTGCTGGAAGCCGCGCATGGCGAACACGATCAGGAGGATCTGCACGGGCACCAGGATGATCGTGAGCAGCCCGAGGATCGAGGGCTCGAGGGTCGCCTGCGCGAAGCCCTCCTTGTCGCGCTCGAACCAGGCGGGCCGGCCACGGCCGCCACCACCGCGAGCAGCACGGCCAGCGCCGCCGCCACGGGAAGCACGCCGCGATTCCAGCGGCTCACGACGTAGGCCATGACCAGATAAAGATGATGTAGCCGAACGAGACGATCTGCGCGCCCTGAAGCTGGGACCAGCCGCCGAGAGTCACGACCGCTATCAGCACCGCGCTCACCAGCAAGAGCAGCACCACGACCGCCTTGGTGGCCTTGGACTCGGCCTTGTCCCGGTTGGGATGCAACAGGACGGTGTCGGCCATCTGGCGTGACAATACCCTGTGCATTACCGGATTGCGCCGGATTTGCGGGCGTGGCGAAACTGGCAGACGCGCGAGGTTTAGGTCCTCGTGGCCGCAAGGTCTTGGGGGTTCGAGTCCCTCCGCCCGCACTTTCCCGCCGACCGGGGGAAGGCGTATCATTTTCCGCCGTGCCCGGTTGACGCTAGACAGCCTCGCAGTTCCTCGTTCGTCCCCGCACCGCTCACGCCGGAGCGCCTGGGTGGCGGTGCGCGTGCGCCGCCTGGCCGGCGTCGTCACTGGAGGGTTCTACGCCTTTGGGCGTTACGCTAACTAGCGTTACGCCGTTAGATATAATCCGCGTACCGATGGCTGCCGACACCCCCAATCCCGTTCCGCTACGGCGCGCTCGCGCTCGACGAAGCGTTCACGGATCGCCAAGCCGAAATCCGGGAACTCGAGGCGGACGTCCGCAACGGGCAGGACGTCGTGCTGTTCGCGCCCCGTCGCTACGGCAAGTCCTCGCTGGTGTGGAGGGTGGCCCAGCGGCTGGTCAAGAAACGGGTGCTGGTCGCCCAGGTCGATCTCATGACCACGCCCACGAGGGAGCGTCTGGCCGAGAAGCTGGCCGCCACGATCTACGAGGACGTAGCGTCGCCGTTGTTTCGGGCCAAGGAGCGCCTGCGGGTGTTTCAGAACCTGCGCATCCGGCCGACGGTGGTGGTCAACCCGGACGACGCCTCGCTCAGCTTCACCTTCGAGGCCGGGCGGGCGACGCCCGATCTCGACGAGACACTGGAGCGCCTGCTCGAGATGCCGGGGAAGCTGGCGGCCGAACGCGAGCGCCAGGCGGTGCTGATCCTGGACGAGTTCCAGGAGATCGTCGACATCGACCCGGACCTTCCCAAGCTCATGCGGGCGGTCTTCCAGCAGCAGCCGGAGGTCGCCCACATCTACCTGGGCAGCAAGCGCCACATGATGCGGCGCATCTTCAGCGACGAGAACGAGCCCTTCTGGCGCAGCGCCAAGCAGATGGAGCTGGGGGTGATCGCGCCCGAGCTCTTCGCCGGCTACATCACCGACCAGTTCGAGGCCACCGGGCGGCGCATCAGGCCCGAGGCGGTGGACCGCCTGCTGGAGATCACCCGCGGCCATCCCTACGCGACCCAGGAGCTCGCCTACTTCCTATGGCAGGCGACCCGTCCCCGGCCCGCCGCCGACGTGGCGCGCGTGGAGGAGGCGCTGGCCGCGGTTCTGCGCTCCGAGCACGCCCACTTCTCCCTGGTCTGGGGGCGGGCCTCATCGGCCCAGCGCTCACTCCTGCACGCGCTGGCCCGCCAGCCCGGGCACCCGCTGAGCGGCGCCTACCGCAGGCGTTTCGCACTGCCCGGGCCGTCGACGGTGCAGAAGGCGCTGGAGGCGCTGGAGCGGGAGGAGCTGATAGCGCGCGACGGCGGCTTCGCGGAGATCAGCGAGCCGTTCCTGGGGGAGTGGATCGTGCGTGAGGTGGGGGGCTGACCTCGGCTCCCGTCCGCCCCCGGATGCGAACATATGTTCGATGAATAGGTGCGGGCGGTGCGGAGAGGAAAAGCCACTTGAGGCGTTCGCCTCCGGTCGCAAGAAACGTGGCCAGTACGACAACATTTGTCGGCCCTGTCGATCCGCCTACGGGAAGGAGCATTACGCGGCAAACCGGCAACGGTACGTCGACCAAGCTCGGACACAGAAGCAGAGGCTCGCGCTGCGAGCGGACGCAGCTATCTGCTCGAGTTCTTCGTAACGAACCCCTGTCTCGACTGCGGCGAGCAGGACCCGTCGTCCTTGAGTTCGACCACCTACGCGACAGTCGTTCGCGATCTGTCCGGGCTGCCGCGTCAGCAACTGGCAGAGCATTCTGGACGAGATGGAGAAATGCGAAGTCGTCTGCGCCAACTGCCACCGGCGGCGAACGGCGCGGCGGAGAGGGGCCCTACGAGCGGTGCTTACGCAGTCATAACTTAAGCGGGCGGCGGGAATCGAACCCGTCTCCGAGAGCTTGGAAGGCTCTTGTGCAACCGTTACACCACGCCCGCGTGACTCAGGATCCTAGCCAGCGCTTCGGGTTCTCGACCATCATCTGATCGAGTTGCTCCGCGCGTCATCCCGCGCGACTCGAGCTCGGGGATGACCTTTTCGAAGAGAAACGTCATCGACCAGTCCGGCACCTCGTTGGCCTTGAGGTACTCCTGGACCTCAGGCGGGAACCAGTCGATCGTCGAGCAGTAGTCCTGCGAGATGAACATGCGGTCGGCGTAGCCTCGCTCGAGCAGGGCCAGGGTGGTCTCCTGTCGCCTGTCGGTCGGCAGGTAGATGTCGATCCCGTACCGGTCCATGCCTATCCAGCAGCCAGTGTCCAGCAGCCTCTCGATGTAGTCGAGATCGTCGGTGTCGCCGGTGTGGGCCACCTGCACCCGCGCGGGGTCGACGCCCTCCTCGGTGAGGATCCGCATCTGCTCGAGGCCGGTCTCGCTCCCCGGGTGGGAGTGGGCCATGATCGGCTTGCCCGACGCATTGGACGCCCGCGCGACGGCCCTATGGACCTTCTCGACGTTCGGAGTCAGCCCCGGCTGGTCGGCGGCGCACTTGAGGAAGGCCGGCCTGATCCCGGTGCCCTGGATGCCGTGCTCGAGCTCATGGAGGAAGATGGCCGCCAGAGCGTCCTCGTCGCGGCTGAGCAGGCCCTGTGGAAGGTGGTCGTAGGTATAGATGCCCGTGGCCAGTACGACGTGGAGACCGGATTCGTCGGCCACCCGCCGGGAGAAGGCGGCGTCGCGGGTGAGGAACATCGCGCTCGGCTCGACCACGGTGCGGACGCCGTGTCCCTTGATCGCGTTGGCGTCGGCAATGGCGGCGTCCCATTCCGCCGCCTCGTCGTAGAGGTGGGGGAATTGGAACCGCATGGCCTCGTCGGTCGTGCGGAAGTGCTCGTGGATGAGCGTGAGGCCGAGATCGTCGGCATCGATCGGTCCGCGGGTGGTCTCGACGGTGGGCATGCCCGAGTGCCTCGGTCAGGCGTACCGAGCGCTCGGACTTCCGACCGTCGTTCGAGCAGCACCCCCAGCAGCACGCCCAGAACCGTCACCACCAGCGCCAGCACGAGCCTGAGCAGCATCGTTCCGTCGGCCCCCTCTTGGACCAGGGCGATGAGGAAGAGAGCGAGCGGGAAGAGGACGGGTAGCCACTTCCACAGTCCCTGTGCGGCATAGCCAAACGCGAGCCCGGCGATGAAGAAGATCACGTATGGGGCGATGGCCACCGGCGGATAGTACGGCGCGGGGAGCGGGGCAGCCAGGGCTCGAACCTGGAATCGCCGGTTTTGGAGACCGGAGCCTTACCAATTAGGCCACTGCCCCAGATAGGCCCGCCGATTCTAGAGGCCCCGGCTCGGTTGGCGGGACGCCGACTTAGCGCTATCGTGACCCCTCACCGGGGCGTGGCGCAGCTTGGTAGCGCATTCGACTGGGGGTCGAAAGGTCGCTGGTTCAAATCCAGTCGCCCCGATTACTTTCCAGGGTCCGAGCTCCCAACACCGTTCTCGTTCAATCGGTTGCGCGAGACTTCTGGCATGGGTACAAGAATCCACTTTACGGGCGGCGAACCGGCGATCGACGTCAGCCAGTCGCCCGACGATGTGCAGAAGGCCATAACGGTCGGATCAAGAGGGGCCCCTTTCCGGGTGGAGCACCAGGAAAACGGCCAGACCTACGTCAATCCGGCGGCCATCGCTTACTGGTACGAGCGGCCGATAGACGCAGACTCGACGCAGGGCACCTCGTAACGGGGCAGCCGTGCGGGGTCGGTGAACCAGTCGCCCCGATATTTCTCAGGCGATGAACACCGGACGGAGTGATTGACTTGTCGGTGACCGCGGGCTGCAGGCCAGCCTGCGCGAAGTCAACGAGCCCGCCAGCCGCACCGGCGCACCGTGCTGGCCTGCCGGCTTCGGCGCCGGACACCGCATCCGCCTGCTGCTGTGCAGCGACGAACAGCCCAGCAGATTCCGGCCATCATGGGCTTTCGCCACGCCCCCGTCGGCACCAGCGCCGCAACACAATCCACACCAGCTCGCGGCTACTGCTGCCGGTGACCTCGTCGGCCTCGCCGTAGTCCCGCCATCCGCGCGGGCTCGGTGTGCCGTCTCAAGGCGGCAGCAGGGTGGCGCCGACAGAGCGCAGTGCCTCATCGATCGGCTCGAAGCACATCTTGCCGCCCAGCCTGCGGCTGAAGGCCACGACGCCCATCGCCCTCGTGAATCCGTCGTGGGCGGGGTAGTACACGGGCCCGCCGCTGTCGCCCTTGCGCGCGCGTAGGTCGGTGCACCGCTGGGTGCCACGACGGGTGAAGCTCTCAAGCGCGCCGCACTGGTCGGCGCCGCTGACCCGCCCGGCGAAGCAGACGGGTAGTCCCGCAACGAGTTGGTCGGTGGGAACCGATCCGGCGACAGTGAGCGGGGCCTGGTCGCCGCGCTCGATCTGGGGGTAGACCCGGCGGCGCCGGGAGGTGATGCGGTAGGCCAGGACGTCCTGCCCCGCGGGCCATGGCAGCGAGGAGAGCGCGCCGATCTCGCGGCTCGGGCCGGCGTCGATGTTGATGAACACGCGGGGGCGGACGGGGTCGTTGGCGTCGTCGCGCGCGCAGTGCCCCGCCGCCAGTCCGCCGCGGGCGCCGTCGGCGAGGCGAACGGGAAAGCCCGCGGTGCAGCCGCCGCCGAGCACACCGCGCCTGCGACCGAAGATGAGCTGCTGGCCGGCACGCAGGACGTCGTGGTCGACCGCGGGGTCAGCGCCAACGCGGCGGTAGGTCAGGGTCCGTCCGCCGTCGCCCGCCTCGATCACGTAGACCTCGCGGCCGGCTTGGCGGTCGTGGCCCACATCGACGAAGGGCAGCCCCTGCGCCTGAAGGGTGGCGCGCTCGTCGGGCCGGCCGAGGCTCGGCCGCAGCACTCTGCGCGCGAAGGAGCAGTCGGCGCCGGTGACACTCACGGCGAACGCCGCCGGACTCAAGCGCGGGCGGCCAAGCGCGCGCCGGTCGGGTATCGCGACGAGCCGGCCGCCCGGCCGGCGCCAGTAGGCACCGCAGCGAACAGTCTCGCTCAGCTCCGGCCGGCGTAGCCGCGTGCATTCGCTCTGCGGGTCCCCGAAATAGGGCTCCCCCTGGCCCGGGATGCGGCTACACAGCTCGAGCCCGCCCAGGTCCATCCGGAATACCGTGCGGCCGAGCCCCGACGGCGCGCAGTCGGCCGGAAATACGTACGTGCGCGTTCCCGTGTACTCGGGAAAGCTCCCGGAGAGCACGTACGGCTGCTCGCCCAGCTGGGCGGCGCACAGGTTCGTCCCGGCGCGGGTCACGGTGGCCGTGTACGCGTCTCGTCCCGACGGGACGATCTCCACCCGTCCACCCTCCGGCGTCTCCCACGGCCCCTCCACCTCATCGGCAACCGCTGTGGACGGAACGGCGAGCGACAGAGCAGCCCCGGCGAGGGCGACGGCGGACCTGCGTGAGCGTCGGCCCGTCAGTCGCCGACGACTGGCGGCTCGTCGAGCACGGTGGGGACGTACTCGAGCAGCTGGAGCCGACCGTCGAAGGTGCGGCTTTCCACCAGGTCGAGGGTGATGTCGGGATACCCCTCGAAGAGGCGATCCTTCCCAGTGGCGCCGTTGATGACGGGGAAGACGACCACCCGGAGCCGGTCCACCAGCCGGGCTTCGAACAGGGAGCGGCACAGACTGATGCTGCCGATCGTGCGCAGGGGTCGCGAGTCGCGCCGCTTCATATCTTGAACGGCCTCGACGGGGTCCCCGTTCACCAAGTCGGTGTTGGCCCATTCGAGCGGTGTCTCCAAGGTGGAGGAGAACACCACCTTGGGCATCTTGGTCATCGCGGCGAGCCCGGGATCGTCGGGCATGTCGACGGCGTACCCGGACATCTCCCGGTACGTCGTCGCACCCAAGAGGGTGACGTGCTCCTGTTCGTCGTCCTCCTTGATGAAGGCGAGATATTCGGGCCCCCCCATTCCCCACAATCCGGGCCAGCCCTCCGCGGACCCGAAGCTGTCGAGTGAGGTTATGTAGTCCACCATCAGGCTTGACATCTGGCTCTCTTTCTCTGGCTGACTCGACCAGTTGCTTTATCGTTATAGCAAGTGGCAAGCCGGCGACCAGCGGTCAGGACCGCCTCGGGGCGAAACCCGGGGCTGCGCGCGGTGGCAAACGAGCTCGGCGTGTCCCCAATGACGGTTTCGAACGCATACAACCGTCCCGATCAGCTGTCGGCGGCGCTCCGAGAGCGCGTGTTTCAAGCGGCGCGCGAGCTGGGATATCCCGGACCGGACCCGCTCGCGCGCGGGCTGCGGCGCGGGCGGGCGGGCGCCATCGGCCTGATTCACGACACCTCGCTCTCCTACGCCGTGCGTGACCCCGCGCTGCTGCCGTTCCTCGGCGCCGTCGGAGACACCGCCGAGGAGGCCAACCTCGGTCTGCTCTTGCTGTCGGGCAGCGCGGGGTCACGCGGGTCCGTCGCGATCAGCGACGCGCTGGTCGATGGCCTGATCGTCTACTCCGTAGCCCAGGACGACCCGCGCGTTGCGGCCGCGCTCGAGCGGCGCATCCCGCTCGTGATCGTCGACCAGCCGCGGGTCGAGGACGTCCCGCTGGTCGGCATCGACAACCGGGCAGCTGCGCGGGAGGCGGCAGCGCATCTACTCGCGCTCGGACACCGCCGGCTTGCGGTGCTAAGCCTCCCCCTTCTGCCTGACGGCCGTGAGGGGCCCGCCGATCTTGCCCGCCAACGGGGGGGCCGTTACCCGATCCATCAGGCGCGCCTTGCCGGCTACGCGGACGCGATCGAGGTGGACGGCTCGCCATGGTCGAAAACCCCGGTCTACGAATGCGCGGACAGCACGATCGCGGCCGGCTACGAGGCCGCGCAGGCGCTTCTCGCAGACGCCGAGAACGCGCCGACGGCGATCCTTGCCGCCAGCGACCAGCTTGCCTTTGGCGCGATGAAAGCGGCACAGGACGGCGGTATCGACATTCCCGGCCAGCTGTCCGTCGTCGGCTTCGACGACATAGCCGGCGCGGCCACGCACGCGTGCCCCCTGACCACCGTCCGCCAGGATCACGACCGCAAGGGATCCCTCGCGGTCGAACTCCTGATGGGCGGCATCCGCGGCGATCCGCCCCCGCTCGCGACGTTGCTCGACCATCAGCTCATCGTGAGAGCGAGCGCCGCCCCCCGGTAGCCTCGGCGGGGTGTTCGACCATGTCGGCGTCCACGTGTCAGACCTGGCCGTGTCCGAGCGGTTCTACCGCACCGTGCTCTCCGTGCTGGGCGTCGAGCCCAGCCACGCGGACGCCGAGCTCGTCGAGTGGGAGGACTGGGACATCGGACCTACGGACCGCGAGCACCCGGTTACCCGCGGCCTGCACGTCGGCTTCCGCGCGCCGACCCGCGAGGCCGTTGACGCGTTTTGGCAGGCAGGGGTCGACTCCGGCTTCCGTGACGACGGCGCGCCCGGGCCGCGCACCATCTACGACCCCGACTACTACGGCGGCTTCCTGCTCGACCCGGACGGAAACAGCGTTGAGGCCGTGCAGGACGATCCGTTGAGCACCGACCCCCCTGGCCGCGTCGACCACCTGTGGATCCGCGTCGCTGACCTCGAGGCGTCCAAGCGCTTCTACACGACGATCGCACCGCACGCGGGGATCCGCCTGGCCTACGACGGGCCCGGCCGCTCGCGGTTTGCCGGCGGCGACTACAGCCTCTCGCTGGTCGACGACGAGCGGCCGGTCACGGAGCACGTCCACCTGGCCTTCCCCGCCGCGGACGACGCCACGGTGCGAGCCTTCCACGCCACCGCCCTCGCGGCCGGATACGAGGACCACGGCGGGCCCGGCGAGCGCCCCGAGTACCACCCGGGCTACTACGGCGCGTTCGTCCTCGACCCCGACGGGCACAACGTCGAGGTCGTCAACCACAATCGCTGAGGCAAGGTCGTCGACTGGCGTAGCGACTCGGCGTGTCGTCGTCCAGGTCCTGGGCGATGGTCGGACATAGAACTACCCCCAGCCGGACGTCGTGTCTTCCGTCTCCCCGTACTGCGGGCGCCCGTTGGTCCGGTAGGTCCGGATGATCACCCCATTGGAGGTGGCTCGCGATTCGGCCAGCGCGAGCGCCAGGTCCGGGCCGGTCTCGGGGAACAGCCGTGTGCCCTGGCCGATGACCACGGGGGCGGTGAACAGGTTGAGCTCATCCACCAGGTCGTTCTCGAGCAGCCACCGGATCAGGGTGCCGCCGCCGGGCACCAGCAGCTCACCTTCCGGCTTGGCCCTGAGCTCGCCGACGGCGGTTGTGAGCTCGCCGGAGATGACGGTCGTGCCGGCCCACTGCGGGTCGGTGAGCGTGGTCGAGGCCACGTACTTGGGTTTCGCGTTCAGGGCCTGGCCGATCGGGGACTGGCGCATATCGGCGATCGATCCCCAAGACCCGGCGAACACCTCGTAGGTCCAGCGGCCGAACAGGAAGGCGTCGGCGCCGGTGTAGACCTCGTTGAGGGCCGATTCAACCTCGGGGTCGGCAAGCGGCATCGCCCAGCCGCCGCGCTCGAATCCGCCTCGGCGATCCTCATCGGCCGCGCCGAGTCCCTGCATGACTCCGTCGACGGAGACCCATGTGGTGGTGGTTAGCTTCATCATCGATAATCTACAACCTTATGGTTGTAGATGAGTTGCCGGAGGAGGCGGCCGACCAGCTGTTCCATGCCCTTGCCGACCGGACGCGTCGCGACATTCTTCGTCGCTGTGCCACCGGCGAGCCCTCGGTTTCGCGACTCGCGGAGGCGTACCCCATGAGCTTCGCGGCTGTGCAGAAGCACGTGGCCGTGATGGAGCGGGCCGGCCTGGTCACCAAGCAGCGCCGCGGGCGAGAGCAGCTCGTGCGCACCGATGCTGAGGCGGTCGGCCGCGTGCGGCAGGTTCTCGACGAGCTCGAGATCACCTGGCGCGGGCGGGTAGATCGGATGTCAGACCTGCTCGCAAAGGACTGACCGATGAGAGGAACAGCTTGAGCATCCCCACCGTCAATACGGACTATGACCGCCTGACCGTCACCCTGATCTCCGACTTCGACGCGTCGGTCGAGCGGGTGTGGGACCTGTGGGCGGATCCGCGCAAGCTCGAACGCTGGTGGGGTCCGCCGGACTATCCGGCGACCTTCGAGAAGCACGACCTGGTCCCCGGCGGCGAGGTCACTTACTTCATGACCGGACCGGATGGCGGCAGATCGCACGGCATGTGGCGGGTGGCGGTAGTCGATCCGCCCACCTCGCTGGACTTCGCCGACGTGTTCGCCGATGCGGAGGGGGAGCCCATCGCGGATTTGCCGGCCAGCAGTGTCAGCGTCCGGCTCGCTGAGCACGAGGGCGGCACGCGCATGCAGATGCGCTCGACGTTCGAATCCCGCGAGGACCTGGAGAAGTGGTTGAGCACCGGCACGCGCGAGGGGCTGCAACAGGCCGTCGCCCAAATGGACGTCCTCCTTGATCCTTGAGCAGCGATGAGTTTCGCCAGGGTTTCCAGTCTGTATCCAAGACATGACCGCTAACTACACCTTCGACGTCTTTTCCAGCCTCGACGGCTACGGCGCCGCCAGCGCCAACTGGACTGGCTACTGGGGCAAGCAAGGCCCCGAGCTGCTCGATCACCGCCTCGCCCTGTACGAGGCGGACCAGCGGATGGTCCTCGGGGCCAACACCTATCGGGCATTCGCACGGATGCTGGCCTCGAGCAGCGAGGAATCCGAAGTGCGTGACCCGTGGGTCACTCGGATGACGAGCCTGCCGGCAACGGTGGTGTCGACGACCCTGGAGGAACCGCTCGACTGGGCGGACGCGACCCTCGTGAGCGGAGACGCCGTCGACGTCGTCGCCCGGCTCAAGGAGGAGTCCGAGGTGCCGTTGCGCTCACACGGCAGCCTGTCGATGAACCGGGCGCTGATGGCCGCCGGCCTCGTCGACCGTGTGCAGGTGACGCTCTTCCCCGTCATCACCGGTCAGACCGGGCTGGATCCGATCTTCCACGATGCGGCCGACTTCGACCTCGAGCTGCTCGAGAACCGCACGCTTGACGGCAACACCCAAGAGCTCATCTACCGGCCCACCCTTCATGTCTGAGTCCGAAGACCGCACACGCCGGCTGGCGCTCTACGTGCTCTGCCTGGGGATGCTGATGATCGTCCTCGACGCGACGATCGTGAACGTTGCCCTGCCGTCGATTCAGGAGGACCTCGGGTTCTCGCAGAGCGATCTCGCCTGGGTCGTCAACGCGTATCTGATCGCCTTCGGCGGCCTGCTCCTGCTGGCGGGGCGCCTCGGCGACCTGATCGGGCAGCGGCGCATATTCCTCATCGGGCTCGCCGTCTTCACCGTCGCCTCACTGCTCTGCGCGCTGGCCCAGAGCCAGGGCATGCTGATCGGCGCGCGCTTCGTCCAGGGCGTTGGCGGGGCGCTGACCTCCGCCGTGATCCTCGGGATGATCGTGACTATGTTCCCCGAGCCCGAGGAGCAGGCGAAGGCGATTGGCGTCTACACGTTCGTTGCCGTTGCCGGCGGATCGATCGGGCTGCTGGTGGGCGGGATCCTGACCCAGGCGATCAACTGGCATTGGATCTTTTTCGTCAACCTGCCGGTCGGGGTTGCCACCGCGCTGTTCGCGCTCAGGCTGGTCCCGGATCGCGAGGGGTTGGGGCTGACAGCCGGAGCCGATCTCCCGGGCGCGGCGCTGCTCACCGGGGGCCTGATGCTCGGCGTGTACACGATCCTCGGCGTCGCCGAGGAGGGCTGGGGATCCAGTCGGACGCTCGCCCTCGGTGCCGTCTCGATCGGCCTGCTCGCGGCCTTCCTCGCCCGTCAGGCGCGCGTTGCGAATCCGCTGATGCCGCTCCGGCTGTTTCGCTCACGCCAGGTGGCCGGCGCCAACCTGGTCCAGGCCCTGCTCGTGGTGGGGATGTTCGGGATGTTCTTCCTCGGGGCCCTGTACATGCAGCAGATCCTCGGGTACGACGCGCTCCAGGTCGGCCTCGCCTACCTGCCGATGACCGCGGTCATGGGCGCGATGTCGTTCCGGTTCACCGGGCAGCTCAACCTGCGATTCGGCCCATTTGCCACGCTGGTTCCGGCGATGGCGTTCATCGTCGCCGGGTTGCTTCTGCTCGCTCGGACCCCGCTCGACGCGACCTACGCGGTCGACCTGCTGCCGGCGATGGTCCTGTTCGGCCTGGGGGCGGGGCTAGGCTTCCCGTCGCTGATGACCCTCGCGATGTCGGGCGCCACAGAGAGCGACTCGGGACTGGCCTCCGGGCTGGTGAACACGAGCGTGCAGGTCGGCGGCGCGATCGGCCTCGCGGTGCTAGCGACCTTCGCAACGGAGCGCACCGACGGACTGCTGGCCGACGGCGAGCCGGCCGCATCGGCCCTCAACTCCGGCTACCACCTCGCCTACCTGATCGGTGCAGGCCTCGTGGTCGCGGCAATCGCGATCGCGGTCATCGTCCTTCGTGAAGGTGCGCCCGTGGCCTCCGCCGAGGACGTCCCCGAACCGGCGGTCACGGCGACCATCGCCGCAGCCGACCGCCCCCCGCTAACCGTGAACTACGTGCCCATCGCCAATCCCTGCCAGGAGGTGGGCCTGCGGGTCACGGTCGGCTGTGGCGGGTGCACGGCCACGCATCGGGCCGAGGCCTAGCTGCGCGTAGTGAGCGAGTACACCTCACCGACCCCGGCCGAGGGCTTTCTGGATCCGGACGATCCGACCCTGTTCCCGCGCCTGACGGAAGCCCAGATCGAGCGGCTGGCCGAGAGCGCCGAGACCGTGTCGCACGCGCCGGGAGAAGTCGTGTTCGAGCAGGGGCAGCGCGATGCGCCGATGTACGTCGTGCTCTCGGGAGCGATCGACGTAATCGATCGCCAACCCGAGGGCGATCGCTACTTCACGCAGTGCCAGCCCGAGACCTTCGCCGCCGACGTCTCGATGTTCACCGGCGAGCCGACGATCGCCCGTGGCGTCGCCGCCGAGGACACCACAGTGCTTGCGGTACCACCCGACGCGCTGCGCGAGCTGGTCGCCGGCTCCGACGAACTGGGGGACCTCCTCCTGCGGACCATGATCACGCGTCGTGAGTGGTTGCGAGGCCAGGGCCTCGGCTACGAGCGGCTGATCGGGAGGCGCTCGTCCGGCGAGGCCTTCGCCATTCGCGAGCTATTGGAGCGCAACCTGGTTCCGTTCAGCTGGCACGACATCGACGCAGACGCCGAGAGCCGCGCGCTGCTCGAGCGGCTGGGCATCGGCTCGGAGCAATGCCCGGTGCTCGTTCGAACCCACAACGTGCTGCGCAGCCCGACGGTCACACAGGTCGCGGACGAGCTCGGCCTGCGTGCCGAGGTGGACGGACTCGACTTCGACGTCGTGGTCATCGGGGCGGGCCCCGCCGGATTGGCCACCGCCGTCTACGCCTCGTCCGAGGGCCTGGCGACGCTGGTGATCGAGCGACTCGCCCCGGGCGGGCAGGCGGGGACCAGCGCCCGGATCGAGAACTACCTCGGCTTTCCGACCGGTCTGTCGGGATCGGAGTTGACGCAACGGGCGACAATGCAGGCGCGAAAGTTCGGCGCGGTCATCTCCAGCGCTCACGAAGGATGTCGCTTCGCGACTTCCACGGCCGGCGGACTGCGAGATCTGCGGCTTGGCGACGGTCAGGCCGTGCGCGCCCGTTGCGTCGTACTCGCGGTCGGTGCCGACTACCGCCGCCTGCCGGCCGAAGGAGCCGAGCGCTTCCAGGGAATGGGCCTCTACTACGCGGCGACCCATCTCGAGTCGCTTCAGGTCTCGGGCAAGGACGTGGTTGTGGTCGGCGGCGGCAACGCGGCCGGCCAGGCGGTGGTCAACCTCGCGGGTTACGCCAACCGCGTCCACCTCGTGGTTCGGCGTTCGCTGGACGCCACGATGGCTCGCTATCTAATCGATCGCATCGAAGCCGCCGAGAACGTGGAGATCTGGGAGGACTCCGAGGTCACGGCCCTTCACGGCCGCGAGGAGCCCGAGGCAGTCACCGTCGTCAGCCGCGACCGGGGCGAACGCCGGCTGGCCACCGCGGCCGTGTTCGCGATGATCGGCGCCTCCCCCCGGACCGAGGACGTCGCCGGCCTGGTCGGGCTCGACGAGAAGGGATTCATCGTCACCGGGGAAGACGCACGGCGTCACTCGAGCTTCACCGAGCATCGAGAAGGCAGCGATCGCCAACCGTTGCTCCTGGAGACGACGCGACCGAACGTCTTCGCCATCGGCGACGTGAGATGTGGCTCGACGAAACGAGTGGCGTCGGCCGTGGGGGATGGCGCGCTCGTGGTCCGCTCGTTGCACGAGGCGCTGGCCGGCCCTCAATGAATCGGTCGTGTTGGTCGGGGCGCTGGTAGGTGTCATTCCGCGCTTGAGGCACCCGCCGCATCGAGTTCTGCCACGAGCTTGTCGACGCGGTGGGCGATCTGGTCGCGCGTGACACGGACGTCTTGAACGGAGCGGCCTGCGGGGTCGGGGAGGTTCCAGTCGAGGTATCGCTTGCCGGGGATGTAGGGGCACTCATCGCCGCAGCCCATAGTCACCACCACGTCGGCCGGCTCGGCAAGCTCGGTTGTGAGGCGCTGGGGACGGCGGCCCGCCAGGTCGATGCCCAGCTCGCGCATGACGGTGACCACCTCCGGGTGAACGCGTTCGGCGGGAGTGGTGCCGGCGGAAGCAGCGGTGTGCCGTCCTTGCGCCCTGCGCTCGAACAGGGCTTGGCTCATCTGGGAACGCCCGGCGTTTTGCCGACAAACGAAAAGCGCGCGCGCCATGCCTCCAGGATAAGCATTGACAGATATCACTTCAATCGGTAAACATAGATCGATGGCTGTCGATCTCCAGCTCGCACCCAAGACCAAGCGCCCGGCCGGCGAGCCATGCTGCGAGCCGGTCGTCTACCCCGACGTCGAACGCGAACAGGCCACCCGCATGGCCGAGGTGGCCAAGGCCCTCGGAGACCCCGTCCGCCTGCAGCTGGTCGACGTGCTGCGAAAGCACGCCGGCAAGGTGTGCGTGTGCGAGCTTGTTCCGCTGTTCGACATCGGCCAGCCCACGCTGTCGCACCACCTGAAGAAGCTGCGCGAGGCCGGAGTCGTCGATTCCGAGCGCCGCGGCCTGTGGGCCTACTACTACGTCCGACCCGACGCCCTCAAGGAGCTATCCGCATGGCTGAGCTGACCGGCCCCCCCCCCCCCCCTCTGTTGCGCGCCCGAGGCTCAGCAGACATGCTGCGTGCCGTCCGACAAGGCGGCCTGCTGCGACCCGCAGCGGCGGACCTGCGCCTGCGCCGCCGGCAGCGTCGAGCCCCAGGTGCTGGGTGAAGCGGCCGAGTTTGTGCCCAGCCGCCTCAGAGGTACTGGACCCCTGACCTAAGCCAAATCGACAGGCGCGGCAGGCAGTTTCACCGTGGCGCAGAGACCGCCGGCGGCCCGGGGAACGAGCGTGAGGGTCCCATCGTGTGCTCCGACGATGCTCGTGACGATTGCCAGCCCGAGGCCGACACCCGCGTGCTCGGTGCGTATGCGCTCGGTGCCTCGACGAAACGGTTCGATGAGCGTGGCAACCCACGGCTGGGTGAGCTTTTCCCCGGTGTTCTCGACGGTCAGCACGACGTGGTTGGAGTGGGCGCTGGTCGTAACCCACACGCTCCCGTTTTCCGGCAGGTTGTGGACGATCGCGTTATGCACGAGGTTCGTGGTCAGCTGCAGCAGGAGTGGATAGGAGCCGATAGCTACAGCCAAATCGCTTGAGCTTCTCGATGGCGAGGCCGCGCTCTTCGGCGAGGGGGAGGAGCGTCTCAGTGGCTTCTTCCGCCAGCAGGGACAGGTCCACGCGTTCTCGGGTGAAGGAGCCCTGGTCGGCGCGGCTGAGCACGAGCAGTGCCTCGATCAGGTCGATCGCCCGGGTGTTGACGGCGTGGAGGCGGTTGACGAGTTCCCCGTTGTTGTGCTTCGGATCGTTGTGGGCTACCTCGAGGAGGGTCTGCGTGACCGCCAGTGGGGTGCGCAGTTCGTGGGAGGCGTTGGCGGCGAATCGCTGCTGCTCGGCGACCTGTGCCTCGAGACGGGCGAGCATGGCATCGAAGGCGTCGGCGAGCTCGCGGAACTCATCGCTGCGGCCCGGTAGGCGGATTCGGTGGGCGAGCGATCCGGTCGCGGCGACGCGTGTGGCGTCCGTGATTCGGGCCAGGGGCGCGAGCATCCGCCCGGCGAGCAGCCACCCTCCCACGAGACCGAATACGAGCAGGAAGGCCAGCACGATCGCCGAGGGAAAGGCGAAGCCGTTCAGGGGGTCGGAGCGGTTGGGTTGACCCACGGGAGCCCGTAGACCACACCGTCGGGTATGTACCGCAGGATGCACACCCACACGGCGGCGAGCATCAGGGCACTCGCGAGCATCAGGAAGCCGGCGTAGCTGAGGGTGAGCTTGAGGCGGACGCTTAGAGCCCGGTGCTCTATCCACGGTCTCCTCCCTCGCGCCCGGCGTCTGGGTGAGTGTCGATGCGGTACCCCGCGCCGGCCACGGTGGCGATGATCCCGGGTTCGCCCAGCCGTTTGCGCAGTCCCGAGACCGTGATGCGCACGGCGTTGGTGAACGGATCTGCGTTCCGATCCCATGCCCTTTCCAGCAGCTACTCGGCGCTGACGACACCCCCTTCGGCGGCGACGAGGACGTCGAGCACCGCGAACTGCTTGCGGGTCAGCGCGACATAGCGGCCGTTGCGGTGGACCTCTCGGCGGAACGGGTCCAGCCGCAGCCCCGCGATTTCTCGCACGGGCGGTCTGCTGTGGGCACGCCTGCGGTCGAGTGCTCTGAGACGGAGTACGAGCTCTCGTAGCTCGAACGGCTTCGTGAGGTAGTCATCGGCGCCGAGTTCGAACCCGGTGGTCTTGTCAACGAGACGGTCGGCAGCGGTGAGCATGAGGATCGGCATGCCGCTGCCTGAGGCGACTATTCGTTTCGCGATCTCGTCACCGGAGGGCCCGGGGATGTCGCGGTCGAGGACGGCGATGTCGTAGGCGTTGACGCCCAGCAGCGCCAGAGCGGCATCGCCGTCGCCTGCGATGTCTGCCGCGATCGCTTCCAGGCGTAGGCCATCGCGGAGCGCTTCCGCCATGTAGGGCTCGTCCTCAACGAGCAATACGCGCATGCTCCCGATGCTAGGGCCGGCGCATATCGCGGGCGTATCGAAAACCGCATACGTGCCGGCAACACCACGCTGCCTTCAATGGGCGCGTGGCCTCTCGCAGACCAGCACGAAAGACCTTCCGTCAGACCAGGATCCGCAGGCGACGCGCCGTCGTGCTGCTGGTCGTCGCGGCGACCGCCGCGGCCCTTGCCCACCAGTTGCCGGTGTCCTCGTCCTCGTCGGCGCCGGCGCGCGTCCCTCCCGGCACGGCCGACGGTTCCATTCCCGACGGAGCGACGGTCTTCGATGATGAGTTCCCAGGCGTAGCGAGCCTGGATCCCGCCCTCCACGACGCGCTGCGCCGGGCTGCGACCGATGCCGGGGCAGACGGGGTCGAGTTCTTCGTCACCAGCGGCCGGCGTTCCCCGGAGTATCAGGAACGCCTGCTGCAAGAGGCGGTCTCGACGTACGGCTCAGAGCAGGAAGCTGCCCGATGGGTGGCCACCCCCGACACGTCTCCGCACGTGGCGGGGGAGGCGGCCGACCTCGGGTCCGATGCCGCCAGATGGCTGTCCGAGCACGGCACCGCATACGGGCTTTGCCAGATCTACGGCAACGAGCGCTGGCACTACGAGCTGCGTCCGCAGGCCATCGGTCACGGTTGCCCTCCCGTGTACGCCGACCCTACGCAGGATCCAAGGATGCACCAATGATCAGGGAGAAAACCACCCGCAGGGTCGCCGCTGGTGCGGCTACCTACCCGGTTTGACTCGCCGCGCGCTGCTTGGTGGCCTGGTCCTCGGGTCCCTTGTTGTCGTCCCACCACGCGTTGATCGCCGCGATGGCGGGGGCCATGATCAGGTTCTTCTGGAAGTTCTCGGTGTCATTGACGTTCGGCAGCGGCGTGTCCGGAACGTCGACGTCGAGAAGCTCGCAGAGCGGC
The DNA here is from genome assembly GCA_963728155.1 of uncultured Thermoleophilaceae bacterium. GTDB lineage: Bacteria > Actinomycetota > Thermoleophilia > Solirubrobacterales > Thermoleophilaceae > JACVRW01. Next base: position 306,375 of record CAVSJF010000004.1, on the reverse strand, counting down.
TCCCAGCCGTCCTCGGGGCGCCAGACCAGCAGGCGGTCCGCGGGCACCGTGTCGATCACGTCTTGATTCCAGCGGTCGAACTCGGCGGCCATCTTCTCGCGGTCGCCGTCGCTGGGCACCATGATGCCCGCCTCGACCCACATGTCCCTCATGACGTCGAGCCACGCGGCGTAGCCCGGGTCGATCTGGTACTGGGCCATGGCCAGGTGGTGCATGAGGCTGTCGCCGAACCAGATCGCGGCGATCGTGTTGTGCATGCTCTCGACCCAGCTCTCGGGCGAGCGGACGCTCAGCAGCACCTTGGCGTCGGGGTAGACGTCCATGAGCTCGCGCCAGTGGTAGGACGCCGGCCAGTCGGCGATCGACTCCTTGCCGGCGAACAGCTCGTCCCACGGACCGTCGCCCTCGAGGGCCTGGCGCCACTGCGGGATGCTGGTCTGCGGGTCGGCCATCATGTCGCGCATGTGGTAGCAGGGCAGCCCGAGCATCTCGAGCGCGATCAGCTGGGTGGTAGTCGCCGTGCGGGGCAGGCCCGCTCCGATCAGCTTCATGGGTCTCCTCGTCGAATGTGGGGAACGAGCCCGCATCCTACGCGGCGGCCGCGATCCTGTAGAAACCATCGCGTGACCGAAACCCCGCACTTCGGGCTCACCGGCCTGGCCACGATGGGCGCGAATCTGGCCCGCAACGTCGCCCATCACGGCATTCCCGTGGCGGTGCACAACCGCACGACGGCCAAGACCCAGGTGTTCATGGACGCCCACGGGGAGGAGGGGCCGATCACCGGCCACGAGTCCGTTGCGGACTGGGTCGGCGCGCTCGAGCGCCCCCGCGTTCTGATGAGCATGGTCAAGGCGGGCGACGCCGTGGACGCGGTGATCGAGGAGATCGTTCCGCACCTCGACCCCGGCGACGTGGTCATCGACGGCGGCAACTCGTTCTTCCGGGACACCCAGCGCCGTTTCAAGGCGCTCGCCGAGCAGGACATCCGCTTCATGGGGGTGGGGGTCTCCGGCGGCGAGGAGGGCGCGCTGAAGGGGCCGAGCATCATGCCGGGCGGCGAGCGCGCGGCGTATGACGAGGTGGTGGGCGAGATCCTGGAGGAGATCGCCGTCGACGTGGACGGGACACCCGTGCTGCACCTACGTCGGTCCCGACGGCGCGGGCCACTACGTGAAGATGGTCCACAACGGCATCGAGTACGCCGACATGCAGCTCATCGCCGAGACCTATGACCTGATGCGGCATGGGGCGGGCGTCGAGGTTCCCGACATCGCGGCACGCTTCAAGCGCTGGAATGAGGGCGAGCTCGAGTCGTTCCTGATCGAGATCACCGCGCGGGTGCTGGAACGGGTTGACCCGGCCACGGGGCGCCCGTTCGTGGACGTGGTGCTCGACGCCGCCGAGCAGAAGGGCACCGGCCGCTGGACGGCGCAGGACGCGCTCGAGCTCGGCGTGCCGCTCACGGGCATCACCGAGGCGGTCTTCGCCCGCACGCTGAGCGCGCTCAAGGACCAGCGCGAGGCCGCCGCCGGCCGGCTGGCCGGGCCGTCCGGCCCGGCCGAGGACATGGCTCTGCTCGAGGACCTCGAGCACGCGCTGTACGCGTCGAAGATCGTGTCGTACGCCCAGGGTTTCGCGCAGATGGCGGCGCGCGCCGACGAGGAGGAGGGCTGGGACATCGACCTCGGCGCGATGGCCACCATCTGGCGCGGCGGCTGCATCATCCGCGCGCGCTTTCTCGACCGCATCCGCGAGGCCTACGACGACGAACCGCAGCTGACCAACCTGATGGTCGCCGACTTCTTCCGCGAGGCCCTCGAGGACGCCCAGGAGCCGTGGCGCCGCGTGGTGGCCCGCGCCGCCGAGCTCGGCATCCCCGCGCCCGCGTTCTCCTCGTCGCTCGCCTACTACGACGGCTACCGGCGGGGCACCGGCCCGGCCGGCCTGATCCAGGGCCTGCGCGACCTGTTCGGAGCCCACACCTACCAGCGCGTCGACCGCGAGGGCACCTTCCACGTCGCCTGGAGCGGCGACCTCGACGAGATCGAAGCCTGACGGGAGCGTGATCAGATGAGCGAGCGCGATGGCTTCCAACCCGGCGTGCCGTCCTGGGTCGATCGGCTCGGTCCCGATCCCAGGCGGCTGACCGACTTCTACGGTGGGCTCTTCGGCTGGGAGTTCTCGGAGCCCGGTCCGATGCCCGGCGACCCTCCCGGCGAGTACTTCGTGGCGAAGCTGCGCGACCGCGAGGTGGCCGGTATCGGCACGCTGCCGCCCGGCGCGCAGGCCGGCTGGAACACCTACATCGAGGTCGAGAGCGCCGACGCCGGCGCCGAGGCGGCGGTCGAGGCCGGCGGCGCGGTGCTCGCCGAGCCGATGGACGCCGGGCCGGCCGGGAGGATCGCCGCTCTCGCGGATCCCGGCGGGGCCTCGTTCTGCATCTGGGAACCGGCCGAGCGCCGCGGCGCCGAGCTGGTCAACGAGCCCTCGGCGTGGAGCATGAGTGCGCTCTCGACCCCCGAGACCGATCGCGCGGCGCCCTTCTATGCCGCCCTCTTCGGCTGGGAGACCCAGGAGTTCGACGCGGGCGAAGCCACGGCGTGGCTGTTCCGCCTGCCCGGCTTCGTAGGCGGCGAGCCCGAACAGCCCGTGGCGCGCGACGTCGTCGCCGTGATGTTGCCGGCCGAGCCCGGCGAGGCGGCCGGAGCGCGTTGGAACGTCGATTTCTGGGTCGATGACCTCGATGGCGCGCTGGCACGGGCGAGTGAGCTCGGCGGCAGCACAGTGACGCCGGCCTACGAGATTCCTCCCATGATGCGCCAAGCGGTGATCGCCGATCCCGAGGGCGCTTCATTGAGCCTCACTCAGCTTCTGATCTGAGCGGCGGCGAACTCGAACCGCGTGCCGACACTGTTCTGGATGAAGGCGTCGGGGAGGCTCGCCGCTATGGCCTGCGTGGCGCGCCAGCCGGTGCAGTGCGAGGGCACGAGATAGTCGGGCTCGAGCGCCGCGAGCGCGTCGAGGTGGGGGAGATGAGCTTCTCGAACACGGGGCCTCCGAGGTGAAAGCCGCCGATCACGGCGTGGAGGCGGGTCTCGCCGGTCACCTTCTGCACGTAGCGCAGCGTGTTGACGATCCCCGAATGGCCGCAGCCGGTCAACACGACGAGGCCGCGGCCGCGGACGCTCGCCACCAGCGCCTGGTCGTCGAGTATCAGCGGGTCGGGCTTGCCAGCTCCCGTGCCGGTGAGCCTGGTGGGAGGGCAATCCCTGCTCGAACTCGGTCGTGCGGTCGACCTCTCCGGTGACCAGAAGTGAGCCGTCGAGCAGAAACGAGGGCTGGCGCTGCTCGACGATCTCAAAACCCGCGCCCTCCAGGGCGCCCCTGCTCGTCGAAGGCAGTTCGACCGGTTCGCGGCCCGGGATCGCGACCCGGCGCCGGCTCCAGAAATCGGGGTGGATGAGGACGGGCACGTTCGGGCGGCCCAGCTCCTCCACGAGCCCGTCCATCCCCGTGGTGTGGTCCCAGTGCCCGTGGCTGAGCACGATGATGTCGATGTCGTGGGCCGAGAGGCCGAGGCGGCTCATGTTCTGCACGAGCCCGTCCGGGGTGATCCCGGTGTCGAAGAGAATGCGAGTAGCCCGGCCTGCCTTCTCGATCGTGACGAGACTCGAGAAGCCGTGCTCGGCGCGCAGCGCACCGCCCGTGTAGCCCCCCTCGAGGAAGCGGGCGGGCATGCGGGCATGGGTCATCGGTGCCAGGGGCGGCCGCTTGGCCGGCCCTTGGTCGACCAGCAACAGATCGAACACGTTGTCGACCAGCGTCGTGACCGACACCGAATCGACAGGTTGAAGAGGGATGGTTTCCATCGTCTCCAATGACCCCGTTCCGCACCGATTCTTCCGGGGCGAAGCCCGGAGGTCAATCAATCTCTTGGTCGAGGTCGCCTGCGGCGGCGGGAGAGGGCGCACTGGAAGCGCGCTCGCCTGCATCGCCCAGCTCGCTGGGGTGCCGGAGGATCAGGCAACGGCGTGGGTGCGCCGGCACTACGACCGCCGCTCCGTCGAGACACCGTGGCAGCGATGTACGTCCGCAGCTTCCGCGGCGCCGGGCCCTAGCGGCACGGTCCGAGAGGCATACGCTACGGGCGACTGTGCTTTACGGGCGAGACGAGCAATGTGCGCATCTGGACCGCGCACTGACCGACGCCCGGCTCGGCTCGAGCAGCGTGACCGCGGTCACCGGCGACCGGGTATCGGCAAGACCGAGCTCCTGGACTATGCGGTCGAGAGCGCCCACTCGCAGGGCATGGCGGTACTCCGCGCCCGCGGCGTGGAATCCGATGCGGAGGCGCCCTTCGGTGGGCTGCTCGAACTGCTGCTCCCCGCGCTCGATGCGCTCGAACGCATTCCCGCCTTCCAGGCCGAGGCGCTGCGGGGCGCGCTCGCCCTCGGTCCCCCGACGGTTCAGGACCGCTTCGTGATCGGCGCCGCGACGCTGAGCATGCTCAGCGCACACTCCGAGTCAACACCCGTTGCTCGTGGTGATCGACGACGCCCATTGGCTGGACGAGTCGTCCCTCAGCGCGGTGCTCTTCGCCGCACGCCGGCTGGTCGTGGATCCCGTGGCGGTGATCATGAGCGCCCGCGTCGGCGAGGCCGAGCGGCTCGAGGCGGCCCGCCTGCCGACCCTCGAGTTGCGTGGCGTGGATCACGAGGCCGCTGCTCGCATCGTGGGCGCGCGCGCCGCGTCACCGGCCTCGCCAGAGTTCATCGAGCGGATCACGGCGCGCCACCGGCGGAAATCCGCTGGCGCTGATGGAGCTCGCCGAGGCGGCACCGATCTCGAGGCCGAGCTGCTGGAGGGCCCGCTACAGATCGACACGAGCGTGACGCGGGCCTACGGAGCGCGAATCGCCGGCCTGCCGGTCGACACCCGGCGCGCGCTGGCCCTCGCCGCGGCCGAGGATTCGGGCACCCTCGGCCTCGTGGCCGCGGCGGGCGAGGAGCTCGGTCTTCGGCCTGGCCGATCTCGAGGCGGCCGAGAGCTCCGGCCTGCTGTCGGTCTCCTTCGGGAAGCTCGCCTGGCGTCACCCGCTCGTGCGCTCGGCCGCCTACGGGGCGGTCTCCGCGAGGAGCGCCGGACCATGCACGCCGCACTCGCGGTTCAGCCGACCCCGATCACCGCGCCTGGCACCTCGCGGCCGCCGCGCTCGAGCCCGACGAAGGCGTGGCCGGCGCGCTGGAGGACGCTGGCCGCCGCGCCCGCGCGCGCGGCGCCTACGGCGCGGCCTCGGTCGCGGCCGAGCGCGCGGCGCGCCTGAGCCCCGCCGAGCAGTCAAGGTCTCGCCGGATGTTCGCCGCGGCGGAGGCGGCCTGGCTCGGAGGCGACACGGCCCGGGCGCTCGACTGTCTCGACGAGACGATGGCCGCGCCCGCGGAGCCGGCCCTCGAGGCCGAGGTCCGGCACCTCGCGTGGACAGGCGGCGGTGCGGGCCGGCGACGTGATGACCGGACACGACCTCCTGATGGCGGGTGCCGCCCAGATCGAGCAATCGAACCCTTCGCTGGCCGTGACGATGCTCACCGAGGCCGCCGAGGCCTGCATCTACGCCGGCCGTCCCGCGGCGATGCTCGACGCGGGACGGCGCGCCTGGAGCCTCCTCACCCCCGCCTCTGGGGAGCGCGAGACGGTGCTCGGCTCACTGGCACTCGGCACCGCCCTGATCTACAACGGCGAAGGGGATGGGGGCGCCCAGCACATCAGAAAGGCGGTGGGGATCCTCGAGGCGTCCGACACGCTGTCGAGCGAGCCACGCGCTCTGACGCTTGCCGGCCTGGGCCCGCTCTGGCTGCGCGAAGCCGAAACCGGCGCTTCGATCATCGAACGGGCTATCGAGACCGCCCGTTCCCGGGGCGCTCTCGGGGCGTTGCCCTATGCGCTGGCGATGGCGGGCCGGGAGGCCGCGACAGGTGACCGCTGGGCCGTGGGCCGGGCCCTCTACGAGGAAGCCATCGCGCTGGCGCGGGAGACCGAACAGGCTTTGCCGCTGTGCGGTGCGTTGGGCGGGGTGGCGATCCTCGACGCTCGCCAGGGTCGCGAAGGGGAGTGTCGCCGGCGTGTCGAGGAGGTTTTCGCGCTGACCGATCGCCACCCCCTCGCGATCCTTCACCTTTGGGGGCTCCACGCCGAAGCCGAGCTCGAGCTCGGCCTGGGCCGCTTCGACCGCGCGCGAGAGGTGCTGCAGGACATGGAGCGGCGCGTGACCGATATGGGCGTGACCGACCCGGACCTGTCGGTCGTACCGGAGCTCATCGAGGCGCAGGTGCGCGCCGGTGAGGCCGGAGGAGACGCGAACAACCTGGACGACTTCGCGCGGCTGGCCGAGCTCAAGCGCCAACCCTGGGCCCTCGCGCGCCTGGAGCGCACACGGGCATTGATCGCCGGTCCCCGGGATTTCGAGGAGCGCTTCCGTGGCGCGCTTCGCCTGCATGAGGCCAGTCCCGACCGCTTTGAGGAAGCGCGCACCCGGTTGTGTTACGGCGAGCGGTTGCGCCGGGCGCGGCGCCGGGTGCAGGCACGCGAGCAGCTGCGCGCCGCGCTCGCCTCCTTTGAGACCCTCGGCGCCACGCCGTGGGTGGAGCGCGCGCGCTCGGAGCTGCTGGCAACGGGTGAGCGGGCACGCCGGCGCGATACCAGCACGCTCGACGAGCTCACGCCGCAGGAGCTCCAGATCGGAATGATCCTCGCCGAGGGCCACACCACGCGTGAGGCGGCCACGAGGCTGTTCCTGAGCCCCAAGACGGTGGAGTACCACCTGCGCAACGTCTACCGAAAGCTCGGAATCCACTCCCGGGAGGAACTGGCGAAGGCGATCGCGCCCGATACGAGCGCACGCCGGCCTCACCCAGACTAGGTGGGCCCCCTGATGCGATGGCGCCGGTTCGGTCGTACGTTCGGCCGAACCGAAGCCCAAGGAGGCACCTCATGTCAGTGGAAGCCGCTACACAGCTGGACGAAGCAAAGATCGGAGCGTTCGCCGAGCGTGCGGTAGGCGAGCTCGGAGCCACGCTCAACGCCGCTCTCGTCGTGATCGGCGACAAGCTCGGGCTCTACGAGGCGATGGCCGAGGCCGGGCCCATCACACCGGGCGAGCTCGCCGAGCGCACGGATACGAGCGAGCGCTACGTGCGCGAATGGCTGAACGCGCAGGCGGCCGGCGCCATCGTCGAGTACGACCCCGCGGGGGCCGTTACACGCTGCCGCCGGAGCACGCGGCCGTGCTGGCCGACGAGGATGGCCCCTACTTCATGGCCGGTGCGTTCGAGCTGATGACGGCCGCCGTGCGCGACGAGCCGAAGATCAGGAAAGCGTTCCAAAGCGGCGCAGGCGTTGGCTGGCATGAGCACGACCACGGATTGTTCGAGGGCTGCGAGCGCTTCTTCCGCCCCGGGTACGTCACCCATCTGGTGCCGGAGTGGATCCCGGCCCTCGAGGGCGTGGAGACCAAGCTGCTTGCGGGCGCCCGCGTGGCCGACGTGGGCTGCGGGCACGGCGCATCGACGCTGCTGATGGCCCAGGCCTTCCCGGCCTCTCGTTTCGTCGGGTTCGACTATCACCCCGAGTCGATCGCCCAGGCACGCCGGCGCGCCGAGGCCGCCGGACTGTCCGAGCGCGTGCAGTTCGAGGTCGCGCCCGCAGCGGGCTATCCCGGCACCGGCTATGACCTGGTCGCCACGTTCGATTGCCTGCACGACATGGGCGATCCGGTTGGGGCGGCACGGCACATCGGCGCCTCGCTCGACAAGGACGGCCCTGGCTGATCGTTGAGCCCTACGCGAACGACCGCGTGGAGGACAACTTCAATCCCGTCGGGCGGGTCTACTACGGAGCGTCGACGTTGGTCTGCACGCCGGCCTCGCTGTCCCAGGAGGTCGGATTGGGGCTCGGCGCCCAGGCCGGTGAGGCTCGGCTGCGCGATGTGGTGACCACCGGTGGCCTGTCTCGGTTTGCGCGGGTGGCAGAGACGCCGTTCAACCTCGTGCTCGAGGCCAGGCCCTAAGGGCCCCTCGCCGCCGATTATGTCGCTGCCAGGGTCGCTCGGGCGCGTGGCGCCCGAGCGACTGCCCCAACACCGGGACCGCCTGCCGCGCCGCCTGGGCGATGTGCGGGTCCCAGCACGACGCGGAGGACCTGGTGCAGGAGACCTATGCGCGCGTGCTGTCGCGGCCGCGGCTGCTCAGGCGCCGCGACGAGCTGCCCTACCTGTTGCGGGTTCTTCGCAACACGTATCTCACGAGCCTGAGAACGGCAGGCCGCCGGCCGCGCACCGCCGAGCTGCCGACCGACGAGAGCGACGTGTTGCGGTCGTCGCTGGCGGATCCCGAGGCGGCGTTGGAGCAGCGCGAGCTGCTCGCCGCGATCGTCGCTCTACCGGACGACTTCCGAGATGCGCTCGTGGCAGTCGACGTCGTCGGAGCGTCATACCGAGACGCGGCCCGCGCCCTGGGCACCAGCGAAGCCACCATCACCTCCCGCCTGTTTCGCGCTCGCCAACGTGTGGTTCGAGCGCTGGCCGCTTGACGGAAACAGCCTCCCGCACCCGTCAACTGCTCACCGCGTAGTTGTCGGGTTGGCGAGCAAACTCCCCTGCACACGCGAGCGTGCAGAAGAAGTAGGCGGTGCCCTCGTGTACGAGCCGGCCTGGTGCACGGTCGGGATCGACTGCCATCCGGCACACGGGGTCCATCTGGAGTTGGCCCTCGGAGGCCTCGCCTGTTCGCACGGCGGCGAACAGTTCGACGGGCTCGCGTACGTTGCGCAGCGCTTCGCGTCCGCGCGGCTCGTAGAACACGCCCTCGAGATCGGGTGCGAGGGCGGCGGTTTGCGCCGTCAACATGACCTCCCCGCCCGTCGCGACGCCCGAGACTCGTGCTGCGAGGTTGACCGCCGCTCCGAAGTAGTCGTCGTCACGTTCGATGGCGCTTCCGTGATGGAGTCCGACGCGCACTGCCGGGGCCCCGTGGCCGAGCATGAGCCCGTGGGTGATGTGCAGGCCGAGAAGGATCGCCTGCCCTGGGTCCGGGATGCGCAGCATGATCGCGTCGCCGATCGTCTTCACGTGAGCTGCGCCCGTCCGGTAGCTCACCCCTGACCGCATCGCAGAAGTCCGCGACCAGCGTTGCCGCTTCCTCGTCGCCGTGGGCTTCGGTCAGCGCAGTGAAGCCGGCGATGTCGGCAAACAGAAAGGTGGCCGCAGAGTCGCTCAGCCCTCTACTCCTCCACGTTGAAGCTGAACATCATGCCGCTCTCGTGGTGCTCCGCGATGTGGCAGTGAGCCATCCATCGGCCGACGTTCGTGACGTCGAGCAGGATGTCGACCGTCTCTCCGGTCCGGACGAGGACCGTGTCCTTCCAGACCAGGCTCGACTCGGGCACGCCGTCGCGGCTCAGAACCAGGAACCGCCCCGCCCCGTGCACGTGGAAGGGGTGGTGCATGGGGTGGTCGCCGGCCATCTCGTTGAGCAGCCGGATCTTCACCTGGTCGCCGACCCGGAAGCGCCAGTCGATTGCCGCGTTCTCGTCGCCCGTATCGCGATCGACGAGCTTCCAGCGCATGTTCGCGGGGGTGGTTATCCGATTGACCTCGACCATGTCGTCTTCCCACTCGATGCCGCCGGCGGCGGCGTGGTCGTGGCCGTGCCCTTCGTGCTCGTGCCCCTCGTGATCGTGGCCGTCCCCGCCTTCGCCGATCAGCGCGGCGGGCACCAGCTTCATCTGGCACTTCGGGCAATGGCCGGGCTCGTCGCTCACTACCTCCGGATGCATCGGACACGCGTAACCGTCGCTCGGCGCGGCGACCGCCAACAGCTTCATCCCGCACTTCGGGCAGCTGCCCGGCTCGTCGTTGACCACCTCGGGGTGCATCGGGCAGGCGTAGACGACCGGGCCTTCCGGCGCCTCCATTTCCATCTCGGCGATGAACCCGAGCGTCTTGTCCGGCTCAGCGTCGAGATAGGAAGCGATCCGCTCGCGCTCGGCGACCATGTCGGCGTTCGTGCGGAGGACTTCGAACTGGTCTGCGTACGAAGGCTCGATCCGCTCGTCGCTCACATGGATGGCGGCCAGCGGGTAAACGCGCTCCGGTGTGCGGTGCTCGAGCGTCAGGTCGCCAGGCTTGTCGAACAGGACGTCCACGACGACGCGCTCGGAGGGGGCGAGGACGACATCCTCGACGAACTCCTCGTGCTCGACGTGTCCGCTGTCGCCGCCAACGAGCTTCATGCGTGCCCCCGGCAGCGCGACCTTGAAGGTCCTTGTGTTCGCGGTGTTCGTGAAGTAGAGGCGCACGACCTCGCCGAGCCGCGCGTCCAGCGACAGGTCGGTCTCGCCATTTACCAGCAGCACCTCGCCGAAGCGTCCCATCGCCACGTACGTCGTCTCCGAGCGGCTGAAGGGGGCGACCTTGCCGTCCTCGAGCAGAATGTCGTCGAGCGTCAGCGGAATGTCCCTGTTCGCGGGCTGCCAGTAGTCCGGGTCGCTCGGCACGACGAGACAATTGCCGTACAGGCCGAGCTCCTGGCCGTAGTCCTCGCGGATGTGCGGGTGGTACCAGTAGGCGCCCGGATCCGGGAACGTCACCCGTGCCGAGTAGCGCTCGCCGACCTCCACCGGCATCTGCGTCTCGTGCGTGCCGTCGTAGCGGTTCTCGAGCCGCAGCCCGTGCCAATGGACGGTGGCCTCCATGTCGCCCTGGTTCTCGATGTTGACGACGATCTCAGAGCCCTCCTCGACTTCGAGGACCGGCCCGGGGATCGAGTCGTTGTACGCCAGCATCCGCACGGTATCGCCGCCGATCCGCTTCGCTACCGGCCCGATCCGGAGGTTGAACTCGTCGCCGTCCGAGAGTTGGATCCGCTCAGGCGCATGCGCCTGGGGCAGGCCTTCGATGTCGGTGGGGAAATGATCTCGAGTCGTGCTCATCGCCTCTCCTTTCAGTTCGAGGTGGCCATTGCGGGCTGACTCGTCGCCATGGGGAAAGCGGCGACCTTGGCCGCGACATATGCCGCGTCGTCCTTGACCCAGCCCAACAGTGCCGAGCCCCTGTTGTGTTGCCACAGCTGCCCGAGGAAGTACAGGCCGGGCGAAGTTGTCAAGCCGCGCTCATGCACGGCGCGGCCGCTCTTGTCGAACACCGGGACGTCGATCCACGAGTGATCGACTCGGAAGCCGGTTGCCCAGATGACGCCGTGAACGTTCAGGTCGGATCCATCAGCGAAGCTGACGGTCGATCCCGCCGTAGCGACGGCTCGGCCGCGGAGCTCGATGCCGTGGCGACGTGCGCGCCGCGGGTTCGAGCCAATCAGAGTGTCTTCCCGCTTCTGCATCAGCGCGCCGATCCGGGAAGTCGTCGGCTTGCGGATGAGGCCCGTCGCATCGAGATACCAGAAGAGATCGCGCCCAAGGATGCGCTGGGGGAGGGGAGTCTGGGGCGAGCCGATGGCCAGATGCACCTCGCGGGAGGCGGCAAGCTCCTCCGCGATCTGGAAGCCGGTGTTGCCCCCGCCGACCACGAGTATCCGGCCGTCCGGTACGGAACCCGGCGAGCGATAGGCCGTGCTGTGCATCTGCACGACGCTCTCGTCGAGCTCGTCGGCGATCGGCGGGACGAACGGCACCTGGAACGGCCCGGTGGCGATCACCACCTGCCGCGCCTCGTAGGCGCGGTCATCGAGCTCCACGACATAACGGCCGTTCTGCCGCCGCACCGCGTGGACGCGGCTGTTCAGCTCGACCGGAAGATCGAACGCGCGCGCATACTCGGTGAGGTAATCCGCCACCTCGTCCCGCGTCGGATAACGATCCGGATCGCCGGGAAACTCCATCCCCGGCAACGAGTCGTAGCGCGCGGATGTGAAGAGCTTCAGCGAGTCCCAACGGCTGCGCCAGGCAGCCGCCGGCTCAGTCGCGGCCTCCAGGATCGTGAAGTTTGTGCCCTGCTTCGCGAGGTGGTACCCGATCGCCAGGCCGGCCTGACCCCCGCCGACGACAACTACGTCACAGTGATTCGAGGTGGTGCTGGTCATGACGATGGAGTGCGATGTCGTCCGGCTGCGAGCCCAGCCCGACAGTTCCTCCGCGCGCGAGGTTAAACCCAAAACGGGGCGCCCGTCTAGGTTGCTTCACGTCAATCACGGAAGGGCGCGAGCCGAATGCTTAGGTCGCTCATGGCGAAGCGGTGCAGGTACCAGGCGCGGCCACGAGGGACTTGCTTGGCCTCAGCTCGGAGAAGTCCGGCGAACTCCCGCTTGAAGCCCAACCGTGGGTACTCCTGAATGACGCTATGGCGGACTGCATCGGGTATCTCGTTGCTGCGTAGGCCGAACACATCGACGGCTGCGCCGGCAGACAGGAGGTAGGCCTCGGCACCGGATTCGAGGCCAACGCCGGGGGTGTGGTGCATGGCGATCGCGTTCGCAACGAGCTCGCGGATATCGGCAGGCACGTGGTGGCTGTCGGTGAACTCGCGTGCCACCGCGGCGCTGCGAACCGTGAAGTCGACCTCGGGCACCGGGCTCGGGATCCCGGTGTCGTGGAACATTGCAGCCAGGTACAGGAGCTCACGGTCGAACGTGATCCCGTGAAGCGCGGCGATGGCCGCGCCCCACGTGTAGGCACGACTGGAATGGTTGAGGAGTGCCGGTGTCACGAGGTCCTGGGCGGCGACCTCGGCATCTCTTGCGAGAGGGGAGTCAGGAGGCACCAGGCTCGCCGGATCAATGGAACTCCGACGTCCCGAGTGCATTCGGAGCACCATCGCGAGACGGCCGGCAAGAATGCTGAGCTCCCCCCGCAGCAGGGGGCGGGCAAGTGTTAGGCATTCGCGAGCGGTCAGCACTCCCCCGGTGCGTTCGGTCCATTGAATGGATCCGATCGGATCGGTGGGTCGTGGCTGGCTCATGGGACCTCTCAGTATCGCCGATAGGCGCGAGCGCGAACGATCAGCCGTCGCGGAAGGATCTTCCCCGTGGGGAGTCATAGGGGGAAACCGCTTCGCTCGAACAGGAGGTTCAATGTCCCGCTTGGTTCACATGATTCTCGTCACCGCCCTGCTGGCGGTGGCGGCCGCACCCGCTACCGCAAGCGCGACGACGCCTCCGGATCGCCCAGTGGTGGACGAGTTGACCACCTTCGCCGCGCCCGGGTGCGTCGGCGGGTGTGGCTCGGGCAGCACGGTTGGCCCGGACGGGGCGCTGTACGTCACGGACGGCCCCGGCGGCCGCGTCCTGAAGGTGGATCCGGACACGGGCGCGACCTCGACCTTCGCGAGCGGCCTGCCCCCCGCGATCCCCGATGTGGGCATAGGTGGAGCGATCGATGTCGCCTTCGCCCGCGGCACCGCGTACGTGCTCGTCACCCTTGTCGGGCCGGAGTTCGGCCAGCCCGACGTCGTCAGCGGCATCTATCGCATCGAGCAGGACGGCACGGCAACGCCGATCGCGGACATCGGCGCCTGGTCGGTTGCGCATCCTCCCGCGACGGCCTTCTTCATCGCCGGCGGAGTCCAGTACGCGTTGCAGGAGTTTCGTGGCGGCTTCGTGGTCACCGACGGGCACCACAACCGCGTGCTGCGCGTCACGCGAGGCGGTGACATCAGCGAGATGAAGACATTCGGGAACATCGTCCCCACAGGCCTCGAAGTCGATAGCGGGACCATCTACATCGGACAGGCCGGCCCCATCCCGCATCTCCCGCAGGACGGCAAGGTCGTGACCTTAACGCCGAGATCGGCCGCGACGGAGGTCGCCTCTGGAGCCCCTCTGATCGTCGACGTGGAGTTCGGGCCCTGCCGCCGCCTGTACGCACTGTCACAGGGCATTTGGGACCTGCCGCCAACCCCCGAGAACGAGGGGGCCCCGGCATCTCCTGACACGGGAAGGCTCCTGCGAATCAAGAAGGACGGTAGCTTCGCGTCCGTGGTCGACGGTCTGGACCGGCCGACGTCGCTCGAGTTCATCGGCAAGACCGCGTTCGTCATCACGCTCACCGGCAAAGTGATCAGAATCGACAGACAATGACCGGCACTCTGTTAGCTCGGCACGAGCAGACGCGGGCCCGCTACCCCGACGAGGAGGGGTTCATCGAGCGCGACGGGGTCCGGGTGTTCTACGAGGTCTACGGCGATGGCGAGCCCACGGTGCTGCTCCTTCCCACCTGGTCGCTCGTGCACTCGAGGCATTGGAAGATGCAGATCCCGTACCTGGCCCGCCACTTCCGGGTGGTCACCTTCGACGGGCGTGGCAACGGGCGCTCAGACCGCCCCCGGGGCGTGGCGGCCTACACCGAGCGCGAGTTCGCGGCCGACGCGCTGGCCGTGATGGACGCCACGGGCACGGAGCGCGCGGTGCTCGCGGCCCTCTCCTGCGGGGCGCTCTGGGCCACGCTGCTCGCCGCCGACCATCCCGAGCGGGCGATCGCGGTCGCCTATATCGGCCCGGCGGTGAAGCTGGCGCCGGGCCATCCGGAGCGGGACATCGGCCAGCGCTTCGAGGAGCAGCTCGATACCGACGAGGGCTGGGCCAAGTACAACCGCCACTACTGGGAGCGCGACTACGAGGGCTTCCTGCGCTTCTTCTTCGCGCAGATGTTCAACGAGCCGCACTCCACCAAGCAGATCGAGGACTGCATCGGCTGGGCGCTCGAGACCGACGTCGAGGCCATGTGCGACAGCCAGCTGGCCCTCGGCCTCTGCAGCCTCGCCAGCTTCCGCGAGACCTGCGAGCGCGTGCAATGTCCAACGCTCGTGATCCACGGCGACCGGGACCTGATCCGCCCGCACGCGCAGGGAGCCGCCCTGGCCGCGGCGACAGGGGGCGAGCTCGTAACGCTCGAAGGCTCGGGCCACGGCCCGATGGCCCGCGACCCGGTCAAGGTCAACCTGCTGCTGCGCAACCTGATCGAGCCGCCGCGGCCCGCCGCCCGCTGGCGCCGCGGCCGCAGCCGGCGCCGCCGGGCGCTCTTCATCTCGTCGCCGATCGGCCTGGGCCACGCGCGCCGCGACGTGGCCATCGCGCAGGAGCTGCGTCGCCGGGTCGACGACCTCGAGATCGACTGGCTCGCGCAGCATCCGGTGACCAAGGTCCTCGAGGCCGAGGGGGAGTACATCCACCCGGCGAGCCGGCACCTGGCCAACGAGTCCGGCCACGTGGAATCGGAATGCGCGGAGCACGACCTTCACGCGTTTCAGGCGATCCGCCGGATGGACGAGATCCTGTGCGCAAACTTCATGGTCTTCCACGACCTGGTCCGCGAGCAGCCGTACGACCTCTGGATCGGCGACGAGGCCTGGGAGCTCGACTACTACCTCCACGAGAACCCCGAGGAGAAGCGCGCGGCCTACGCCTGGCTCACCGACTTCGTCGGCTGGCTGCCCATGCCCGACGGGGGGGAGCACGAAGCCGAGCTCACCGCCGACCACAACGCCGAGATGCTCGAGCAGATCGCTCGCTACCCGCGCGTGCGCGACCGCGCGGTCTTCGTGGGGAATCCCGACGACGTGGTGCCCGACCGCTTCGGCGCCGATCTGCCCTCCATTCGCGACTGGACCGGGCGGCACTACGACTTCTCCGGCTACGTCACGGGCTTCGCCGAGACCTACTTCGACCGTGAGCGGCTGCGCGCCGACCTGGGCTGGGCGCCCGGCGAGCAGGTCTGCGTCGTCACGGTGGGCGGCTCGGGCGTGGGCGCCGACCTGCTGCGGCGGGTGATCGACGCCTTCCCCGAAGCCCGGCAGCGCGTGCCCTCGCTGCGGATGATCGCTGTGGTGGGGCCGCGGATCGACCCCGCCTCGCTGCCGCAGCGAGACGGTCTCGAGGTGCACGCGTACGTGCACGATCTGTACCGGCTGCTGGCGGCCTGCGACCTGGCCGTCGTCCAGGGCGGCCTGACCACCGCCATGGAGCTGACCGCCGGCCAGCGGCCCTTCCTGTACTTCCCGCTTCGCCATCACTTCGAGCAGAACTTCCACGTGCGCCACCGCCTCGAGCGCTACGGCGCCGGCCGCTGCATGGACTTCGAGACCGACGGACCGCGTGAGATCGCGGCGGCCATCGCCGACGAGATAGGCCGCGACGCCACCTACCGCGAGGTGGAGCGCGACGGGGCCGCGCGTGCCGCCGACCTGCTCGCCGAGCTACTGTGACTAGGGCAAACCGATGAAAATCAGCGCTCGCAACCAGCTCAGCGGAACCGTCAAGGCCATCACCCGCGGCGAGGCCATCGCCAACGTCGAGCTCGAGGTCAGCGGTCAGAGGATCGTGGCGTCGATCACCGTCGAGGCGGTCGACGACCTCGAGATCACCGAAGGCAGCGCCGTGACCGCGGTGATCAAGGCGTCCGACGTGATGATCGCGACGGGCTGAGGCCCGGCGCGACGGCGCCTCAGCTCTTGCCGGCGGGCTCCGGCTCTCGCTCCGGCGCCTTGTCGGCAGCGGCCGCTCGCTTCTTGGCGTCCCCGCCGTTGCGACGGCTCGGGCGGGCGGGGGAGGCGTGCTTGTCGATCGTGGTGCCCAGCTCCCCGAGCAGGCGCTTGAGCTCGCCGAGGGTGGCATCGCGGCGGCTGTCCAGGTCGCTGATAACGGCTTCGATCTGAGCGCGCCTGCGCTCGCCTTCCTCGATCGTCTTCCTGGCCGTGTCGCTCGCGGCGTCCCCCGTCTGGCGCGCGTACTGGTCGGCCCGCTCGCGCACCTTCTTCGAGTACTCGTCCGCCGATGTCCGGGCCTCCTGGGACGCCGCCTCGGCGATGCTGCGCAACTCCGCGCACTCCTCCTCGGTGCGCAGGCGCATCTGTTCGGACTCCTGCTCGGTGGTCAGCAGGATCTGCGCGGTCGACTTGCCGGCCAGCTCGAGCTTGCGCTTGACGGCCACCCCGCCGAGGTCCTTGGCCGCGTCGGTCTCGAGCCATTCGGTGAGGGCTACGAGGAACTTGTCTACTTCGCGCTGGTCGTAGCCGCGCCGGGCGATGGTGAAGCCCTGCACACGCAGGCGCTCGATGTCTTCGAAATTCATGGTTCTCCTACGGCGGGTGCGTCAGCGTAACAGTCAACCGGCGCTGCAAAGGATGGAAATTCAGCTCAACCACCGCCGGCGAAGGAAGCCTGTCGCCAGGTCCTCTCGCGGCGGATGCGGCGGACGTCGCGCACGTATTCGAGCGCAGGCCCGGTGCGCCAGCGCCCCGAGAACCATGCGCCCAGGCTCCCCGTCAGGTCGCCGGCGCGGTAGTCCTCGCCGCGCTCGACCGTGTTCAGCCAGGTCTCGCGCCCGTCGTAGTACGAGCGGATGATCGCGCCCCAGTAGTCGACGTTGAACGCGGTCGAGGCGCGGGCCAGGAAGGGGCAGCAGTGGTAGGGACGGCGCATCTGCATGAGGCCGAAGGAGTCCCCGTTGTCGCCCACGGTCGACATGCGCCACCACGACTCCTTCACCGCGACCGCCCGCACGATGTCCTCGGCTATGCCGTGCTTATGGGCCGCCCACTGGATGATCTCGTCGGTGGTTCCGCGGAAGTGGCCGGTCACGCGACGTTCGTAGGTCATCTCGCCGTGGCGGCGGAAGTAGCGCAGCTCACGACGCGTGGGGATGCGGCGGTTCTCGGCGGCATTGTCGGGGCGGGGCTCGAAGGGGGAGCGATCGACGCGCGCCGCCGCGGCCCGGTCGCTCAGCGGCGCCGAGCCGACCGCGCGGGTACGTGCCGGAGCGGCTGCCGCAAGCGCCGGGAGGGCCAGCGCCATCAGCGCAAAAAGGCAGATGGACCGCAACATCACGTGAAGTATGAAGGCGGTAGGCTGCGGGCTCCAGGCAAACACGGCCCCATTGGGAGGTGGCTGGTCATGTCGGTACGTAGATGTCTTCTCGTCCCGCTCTTCGTCCTGGTTGCGCTTATCCCCTTCGCCGGAGTCAGCGCGGCCCACGACAGTGACCTGGAGGTGGTGGCCAGCGGCCTTGACAATCCGCGCGGCCTGGACTTTGGGCCCTGGGGGCCGCTGTACGTCGCGGAAGCCGGTCGAGGCGGCGAGGGACCGTGCATCGAGACCCCCGAGAGCGGCATCCAGTGCGTCGGTGCCAGCGGTGCGATCACCAAGATTTGGCATGGCGGCCAGCGCCGCGTGCTGGAGGGCCTGCCCTCGATCGCAGCGCAGGGGAGCCCGGAGACCCCCGAGAACCCCGAGGTCCTAGCGGGCTCCGACGCTCTCGGCCCGAACGACATCTCGTTCAGCGGCTTCCGTGCCTACTTCCCCGTCGGCCTCGGCGGAGAGCCGGCGCTGCGCGACGACCAGCTCGGCGAGCTCGGTCCTGAGTTCGGGCAGCTCTACAAGGCCTCCCCCTACCGCGGTGTGCGGGCCGTGGCCGACCTCGCCGCGTTCGAGGCGGCTGAGGATCCCGATGGAGTTGAGCTGAACAGCAATCCCGTCTCGGTGCTTGCCCGGCACGGTCACCAGTACGTGGTGGACGCCGGCGCAAACGACCTGCTGAAGGTCGGCCCGACCGGCGGCATCAGGACCCTGGCCGTGTTCCCGCAGCGCCTCATTGATCCAGCGCCCATCCCGGACCTACCGAACCCATTCCCGATGGACGCGGTGCCGACCGCTGTGGTCCAAGGTCCCGACCATGACCTGTACGTCAGTCAGCTGACGGGCTTCCCGTTCCCCGTGGGAGCCGCGAACATCTATCGCGTCGATAAGCGAGGCGGCGAGCCGGAGGTCTACGCGTCGGGCTTCACGAATGTGACCGACCTGGCCTTTGACCGCCACGGGAACCTGTACGTCGTGGAGATCGCGACCAACGGCATCCTGTCCGGCGATCCAACAGGAGCCCTCAAGAGGATCGCACGCGACGGAACTGTGAGTGAGGACCTCGCGAACGGAGAACTGGTGGCGCCCTACGGCGTGACGGTGAGCCGGAAGGGACACGTGTACGTCTCCACTCACAGCACGGAGCCAGGTACCGGAGAAGTCGTTCGGGTGGACGTCGACTGACCGGCGACGGATGGAAATAGTTCTCGCCCGCCACGGCGAGACGGAGTGGAGTCGCGACCTCAAGCACACCGGTCGCACCGATCTCCCCTTGACGGACCACGGGCGCGCCGAGGCTGAGCGGTTGCGCCCGGGGTTCGAGGGACGCGCGTTCGCGCTGGTGCTCTCCAGCCCGCTCGAGCGCGCGCTCGACACGTGCCGGCTGTCGGGGCAGGGGGAGCACGTCGAGCTCTCCGACGACTTGCTCGAGTGGGACTACGGCGACTACGAGGGCATCACCACCGCCGAGATTCGCGAGGGGCGTCCGGACTTCTACCTGTGGCGCGACGGATGTCCGGGGGGAGAGGGCGCGGCTGATGTGGGCGCCCGCGTCGACCGGGTGATCGCGCGGCTGCGCTCGCTGGACGGCGACGCCGTCCTCTTCTCACACGGCCACGTGCTGCGCGTGCTCACCGCGCGCTGGCTGGGCCTCGGCGCCGAGTCGGGCGCCCTCTTCAAGCTCGACACCGGGACGCTGTCCGCGCTCGGCTACGAGCGCGAGACCCCGGTGATCACGCGGTGGAACTCGCCGGTTCCTTCCGCTTAGGGGCCACCGCGCCGACGAGGGCGACCAGCGGAATGAATACCCCCACGATGCCCGCCATCTTGCGCCCGCGCTTAAAGCACACGTAGGCCAGCGCCACGCCGAGCAGCTGAATCGGGATGGCCAGCCATTCGTGGTTGCGCGGGGCACCGGTGAGTACGAGGAAGGCGTCCCACACGTCGATCCAGAAGCGCAGCCCGAGCAGGGCTATGACCAGAAGGCCCACCGTGACCATCACGGCGCGGATCGAGTCCCGGCCCTGCTGTTCCCAGTAGACGTCCTTGAGGGTGAGCCATAGCGCGAACTCGTCCATGGTCAAGCCCATCCCGATGCCGAAGCCGATCGCGACCAGCTCGAACCACGGGTCGGGGATCGCCGTGGCGATCCCCACGTAGCCCATCACCATCAGCAGCAGGATCCCCCAGAACATGTGGTGGATGTGAAGCCCGCCCTTGGTCTCGACGTTCCCCGGCCACCAGCTGACCTGGGCGCGGATCATGTGCGTGCTCGTCCGGATGAAGGCGAACGAGAACACGAAGGCCAGCAGGATCAGGAAGTGAGTCTCCTTGCCCGGGACCTGGATGTGCTGGTCGTACGCCCGAGTGATGTCGTCCCAGAACCGTCCCACGCCTGCAGCCGATGGTGTCAGACTCGCGCCCCATCGAAGGGCTGGATTACGGCAACCTCCTGATCGCGATGGCCGCGGCCACCGTTTCGCCACTCGTCATCGATCTCCTACCGCTGCCCTCGATCCCCCCGATCGTGATCGAGATCCTGGCCGGGGTCCTCATCGGCCCGCAGGTGCTCGATCTGGTGGAGGTGGATGCCCCGCTCGAGGTGTTCTCGCAGATCGGGCTCGTGTTCCTCTTCTTCCTGGCCGGCCTGGAGATCGCCTTCGACGCCCGCGGCGATCGCCACCTGGGACCGGTGGCCGCGGCCTTCGCCGTGTCGCTGGTGCTGGCGGTCGTGGTGGCGCTCGGCTTCGACGCCGCCGGCCTGGCCGACACCCCGTTGCTGGTGGCCATCATCCTGGCGGCCACCTCGTTCGGCATCGTCGTCGCGGTGCTCAAGGACGCTGGTCAGACCGGCACGCCGTTCGGGCAGCTCGTGATAGCCGGAGCGTCGGTCGCCGACTTCGCCACGGTGATCATGCTGTCGCTGTTCTTCTCCTCATCGGGGGCCAGCGTGGAGAACACCGCGATATTGCTGGGCCTGTTCTTCCTGTTGGTGGTGGTGCTCGGCCTCGTGCTGATGGGGGCGCGAACGTCGGGCGCGCTGCGAGCCGCGGTTGGACGGATGCACCGTACAAGCGCCCAGATCAGCGTACGCATCGCCTTCCTCCTGCTCGTCGCGCTGGTGTTCTGCGCCGGGCGCTTCGGCCTGGAGGTGGTGCTCGGCGCGTTCATCGCCGGCGCCATGGTCAGCCTGCTCGACCGCGACAAGGCGGTGGCGAAGAGCGGCCTGCAGGAGAAGCTCGAGGGAGTGGGCTTCGGGCTCTTCATCCCCGTCTTCTTCGTCGTGGGGGGAGTGAAGCTCGATCTCGACGCTCTCTTCTCCTCGTTTGACACGATGGTGCTTGTTCCGCTCACCGTGATCGCTCTGCTGCTCATACGTGGTGTGCCCGCCGCCCTCTACGGCCGCTTTCTGTCGCGCCGCGAGACGATCGCCGTGGGGCTGCTGCAGGCCACGTCGCTCTCGTTCATCGTGCCCGCCACCCAGATCGGCGTGGAGCTGGGCAAGATCACCACGGCCACCGCGGCGGGCCTCGTGGCCGGCGGGTTGGTGAGCGTGCTGCTGTTCCCCGCGCTCGCCCTGCGCTTCATGGTCGGGGGCGAGGGGCGGCCCGCGTGATCGACGGCGCCCTGGGCGGGCCGGTCGACCAGGAATACCTGCTGCAGGCGCGCCAGATGCAGGCGATGTCCTTCATCGTCCACATCCCGCTCGTCTGCTTCGGCATCGCCTTCCCGGCCATGGTCCTGTTCCTCGAGGGGCTGTGGCTGCGCACCGGCGATCCGATGTACAAGCTGCTGGCCAAGCGCTGGTCGAAGGCGATGGTGCTGCTGTTCGCCGTGGGCGTGGTGACCGGCACCATCCTCTCCTTCGAGATGGGGCTGCTGTGGCCCGAGTTCATGGCCACGTTCGGCGACGTGTTCGGGCTGGCCTTCGGGATCGAGGGCTTCTCGTTCTTCATCGAGGCGATCTTCATCGCCATCTACGTCTACGGCTGGGACCGCCTGCCGCCCCGCGTGCACCTGGCCGCGGGCGTGCCGATGGTGCTGGCCGGCGTCACCGGCTCGTTCATGGTGATCGCGGTCAACGGCTGGATGAACCAGCCCACCGGCTTTCGCATCCAGGGCGGCGAGGTGGTGGACGTGGAGCCATGGACCGCGCTGCTGAACTCGAACCTCTGGCACGAGTTCGTGCACATGTACCTGGCCGGGTTCATCGTGGCCGGGTTCCTGGTGGCCGGCGTGTACGCCTACGGCTGGCTGAAGGGCCGTCGCGAGCGCCACCAGCGCGTCGCGCTGGTGGTGGCGCTGACCGTCGCGGCGCTGGCCACGCCGGCGCAGCTGCTGGTGGGGGACTGGGCCGCGCGCACGGTGGCCCAGCGCCAGCCGGTCAAGCTCGCCGCCTTCGAGGGGCTCGAGAAGACGACCAAGGGTGCCCCGTTCAGCCTGCCGGGCGGCATCGAGATTCCCGACCTGCTCTCGCTGCTCGCCTTCCACGATCCCAACGCGACGGTGAAGGGGCTCGACATCGTGCCGCCCGACGACCGGCCGCCGGTGGGGATCGTGAAGCTCTCGTTCCGCACCATGGTCGCGATCGGCAGCGCGCTCGCCGCCCTGGGGGCCTGGTTCATCTTTGTCTGGTGGCGCCGCGGCCGGCTGCCCGCCACGGCTTGGTTCTACCGCGCCCTGGTCTTGGCTGGGCCGCTGGCGCTCGTGGCGCTGGTAGCCGGGTGGATCACCACCGAAGTGGGACGCCAGCCCTGGGTGGTCTACAAGGTGATGCGCACCGAGCAGGCGGTGACGGGGGCGGGCGGCATCCCGGTGGGCTTCGCGGCGCTCGCGCTCATATACGCGGGCCTGATCGCGCTGGCCGCGGTGATGCTGCGCCGGCTGGGAAGGCAGCCGTTCCATGCTTCCTGAGCTGACGATCGCCCTTGCGCTGCTGGCGCTCACCGGCTACGTGGTCCTGGGCGGCGCGGACTTCGGGGCCGGCTTCTGGGACCTCACCGCGGGCGGTGCGGAGCGCGGCGCGGCGGTGCGGGCGGCGATCAAGCGCTCGATGGCACCGGTGTGGGAGGCCAACCACGTGTGGCTGATCTTCGTGCTGGTGATTCTGTGGACCGCGTTCCCCGAGGCCTTCGGCGCGATCATGTCGACCCTGGCCGTGCCCATCTTCCTGGCCGGGCTCGGGATCGTTCTGCGCGGCGGCGCCTTCGGGCTCAAGGGAGAGGCCGCGACCATCGCCGAGGCACGCGCGCTCGGCGCGACCTTCGCGTTCTCCTCGGTGCTCGTGCCGTTCTTCTTCGGCTGCGCGGTAGGTGCGATCGCCGCCGGAGAGGTGCCGGTGGGCAACGCCGCCGGGGATGCGTTCGCGAGCTGGACCGGCCCCACCTCGCTGATCGTCGGCGTGCTGTCGGTGGCGGCCGGCGCGCACGTGGCCGCGGTGTTCCTGGGGGCGGACTCCCAGCGCGCGGGGCGCCCCGAGCTCGTCCGCGCCTTTCGAGCCCGCGCCCTGGGCTCGGGCGCGGTGAGCGGCATGCTGGCCATCGCGGGGTTGGCCGTGGTCAGCTCCGATGCCCCCGACCTCTACGACGGCCTCACCTCGGGCCTCGGGCTGGTGTGCGTGCTGGGCTCGGCGGTCGCCGGACTCGTGACGCTGGCCCTCGAGTGGACCGAGCGGTTCGAGCTCGCGCGCTACAGCGCGGCCGCGGCGGTGGCCACGATCGTGGCCGGCTGGGCCGCCGCGCAGGAGCCCTACCTGCTCCCGGGAGCGCTGACGGTGACCGAGGCGGCCGCGCCCGACGCGACGCTGGCCGCCCTGCTCATCGTTTCCGCGGTGGGGATGCTGGTGCTGATTCCCGCGCTGGTGTGGCTGTTCCGCCTGGCCGTGAGCGGCCGGCTCGCCTACGAGGAGAAGCCCCGGCCGTGAGCCGCCTCGATATCGCCGCCGCGGCCTGCTTCGTGCTCGGCGCCGGACTGCTCTTTCCCTTCGACAGCACCATCACCATCACCCTCGGGGTGCTGTTCCTGCTCGCCTTTGTAGTCCTCGGGCTGTTCGCGCTGGCGAGCCCGGCGCGGTTGGGGCGGTTGAAGGAGTAGGGGCTAGGCGCCAGCCCTCCCGAGCCAGGCCACCAGCGCCTCGAGGTCGCTGCCCACCATCTCGCGCTCGCCCGCGCGCACGAAGGGCTCGCGCTCGGCCACGATCCCGTTGGCGGCGACCGTGTAGATCCGGCCGGGGTCGAGCTCACGTGGGCCGGATACGAGCAGGCCGGGCCGCTCGGCCAGCGCGCGCGCCAGCGCCTCGCCGCGCATCTCGAAGCGCCACACCGGATGTTCGTAGGCGTGCACCTCGAAGGCGTCGGCGTAGGTGATCGGTCCGGGCTCGATGTCGGCGCGCGTATTGCCCGGATTGAGCAGGCCCACGTCCGCGCCGGCGAAGGCCCGGTGGGCGTCCACGGCAAGGCGATCGACGGCCTCGTGATCGAGGTAGGTCTCGGCCCGGCCGACCACCCGCTCGGAGAGCGGAGCCACCGCCCTGGCGGCGTTGCCCACCAGCGCGTCGAGCTCGGGGTCCGGGCGCATCCCGGCGTGGCGCGTGGCCAGCACGGCGCCCGAGCCGCCGACCACGTCGCCGCTCGCGCGGTCGACCGTGATGCGCACGCGATCGAACGCCACGCCGTAGGACAGGGCCTCGACCACGAGCTTTCCGTCGACCTCCATATCGAGGCGCGAATGCGTGTGGCCGGCGATCACCACGTCGACGGCGTCGTCCATCTCGCGCGTCTCGTCCACGATCTCTCCGGCGGCGTCGCCGCCGTCCTGGAAGGCGCCCGCGTGGGCCAGCACCACGATCGCCTCGACGCCCTGGGCGCGCAGCTTCGGCACCCAGCTGTTGACCGACTCGGAGATGTCGAGCCAGCGGTACTTGCGAGCGAACTCCGAGAGCAGGAAGTAGGGCGTGTCCTCCGTGGTCACGCCGATGAAGCCCACCCTCACCCCCGAGCGCTCGACGATCTCGTAGGGCGGCAGGATCAGCGCTCCGCCCTCGCGGGTGACGGTGTTCGCTGCAACGTAGGGGTAGCGGGCGCGGCCGGCCAGCCGCAGCGCCTCGGCTCCGCCCTCGTCGAACTCGTGGTTGCCGAGCGTGCCCACGTCGAACCCCATCAGGTTGGTGGCCTCGATCGTGGGCTCGTCCTGGAAGTGGCTCGAGATCAGCGGCGCGGCTCCCACCATGTCGCCCGCGTGCACGCGGATGGTGCGTCCGGGGTGGGACAGTGTCGCCCGGTCGAGCCACGCGCCCAGCCACGCCGCGCCGCCCAGCGCCGGTTCGGGGGGCTCGAGGTGGCCGTGCAGGTCGTTGACGCCCAGTAGCTGCAGCTCGACCGTGCCGGACTCGCGGTCCGCGTCGGGCGGGGCAGTGGGTTCCTGCGCGCCGGCGCTCAGGCCCAGCAGCGCAACGAGAAGAGCGGCCGCAAAGGCGGCCGCCGCAGGCAGCAGGTGGCGACGGTCGATGGAGCGCATGGCCCCACGTTATGGTCATTTTCCAGGGCTTTTGTCACCGGGAGATGGCCAAGGCGTGAACGATTCACCTACGACCGGTGAACGGACTGTGAACCTGGGCGCCAGACGGTCATCTTTCGCCCACCTGCTCGAGCTCGGTCTGAAGGGCGTCGCGCGCCTCGGCGAAGGCCGCGTGGATCAGCTCGGTGAGCTCGGGGGCGCCGTCGAGCGAGTCGCCGCCGGCACGCAGCTCGAGATCGCGGCAAAGTGCCGCCATTCTCGCGGCCGCCAGGGTCTGGGCGCTGCCCTTGAGCGCGTGGGCGACCTTGCGCGTCTCGATGGTGTCGCCCGACTCGACCGCGCCGCGCAGGTCATCCAGCCGCCCGGGCGTGTGGCTGACGAAGATCTCGACCAGCTGGGGCAACACGTCCGACTCGCCCAGATCCCGGCGCAGGCGCTCGAGGGCGGCGGCGTCCACGGGTGCCTTGTCCTCGGCGGAGTAGACGTCGGCCGGCGCCAGGCGATCCAGCACGGTGACCGCCTGCGCCGTCGGCACCCAGCGGGCAAGCGTCGCATCGAAGGCCCGGCTGTCCAGCGGCTTGGCCAGGTAGTCGTCCATCCCGGCGGCCAGACAGCGCTCGCGGTCGCCGCTCATGGAGTGGGCGGTCATCGCCACGATCGGGGTGCGTCGCGAGCGGTCGGCCTCTAGGTCGCGGATCGCGCGGGTCGCGCCGTAGCCATCCAGCTCGGGCATCTGGCAGTCCATCAGGACGAGGTCGTAGTCGGCCTCCGTCACGGCGCGCACCGCCTCCTGCCCGTTGGCCGCGACGCCCACCCCGTAGCCGCGCTTCTGCAGCATGTGCACCGCCAGCATCTGGTTGACCTCGTTGTCCTCGGCCACCAGCACACGTGGTTCCCGCTCGGCGCCCGGCGAGGGCCCGGGCGCCCGGGCCGGGGCGCTCGGGGCCGCGGGGCCGCGGGGCCGCTGGACCAGGGCCTCGTAGAGCGTGGCGCGGCGTACGGGCTTGGAGAGGTAGTCGTCGAAACCAGCCCGGCGCGCCGCCATTCGGTCGTCGACGCCCGAGCTGAGCATGATTAGGTGGGTGTCGCGCAGGCGCGGCTCGGCGCGCACCTTCTTGGCGAGCTCGGGCCCTGTGAGCTCGGGCAGGTTCATGTGCGCCACCACGCTCACGAAGGGCTCGCCGGCCCGGGCGGACTCGCGCATCAGCGCGAGCGCCTCGCGGCCGTCCAGCGCGACCGTCGCCTGCATACCCCAGCTCTGGGCGTGGTGAACGAGGATGCGGCAGCTCGTCTGGTTCTGGTCCACCACGAGCACGCGCACCCCGTGGAGGTCGGCGCGAGCCTCGAAGGCCTCGAGGTCGGCGGGATCGGTCGAGGAGAGCTCGAAGGGCACGGTCATGTGGAAGACCGAGCCGGCTCCGACCGTGCTGGTCGCGCGAATCTCGCCACCCATCAGCTCCGTGAGCTGGCGAGCGATCGTCAGCCCAAGGCCGGTTCCACCGTATCTGCGGGTGGTGGAGGAGTCGCCCTGCTCAAACGAATCGAACAGGCGCTCCAGCTGAGCGGGCTCGATGCCGATGCCGGTGTCGCTCACCTCGAAGCTCACCACCGTTCGACCCCCGGCGCAGGCGGTCTGGCTGACGTGCACGCTCACCTCCCCCGCGTGGGTGAACTTGATGGCGTTCGACACGAGGTTCGTCAGGACCTGGCGCGTCCTCACCTCGTCGCCCGTCACGACACTCGGGATATTCGAATCCACCATGGCCGTGAGCTGCAGACCGCTTTCGTGGGCTCGGCCCGACATCAGTTCGCACACGTCCTCAACGAGCTCGCCGAGACGAAAGTCGGTGCAATGCATCTGCAGCTTGCCGGCCTCGATCTTGGAGAGGTCGAGCACGTCGTTGACGAGCGCCACGAGAGTCTCGCCCGACGAGCGCGCCAGCTCGGCGTACTCGCGCTGCTCGCTGTCGAGGTCGCTTTCGAGCAGCAGCTCGGTCATCCCGATCAGGCCGTGCATCGGAGTGCGGATCTCGTGGCTCATGTTGGCCAGGAATTCGGACTTCATGCGGGTGGCCGAGAGCGCCTGGTCGCGGGCTCGCGCCAGCTCGAGCTCGGAGCGCTTGCGCTCGGTGATGTCGGTGGCCATGGAGCACACGCCGTAGGGCTGGCCGCTTGCATCGAGCAGCGGAAACCGCACGGTGAGGAAGGTCCGGGTGCTGCCCGCGGACTTGTAATCGCTCTCGAGCTCGAGCGTCTTGCCGGACTCGAGAACGCGCCGGTCGTTGGCCTCGGCCGATGCGGCCACGTCAGCGGGGGCAAAGTCCAGGGCCGTCCGCCCGCGCAGGTCGTCGGGGTGGGTGCCGACGAGACGGGCGAAGGCCTGGTTGGCGAGCAGGAAACGTCCCTCCAGATCCTTGACCGAGATCAGCGCCGTGGCGTTGTCGAGGATGGCCTGGAGCAAATCGCGATTTGCGGCGAGGGCCCTTTCGGTGCGCCGGCGCTCGGCGAACAGGCCGACCTCGGTGCCCACCTGCTCGAGGGTCTCGATCAGCTCGGTGGCCGGCCGCTCGCGCCGGCTTCCGAAGAACTCCACCACGCCGAGGCAGCGGTCGTCGACCACCACGGGCACCACGATCACCGAGCGCAGGTCGACACCATCGATCAGCGCGTGGCGGACGAAGCGAGGGTCGGCTGCGCAGTCCTCGATCCATTCGGCTGTGCGGCTCTCCCACACGTACCCGGGCAGGCCGTGCCCCGCCACGAAGGTTCGGTCGCCGTAATGCCGGCGAAAGCGCTCGTTGAGCTCCGTTGAGTGCGCCCACGACGACGCGAGCTCGAGCGCACCGCCCTGCTCGTTCTCCAGCCAGACGATGCCGAGGCCGAAGTCGAGCCCCTCGCACAGCTCGCCGAGCACGGCGGGCAGAGCGTGGCGGCCCAGGGAGGCGCGCGAGAGCTCCTGGGTGGCGCGGTACTTGGCGGCCGACATGCGCCCCGAGATCTGCTGGGCGGTGACGTCGCGCATGATCCCGGTGAAGAACGGGCCGTCCTCGCTGGCCCAAGTGCTGAGCGAGAGCTCGAGGGGGAACTCGTCGCCCTCGCGCGTCAACCCGGCCAGCTTCACACCGGTCTGTCCGATCACCTTCGGCACGCCGCCATCGAGATATCGCTTCAGGCCGGCCTCGTGCGCGTCGCGGTAACGCTCGGGCATCAGGACGGTCAGCGGCTTGCCGAGCAGCTCGTCGGGCGCCCAGCCGAACGTTCCTTCGGTGGCCGCGTTCGCGAAGACGATGCGTCCCTCCGAATCGGCGGAGACGATCGCCTCCATCGCGCTCTCGGCCAGCGCCCGGTAGCGGGTCTCGGAGGTCTCGAGGGCGGATGCGGTCCGCAGGCGGCTCACCTCCGCTCGGTCGAGTGAGCTCGCAAAGGAATAGACGCTCACCACGGAGATGGCGATGATCGCCAGCAGGAACAGCCACGCGCCGACATGCGGGTCGATCAGGCCGAGCTCGTCGGCCTCGAGGCGCAAGAGGCCCAGAACCATCGGCACGGCCACCACCACGGGCAGCAGGCGCCGGGCCAGCGCTCCGCCGCTGGTGGGCGTGGACATCAGCCGGACCGGCGGGCGTTCGGGACGGCTCAGCAGCAGGCCCCCACCCAGCAGCACGAAGCCCACGGAGGTGGGCAGCGCCATCGTGGTGAACCTTCCGAACGAATAGAGGCTGTCGATCCCGCTGATGTACCCGACCAGCCCGGCGAGTCCGATCAGTGTCACGACTACCGCAAGCCAGGTGGCCGGGTGCTGCTTCCCCCACCGGACGTCGAGCAGCCAGACGGCCGGCGCGAAGCAGAGCAGGGCGATCGTGGAGTTCAGCGCCATGCGGTTCGGGAAGGGCGTACCGACCGCGTCGTCGGCTTCGGCGAAGAGCAGCTCGTCGACGCCGAGGTCGTAGCCGAAGAGGTACTGGGTGAACACAGCCAGGCCGAGCAGGCCGGCGGCGCCCGCGGCCGCGCGGGCGCCGCGGGAATAGCGGACGCCCCCGCCGGGGCAGGCCACCAGCCCGAGAGCCACCGCGCAGAGCATCAGCCCCACAGCGGAGTTGGCCTTCATGGTCACCACGCCGGGCACGGCGCTCTTCAGCAGGTCGATGTCGAGCAGCCAGCCGCAGAGCGCGCTGGCCCCTGCGAGCAGCGTCAGCAGTGCGGCCGCGCAGGCTGCCGCTTGGTAGCGCAGGACAAGTCGGGGGTCGGGCTGCATCAGGCGAGCTCGCCCCCGTTATTCGGCCGCGCGACGCGGCTCGTGAGCCGCTTACAGGAAGGCTTGCAGCGCCGTTGCGCTTCCCGCCACCACGAGCACCCAGCCGATCGACTGCGTCAGCCGCTGCTCGCTCAGGCGACCGGTCAGACGGGCGCCCAGCAGAGCTCCGGGAATCGAGGCGCCGGCGCCCACGCCGAGCACCGTCCAGTCCACCCCGCTCGGCAGGTGGCCCACCACCCCGGCGACACCCACCCAGAAGCCCACGGCCAGGTTCGTGCCCACCGCGCGGGCCGGCGCCTCGCCCACCCAGCGCAGGAGCGCGGGCATACGCAGGGCGCCCAGGATCAGCCCCACCAGCCCTCCGAGCAACCCGATCCCGAGCCCCCACAGCGCAGCGGCGCGCAGGTTGAGATCACCCGAGCGATCCTGACGTGAGGCTGCGCGCCCGGGCCGCAGGAGATCGGCGCCGAAGGCCACGAGGGTCACGCCGATCACCAGCAGGAGCGCACTCTCCGATATGGCCCCGGCCACCAACCCGCCCACCACCGCCCCGGCGATGGAGGCCGGTGCCATCCACCAGAACAAGCGCCAGTTGATGCGCCCCGCGCGGATGTGGGTCACCGCGGCGGTGAACGCGGCCACGCCGGAGATGCCGAGGTTGGCGCCGGCGCCCGCCGCGGGGTTGCTCGCCACCAGCAGGACCAGCGGGAGGCGGATGTTGCCGAGCACCAGGCCCACCGTGCCCCCGGCCAGGGCGACGAGAAAGCACCACACGGCCAGTGCCACCAGCTCGAGCGGATTCACCGGCGTAGTGTGGCGTGGTCAGGCGGTCAGGCGGTGACGCTCGTGTATCCGGTGTGCGAGTCGACCTGCTTGCCGGCCAGGAACCGGATGACCGAGATGCCGGCGTAGCTGACGGCACGGCCCGCGGGACCCATGGTCGCCCGCCAGCGCGTCGCGACGCGATCGTCCTCGGCGATCAGGTCTTCGATCTTGACGTACAGACCGGGGTGTGCGCGGCGGCCCCCTGCCACCAGGCCGCGCACACCCTCCGGTCCGTGGACCCCGCTCTCGATGCGCGGGACGCGGCCGACGTAGTCGGCGGCCACGAGCTCGTCGATCAGCTCCAGACGTCCTTCGTTTACAACCGCCTCCACGAAGAGCCGGACCTTTCGCTTGTTGAGCTCGCTCGCGCTGTCCACCGTAGGCACGATGTCGGGGAGCAGCCGCGGCCACAAGGTAGGAACCCCGAGTGTTTCCCCCCACGTTTCATCTCTGTGTAGGGTCGGGTCGTGGCCTCCGCTACGTCGGTCCTGCGCGAGCGCGAGCACGAGCTTGGGGCGCTGCGCGAAGGCCTCGAGCGCGCATGCGCCGGGACCGGGACTCTGCTCTTGGTCGAGGGACCCGCCGGTGTGGGCAAGACCGAGCTCGTGCGTGAGGCGCGCGCCGCGGCCGTGCGGGCTGGCGTGACGCCGCTCGAGGCGAGGGGCTCGGAGCTCGAGCAGCCGTTTGCCTTCGGCATCGTGCGCCAGCTGCTCGAGGCCGCGATCGGTGAGGCCCCCGAGCGCGCCGAGCTGTTCGCCGGCGCGGCCGGCCCCGCGGAGCGCCTGTTCGAACCGGACGAGTGGCAGGCGCCCGGCGCCGAGGTCGGGTTCGAGGCCCTGCACAGCCTCTACTGGCTGGTGGTGAATCTCGCCGACCGCGGTCCTCTCCTCGTGTCGGTCGACGACTGCCAATGGGTGGATCACGGTTCGCTGCGGTTCCTGGCCTATCTCGCGCAGCGCATCGAGGGGCTTCGGGTGGCGATGCTGCTCGCGGGACGACCTCCGGATGCAGCCACTGCCGACGAGGGGTCGCTTTGGGCCCAGGTGGCGTCGCGTCCCGAGGCCGGCGTGCTGCATCCCGAACCGCTGAGCGAGTCCGCCTCGGTGGCTTGGGCGCAGGAGCGCCTGGGCGCGGAGGCCGCCGAGGAGTTCTGCCGCGCGTGTCATAGGGCGACCGGCGGCAACCCTCTGTTCCTGCGAGAGCTGCTCAGCGCCCTCGACGCGGCGGGCGTCGAGCCGTCGGACGGCGCGGCGAGCGAGGTGCAGGCGGTGGGCCCGGCCGCCGTGAGCCGCTTTGTCCTGCATCGACTCGCCACGCTCGGCTCTGCGGCCGCCGAGCTGGCCGGGGCGGTGGCTGTGCTGGGCGATGACAGCGAGCTGCGGCTCGCCGGTCGCGTGTCGGGTCTGAGCGAAGACGCCGTGCGCGCCGCGGCGGATGACCTCGTCCGGGCCGACATCTTCGTTGGTATGGAGCGCCTGCGATTTGTGCATCCCATCGTTCGCGCGGCCTTGTACGAGGACCTCGCACCCAGGGAGCGCCAAGCAAGGCATGCTGCGGCAGCCGAAGCGCTGGCGCAGGAGGGCGCTTCGCCTGAGCGCGTGACCGCCCATCTCCTGCTGACTGCGGCCACGGGGGATCAACGTCGCATCGAGACGCTCAGGTCAGCCGCGCGCGTCGCGGCGCGCAACGGCGATCCGGGCGCTGCGGCCGCGCGCCTGCGCCGAGCGCTCGCTGAATCCCCGGGGGAGCGGGAGCGCGCGGAGATCTTGACCGAGCTCGGTCGGCTCGAGGTGACTTCGATGCAGTTCGAGGCAGCCGCGGAGCATCTGGAGTTGGCTCTGACGTCGGCCGGCGAACTGACGGTCAAGGCCGACGCGGCGTCCACGCTCGGGCGCTGTGCGATCGCCTCGGGCGGGCGCTCGGCGGAAACCGCGGTCGACGCACTGGCCTCCCTCGCCGCGCAGCTTCGCCCGCTCGACCCCGAGCGCTCGCTCGAACTGCGCTGCGAGCTGTTGACGGTCGCGACCGCCGTCCCGCGCATGCGCGCCGACGTCGCGGGGCACCTGCAGCGCCTTCGCGATGAAGCAGCGGGCCACCCCGGTTTCGAGGCCGTGGCGAGAATCCACACGGCCCAGGAGCAGCTCCTTCAGGGAGGCTCCGCCACGGCAGCGGCGGAGGAGGTGGAGGCGGCGCTCATGGCAGGCCTGCCGGCCGGCGCCGCTTCAAACGCCACGTTCGTGGCCCTGTTGACGCTGGAGCTCGGAGAGCGGTACGAGCTCGCCGCTCGATTGCTTGACGTCGGGCTGGCAGACGCCCGCCGTGAGGGCCACGCGACGAGGCAGGGCATGATCCACGGGCGGCGCGCGGCGATCGCGCTCGAGCGGGGTTCGCTCCACGACGCAGAGGTCGAGGCCGAGACCGGGCTCCTGCTCGTGGAGAACCAGCACTTCGTTCTGCCGCAGCTCCTTGCGGTGGCGATCGTCGTGCACATCGAGCGCGGAGATCTCGCGGCAGCGGACGGGCTGGCGCAGAGAGGCGAGGCGCTGGCGATCGGCGAGGATCGCCTGTACCTCGACCAGTACCTGGTCGCCCGAGGGCGTCTGCGGATTGCCCAGGGTCAGGTGCGCGAGGGCGTGGCCGACCTGATGTGGTGTGGCGAGCGGCTCGAGGCCTACGATCTGCTCTGGCCGAGTGACTGGAAGGCGATCGCGGCGCCGGCGCTGGCCTCGCTGGGCGATTCGCAGACGGCTACCAGGCTTGCCCGTGAGCAGCTGGCCGTGGCTCGAGGCGGAGGCGCGCCCGGGGCGTTGGGACGCTCACTCCGCGCCGCCGGCCTGGCGATCGGTGGAGACGAGGGGCTCGCGTTGCTCGAGGAAGCGGTCACGGTGCTCGAGCCCGGCCCTGCGCGGCTGGAGCTGGCTCATGCGCTGGCCGATCTCGGCACCGCGCTGGGCCGCGCCGGACAGCGGCGGGAGGGGCGGGACGCCCAGCGAAGGGCGATCGAGCTGGCCGCCGAGTGCGGTGCGACGGCGCTGGCCGAGAGGGCGCGGGCCGAGTTGCATGCCGGACCGGGGCGTCGCCCGCGCACTGAGCTGACCGGGCCGGGCGCGCTGACGGCGGCAGAGTGGCGCGTGTGCCGTCAGGTCGCTGACGGTCACACCAACCGTGAGGTCGCGCAGGCGCTGTTCGTGACCGAGAAAACCGTCGAGCGCCACCTGAGCAGCGCCTACCACAAGCTCGGGATCCGCTCTCGCTACCAGCTGCCGGCAGCCATCGCCCCTACGACGAAACCGTAGGGAATACACGCGGGGTCCCCCCCTTGTGTCCGGTCGGGCACATGTGGGAGATTCGCGCCACGATGACTGGCTTCCTCTACAAACTCGGCCACGCGTGTGCGCGCTGGCGCTTCGTCGTGCTCGGACTGTGGGTCGTTCTCGTGGTGGCGCTCGTGATCGTCGCCGGCCAGGCCGGCTCGCAGACCACCAACAACGTGACCCTGCCGGGCACCGGCAGCCAGAGCGCCACGGACCTCCTGAGTGGCCGCTTCCCGAGCCAGGCCTACGGAACGAACCCGCTCGTGGTGGCCACCGACAGCGGCAAGCTGACCGACTCGAAGTACTCGAAGGCCATCAAGTCGTCGGTGAGCGCCCTGAAGAAGACGCCGCACGTGACCGCGGCCGTGAGCCCCCTGAGCGACGCCGGGTCCGGCGCGCTCAGCAAGGACAAGCAGATCGGCTACATATCGGTGGCGCTCGACGTCGGCCAGGGGAGCATCACCGAGGACGAGGGCAACGCGGTGCTCGACGCCGCCGATCCGGCGAAGAAGGCCGGGCTGCAGGTGGCCGTCGGCGGCTACGTCGGCCAGGAGCTCTCCAAGCCGGACACCGGGGCCAGCGACAAGATCGGGATCGCGGCCGCGATGCTGATCCTGCTGCTCGTGTTCGGCTCCGCCGTGGCGGCGGGGCTGCCGATCCTCACCGCCGTGCTCGGCCTGTTCTGCGGCCTGAGCGTGGTGACGCTCCTCAGCCACATCGCCGACATCCCCACGACCGCGCCCACGCTGGCGACCATGATCGGACTGGCGGTCGGGATCGACTACTCGCTGTTCATCGTGACCAAGCACCGCGCACAGGTCGCCGAGGGCATGGAGGTCCACGAGTCGATTGCGCGTGCGCTCGCGACCGCGGGCGGCGCGGTCCTGTTCGCGGGCGGCACCGTTGCGATCTCGCTGCTGGCGCTCGTGGTCGCCGGGATCCCGCTGGTCACGACCCTGGGCTACACGTCGGCGATCGCGGTGGCCTTCGCCATCCTCGGCGCGCTCACCCTGCTGCCGGCCCTGTTCGCGCTGCTCGGAACGCACGTCTCGGCGCTCAAGCTGCCGATCCACAAGGACTCGCGCCGACGAGGTGCAGTCCCCACTGTGGACGAGGCTGGCCACGGGGATCGCCAATCACCGCTGGCCGGTGATCGTCGCCGTGCTGGCGATCCTGCTCGCGCTCTCGATACCCATGCTGTCGATGCACCTGGGCCAGGAGGACGTGGGGGCAGAGCCGACCGACACGACCGCTCGCCAGGCCTACGACCTGATCGGGAAGGGCTTCGGGGAGGGCACCAACGGGCCGTTTCTGATCTCCGCCCAGCTCAGCAAGCCCGCGAAGCCGAACCAGAAGAACCTCAACACGATCAGCCAGAACGAGAAGAAGCTGCAGCAGCAGCAACAGCAGATCGAGCAGCAGGCTGATGCTTCGAGGGCGCGACCCAGCAGCAGGCGCAGCAGGAGGCCAAGCAGCAGACGCAGAAGCAGTCCAACCAGCTCGCCCAGAAGAAGAAGCAGGCCGAGCAGCCCGCGACCGACCCACGCCTCCAGACCCTGCGCAAGGACCTCCAGAAGGCCAAGGGCGTCGATTCCGTGACGCAGCCGCTGGTCAACAAGAAGGGAACCGCGGCCGTCTACACGCTCATTGCCACGACCGCGCCGTCCGACATCGCCACCGAGGACCTGGTCTCGCGCCTGAGGGACACCACCATCCCGGAGGCGACCAAGGGCCAGGACATGACCGCCTTCGTGGGTGGCACCACAGCCGCCTATGTGGACCTCGCCGAGAAGATCACCAGCAAGCTCCCGCTGGTCATCCTGGTCGTGGCGGCGCTCAGCTTCCTGGTGCTGCTGGTGGGATTCCGCTCCCTCCTGATCCCCGCTCAGGCGGCCGTGATGAACCTGATCTCGGTCGGAGCGGCCTACGGCGTGCTCACGCTCGTCTTCCAGGAGGGGTTTGCCTCGAGCCTGATCGGCCTCGACGGCGCGATACCGGTCGTGAGCTTCGTGCCGTTGATCATGTTCGCGATCCTGTTCGGCCTCTCGACCGACTACCAGGTCTTCCTGCTGACCCAGATCCAGGAGCACTTCAAGGAGGGCAAGGGCGCCCGGGCGACGGTGATCGAGGGGCTCGGCTACTCAGGCCGGATCATCGGGGCGGCGGCGCTCGTGATGTTCAGCGTGTTCGGCAGCTTCGTCCTGAACGGCGACCCGACGATCAAGCAGTTCGGCCTAGGCCTGGCGACGGCGGTCACGATCGACGCGATCGTGGTGTGCCTCTTCGTGCCCGCCTTGATCACGGTCGCCGGGCAGGAGGACGATCTGGCTGCCCCACTGGCTCGACCGGATCCTTCCGAACTTCAGCATCGAGGGCGCGGGATACTTCGACGACAAGCCGGCTCCCAGCGCGCCTCCTCCGGCGGCAGAGCCGGAACCCGTGGCAAGAGCGTAGGCGTGCTCGCTTTCAGGCGGGCTGCGCGCGACAGCCCGGGCACTCGCCCCGGAGCGTCACATCATGCGCCGCGATGGCGAAATCCACCCGGTCGGCCAGCCGCTCGATCGCCCGCTCGAGCTCACCGTCCTCGAAGGGGCTCACCTCCCCGCAGCTGTCGCACACGATGTGGTGGTGGTGCTCGCCGCCGGGGTGCACGGGTTCATAGCGCGCCACGCCCTCGGCTGCATCGACCCGTCGGGCCAGCCTAAGGCTATGCAAGAGGTCGAGGGTTCGGTAGATCGAGGCCACGCCGATGTCGTCACCCCTCTCGCTGAGGCGGTCGCCGATCTCCTTGGCCGTGACGCTGCAGCCCAGGTCGGACAGGCACTCGACCACCGCCGAGCGGGGGGCGCTGAGGCGATAGCCGTCGCGTTCGAGCGTGGCGCGTGCGTGTCCGATCCAGTCCACCTGCCTCAAGGATAGGGTTCGCGGAGGTGGCGCCCGAGATCTTTCGCACTCCCGACGAGCGGTTCGCGGGGCTGCCGGGCTACGACTTCGTCCCGCGCTGGCACGACGCCGCCGGGCTCCGCATGCACTACGTCGACGAAGGCGCCGGCGAACCGGTCGTGCTCTTTCACGGCGAGCCGACCTGGGCCTACCTGTACCGCAAGATGATTCCCCTTCTGGTGGCCGGCGGCCGGCGGGCGGTCTGCCCCGACTACGCGGGCTTCGGGCGCTCGGACAAGCCCACCGACCCGCGCTGGTACAGCTACGAGCGCCACGTCGAGCACGTGACCGGGCTGCTCGCGCCGCTCGACCTGCGCGGCGCCACCGTGGTGGTGCAGGACTGGGGCGGGCCGATCGGGCTGCGCTGGGCGGTCGAGAACGCCGACCGGGTGGCCCGTCTCGTGATCCTCAACACGGGGCTCTTCACCGGGCGGGTGTCGAAGGGGTTCATGGCCTGGCGCGACTTCGCGGAGCGCAACCCCGACCTACCGGTGGGCTTCGTCGTGCAGAGCGCAACCACGAGCGATCTGCCCGGCGACGTGCTCTCGGCCTATGAGGCGCCCTTCCCGAACGCCGGCAGCAAGGCCGGGGCGGCGCGCTTTCCGTTGATCGTGCCCACCAGCGAGGAGGCTGAGGGCGCCGCCGAGATGCGCGCCGTGTCGGACGAGCTCTCGCGCTGGGAGAAGCCCGCGCTGGTGGCCTTCTCGGACTCCGACCCGGTGTTTCCCTACCCCCGCTCGGGTCAGATCTTCTGCGACCTGATCCCCGGGGCCGGCGAACAGGTCCGAAT
Source organism: uncultured Thermoleophilaceae bacterium (assembly GCA_963728155.1). Classification (GTDB taxonomy): domain Bacteria; phylum Actinomycetota; class Thermoleophilia; order Solirubrobacterales; family Thermoleophilaceae; genus JACVRW01. The sequence goes on along the minus strand of CAVSJF010000004.1, from coordinate 268,881 downwards.
TGAGGGCGCCGCCCATTTCCTGCAGGAGGATCGCGGCGAGCGGATCGCCGAGGAGATACTGCGCTTCAGCGCCGCCTGACCGGCTCAAGCCCGCTACCCGAGGTGCCGATTGATTGGGTGTTCGTGGTTTACCTGATCGCAGCCCTGGTCCTGGTCGTCGTCGCGCAGAGCGCCGTGCTCGTCGTACTGGCGCGCGGGCGGAGATCGGCGCGGCAACGGGCCGACCGGCAGGCGCGCCGGCAGGCCGAGGCGCGCACGGTGGCTCACGACTTCAACAACCTGCTCTCGGTGGTCCTCAACTACACGAGCTTCGTGCTGGAGGATCTGCCGCGCGAGAATCCCAGTCGCGACGACGTGCTCGAGATTCGCAACGCGGCCCGCGAGGCCGCCGCGCTCACGCACGGCCTGGGCGACTGCGGTGACGACGACGAGCGCGACGCTCCCGTGAAGCTCCGGCGTGAGCCGGGGAAGCGCCGCGCCGCCGCCTGACCTGACCTGACGCCTAGCCCTGGGCGGCGGAGAAGCGCTCCGCGACCTTCGACCAGTCGACGGTGTTCCACCACGCGTCGATGTAGTCGGGGCGCTTGTTCTGGTACTTCAGGTAGTAGGCGTGCTCCCACACGTCGACGCCGAGGAGGGGTGTCTTGCCGTCGGTGATCGGGTTGTCCTGGTTCGCGCTGCCGATGACCGCGAGGCCGGAGCCGTCGTGCACGAGCCAGGCCCAACCGGAGCCGAACTGGCCCACGCCGGTTTCCTTGACCTTGTCCTTGAAGTCGTCAAATGAGCCGAAGGCCTCGTTGATCGCGTCGGCCAGCTCTCCGTCGGGCTCGCCGCCGCCGTCGGGCGACATCGACTCCCAGAACAGGCTGTGGTTGAGATGGCCGCCGCCGTTGTTGCGGACCGGGCCGCGCTTGTCGTCGGGCAGCTGGGAGAGGTTCTCGATGACCTCCTCGATGGGCTTGTCGGCGAACTCGGTGCCTTCGAGCGCGGCGTTGGCCTTGTCGACGTAAGCCTGGTGGTGCTTGTCGTGGTGGACGCGCATGGTCGCCTCGTCGATGTGCGGCTCGAGCGCGGCGTAGTCGTAGGGCAGGGGCGGTACCTCGTACGGCATCCTCTTGGTCCTTTCTCGTTGCGTCTTCGGGGCGCAACTCTAGTCTCGCCGATCCGATGTTCCTCCTCTCGTGGAATCTGGCCGGCCGGCACCGGCGACTCGACGATCAGGCCGACGTGGTGTGCGCCCTCGGTGCGGGGTTGATCTGCCTCCAGGAGCTGACCCCGGCGTCGGCGCCGGGCTGGATGGCGCGGCTCGAGGACGCCGGCTATGAGGTGGCCGTGGCCGACATGCCCCAGCGCCGCGAGGGGTCGCGGTCGCTGGGCGTGCTCACCGCGGCGCGGACTCCGCTGGTGGTGTCGCCGCTGCCCGATGTGCCCTGGCCCGAGCGGGTGCTCGCGGTGCGGCTGCCGGCGCTCGGCGGGCTCGAGGTGGTCAACGTCCATTCGCCGGTCAGCCCCAAGCCCGGCCTCGCCAAGGTGCGCACGCACGAGGCGGTGTTCCGCCATCTGGCCGGCAGTGGTGGCGGGCATCCTCGCCTGGTGTGCGGCGACCTCAACACGCCTCGTCGCGAGCACGCCGACGGGACGGTGTGGACCTTCGCCCGCACGCGCACGGGAAAGCTGCGCCCCGACCGCGGGGAGCGCTGGGACGCGGCCGAGACCGCCCTGATCCGCGGCCTCGAGCCGCACGGCTGGCGCGACGCCTTCCGCGCCGTCCACGGCCACGAGCTCAAGGAGGTGTCCTGGGAGTGGCCTCGGGGAGGCGGGTACCGGCTGGACCACCTGATCGTGTCGCCGGGGATCGGGGTCACGGACTGCCGCTACGGGCACGCCTGGCGACGCGACCTTGGCCTGTCGGACCACTCACCGCTCTTGGCCGACATCGAGTTGAGCGAGGAGTGCGGCTGAGAGGACTCGAACCTCCACGGGGTTGCCCCCACGGCGACCTGAACGCCGCGCGTCTGCCAATTCCGCCACAGCCGCCTGCGGTGTCGGAGACTAGCGCCTCGGAAGCTACCTGCCGCGCTCCAGCGAGGTGCCGAACACGTAGTCCCAGAACGGTGCGCTCACGCCGAAGCCACGCGTGTCGTCCTGGAAGTGATGGCGCATGTGCAGCTCGCGGATCAGCTTGCCCAGCTTGGTGCTTCGGCTTGCGGTGATGGACGTAGAAGTGGGTCATGTCGTAGATCAGGTAGCCGGTGAGGAACCCGGACGCGAACACGTCGGCCGCCGGCGTGCCGATCACCAGCACGAACAACCCGTAGAACGCCGCGGCCAGCGGCACGCTCACGGAGGGGGGCATCACGAGCCGCAGCGGATCGTTGGGGTGATCGTGATGGACGCCGTGGATGATCCAGTGCAGCCGGGCGCCGGGACCCTCCTGAGGCTCGAAGTGGAAAACCAGGCGGTGCAGCCAGTACTCGGTGAGCGTCCAGAACAGCCAGCCCGCGAGCACGAGCCCGATCGTCCCGGCGGTCGTGAGCTCACGGGCGCCCACCGCGAACAGCACGCAGATCGCGGGCACGAAGATGGCGGGCGGAATCATCGGGTGCACGCGGGACAGGCGATCGAGCAGGTCCGAGTCGAACATGCGGGGGGAGGCCCTGAGTACGTCTGTCCGTCGAGCGTCCACGAGCGACTGCATTTTACCCAGGGAAGGACGCGGTTATTCAGGCCGGTCAGCCCGTCGCCAGAAACCACCCCAGGTGCAGAGCAGATACTCCAGCCCGAACGCCGCGGTCATGCCGTAGACGACCACTTCCACGGGCGCCGCGGCACCGCTGAAGATCTGGCTCAGCAGGTAGCACGTGACGAGCGCGACGAAGAGAAGCCTGCTGTTGGACTCCATACCTGGAGTGTGGGACCGGCTCGAACGGCGGTCGTAAATGCCCCGTGAAGGCAGGGTGAACGTGTCGTTACCGCGCGTCCATAAGTGCCAGATAAGTGCCGGGTAGGAGGCAGAACGTGCAAAAAGCTCCTAAATTGGTAGCTTGTCGTTCTTCTCGCGCGGGGTAACGTCTGCTCCGTTGCGTACCGTCCCGCGAATCGCGCTGTGCGAAGGTCAACGCGCGGACCGTCCGAACTCCCGACACTCCGCGAAAGCGAAGGGGAAAACACACATGCACTCCGCCCAATCGCGTGCACACGGCAGGCGAGGATCCATCTGGATCCTGGCTCTCGTCAGCGCGCTCTGGCTAACTCTCGCCTGCGCCGGCACCGCGTTCGCCACCGGCGATCACGGATCCAAGTCGACCGCCGAGTGGTCCAAGACCGATCATCCATCCGGCGACCAATCGGGTTCGGGGGCGGAGACGACTCCACCCGAGGAGCACGATTCCTCTCCGCCGGACACACCGGATGACTACAGCTCGACCCCGCCGGACACCCCGGACACGGAGGTCCTGCCGGAGCATCCGACGACGCCTCCGCCGTCGGACACACCCGACACGCCGGACACCCCGGTCCTGCCGGAGACGCCGACCACGCCGCCTCCGTGCTCGCCGGGAACGCCGTCGACGCCGGACACGCCTTCGGGCACGCCGTGCACCCCTGACACGCCCGACACGCCGGTTGCACCGGAGACGCCGGTCCCGACGCCTCCGTGCTCGCCGGGCACGCCGGGTATGCCGTCCACGCCGGGTACGCCTCCGGGCACGCCGTGCACACCGCCGCCCCCGTGCACCCCGAGCACTCCGGGTATGCCGTCCACGCCGGGTACGCCTCCGGGCACGCCGTGCACACCGCCGCCCCCGTGCACCCCGAGCACTCCGGGTATGCCGTCCACGCCGGGAACGCCTCCGGGCACGCCGTGCACCCCGACGCCTCCGTGTGCTCCGGATACTCCGAGCACTCCCGAGGCACCGTGCACGCCGGCAACTCCGACGCCCCCGGCCCCTCCGGTCACGCCCCCCGCTGTGCCCGTCGTGCCGGAGACGCCCAGCACCCCGGACACACCCGCGACGCCCGACACCCCGGAGCAGCCGTCCGCTCCGATGGAGGAGGAGCGGGGCTCCGATGAGGCCGGTCAGCAGAGTGGCGGAGGGTCCGTGCCAAGTACCGGCGGCGATCAGGCGACCGTTGTGGTCGGCCAGAGCAGCCCCGCCGCCGGGACCCTCCCGTTCACCGGAACCGAGTCGCTGATCCTGGCCCTGCTGGGTCTGATGACGCTCGGTCTCGGGCTCGGACTGCGCAGGGTGGTCAGAACCAGGGCCTGACCAGCCGGGCGCGCAGCCCGCACCACGTAGCTCTCACGGGGCCACGCTTCTCAGGTAGAGAAGCGTGGCCTTCGTGCTTCTGGAGCCTTGTCTAAGCAAGCCTAAGGGTAAATACAAGGATTAGGCTTTGGTCGATCCGGCAGCTGGGATTAGACTCGCGCCGCGTGTTCACCGTTGAGCAGCGCGACGCTCTGCGCGAGCGCCTGCTGCGGCTCGCGGAGGACGACGACCGAGTGGTTGCCGGAGCCGCCGTGGGGTCGCTCGCCGTAGATGGCGGCGACCGCTTCTCCGACCTGGACCTCACCTTCGGCGTAGCCGACCGCGTGCCGGTGGGCGACGTCCTCAGTGACTGGACTCGCACGCTCGCCGACGATCTCGACGCGGTGCACCTCACCGACCTCGAGCGCGGTCCGACGACCTACCGCGTGTTTCTGTTGCCCGACGCGCTTCAGTTCGATCTCTCGCTCACGCCGGCGGCCCAGTTCCGTCCCGCCGGGCCACGATTCCGGCTTCTGTTCGGCGAGACAGCGCCGGGTGAGGCCGAGCTCCCCGACCCGCCGGTCGCGCAGGACCTGTTCGGGTGGGGCGTCATCTACGCGCTCCACGCGCGAGCGTGCATCGAGCGCGGACGGGTGTGGCAGGCGGAGCACTACGTCGGCGCCGTGCGTGACCACGCGCTCTCGCTTGCCTGCCTGCGCGAAGGGATGCCCGCGGTGCAGGCGCGCGGGTACGACGACCTATCGCCCGAGACGCTGGCCCGATTCGAGGCTGCTCACGTCGCCGCGCTCGAGCCCGAAGCGCTCCGGGCAGCCCTGGCCTCGTCCGTAGTCACGCTGATGCGGGAGGGCGCGGAGGCGCGGCTACCGCACACGGAGACCGTCGCTCAGCGCCTCGCCGATCTTCGCTGAGAAGTGAATCTCGGGAATAGACGGGACGCCCCGGGCGTCAACGGAGAACACCCCGACTCAGGAGAGTTCTCATGGACCGCCCGCAATCTGTGCGCTGGATTCGCCGCCTCGTCACCGCCATGCAGGAAACCCACGCCCGCGACTCCCACGAGTGGGTGCGCCGCATCGAGGGGCCGCCCAGGCCCAACCGCAGCCGCCGCTCCTAGCCGCCGCCCGCGCCGCGGCTGTACGAGGCGGCGTAGGTAGATACCCGGTACGGGATTCGAACCCGTGTTACCGCCGTGAGAGGGCGGCGTCCTAGTCCCCTAGACGAACCGGGCCGGGCGACAAGCCTAGTGAATCCGGGACGCGGCGTGATGCCGGAGTATGATCCCCGGCGTTCAATCGGCCGGTGGTCGAGGGAAGTCCGGTGTGAAGCCGGCGCGGTCCCGCCACTGTGAACGGGCGCTGATGCGTCGCTGATGCCACTGGGGAGCTATCGGCTCCCCGGGAAGGCGCGGCGCGGAGCCCCAAGCCAGGAGACCTGGCCCCGGCCGGACCGCATACGACCCTCGAGGAAAGGGTGGCCCAATGTCCAATCGCTTCGGAGGCGCGCTCATACCCGCGCTCCTCGTCCTTGCTGTCGCCGCGCCCGGCGCGGCCGCTGCTCCGGTGTCCGTGAACCTCCGCGTGGAAGGCGCCAACAGGACCATCTTCGACGGCCCGGTTACCACCGATGGCCACGCCATCACGCACCGCGTCGAGCCGGCGGTCCCTTCGTCTGCGACGGCACCAACGGCGGCGCGAGCTACCGTCGCCCGGCCCGGTTGCCACCGCCGCGCTCGACGACGGCGCTCGGCCAACGCCTTCACCTGGGACGCCACCTGGAACGCAGCTTCAGTGACTTCCTCGTCAGCCACATCGGCGGCGAGAGCCGACCGCCACGCAAGTTCTGGGGCTACCTGGTGAACTTCACCTTCCCCTCGGTGGGCGGCTGCCAGCAGAGGGTCGCCAGGGCGACGAGGTGCTCTGGGTCTTCGACGCCTTCAGCAAGACGAGCGCGCTCAAGCTCAGCGGCCCGAGCGCCGCGACCACGGGCTCTCCGCTGACCGTTCAGGTGGTCGACGGAGCCACCGGCGCACCCCAGGCCGGCGCGACCGTGAACGGCACGCCCACCGGCAGCGACGGGCTCGCCACGCTCTCCTTCGCCGACGCGGGCATCTATCGCGTCAAGGCCGAGCGGGCCGACGAGGTTCGCTCCAACACGATCGTCCTGTGTGTCGACCCGCCCGGCGCCGATCCCTGCACGTCGACCGACAAGTCCGCGCCCAGGCTCGACCTGACTCTGCCCGGCGAGCGCCTGGCCAGCCAGCGCGGGCGCTCGCGCACCATGCTCGTCTCCTGGCAGGCCGACGACGCGGCAGGCGCCGGGGTGTCCTACTACACCGTCGAGGTGCGTGAGGTGGCCAACAGCGTGGGCACGGCCAAGCTCGAGCCCAAGGAGTGGCGCACGCTGGCCCACCGGACCACGCTGCCCCGGGCGCACTTCCGCGGCGACTCGGGGAAGGCCTACCAATTCCGCGTCACCGCGGTCGATCGCGCCGCCAACCGCCAGGTGGTGGAGACCGATCCGATCGTGCTCCCGGTCGACGACCGCGACGGCGGGCTGTGGCGACCTGTCGCGCGGCTGGAAGCGATCACGCCGCGAGTCGGCGTGGGGCGGCAGCGTCGTGACGGCGAGCCGCGCGGGCGCCACCGCCACCCTGCGCTTCACCGGCCGGTCCGTGGCCCTCGTGGGCCGCAAGCTCGCCCAGGGCGGCCGCCTGCGCGTGAGCGTTGACGGCGGCAAGGCGCGCACGCTGCGCCTGCGCGGCCGCTCGGCGCCGCGTTCGGTGTTGTGGCAGAGCGCGACGCTGCGCGACGGCGATCACGTGCTGCGCGTCCGGTCGCTCGGTGGCGGTCCCGTCCAGCTCGATGCGGTGGCGCCTCAGCCGTGAGGCGCGCCGTCGCGCTCGCGGCCGGGTTGGCGGCGTTGGCCGCAGGCCCCGCCGCGGCCGCGGCGGCCCCGCAGGTCCGCCAGCTGGTGGTCTACCGCGATGGCTCGGCCCTTCAGAAGCAGGTGTCCACGCGCGCGAGCACCGTGCACGTGGACGGCCGCGCTGCACCACGGGCAACGCCACATGCCCTTTCGGCGCTCGTGCGCAGCCGCCCGGCGACGCTGCGCCTACGCGACTTCGGCTCCTGCTCGCGCAGGTCACGCGACGGCGCCGGGCTCTTCGTGAAGGCGATCCGCGGCGATGTGAACCGCGGTCAGAACGGCTGGGTGTACAAGGTCGGACACCGCGCCGCCACCGCCGGGGCCGCCGATCCGGGCGGGCCGTTTGGCCGCGGGCGGCTGCGTGCCGGACAGCGCGTGACCTGGTTCTACTGCCGGCTGAAGAACGGTGGCTGCCAGCGCACGCTCGCTCTGAGCCTGCGGACCGAGCCGGGAACGCTGGTGGCCCGCGTCCGTGGCTACGACGACGAGGGAGCCAGCGTGGCGGTGCAGGGTGCGACCGTCACGGCGGGCGGAGCATTCGCGCTCACGGACTCCACCGGAGAGGCCCGCCTCAACCTGCCACCGGGGAGCCACCGGGTGCTGGCGAAGAAGGAGGGAGCGATCCGCTCGTTCACCGAGCGAGTCGCGCTGCCGTGAGGAGAGCGCTCGCCGTACTCGCCTGCGCCGTCGTGAGCGCGGGCTGCGGCATCGGCGAAGGAGACGAGCGCCCGGGCGGCGCCACCCTCCGCGTGACCCGCGATTTCGGCCGCGCCGAGCTGGGCGAGGCGGCCACGCAACACCCTGCGCGAGGGCGGTACGGTCATGCGCTTCCTGCGCTCGAAGTTCGACGTCGAGACGCGCTTCGGCGGCGGCTTCGTGCAGGCCATCGACGGCCTGGCGGGCGAGGGGCCGGCCGGCCGGCGCGACTGGTTCTTCTTCGTGAACGGGATCGAGAGCGACGTCGGGGCGGCCGAGTACGAGCTCTCGCCCGGCGACCGCGTGCAGTGGGACCTGCGCGACTGGGAGGGCGCGATGCGCGTGCCGGCGATCGTGGGGGCCTACCCCGAGCCGTTTCGCAGCGGGATCCAGGGCAAGCGGCGCCCCGTGCGCGTGGAGTGCGAGGACGCCGATGCCGAGCCCTGCCGAGACGCAAAGGCGGCGTTGGAGAGCTCCGGCGTGCCGGTGTCGGGCGCGTCGCTGGGCGCGCCGGGAACCGAGACGGTGACCCGGCTGGTGGTGGCGCGCTGGCCGCGCGCCCGCATCGTCCGGGGGGCGCCCAGCCTGGAGGAGGGGCCGGAAGCGAGCGGAGTGTTCGCCCGTCTGGACCGCGCAGGGCCGCTCGCTGGAGCTGCTCGACGAGAACGGCGATGTGGCGCGCACCGTTCGCCGGGGCGACGGCACGGCCCTCGTGGCGGCGCTTCGACCCGTGGACGAGGAGCTGGTGTGGCTGGTGACCGCCCTGGACGAGGCCGGCGCTCGAGGCCGGCGTGGCGGCGCTGGAGGAGAAGCGGCTGCAGGACGCCTTCGCCGTGGCCGTCACCGGTTCTACCGTGGAGAAGCTTCCCCTCGCGCCATGAGCCTCGTCCCCGTCATACCGCGACCGGCCCAGCGCCCTGCACGCCGCGCGGGCCGGCACGGCCGCCGCCTTCTGCTGCGCGTTTGCCCTCGCCGGCTCGCTCTACCGCCACCCGCTCGTGCTCGCGGGTGTCCTGGGCGGCGTGGTGGCCGCCGGGGTGGCGGCCGGAGTGGGGAGGGAGATGGTCCGCTCGCTGCGGCTGGCGCTGCCCTTCGCGCTGCTGCTGGCGATCGTCAACGCCGTCGTCTACCAGGAGGGCGCCACGCTGCTCGTGCGCGGCGGCGAGTTCCTCGGACGCAGCTGGGACATCACGCTCGAGTCGGCGGCCTACGGCGCCTTCAACGGGTTGCGCATCGTCGTGCTGATCGCCGCGCTGGGCGGGCTGATGTCGGCGGCGGTGGACCCCGACGAGCTGCTCAAGTCCATACGCCGGGTGTCCTACCGCTCGGCCCTCACCGCCGCGCTGGCCACCCGCCTGGTGCCCGTGCTGGCGCGCGACGCGGGACGCATGGGCGACGCCGCCCGCTGCCGCCCGCAGCCGCCCGGGCGGCTGGCGGTGGCCAGGGCCGCCGTGGCCGAACTCGCTCGACCGCGCGGTCGACGTGGCCGGCGCTCTCGAGGTGCGCGGGTATGCGTTGGCCGGCCGGCCCGCGCGCGGGCGCAGGCCGTGGTCGCGCCACGATCTGCGCATCGGCGCCGCGGCGCTCGCCGTGGCCGGCCTGGCGGTTGCCGGGGTGGTGGCCGGGCGTCGGGAGCGTCGAGGCCTACCCCACGATCTCCATGGCCTTCGGTGCGCCCGAGGTGGCGCTGGCCGTCGCGTTCGTGGTGCTGGGGCTGGCTCCGCTGACCGGGCCGGCCGCGCGCAGGGGGGTCCGGCGTGACTGAGCCGATCGCCCGCGCCCGCGACTTCAGCTACCGCTATCCGGGTGAGGACGCGAGCCCGCCCGCGCTGCACCGGCGCGTCGTTCGAGCTCGAGCCGCGGCAGCTTCACCGTTCTCGCCGGGGTCTCGGGCTCGGGCAAGTCGACCCTCCTGCGCGCGCTCTGCGGCCTCGTGCCCCACTTCCACGGCGGTGAGGCCGGCGGCGAGCTCGAGGTCGGCGGCCTCGACGTGCGCGAGCACGGCCCGGGTGAGCTGGCGGCGATCTGCGGAACGGTCTTCCAGGAGCCCGAGTCGCAGGTGGTGCTGGGCCGGGTGCGCGCCGAGCTCGAGCTGCCGCTCGAGCACCGCGGCGAGCCGCCGGCGGCGGTGGCTCGCGCCGTGGAGGAGACCGCGCTGTCGCTGGCGTCGCCCATCTGCTCGGTCGCCGGACCGAGACGCTGTCGGGCGGCGAGCTGCAGCGCGTGGCTCTGGCCGCGGCGATGGTCCACGGGCCGCAGCTGCTGCTGCTCGACGAGCCGACCTCGCAGCTCGACCCGGTGGCCGGCGACGAGCTGATCTTCCTCCTTCGCCGGCTCAACGAGGACTGGGGCACCGCGGTGGTGGTGGCCGAGCACCGACTCGAGCGCTGCCTGTCGTCGGCCGACCGGGTGATCGCGCTCGCCGGCGGCGCCATCGCCCACGACGGGACACCCGAGGACCACCTGGCCTGGGCCAGCGAGGCCATGCCCGTGTTGGCCACCCCGGCGGCCCGCCTGTTCTCCCTCGCCGGCCTTCCCGGTCACCCGGTGTCGGTCAAGCAGGCGCGCGCCGGCCTGCGCGCGGCGGGCGCGGACCTTCCCCCCGCTCGGGCGGCGAGCGCGCCGGCCAACGGGAACGGGCCGCTGCGGCGGCTGCGCGGGCGCTCACGAAGGATCCCGTCCGCCCTCGAGTTGCGCGGACTCTGGTACGAGATCTCCGACGGGCCCACCGTTCTCAACGGCGTCGACCTGCGCGTTCCGCCCGGGCGAGCGCGTGGCGCTGATGGGGCGAAACGGCGCCGGCAAGAGCACGCTGCTGCGACTCGCGAAGGGGCTCATCTCACCCACGCGTGGCCGAATCGAGCGCGCGGGCGAGGTCGCGCTGCTGCTGCAGAGCCCGGGCGACTACCTCATCCACGAGCACGCGGTCGACGAGGCCGGCGCCCACGGCGGTGGCCGCGGCGGGGCTGGGCGGGCGCGAGGCCGCCCACCCGCGCGACCTCTCCGGCGGACAGCGCCAGCGGCTCGCGCTCGAGGTGGTGCTCGCCGGCGGCGCGCAGGCGGCGGTGCTGCTCGACGAGCCCACGCGCGGAATGGATCGCCACCACAAGGACGAGCTCGCGGCGCGGATCGACGAGCTGGCGCGGACGGGGAGCGCGGTGGTGGTGGCCACCCACGACACCGAGTTCGCCGCCTCCTTCGCCCAGCGCATCGTGCTTGCTGGGGCAGGGCACCGTGATCGGTGACGGCCCGCCCGTCGAGGTCCTGGGCGGCGGCCGCCACTTCTCGACCGAGGTGGCGCGCGCCACCGCGGGCGCCGCACTGCTGCCCGAGCACGCGGCCGCGCTCATGGTCATGCGCGAGAGGGAGCCGGCGCGATGAGCTGGCAGGCCGCGTCGCTCGTGGTGCTCTCGCTCGGGCTGGTCGCCGGCTTCGCCTGGTACGAGCGCGACAAGCCGCCCGCCCGGGTGCTCGCGCTCGTGGCGACGCTGGCCGCGCTGGCGGTGGTCGGCCGTCTCGCCTTCGCGGCCATTCCCAACGTCAAGCCCACCACCGACATCGTGCTCTTCGCCGGCTACGCCCTCGGGGCGGTGCCGGGCTTCGCCGTGGGCGCCGTCACGGCCGTGGTGTCGAACGTGTTCCTCTCACAGGGGCCGTGGACCCCCTGGCAGATGGCGGGTTGGGGCGGGGTCGGGGTCGGCGGGTGCGCTGCTCGCCTGGCTGATGCACGGTCGGGAGCTGTCGCGGCTGTGGCTCGCGGCGGTGTGCGGGCTGGCCGGACTCGCCTTCGGGGCTTGGATGGACCTCTATCAGCTGACCCTCGCCGCGCGTCAGGATCTCGACACCTACCTGGCGATCTCCGCCAGCTCCCTGCCCTACAACCTCGCCCATGCGGTCGGAAACGTGGTGTTCTGCCTCTTGATCGGACCTGTGTTCATTCGCGCCCTGCGCCGCTACCGCCGCCGCCTCGAGGTGAGCTGGCGCCGCTGCGGCGGCCGCTTCCGCCGCCGCGCTGACGCTCGCTGCTGCTGCTCCCGGCCGCCGCGCTCGCCGCGTCGCCGGCCGATCGAGCCGAGCGCTGGCTGGTGCGTGCCCAGAACGACGACGGCGGCTTCGGCGGCGCACCCGGGGCGAGCTCCAGCGAGCTGTTCAGCGGCTGGTCGGCGCTCGGCCTCGCCGCCGCGGGGCGAAACCCGCGCGACGTCCGCCGACCCGGGGGACGCTCGCTGGCCTCGTACGTGTCCCGCAGCGCCGGCTCGTTCGCCGACCCCGGGGAGATCGAGCGCATGATGCTGGTGCTCGAGGCCGCCGGGCTGTCGTCGCGGAGCTTCGGCGGCGCCGACCTGGTCGCGCTCCTGAACCGCCGGCGCCGCGCCAACGGGTCGATCGCGGGCTACGTGAGCTACACCGCCTTCGGCGTGCTCGCCCTGCGCGCGGCGGGCGCCCCGGCCGGGGGCTCGACCGTCGGCTGGCTCGTGTCGGCCCAGAACGACGACGGCGGCTTCGGGCTCGCGCCCTGCCTCGGTCGAGCGACAGCGACATGACCGGCGCCGTGCTGCAGGCCCTCGCGGCGGTGGGCCGGGCCCGCGGCGCCGCGGCGCGGCGGGCCGTGACCTGGCTGCGCGACAACCAGAACGACGACGGCGGCTTCGGCCAGTTCAGGGGTCGCGACTCGAACGCCCAGTCCACGAGCTACGCGGTCCAGGGTCTGGTGGCCGCCGGTGCGGGGGGCTCGACCCGGTCGCGCGCGCTGTCCTATCTGACCGGGCTGCAGCGCGCCGACGGCAGCATCGCCTACTCGGCGCAGAGCTCGCAGACGCCGGTGTGGGTGACGGCGCAGGCGCTGATGGCGCTCGAGCGCCGGCCGTTGCCGCTGAGCGCGGTGCCGCGAAGGAAGCGGCCGCAGGCGGAGGCTACGGCGGCGGCGCCGCCGAGCGCTCCGGCGGTGGCGGCACCTCCGCCCGCGGACGCCCCCAGCGCCCGCGGCGAGCCCGCCGCCAACGGCGAGCAACCAGGGTGGGGCCGCCGCGCCCCCGCCGCCCGACCCGGCCGTGCCCCGGATCGCCGCGGTCGCCGAGCCGCCCGGCCGCCCCGGCCGCCCCGGCCGAAGGCGGCCTCCAGGTCGACCGCCCGGCGAGCGGTTCCGCGGACGACGGCGGCGGGGTGCCGGTGTGGCTGGTGGTCGCTGCTCGTGGCCGCGGCGGCGCTGGCGCTGTTCCTCGGCCGCCGCCGTCTGCTGCCGCTCAAGCGCCGACTGTCGACCTGACTACTGCTTACCGCAGCGCCCGGGCGATGAGCCGGTCCATCACGCGATCGGGCAGCACGGCGGCCATCCGCGCCCGCAGCTTCGCGTCGCGGCCGACCAGATAGCGGGCCCGCGGGCGCTCGGCGGTGAGCGCGCTGCCGATGGCCTCGGCCACCTCCCCGGGCGCGATGCCCCGCTCGTTCTGGATCTTCACGGTCTCCGCGCGCAGGGCCTCGACCATCGATCCGTAAAGCCGATCGGCCTCCGCAGGCATGGCGGCCTGCAGCTCGCCGGCCAGCTCGTTGCCCTTCCGCCAGATCGGGGTCTTGACGCCGCCGGGCTCGATCACGATCACGTCCACGCCCTGGGCACGCAGCTCGCGGCGCAACGAGTCGCTCATGGCCTCCAGGCCGAACTTGGACATGGCGTACGCGCCGACCAGCGGCAGAGCCACGCGTCCACCGATCGACGAAACGTTGACGATCCGCCCGCGTCCCGCCCGCAGCCCCGGCAGGAACCGCTGGGTCACGGCGAGCTGGCCGACGAGGTTGATCTCGAGCTGGCGGCGCAGCTGGTCGACCGGGAGGAACTCGAGCGGCGCTGCCACGGCGATGCCGGCGTTGTTGACCAGCCCGGCAAGAGGGGCGGCGCCGAGATCGGCCGCGGCCGAGGCGATCGACTCGGAGTCGGTCACGTCGAGCTTGACGGTGCGCACGCCCGCGGCTTCGAGCCGCTCGGCGTCCTCGTCCCGGCGCACGGCGCCGACCGCGTCGAAGCCCAGCGCCCTGAGATGGTGGGCGGTCGCCTCGCCTATGCCGCTCGAGGCGCCGGTGATCAGCACGATGCCTGAGGCCACGCTGCCAGACTAACCGGCCGATGGAACTGGAAGAGGCCATACGCACGCGCCGCACCCACAAGGCCTTCGGGGCGGAGCCGCTCCCGCGCGAGACCATCGAGGAGCTCCTCGAGCTGGCGCGCTGGGCTCCCAACCACAATCTCACCAACCCGTGGCGCTTCCGCGTGGTGGGGCCCGAGGCGCTGGCCGATCTCAAGCGGGCCGCCGGTCCCGACGCCGCGGCCAAGCTCGACCGCGCGCCGACGCTGGTGGTCGCCAGCCAGGCACGGTCGGACGACGCGGTGCAGGACGAAGAGGACCTGTGCGCGGTCGCAACCGCCGTGTCCTACGTCCTGCTGGCCGCTCACGCACGCGGGCTCGCCGGCTACTGGCGCACGCCAGGCGTGCTGCGCACCGAGGAGGGACGCGCCGCGGTGGGAGTACCCGACGGTGAACGCATCCTCGGCCTGATCCATCTCGGCCCGCTTCGCCAGGACAAGGAGGCGCCCGAGCGGCTCCCGGCCGGCGAGTACGTAACGTTCCTACCGTGATCTCGCGCGCCGACGCGCTGGCCGCTCTCGAAAGCGAATCGTTCGACCTCGTGGTGGTGGGCGGCGGCATCACGGGCGCCGGAGTGGCGCTCGACGCGGCCTCGCGCGGGTACAGCGTGGCGCTGGTGGAGAAGTCGGACTTCGCCGCCGGTACCTCGAGCCGCTCCTCCAAGCTCGTGCACGGCGGCCTGCGCTACCTGCAGAACTTCGACCTCGGCCTGGTGCGCGAGGCGCTGCTGGAGCGCTCACTGATGGTCCGGCTCGCTCCCCACCTGGTGCGCCCACTGCCGTTCCTCGTGCCGAGCTTCGAGGGCAAGCGGCCCAATCGCCTGACCGGCGTGGGCCTCAACATGTACGACGTGATGGCATGGCGGCGCGGGCGCGACGAGGACGAGGGCTGGAGCCCCGACCGCCACCGCATCGTCGACGGCGACGAGGCGGTGGAGATGGCTCCCGCGCTGGCGGGCCGGGCGCCCAGCGCCGCGTACCTCTTCTACGACTGCCAGACCGACGACGTGCGCCTTGTGCTGAGCGTGCTCGGCGAGGCCGAGCGCTTCGGCGCGGTGATGGCCAACCGCTGCGAGGTCACAGGGCTGGTCGAGCGCGACGGCCGCGCGGCGGGCGCGCTCGTGCGCGACACCGAGAGCGGCGGGGAGTTCGAGCTTGGCGCCACCCACGTCATCAACGCCACCGGTGTATGGGCCGACCGGCTGCGGCCCGACGAGCTCTACACCCAGGGGGAGATGCCGAAGATCCGGCCCAGCCGCGGCACGCACGTGACCCTGTCCCGTGAGCAGCTGCCGGTGACCGCCGGGGTGATCGCGCCTGCGGGCAGCGGGCGCACGATCTTCGTTCTTCCCTGGCTGGGGCGTACGCTCGTAGGCACCACCGACAACGACTACGAGGGCTCGCTCGATCATGTACCGGCCGGGGAGGAGGACGTGGCCTACCTGCTCGAGGCGGTCAACGCCTTCTTCGGTACCGCGCTGGGCTCCGAGGACCTGACCGGCGCCTACGCGGGCGTGCGCCCGCTGATCGCAACCGGCGATCCCAAGAAGTCCGTCGACATCTCACGCCGGGCCGAGCTCTACGAGACCAGCTCGGGCCTGGTCACGATCACGGGCGGGAAGCTCACCACCTGGCGGCGGATGGCCAAGATGGCTGTCGACCGGATCGTCGAGCGCGAGGGCCGTGAGGCCCCGTGCCGCACCCACGAGATCCCGATCGGCCTGCCGGAGGAGGCCGCCGACCTGCCCGAGGTGCCGGGGGTGGACGAGGAGACTCGCGCCCACCTGGCGGCGCGCTACGGGCACGCCGCGACCGAGGTCCTCAGCCTCGTCACGGAGGCTCCCCAGCTGGCTCAGCGCGCCAGCCCCGACCTTCCCGACATTGCCGCCGAGGCGGCCTATGCCGCGGCACACGAACAGGCCCGTTCGCTGGGCGACGTGCTGCTGCGCCGCACCCGTCTGGGCCTGCTCGACGCGCGGCGCCTCAGCGACCCCGAGGGCGAGGAGCTCGCCTTGGTGGCCGGCGCGGTGGCCGGCGAGCTCGGCTGGGACCACGCCCGCCTCGAGCAAGAGCTGGGTGCCTGGGGCGAGGAGGCCCGGCTGGAGGGCCTGGTGGCGGCCGGTGGCCGACCGCTCGCACGCGACCGGCTCGAGGAGGCGCCGCTGAAGGCCGGCGCGGCGCCCGAGGAGGCCGCGTGAGCGCGCCGGTGCTGATGGGGATCGTCAACGCGACGCCCGACTCCTTCTCCGATCCCCAGGGCGTCAAGTCGGTCGAAGCACTCGCGGCGCACGCGCACCGGCTCGCGGCCGAGGGCGCGGGGCTGATCGACGTGGGCGGCGAATCCGGGCGCACCGACCGGCCGCCGGTGTCGGTGGAGGAGGAGACGGCGCGTGTGGTGCCGCTGATCGAGCAGCTCGCGGCCGACGGCCTCGAGGTGTCGGTGGACACCTGGCGCGAGCCGGTGGCGCGCGCCGCCCTCGAGGCCGGCGCGCGGACGGTGAACGACGTGAGCGGCCTGAGTGATCTCGGGGTGGCGGATGCCTGCGCCGACGCGGGCGCGCGACTGGTGATCACCCACACGCGCGTGCCGCCCAAGGTCAAGAGCTTTCCCCACTACGACGACGTCGTGGCCGACGTTCGCGAGTTCCTGCTCGAGCGCGTCGCTACGGCGCTGGAGCGAGGGGTGGGCGACGCCGCGCTGATCCTCGATCCCGGTCTCGACGTGGGCAAGAGCCCGGCCGAGTCGATCGAGCTGCTGCGCCGCCTGCCCGAGCTGGCCGAGCTGGGCCGGCCACTCTTGGTGGCCGCGTCGCGCAAGGACTTCGTCGGCGCGCTGACCGATCGCCCCCCCGCCGCGCGCGACGCCGGCACGCTGGCCGCGCTGGGCTTCGCCGTGGACGGCGGCGCGGCCATCCTGCGCGTACACGACGTGGCCGCCGCGCGCGACTACCTGGCCGTGCACGCTGCTTTGCGCGACGGCGCGGCGGGCCCCGACCTGCGGCTGGCGGACGAGCTGCGCCGGGAGGCGGCGCTGTGAGCCGCGCGGCTGGCCCCCAGCGATCCCTTTCACGATCGCCCACCTGTCGGACCCCCACTGCGGCTCGCCCTTCTTCGTGCCCAGCCTGCTCGACCGCGCGCTGGTGGAGATCAACGAGCTCGAGCCCGACCTGGTGATCGTGTCCGGTGACCTCACCGGGGAGGGCCTGCGCGGTGAGTACCAGCTGGCGCGCGACTACCTCGACCGGGTGGCCTGCGAGCGGATGATCGTGATCCCGGGCAACCACGACTCGCGCAACGTGGGCTACGTGCACTTCGAGGAGCTGTTCGGCGAGCGCAGCTCGGAGCTGCATCGCGATGGGGTGTCGATCGTGGCCGTGGACTCCACCGAGCCCGATCTCGACCACGGCGTGATCGGCCGGGGGCGCTATCCCTGGATCGAGGAGCGCTTTGGAGCGGAGGAGGCCTACCTGCGCATATTCGTGCTCCACCACCACCTCCTGCCCGTGCCCGGCACCGGGCGCGAGCGCAACGTGGTGCACGACGCCGGCGACACGCTCGAGTGCCTGCAGCGCGCCGGCGTCAACCTCGTGCTGTCGGGCCACAAGCACGTGCCCTACGCCTGGCGCCTCGAAAACCTGTTCGTGGTGAACGCGGGGACGGTGGCCACCACCCGCCTGCGCGGCAAGACCAAGCCCTGTTACAACGTGATCGAGGCGAGCCCGGAGCGGGTGACCATCTATCGCAAGTACCCGTTCCACGAACAGGACGCGATTCTGTCCTTCGATCCGCGCACCTACGAGTACGAGAAGGACCAGTCGCTGCTGGGCGAAACGGCGCACGGCTGACACCAGGTTGAGACTGACTCGGGACTGACGGCGCGCGCCGCTCGCTGGCCATCTCCGACGGTCGTCCCTTCACCGAATACGAGCGGTTCCAGGACTCCGCCGGCCGCCTGCAACGACGTGTGGAACGCCTACGCCGTGACGCCCTGGGCTACCAGCGTATTCACCCCTGCGTGGGAGCGCGGCCGGCGGAGAAGCGCTAAAGGGCCTGAAGGCCAAGCTCACGGGAAGCGACGCTGCGTGCCGCAGAGCAAGAAGCGCCCAGACAAGCTCAAGAAGGGCGTGGGCTGGCCGAAAGCGTTGCGCCCGGGCGCTGCGAAAGACGCGGTGCAAGGCATAGAAGTCGATCGGCTTGATCCGCAAGCAGCTGCGCGCCGGGAGACGCGATTGTCGTCAACGGGCGGATCGCCGGGCGCCGGCTCAAGCCGGGCTTTATCGAGCGCGGCTGAAGATCGTTGACGCGGCGGGCAACCAGTCGCAGGTTGAGACGATCACCTTCAGGGTGATCAAGCCCAGGTAGCGGCGCAGGTGACCGGGGAATCGGCGCATCGCTGAAGACTCGACATTCGTTCTAAAGACGGCGGCCCGGCGGTCGAGTAACGGGCCGATGAACCGTGCTCTGATCTTGACTGTCGCCGTCCTAAGCGCCCTCGCCTTGGCGGCGCCATCGCTTGCCGCCTCGCCGATCCCGGTGGGCCCGAACGGGGGAACGCCCGACATAGCGGTCGATGACATCGGCCGGGCCCACATCGTCTGGGACGACGCGGGTCCCGATCCCGACGTGGTGCGCTACTGCCGGCTGGCACGCGGCGCCGGCGCCTGCACCGACCCCGAGACGTTCTCCACCACACCCACGGTCATCCAGGGGCGCCCGCACGTATTCGCGCCGAGCTCGAACGAGGTGATCGTCCTCTACAAGCGTTGCTGTGGTGGTAGCGATGGCACCCGGGAGCTGTACTCGAGCGATAACGGCGCCAACTTCATCGCCGAGTCGATCATTGGAACGGACCCCAACTTTGCGGTCAGCGAGGCGATCTTCGGTCCGGCCCCAGGCTACTCGTACACGTCGCTAGCCGAAAACATCACCGGTGGAGCCAGAGTTCAGAGCACCGCCTTCGGCTCCACCACCGCCGCCAGCGCGAATCTGGGGACCGCCAGCTCGGCCGAGGGCGCCATCGGAGTGGACGCCGGCGGGCGCCCGGTAGCGGTCTACCAGCTTCAGACCACCCCGTGGCGCCTGACGTGGCGCAAGCTCATGAACTCGGCCACTGTCAGCAGGGACAACATCAACAACTTGGCCAACTGGACTGCCGCGGCCACGATCTCCGACGACCGGATCGATGCCTCGACCGGCCCCGCGCTGGCCTCGGGCTCCAGCGGGCTCTTTCTCTTCTGGCAGAAGCGCCAGCCCGACCAGGGCTTCGTGTCGAAGTTCAACGGCACCACTTGGGACCCGTCGGTCCAGATCGTTGCCGGCCAGTCCTTCAACGACCTCGACCTCTACCAGGACGCAGGCGGGCGCCTGCACGCCGTTTGGAGCGCCTACAACGAGGGCGCCCTGCGCTATCGCTGGTCCGACGACGGGGGGCTGACCTGGTCGCCGACCGTGGACATCGCCCGCGGTGAGGTCTACTCCAAGGTGCGCGTGTCCGCTGCAGCCGACCACGGCGGCTTCGCTGTCTGGGACAGCGCCGGGCCGGGCCTCAACGCGGTGCCCCTCGAGGCGCTCCCGCCTCTTCCGGGTGGCGGTGGCGGTGGAGGTGGTGGCGGCGGTTCAGATACCACCGCGCCGGAAACCGCGGGCTTTAGCGTTGGCAACCCCAACCTCGGGCCCGGCCAGGGGACGGATTTCGAGTTCAACTCGAGCGAACCGGGCCAAGCCGTCATCACCCTTCGCCGGGCGGTTGCCGGCCTCAGGGTCAGAAGGTTCGGCCGCAGGGTATGCGTGCCGCGCACGCGCAGGCTGGTGCGCCAGATTCGTCGCGCCGCGCCCTCGCCTTCGGCTTTCCGTAGGACGCTGCGCAGGCGTCGCTGCACGGCTCGCAAGCAGGTCGGTCAGCTGCGCCAAGCAGCGGTCGCGGGTCAGAACACCCTCTTCTTCAACGGGCGCTTCGCGGGACGAAGGCTGCGGCCGGGACGCTACTTCGCCTCGCTGGTCGTGACCGACGCCGCGGGCAACGTGTCGCGTACCGCGACGCTGCGCTTCCGGGTCCTGAGGCCGCGGCGCCCACGCCGCTAAACCGAGCCGGCGCGCGGGCGCCGGCTGAATTCAGATTCGCTCGGCGTAATTCCGCCGCGGCCGGCCGGTTGGACGGGCATGAACGCTCCCCGTCTTCTCGCCGCCCTGACCACCACGACCGCCGCGCTGACGTTGTGCGCGGCACCCGCCCTCGGAGCAACGCCGGTAGTTGTCGGCCAGGCCGAGCAGGATGGCGAGCCCGACATCGCGGTCGACGCGAGCGGAACCGCACACCTCACCTGGTTCGACTCCGCGCCCGCGATCGATGAGACGCGCTACTGCCGGCTGCCGCGCGGCGCCGGCGCCTGCGTCGACCCCGAGACCTTCGTCGGCACGCAGCCCACCGACGACACCGGCGTCTCCGGGCGCCCGCACGTGTTCGTCTCGGGCGCGAACACGGTCACGGTTTTCCACCAGCGCGGCCTCAACGGCACCGGAGTGATGATGGCCAACCGCTCCACCGACGGTGGGCTCACGTTCGGCGCGCGCAACCGGACCGGCAACGCGTTCCCGGGCAGCGCCGCGCCGCGCGAGGCGGTCTTCGGACCGGGAGACATGGACACGATCACCTCGATCACCGAGGTGACCACCACGGGCACCTACGTGCAGAACGGAAGCCCGCTCGACAACATCCCTGCTGCGGGTCACGCTCAGCTGTCCGGCCAGGTGAGTGAAGACGGCGCGATCGGTCTCGCCGCCGACAACAGGCCGGTCGCGGTCTACGAGACGCCGGCCGGGCTGGTGTGGCGCAAGTTCACCGGCCAGATCAGCGAGCCGAACATCAACAACGCCGCGCTCTGGTCAGCCGAGGCGGTCATCTCGTCCGACTCGATCGACGGCGAGCCCTCGCTTGCCGGAGGCCCCAACGGCCTGTTCCTGTTCTGGAAGCAGGGGTTGCCCGACCGTGGCTACGTGAGCAAGTTCACGGGCAGCGGCTGGACGGCTCCGGTACTCATCACGGGCGGGCAGGGCTTCACCTCCTCCGACCTGAGCCAGGACTCGTCCGGGCGCCTGCACGCGGTGTGGAGCGCCGCCAGCGACGACGAGCTGCGCTACACGTGGTCGGATGACGGGGTCAATTGGGCTCCCGCGGCCGACATCGCCCGCGGCGAGGACAACTACCGCTACGTTCGCGTGGCCGCCGCGGGCGACCACCAGGGCTTCGCGACCTGGAATCCGGACGGGCCCACCGTGGCCGCCGTGGCGCTGGAGGCGCTCCCCGAGCCGCCCGCCGGATCGGGCAGCGACTCGAGCGCTCCCAAGACGAGCGGCCTGAAGGCCGGCGACTCCAAGCTGCTGCCTGGTCAGGGCACCAAGTTCACCTTCCGGTCGAGCGAGGCCGGCCGGGCCGTGCTGACCGTGCAGAAGCGCGTGAAGGGCCTGAAGGTGAAGATCAAGGGCAAGCGCCGCTGCGTGGCCCGGTCGAGGAAGCTCGTGCTCAAGGCTCCGGCCAAGAAGCGCTGCAACGCCTGGAAGAAGATCGGCTCGATCGCCAAGCAGGTGAAGGCAGGGCGGAACACGATCGTCTTCACCGGACGGCTCGCGGGGCGCAAGCTCGGGCCGGGCCGCTACCGCGCGCTGCTCAAGATCGCCGACGGAGCGGGCAACGTCTCGCGCGCCGAGACCGTGAAGTTCCGGGTGATCAAGCCGAAGAGGCGCAAGTATTTGAGTCGCGCGTGACCGACCCCCGTACCACTGTCATGAGCACACAAACAATCGAGCAGTCAATCGAGGTCGACGTCCCGATTCGCCAGGCCTACAACCAGTGGACCCAGTTCGAGGAGTTCCCGCACTTCATGGAGGGAATCGACCGGGTCGAGCAGGGCGACGATCGCCATGTTCACTGGGTTGCGAGCTTCGGCGGCGAGACCCACGAGTGGGACGCCGAGATCACCGAGCAGAACGAGGACGAGCGCGTCGCGTGGCGCAACACCGACGGCAAGGACAACGCCGGTGTCGTCACCTTCCACCGATCGACGACAACACCACGCGCGTGATGGTGCAGATGGACTGGGCGCCCGAGGGCATCAAGGAGAAGGTGGGCGCGGCGCTGGGCGCCGACGACCGCCGGGTGAAGGGCGACCTCGCGCGCTTCAAGGAGTTCATCGAGTCCCGCGGCGCCGAGACCGGCGAGTGGCGGGGAGAGGTTCCGCGCGAGGGCTGAGCCGCCTGTAGCCCGAGACGCCCAAGGGGTTCCAGCCGCTGGTCGATCTCGGCCGGGCTTACCCGGCACCCGACGGGAGTTGGTGCTCGCTGATCACGCTGCGCTGATAATGCGCGCGTGGCCGTAATCGCCCTGATCGACGGAGAGCACCATCCCGCGGCTGTCCGCGAGACGCTGGAGCGAGTCGAGCGGGAGCGCACCGTTTGCGGCGTCGTCTTCTGCGGCGGCGAGGAGAAGCTCCCCGACCGGCCGCTCGCGGAGATCTACGGGCGGCCGGTCGACGGGTCTCCCGAGGACGCCCTGCGCCGCCTCTCAGCGGTGGCCCACACCGTGGTCGACCTGGCCGACGAGCCCACGCTTCCGCCGAGCGCGAAGTTGCGCCTCGCGGAGCTCGCCCTGCATCTGGGTCTGCGCTACGAGGCGCCTGGGCTGGCCCTCGACCCGCCGCTCTACGAGCCCGTCGACTTCGCCGGTCCCAAGCTCGCGGTGATCGGCACCGGCAAGCGCACGGGCAAGACCGCCGTCGCCTGCCACCTGGCCACGCTGCCGGAGCTTGGGAACCCGGTGATCGTGTGCATGGGCCGCGGGGGTCCGGCGAGGCCGCAGATCGCCCGGCCCGACACCACGCTCGACGACCTGATCTCGCTGAGCGAGGTCGGCGCCCATGCCGCTTCGGACTATCTCGAGGACGCCGTGCTCGCCGGGGTGCCCACCGTCGGCTGTCGCCGCGTGGGAGGAGGGCCGGCCGGGATCCCGTTCGAGTCCAACGTGCCGGAGGGGGCCGCGCTCGCCGCCTCGCTGGGCCCGGCGCGCCTGATCTTCGAGGGCTCCGGCTCCTGCATTCCGCCGGTGGAGGTCGATCGCACTCTGTGCATCGTCGGGCGGGGGGACCCCGAGCCGCTGTCGGGCTATCGCCTGTTGCGCGCCGACCTCGTCCTGACGCGAGAGGGCGCACCTGCGCCGCCGGGCGCGCTGGCGTTCGAGCTACACTGCGAGCCCGCCGAGCCCCTTCCCGACGGGGCCCGCACGGCGCTCTTCACCACCGGAGCCGAGACCTGCCGGGGAGTGGAGCCGGTGGTGGCCTCGACCAACCTGGCACGCCGCCCGGCACTGGCCGAAGACCTCGACCGTGCGGTGGCCGAGCGTTGCGACGTCTGGCTGACCGAGCTCAAGGCGGCGGCGATCGACACGGTTGCCCGGCGGGCCCGCGCGGAGGGAGCGCGCGTGGCCTTCGTGCGCAACCGTCCGGTGGGGGACGGCCTCGACCAGGCACTGACCGAGTGGGGCCGAGTTGGCTGAGACCCTCGTCATGCACAAGGGCCACGGCCTCCCCTATTCGAAGGGGCTGATGGCCCAGGCGCTGTCGGCCACCGCGCTCTCCCAGGGACGGGCGTTCGAGCTCGCCCGGCTGATCGAGAGCAGGCTGGCCGAACGCGGCGAGGAGGAGATCGACGTGGCCGCCCTCCACGTGCTGGCTCAGGAGGTGCTGCGGGCCGAGGAGGGGGAGACGGCCGCGGGCCGCTACCGGCGCTGGCGGCGTCTCGACCGCCTCGACCGCCCGCTGGTGGTGCTCATCGGCGGCACCACGGGCGTGGGCAAGTCGACCCTCGCCTCGATGCTCGCCGCCCGGCTCGGCGTCCACCGGGTGATCGCCACCGACGTCGTGCGTCAGGTCCTGCGCGCTTTTTTCACCCTCGAGGCCATGCCCACCGTGCACCACTCGGCGTTCGAGGCGGGTGGCATCGCGGGCTATCGCGACCAGGCCGAGCGAGTTGGCACCGGCATCGCGGCCATCGTCGACCGGGCGGCAAGCGAAGGCAAGCCGGTGGTGGTCGAGGGGGTGCACGTTGTGCCCGGCGGCGTTCACCCGCGCGTGCGCGAGCGGTGTGTGCTGGTCGAGGCCCTCGTGGTGGTCCAAGACCCCGACCTGCATCGCGGGCACTTCTCCCTGCGGCCGGGCACGCGCCCGGCGGAGCGCTATCTAGCGCACTTCGAGCACATCCGTCGCCTCCAGGACCACCTCTGGGAACGGGCGCGCTCCGAGCGGGTGGCCATCATCGACAACGAGAACGTTGACGACACGCTCGTGCGCCTGATGGAGCTGGTGCTCGACGCCGTCGAAGACGACGAATGACAGCGCGCTGTCGGCGATCCGGCCCCGCCGCCAGATAGGGTTGCCCGCCCCATGGCCGTCCTGCACAGAAAAGAGCTCGAAGCCAGCCCACTCGCCGACCTGCACGCCATCGCGTCCGAGCTCGGCCTCGAAGGCTTTCGCACCATGCGAAAGGATGACCTGATCGGGACGATTCTCGGCGCCCAGGGTGGCGAGGACGACGCGCCGCCCGCCACCGAGGACGAGCGCGAGCCGGACGAGGTGCCGTCGGACGAAACGCTGGAAGGGCCGCCGGGGACGGCGCCCGAAGCCATCGACGAGGCGCCCGAACCGAGCGACGACGAGCCCGAGGAGCCCTCCCCCGACGCGGCCGAGGAGCCCGAGGACGCCCCGGGCGAGGAGGCCGTCGACGCGGTGGAGGAAGAGCCGGAGGTGGTCGAGGACCAAGCCTCCGACGAGCCGATCGCCGACGGCCTGCTCGACATCCTCGCCAACGGCTCGGGCTTCCTGCGCGTCGAGCCGGGCGGGCAGTCGCGCGAGGACGTGTACGTTTCCCCGGCCCAGATTCGCCGCTGCGAGCTGCGCAGCGGCGACGAGGTGAGTGGGCCGGTTCGCCCGCCGCGCCGTAACGAGCGACACCCTTCGCTGGTCCGCGTGGAGACGGTCAACGGCACCCCCGCCGAGCCGCCCGAGCAGCGCCCCTGGTTCGGCGACCTCATCGCCGTCGTGCCCGCCGAGCGGTTCACGATGCCTTCCACGCTGGAGAGCGTGCCCTTCGGCAAGGGATCGCGGGTGGCCGTGAGCGGGCCTCCCGGCGCCGGCGCGACCACCATGCTGCGCGATGTGGCCAAGGCTCTGTCGGAGCAGTACCCCGACATGACCGTCTCCGTGGTGCTCGCCGGCGCGCGCCCCGAAGAGGTGGGCGAGTGGCGCGAGAGCGGCCTGCCGGTCACCGGCGGCTCCTTCGAGCGGCCGCCCGAGGCTCAGGCCCAGGCCGCCGAGCTGGCCGTGGAGCGGGCCAAGCGGGTGGTGGAGCGGGGTGCGCACGCGGCGGTGATCATCGACGCCCTCGACGCCCTCCCGCCCGGGGTGCGCAGGCGCCTGTTCGGCGCCGCGCGCGCCACCGAGGAGGGCGGCACGCTCACCATCGTTGCGGCGAGCGGCGACGACACCGAGGTGCTGCGCTGGGCCAGCACGCGCATCGTGCTCGAGGGAGGCGGCCGGATCGCCGCCGAGGCGAGCGGGACTCTGCGCGCCGACCGCCTCTAGCTGGGCCTACCTCACCTCGAGCGTCTGCGCCATCGTCGTGGGGTGGACCAGGCACACCAGCTTGTAGGTGCCCTTCACCGTCGGCCGGACGCTGTAGCTGCCGCGGGTCTGGCCCCAGTACACCGACGAGAATCCGCGCGGGCCGTTGGCCACGGTCACGCTGTGCGGTTTCTGCCCGCCGAAGTTCCACGTGACGGTGTCGCCCACCTTGGCCGTGACCTTGGCGGGGGCGAAGAAGTCGTCGCCGATGGCGAGTGCGTTCCCGTCGAAGGCTCTGAACACCCCGGACGGGCGCGACAGCTGCGGCACCACCAGGTCGTGGTTGGGGGTGCGGTCGAACTCCGCGGGACGGTTGATCTCGACGAAGTCGTCGGGGATCTTGCCGCAGCGCTTGACCGAGTCGTCCTTGACCCACCAGGTGGCCCAGAAGCCCATGGACGCCACGTGCAGGTTGTGGTTGTCGTGCACCGCCACGCGGCGCAGCACCTCGCCCTCGACCACCGGGATCCCCTTGCCGCTGGCGAAGCTTCCGTTGCCGATCGGGCCGGGCTCGTGGAGGATGGGGCGAATCGTGTTGTAGGGGTGCTCGGCGGGGCCGTAGTAGGCGCGCGACTTGAAGAGCCGCCGCCCGCAGGTGCGGCTCTCGAGCGTCTGGTACTTGCCGCCGCCGTGGTGGTGGGAGGCGGCGACGAGAAGACGGCCGCTGAAGGGGGCGGTCCAGTCGCTCTTGTTGACGAAGTTCGAGCCCTTCTTGCCGCCGCCCGGAACGTCATAGGACATGCCGTTGGCCACCTGACCGCAGTCGCCGATCACGATGGGGTGCACCGCCGTGCGCTTGTCGGTCGTGTACCAGATCCTGGTCCGCACGTAGAAGCTCTTCGGCCGCTTGTAGTGGTTCATCACCATGGCGGTCAGCCTCCAGTCCGGGGCCGTGCCGTCCGCCTTGCGGTTCTCGATCCCATAGGTGGCGCGGTACTTCTCGGGCAGGCTCAGCTGCGTGTGTCCCAGCGGGTGCTCCTCGCCGCGCCCCCCGATGAACCCCGCGCCGCGCCAGCAACTGCCCTCGGCCTCGTTCACCCGGCCCGGGGCCCAGTAGAGGAAGTGATGGACCATCATCTTGGCGATCGGCAGCGGCTTGGCCTTCGGGTCCTTGGAGTCGACCAGCGCCATCTCCTTGTAACCGAGGATGTAGCCGGGCTCGCTCGGGGCGTTGCCGTCGGCCTTCAGCAGAGGCACCTCGTGGGTGTCGTGCACGTAGGGCAGCGACTCAATGCGGGGGGAGTAGAGGGTGAGCAGCTTCTCCTTGGCGCTCGCGGCGGGCGCGGCCACGCTGAGGATCACCAGGGCGCCGGCCAGAGCGGCCGGCAGGAGCTTGCGCATCTCTACCTCCGAGAAACTATTTGCAGACGGACTGCAGGGATGCTACCGCCTGTAGGCCACCTCGCGCCAGCTTGGCTCCGCGGAGAGCTCGATCAGCTCGAAGTTGCGGTCCGGCTGGGCGTAGCCGAAGGTGCTCGAGTCCTCGACGAAGACAACCTCGAGCTCGCCCTCCATCACGCGCTGGTCGAGCCAGGCGCCGCGGAACACAAGGCGGCGGATCCAGTGCACGAGCGAGCGCTCGGAAGGGCCGTCGAGATCGACCCAGCGCTCGTTGATGTGGTCGCCCAGCTCCGACTGCGGCTCGGACACCTCGCCGTTCACGGCCAGGTTGACCAGGTCCTCGCGCTCGTCGTCACCCAGGCGGCCCCCGACGAAGTCGAGCTTGGCCGCCGCCTGCTCGACGCGCTCGGTGAAGTCGCGTTCGTTGAACGTGAAGCGAAGCTCCCCGTACTCGAGAACGTAGTCCGAGCCGGACTCGTAGTTGCCGCGTCGTGCCGTGTCCATATTCAAAGAAGCCCGGCTCCGCCCGGGCGTCGTCATCCTACGGCCGATTCCTTCCGGCCCAGGGATTGTGCAACGGGGTTTGCAGGCGGGCGTAGCTACCCGCGCTCGAAGCGGATCAGCTCCTCGCGATCGCTCCCGCCCGACACGCTCACGGCGAGCACGGGGCCCACCCCACGGGCGTAGAACTTGAACTCGAGGACCTTCTTGTCCAGCGGGTTCCAATCCCGGGTCATCAGCACCCGGCGATAGTGGCCAGCCGGCACCTCGGCCTGCTCGCGCAAGCTCACGATCCGTGCCCTGTCCTCCGCCTCGCCCTTGTAGTACTCCTGGCGATAGGTCAGGCCCGGGCGCGGGTGCGCGGGCATGATCACCCCTGGTTGGGCGCCGTCCACGCCGGCCTCGAACGAGCCCGCCTTGGACACCGGCTTGCCGTTCTCATACTCGGTCGTGTCCTCGCCCAGGTACCAGATGTTCCCTCGCCTGTCCTGCGCGTACCAGTCGTCGGTGGCCTCGACAAACTGGCCCTTCTCGGTCACCACGTCCCGCACCACGCGCGCGGTGATCCCGTTGGCGATCCGCTTGGTCCGCTGGGTGACGGTCACCACCACCTTCTGCCTCGTCCCCTCCGAGTCCGTCTCCCGGTAGACCCAACGAGTGCCCGGCTTCATCGGCCAGTACGGGTTGTCGATCTCGGTGGTGAAGTCGGACGGGTTCAGGTGCACGGTCTCGCTTCCGCTGGGCAGCCTGCCGTTGCCGTCCTGCGCCGCGATGGCGCCGCCGGCCATGCCGGCACCACCCAGGGAGAGAGCCGTTATGGCAGCAATCGCGGTGACCGCGCCCTTCTTCTTGTCCTTCATTCGGTGCCTCCTCGGCGTCCGCTTGACCTCGAGGGCACCAAGCTAAGAGCGGCCGCTGAGACGGCCCTGAGAGCGCGTGGTCACCTCGGGACGGAGATGGTGACCCTGGCACCGGGCCCGTCGGGCGCGATGTCGGCGCTTCCGCCGTGGGCCTCGGCGATCGTGCGCACGATGGCCAAGCCCAGCCCGGTACCGCCGCGCGTGCGGGCGCCGTCGCCACGGGCGAAGCGCTCGAAGGCGCGCTCACCGAGCTCCGGTGGGAAACCTGGGCCCGAGTCGGACACTTCGAGCTCGGCGGCGTCTTCGACGGCGCGCGAGCGGAGCACCACGTCACCGTCGCCGTAGCGCAGCGCGTTGTCGACCAGGTTGCCGAGTGCCTGGCGAAGGCGCAGGTCGTCCGCGTTCAAGCGCAGACCGTCCGCGGCCTCGACTCTGATCGCGCGGCCGTGGGCGCGCGCCCGGTCGGCGAACCGCTCGCGCACCGCGTCGAGCAGCGACCCCGCGCTCAGCTCGCTGGCTCGCACGGGCAGCCGGCCTTCGCCGCTCCGGGCCAGCACCAGCAGGTCCTCGGCGAGTTGAGCCAGGTGGTCGCATTCCTCCACCGCCGCCACCAGCGCCTCGCGCACCGGCGGGTCGTGACCGCCCGCGCGCAGCGCCCCCTCGAGCTCCGTCTTGATCACCGCCACCGGCGTGCGCAGCTCGTGGCTGGCGTCGTCCACGAAGCGACGCTCGCGATCGTAGGAGTCGCGCAACCGGTCGAGCATGGCGTTGAGCGTCTCACCCAGCCGCCGGATCTCGTCGCGCGCGGCGGGCAGCGGTAGAGGCTCGCCGTCTCGCTCCAGCGACACCGTGGCCGCCTGCCGTCGCATTGCCTCCACCGGGCGCAGCCCGGTGGAGGCCAGCGCGTAGCCGAGAAGAGAGGCCGCCAGGACCGCGATCGGCCCACCCACCGCGAAGGACGCGATGAGCCCGCTCAACGTCTCGTCGCGGTCGTCGAGCGACTGGCCCACGATCACGACCTCCTTCCCTCCAGCGGACTTGCCCAGCACCCGCGCGGTCGCCTCGATGCCGGGCACGCGCCGCTCGACGAGCACCTCCTCGCCGCCCGCGGCACCCTCGAGCTCCCCGGGGTCAGCGCCGAGCGCGAGCCGGCCCCGCCGGCCGAGTCCTCGACCACACCGTCAGTCGCCACGATCTGCGCAAAGCCCTCCTCGTCCTCGCCGGCGGCGCCGGCCGAGGCCTGCCCTGACGCCGCCACCGACGCCGCGCGGGTCTCAAGCCCGGCGGTCACGCTCTCGTCGAGGTCCGTCTTCAGGCGCAGGTACACGAACAGCGCGGCCGCCGCCAGCATCACGACCATGGCCAGCGCGAACGCCGCCGCCAGCCGGGCGCGGATCGGCAGCCGGCTCACTGCTTGCCGCCGTCCCTACGCAGCCGATACCCCGCGCCGCGCACCGTCTCGATCGACTCGAGGCCGAACGGCCGGTCGATCTTCTCGCGCAGGTACCGCACGTACACCTCGACCACGTTCGAGCGCTGTTGGTAGCCGAGATCCCAGGCCGATTCGAGCAGTTGCATCTGAGTCAGGACCTGGCCGGGACGGCGCATGAAGGTCTCGAGCAGCGCGAACTCCCGGGCCGACAGCCCGATCTGCCTGTCGCCCCGACGCACCTCACGGGTGGCCGGATCGAGCCGGAGGTCGCCCAGCTGGAGCGCCGCCGGCCGCTCGACCGGGCCACGACGGGCCAGTGCCCGCAGCCGGGCCATGAGCTCCGCGAGCGAGAAGGGCTTGGTCAGGTAATCGTCCGCGCCGCCGTCGAGCCCGCGCACGCGGTCCTCCACCGAGTCGCGGGCGGTCAGCATCAGGATCGGGGTCCAGACGCCGTCCGCGCGCAGCCGCTTGCAGGTCTCAAAGCCGTCGAGCTCCGGCATCATCACGTCGAGCACGATCGCGTCGTAGTCGGTGGCGCGCACGAGCCGCAGCGCCTCCTCGCCGCCGGCGGCGAGATCCACCACGAGCCGCTCGAAGTGCAGCCCGCGCCGGATCGCCGCCGCCATCCGAACGTCGTCTTCCACCACGAGCACCCTCACTCTCCCAATGATGGCCTCCTACCTGAGAGCCCGCTGAGAGCGGGGACGCTCCGAGCCCCTTAGCAGCAGGAACGTGGCCAGGCGCCCGGGGTGCTTGACAAGCCGTCTGTGTTCGCCTCGGGCGGATTCTGCGACGCGTGGGACGTGCCGGCCGCGCCGGCCGCGGACCGCAGGCCGGTCGAGGCGGACTCGCCCGTCCTCCTGGTGGCGGGCTCGGGAGACCCCATCTCGCCCCCTCGCGCCCTGCGCGGCCAGCGCCCGAAGGCTCACGCGAGGCAAGGTCGTCGAGCTGCGTGGCGAGGGCCACGTTCCGACGCTTGGGCGGCCCTGCCTGGAGAGAGCACTGGCACTCTGGCTGGCCCGCCCCCGCGGTTCGATCCCGCGCCTGTCGTACCTGAAATCTATCCGTCGCCCTTCCGTGCGACCACGAGCAGGTACTCGTATGGGTACTCCGCCGGACCCCCGAGGGCGCCTCGGTTGGAGCGCGTCGCGAAGTCCAGAAGGTCGCGGTCGAGCGCGGCCGCGCGGTCGGGATCGTCGGCGAGACTGGCGTATGTAGCGACGAACCGGCCCGAACGTCTGCTTGAAGAGCTCACAGTAATCGCGCGGGCTCTCCGCCCGCTCGACATACTCGCTGCGGGTCATCTCCAGCGCGCCGAGCCGGTCGCCGAACAGCTCTCGCACGTGTTCCTCGCTGCCCCACAGCGGTGGCGGCAGCGCTCCCGGCGGGGGTGGAGGCATGTAGGGCGCGAGCGCGCCGAAGAAGTCGGAGATCAGGCCCTTGGGGGTGAAGTTGAGCATCCCGATCGTGCCCCCGGGGCGGCACACGCGCACCATCTCGTCGGCTACCGCCTGATGGTTGGGAGCGAAGATCGCGCCGAACGAAGAGGTGACAACGTCGAATTCGCCGTCGCCGAAGGGGAGAGCCTCGGCGTCGGCCTCGACCCATTCCAGCTCGACCCCTTGCGCCTTCGCCTCGCGGCTGCCCGGCCTCGAAGTTCTCGGGCGTGAGGTCGGAAGCCACGACCTCGGCACCCGCCTGGGCCGCCCGGATCGCCGTGTTCCCTGTGCCCGCGGCGACGTCGAGCACGCGCTGACCCGGCGTGATCCCGCACGCCTCGACCAGCACCGGCCCGACCTCCCAGACCGTCGCCTTCGCGAACCGGTGGTAGTCCCCGAGGGCCCAGGCGGCCCGCGCCGCGGCCTTGATCTGCGTGTCCGCGTCCCAGCTGTCTCTGTCCCGATCGCCAGCCATGCTCATCCTCCCGTGCTTCGCCATCTCCTCGATCCTGGCGAGCGCCGCCGCCTCTGCCATCAATCGAGCCGATGAGGTCGGTCGCTTCATGCCCGCCACCGTAGTCCGAGCGGCGGTCCTGGCTTCGCCAGAAGCGAGCATCTTCCGCCGCCTCGGCGAATGGCCAGATCTGGCTATGCTGCGGTGCTCGTCGAGCAGGCCAAGGCGAGCGGCCAGAGCCGCCGCGGCGGTCCGTGAGGGCAGCTCGAGCTTGCGCAGCATGTTCGTGACGTGGCGGTGGACGGTGTGCTCGCTCACCACCAGCCGTTCGGCGATCTGTCGGTTCGTGAGGCCCTCGGTGATCAGGCGCAGCACCTCCCGCTCACGTGGCGTCAGTTCCCCAAGCTGACGCGCCGGCGTCGTCGCGACCGACAGCTCCCATCTGCAGCCGTCGCGCGCGCTCCGCCTCGATCTCGGCGCCGAGCTCGAGGAGTTGATCGAGGGCGCTTGCCGCCTCCTGCTCGGCCACATCGGTGCGACCGAGGGCGACGAGGGTGGTGGCGAGTTCGATCCGCGCTTGCGCGGCCTCGAAGGGCCCGCCGCTTCGCTCGAAGCGATCGGTCGCGTCCTCGAACAGGTGCCGCGCCCGATCGTGGTCGCCGCCCGCCGCCGCCACCAGCCCCTCGAGGAAGTCGACGGACGCCCGGAGAGCCGGGGTGCCGACGGCGCGTTCGATCTCCCGCAGGGCCTCCAGCGCCGCACGGGCCTCCTCCAACTCGCCGCGTGCCGTGCGCGCCCGAGCGAACAGCTCCAGCCCCGCGGCGCGGTCGAGCTCGCGGTCCGCGGGCATTTGGCGCAGGCAGCGCTCGGCAAGCTCGGCCGCTTCGGGCGGCGTCCCCGCGGTCGAGCGCCATCCGGGCGCGGCAGAGCTGCGCCGTCGGAGGACGGACCGGCGCGGTCGAGCAGCGAGTCGCGTCTCGTCCCACCGCCCCTGCCGACGCCTCAGCTCCGCCAGCCCCACCAGCGGTCCCCCCACCATCGCTGGGCGCGATCGGGCAAAGTCGTCGATCGAGGCCTCAAGCATCGCCTCCGCCTTCTTCCACCGGCCCCGCCACAGGTGCACCGCGCCGTACTCCGCGCGGCAAAAGGCGAGCATGTAGCGGCTCCCGTAGCGCTCGGCGAACTCGGCGATCCGGTCGCACCACTCGAACGCCCGCTCGTAGTCGCGCACGGCGGTGCACGCCGTGACCAGGAAGCAGCATGCCCACGCACCCGAGATCGGGACCGTGGCCTCGCCCTGCAGAGCGGTCACGGTTGCCTCGTCGAGGCAGCGCATGCCCTCCTCGACCTGCGCGCACGCCACCAGCGTCGCGCCCTCGATGGCGAGCCCGAGCATCTCCAGGTCGGGAACGTCGAACCGCCTCCCGAGCGCGGCCGTGCGGCGCCCAAACTCGGCAGCCTTCGCGGTCTCCCCACCCGCGTGGGCCATGTAGCCCTCGAGGAAGGCGAGCCAGCCGTGCTCGGGCCCGGGCTCGAGCGGGTCGAGCAGGCGATGGGCGCGGGCGAGCCAGCCGCCCGCGACCGCGAACGCTCCGTGGAAGTCGAGTTGATCGCAGGCAAGCCAGGTGGCCATGCGCGCGGCGCCCGCGACGTCTCCCGCTTCCTCGTAGAGCCGGTAGGCGCGCTGACGGGCATCGAACACCGCCTCGGCGTCGTCGAGCCACCACGCCGCCCAGCTCAGCCCCTCCAACCCCTCGGGCGTCTCCTCGGCGTCCGACTGCCTGCTCGAACCGTGCCCACGCCTCCTCCCAGCGTCCCTCCTGCAGCTCGTCCCAGCCGCTGTCGAGCCGGGTGGGAGAGGACTCGTTGGATTCCTTCGCCACGCGAGGCGCATTCTCACATGCACCCGGGGCGAGATTCTCTGTCGCGGTTCTTCTGCTTGGTGTGGACCAGCAGCGCCTGATCATGGTGGTCGAGGACGACGAGCCCACGCGCGCGTTCCTGCTCGACAACCTGGCCGCCGACGGCTTCCGCGTGGCCGGGGCGGCCAGCGTGGGGGAGGGCCTGCGGGCCATCGAGGTGCGCCAGCCCGCGCTGGTGGTGCTCGACCTTGGGCTCGCGGGCGCCGGTGGGTTGGCCCTGCTCGACCGCGTCCGCTCAGCCGACGGCCTGGCCTCCCGCCTCGATCCCGACCTCCCGGTTCTGGTGCTGAGCGGGCGGGCCAGCGATGCCGACCGGGTCCGCAGCTTTGCCCGCGGGGCCGATGATCATCTCTGCAAGCCCTTCCTCTACGCCGAGCTCCTCGCCCGTGTGAACGCGCTGCTGCGCCGGGCCGACGGCCGCCGCTCCCGGGGCGTTCTGCGCGCCGGCGAGCTGACGGTGGATCCGGCCACCCGCTCGGTGCGTCTGGCCGGGCGGCGGATCGACCTGTCGGCCAAGGAGTTCGCCCTCCTCCACGCGCTGGCCGAGGACCCCACGCGCGTGTACGGCAAGCAGGAGCTGCTGAGGGACGTGTGGGGCTATCTCGCCGCCGGGCGAACCCGCACACTCGACGCCCATGCGTGTCGTCTGCGTAAGAAGCTGAGCCCGTCGCCGCGGCCCTGGGTGGTGAACGTGCGCGGGGTGGGCTACCGGCTCACGGAGGCGCTGTGAGCTGGCTGGTGGCGGGGTGCGGCTGGGCCCTCGTCGTCCTCGGCTTGGTCTGGGCGCGCGCCCGCCTGTCGCTCGTGGCCGACGCCGAGCATGAGCTGCGCGGGGCCGTCGCCGCTATCTCTCTGGCCGCCGAGCGCATGCGCCGGGTGGGCGCCACGCGGGCATTCGCCTCGCTCGTGGCTCTTCAGATCGACCGGATGGACGCCGCCCTGACGGACCTGGACCGCGCGCGGCGCCGCGGCGCGCGGGTCTCGCGACCCGGCCCCGGCCTCGACGCCGGGCGGCTCAGCCAGGTGGTGGCCAACCTGGTCGACAACGCCGCCGAGCACGGCGCCGGGCCGGTCGACGTGCGCTGGACCTCGACCGCCACCGGCGCTCGCCTGGAGATTCGCAACGCCAATCGGCCCAAGCAGCTGGACGAGCTGGCCGCCGCGCGCGCCAACGGCCGGGGTCGTGGGCTCGATATCGCGGCGCGCGCCGCGAGGGAGCTCGGAGGCAGCCTGCGCATCGAGCACGGCGAAGAGCTGACCGCCGCCGAGCTCGACCTGCCCGCCGCCGAGCTCGACCTGCCCGCGAAGCCGGACAGGCGCCGCTCCCGGGCGGCATGAGGGCCCGGCGGCGGCGAGGCCTCCTGCTGCTTCTGCTCGCCCTGACCTGCGGCGGCCTGGCGGCCGCCCAGGTGCGCGAGCGCGAGCGCACGGTCGAGGCGCGCGTCGGCCCCCTCGCCGGCGTGGTGGTCGCGGCGCGGGACATCGCGCCCGGCGACCGGCTCGGCCCGGGTGATCTCGCCGTCCGGCGAGTGCCCGCGCGCTTCGTGCCCCCGGACGCGCTCGGCGCCCCGGGCCGGCTGGCCGGCGCGCGCGCGGCCGTCGCGGTCAGCGCGGGCTCCTACGTGACCGCGGGACTGCTCGAGGGCGCCGGCGCGGCGGAGGGAGGCCCGTTGCGCCCCGGTGAGCGTGCGCTGGAGGTCGCGGTCACCGGAGGCGCGGCGCTGGCCGGCGCCGGCGCCGGCTCACGCGTCGACGTGCTGGTGTCCACCCAGCGCCAGGAGGGCGCCGGGCGGACCTTCGTCGCCCTCGAGGCCGTGGAGGTGCTCGAGCTGCGCGCCTCCGGCTCGTCCGGTCTGGCCGCCGAGGACAGCGCCGAGGCGCCGTCGCCCACCGCTCTCGCGACGCTGCGCGTGAGCCTGCGCCAGGCGGTCTATCTCGCCGCGGCGGAGAACTTCGGCCACGAGCTGCGGCTGCTCATGCGCCCGCCAGGCGACGACCGGCGGGCCGGGGCTCTCTCCGTAAGCGAAGGCGAGCTGTGAGCCCCACAGGCGATCACGCGCGCTCGATCAGCTCCACGCCGCCGTCCGGGCGCCCGAGCAGCGCCCGCTCGGCCAGGCCGATGAACAGGCCGTGCTCGACCACGCCGGGGATCTGCTTGAGGCGGGGGCCGAGGCCGTCGAGATCCGCCTCGGGTGGAAGGGCGCAGTCGAGGATGAAGTGTCCCTCGTCGGTCAGGTACGGCTCGCCCGCAGCGGACGTGCGCAGGAGCGCGTCGGGCAGCACGGTCTCGAGGCGCCGCCGGGTATCGGCCCAGGCAAAACGCGCCACCTCGACCGGCAGGCGGAAGTGCTGGCCGAGCCGCTCGACCTTCTTGGGTGTCTCGGCCACCACCACAAAGCGCCGCGCCGCCGATATCACGATCTTCTCGCGCAGCAGCGCACCACCGCCGCCCTTGATCAGACGCAGCTCGGGGTCGACCTCGTCGGCGCCGTCGAGCGCCAGGTCGAGCTCCACCGCGCCGTCGAGCTCGATCACCTCGATGCCCAGCTCGCCCGCGCGCGCCTCCGTAAGTGACGAGGCCGTGGCCGCCCGCAGCCCCGCCCCGGCCAGGTCGCCGCCCGGGGCCACACGCGGGCCGAGCAGGTCGACCAGCCGCCACACCGCGCGGCCCGAGCCCAGGCCTATGGTCATGCCCGGCTCGACCAGCTCGGCCGCCGCCGTGGCGGCCGCGGTGCGCGCGACCTCCGCGGGCTCGATCGACGCGTCCACCTAGTGGCCCACTACTGCGTGAGCTCGGCCTTCAGCTCGATAGAGCCCACCCCGCCCAGCGCCTTCGAGACCGGGCAGCCCTCCTTGGCGCCGTTGGCGAGGCGCTGGAACTCGTCCTCCTCGATACCGGGCACGCGAGCGCGGGTGTCCAATTCGATCGAGGTGATGTCGACGCCGTCCAGGTGGACGGTGGCGGTGGTCTCCACCGACTCCGGCTCGTGCCCGGCCTCGGTGAGCTCGTTCGCGAAGGCCATCGAGAAGCAGCCCGCGTGCGCGGCGGCGATCAGCTCCTCGGGATTCGCGCCCTCCTCCTCCTCGAAGCGCGACCCGAAGGAGAATGGGCCCTCATAGGACCCACTGGCCATCCGCATCGTGCCCTTGCCGCCCTTCAGCGAGCCTTCCCACTGGGCGTCGGCCTTTCTCTTCGGCATCTCTCACAACCTCCGGATCGAATGGGTGAACGCGGAAAGCTACCGCTACACTTCCCCTTACCCAACGTAAGTAGGTGACTCCCCATATGGCCTCAGAAAATCTTCTCCTGATACCCGTCGACGACTCCGTCGTGTTCCCCAACATGAACGTGACCCTGGCCATCGACGCCGGTGACGCCGAGCGCGTCGTGCTCGTGCCCCGCAAGGGCGACGAGTTCGCCAGCGTCGGCACCGTCGCCAACGTGGCCGAGCGCGTGCGCCTTCCCGGCGGCGGTCGCGCGGTCGCCCTGGAGGGCCTGCACCGCGGACGCGTCGGCGCGGCGAGCACCGACGTGACCGGCGCGCTGCGCGTGGAGGTCGAGCCTCATCCCGACGACGTGCCCGTCGACGGGCGCACCCGCAATCTCGAGCGCGAGTATCGCGCCGTGGTCGAGGAGATCCTCGAGCTGCGCGGCGACGACGGCCGTGTGGCCGCCTTCGTGCGCTCGATCACCGAGCCGGGCGCCCTTGCCGACACCGGCGGCTACTCGCCCGACCTGACCTACGAGCAGAAGGTCGAGCTGCTCGAGACCGTCGACGTGACCGACCGCCTCGAGCTCGCTCTCTCGATGCAGCGCGACCGGCTGACCGAGCTGCAGGTGCGCGTGCGCATCCGCGACGACGTCCAGTCGGGCGCCGAGAAGCAGCAGCGCGACTACTTCCTGCGCAAGCAGATGGAGTCGATCCGCAAGGAGCTCGGCGACGACGACGGATCGGTGATCGACGAGTACCGCACCAAGATCGAGGAAGCGGGCATGCCCGAGCCCGTTCGCGAGCAGGCCGAGCGCGAGCTCGACCGCTTCGAGCGCATGGGCGAGCAGGGCGGCGAGTCCTCGATGATCCGCTCCTACCTCGACTGGCTGATCGCCGTGCCGTGGTCCGAGCGCTCCGACGAGGACCTCGACCCCGTGCGCGCGCGTGAGGTGCTCGACGCCGACCACGCCGGCCTCGAGGACGTGAAGGACCGCATCGTCGAGTACATCGCGGTGCGCAAGCTGCGCCAGGAGCGCGGCATCGAGGAGGACAAGCGCTCGCGGCGCCATCCTCACCCTGATCGGGCCCCCCGGCACGGGCAAGACCTCGATCGGCGAGTCGATCGCGCGCTCCACGGGACGCGAGTTCGTGCGCATGTCGCTGGGCGGCGTGCGCGACGAGGCCGAGATCCGCGGCCACCGGCGCACCTACATCGGCGCCCTGCCGGGCCGGCTGGTGCGGGCCCTGCGCGACGCCGGCACGATGAACCCGGTGATCATGCTCGACGAGGTCGACAAGGTCGGCGCCGACTGGCGCGGCGACCCCAGCGCGGCCCTGCTCGAGGTGCTCGACCCGGCGCAGAACCACTCGTTCCGCGACCACTACCTCGACGTCGAGATCGACCTCTCGCAGGTGGTGTTCATCGCCACGGCCAACATCGCCGAGACGATCCCGGCGCCGCTGCTCGACCGCATGGAGATCATCCGCTTCGACGGTTACACGACCGACGAGAAGGTGGCCATCGCCCGCGGGTACCTGTGGCCGCGCCAGCGCGAGCGCAACGGGCTGCGCGAGGACGAGGTGTCGATCGACGACGCGACCCTGGAGTCGATCGTGACCGAGTACACCCGCGAGGCGGGCGTGCGCAACCTCGAGCGGGAGCTGGGCACCGTGCTGCGAAAGACGGCGACCAAGATCGCGTCGGGCGAGGTGGAGGCCCCGGTGGCGGTCGACTCGGACGTGGTCCGCGACGCCCTCGGGCGCCAGCGCTTCTTCCAGGAGGCGGCCGAGCGTACCGCGGTGCCCGGCGTGGCCACCGGCCTGGCGGTGACCGGCGCGGGCGGCGACGTGCTGTTCATCGAGGCCACCGAGATGAAGGGCAAGGACACCCTGGTCCTGACCGGCCAGCTGGGCGACGTGATGAAGGAGTCGGCGCGCATCGCGCTCTCCTACGTGCGCGGCCACGCCGACGAGCTCGGGATCGACGAGGACGGCCTTCGACGAGCGTGAGTTCCACGTGCACGTGCCCGCGGGGGCGATCCCCAAGGACGGCCCCAGCGCCGGCATCACGATGACCACGGCCCTGGCCTCGCTGCTGAGCGGGCGCCCGGTTCGCCACACGGTCGGGATGACCGGCGAGGTGACCCTCCAGGGGCGGGTGCTGCCGATCGGCGGCCTCAAGCAGAAGGTGCTGGCCGCGCACGCGGCGGGGCTCACCGACGTGATCCTCCCCGAGCGCAACCGGGCCGACCTCGACGACGTGCCCGAGGACGTGCGCGAGGAGATGACCTTCCACCCGGTCATGACGATCGGCGAGGTGCTCGAGCTGGCGCTCGAGCCGCAGCCGGCGAGCTCGCTGGCGGCGTGACAAACCTGGCGGCCGGGCGTATACGAGGTATGCGCCCGGCCGCCGCCATCTTCGCCTGCCTCGCTCTGGCGGCCTGCGGGTCGGATAGTGAGGACGACGCGGAAGGCGGTCGCGCCTGCCCCGGGCCGCAGGGCGCGAGCCTCACCGTCAGCGTGCAGCCCAAGGGCCCCGACGGGCCCACGGAGCGCAGGCGGATCGTGTGCGAGCGCCTCGGCGAGGGCAACGCGACGTGCCGGAGCCTGGGCGAGCTCACGGTCAAGCGCCTCGCTCCGGTGCCGGCCACGGTGGCCTGCGCGGAGATCTACGGCGGCCCGGACACCGCCCGGGTGACCGGCGAGCTGCGCGGCGAGAAGGTGGACGCCCGCTTCAACCGCACCGACGCGTGCGAGACCAAGCGCTGGAACGACAACGCGGCGCTGTTGGACCCCTGAGCCTGGATCCGGCTAGGCGGCCTTCATCAACCCGCCGTCCACGGCCAGGGCCTGCGCGGTCACGTAGCTCGCCGGCTCGGAGCACAGGAAGGCCGCCGCGGCGGCGATCTCCTCGGCCTGGCCGAGGCGAGCCGCGGGCACCTCGTCGCGCGCCACCTTCTCGGCCTCGTCGAGCGACCCGTAGAGGTGCTCGAGGCGGTCGGTGGCGATGCGCCCGGGCAGGATCGTGTTGAGCGTCACGCCGTCGGCGGCCACCTTGCCGGCGATCGTGTGGAAGGTGGCGAGCATCCCGCTGCGATGGGCGCTCGAGAGCATCAGCCCCGGGATCGGCTCGCGGGCGGCCGACGAGGAGATGTTGAGGATGCGCCCGAAGCCGCGCTCGCGCATGCCCGGCAGCGCGCGCTCGATCAGCGCCATCGGGCCGAGCATCAGCTCGCGGTGGGCGTCCTGCCACTGCTCGCGGGTGAACTCGAGCGGGTCGCCGCCCGGAGGGCCGCCGGTGTTGGTCACGAGCACGGCCAGCGGGCCCAGGTCGGCCTCGACGCCGCTCCAGCAGCGCCGGCGCGCCATCGAGGTCGCTCATGTCGTGAACGTAGGAGCCCGCAGCCCCCATCTCGCTCGCCGCCGCCTCGATGTTCTCCCGCGAGCGCGAGCTCACGGCCACCTGCGCTCCCTCGGCGCACAGCGCCGCCGCCACGGCGAAGCCGATGCCCTGGACGCTCCCGTCACGAGCGCCACCCTGCCTTCCAGACCGAGGTCCATGGCGGCGAGCCTAGCCCATCCGGGCGCCGACGCTGCCCGCAATGCCGCTCCGTCTGCTCGCCCGGGCCGCGCCGCTCTTCTTCGGTGTCTTCGCGGCCGCGATCTGGCTGCGCCGCCGTGAGCCCGAACGCCCCGCGCTGCCGGCGGCGCCCGAGCCGCCGCCGCTCCGTGCGCCGGCGGAGCCCGGGAGCGCCCGTGCGTGGTCGACGACCGGCTGGCACCCCGCGCTTGGCGTGAGTCGTCAGTTCGGTGGCAGTTCTCGACATCGTGCGCGCCTGCGTCGCCGACCTGCTCGGCACGGCCCGCTAACGCCAGCCACACACGCCATCCCGATAACTGACCACGACTGAGGCACAGTCGCTGCGCGCGATCTGCTTGGATAACGGCTTCAAAGTTGCCAAAAACTTGCCGAGTCTCTGTCGCCCCGGCGGCGGAGAGCGGGGGACCCACTCGAAGCTCAGGCTTCTGGGGCGAATCGCGGACAGGCCCAAACCTTGCCGCGTAGCGCCACTTTCCGGCGCGAGCCCGTCAGCTCACCTCGTAGGCATCGGAAAGGGGCAGGAAGTTGCAATCGATCGTCGATGCTGTGCGTTACAAACCGTTCGCGCTCGCCACTCTCAGCGCGCTGGCGCTGGCGTGCATGACCCAGAACGCGGAGGCGGACCGCGTGGTGGCCGGTACGGCCCAGGCCGCGAGCGCCGAGGACCTCATGGTCGAACGCGGCGACCGCGGGACCGCCGTCAGGAGCATCCAGCGCGCTCTCGGCGTTCCCGCCGACGGCGTGTTCGGCCCGCAGACCGAACGCGCGGTCAAGCACTTCCAGCGGCGCAAGGGCCTGCTGGTAGACGGGGTGGTCGGCCCGCAGACGCGCGCCGCCCTCGGCCTCGCGCCCTTCGCGCGCACCTCCGTGCGCCGCGGCAGGAGCCCCCGGCGGAGCGACGTGCGGGTTCCGCGCATCCTGCGTCTCATCGCCGAATGCGAATCGGGCGGTAACCCCCGGGCCATCTCGCCGGGTGGCGATTACCGGGGCAAGTACCAGTTCAGCCGCGGCACCTGGCGCGGTCTGGGCGGGGAGGGCGATCCCGCTGATGCCTCCGAGGCCGAGCAGGACCGCCTGGCGCTCAAGCTGTATCGCCAGAGTGGCAACGCGCCCTGGCCCAACTGCCCGTAGACGGAGATCAGCGCGCGGCCGCAGAGCGCGCCGGGGCCTCGCGGCCCAGCGAGAGCACGCCCACCAGCGTGACGGCGCACAGGATCCCGAGCATCCCGTAGGGCACGGCGTCGACGGTGAGGTCGGCGATCGCTCCGCCGGCCCCGCTGCCGACCAGGTGACCGAGGGCCCAGGCCAGGTTGGAGATGGAGAACGCCAGGGCGAGGTCGAGCCCGGCCCTCTCCGAGGCGTCCGAGACCAGTGCCATGGCCGGCGCCCAGAACCACCCGAGGGCGGCGAAGGTAAGGAAGATCACCGCCCCCAGGAGCACCGTGGTGCCGGGCAGCGGGAGCGCCACGGCCGCCACCGTCGCGCCGGCGAGCCCGGCCCGTATGGGCATCAGGCGCCCGCGACGGTCGGACACGCGCCCGGCCATCGGGCTGACGACGGCCTCGCCCGCCGCGGTGATCAGGAAGATCGCCCCGATCGCGGCGCCGCTCGCGCCGAGGTCGTCGAGGCGCAGCGGCGCCAGCACCTCGATCACTCCGCCGAAGAGGGCGGGCAGGGTGAACAGCCAGAAGCCGGCGAGGACGTCGCGGCGGCGCATGGCGCGCAGCAGCGCGGGCACCCCCGGGCTGGGAGCGGGCGCCACGCCGGGCGTGCGCCACGCACACAGGGCCAGGCCGGCGGCCACCACCGACACACCGCTGAACACCACCTCGGGCCCAACGACGGTGGCGCCGCCGCCCAGCACGGGGCCGAGCAGGACGCCCACGATGGCCGCCCCGAGCGCGGAGCCGATCAGCTCGCCGCGCCGCTCTGCGGGAGCGGCCGACACCAGCCAGGTCATGCCCGCGGCCCACATGCACGCACCGCCGATCCCCTGCACGAAGCGCGCGACGTCGAGCATCACGATGTTGCCGGCGAACGCGAAGGCCAGGCTCGTGAGCCCGAGCAGCGCCAGCCCGGTGAGCAGGGTGGGCTTGACGCCCCAGCGCGCCGCCAGCCAGCCGCCCGGGAGAGCACCCGCGAAGGTACCGGCCGGGTAGGCGGCCGTGAGCACGCCGGCCGCCGTCTTCGACAGGTCGAGCTCGTCCGAGTAGTAGGGGAGCAGCGGCGCGACGGCGGCGAAGAACATGGTGTCCACCAGCACCACCGCGGCCACCAGTAGGAACAGCCGCCTCACGCCCGGCGATGCTACGCGAGCGGCGTCATACTGATCCGCCGTGGCCACCCTGCGTGAAGAGCTCGAGGACTGGCTGCGCATACCGTCGGTGTCCACCGGCGGCGGCGACGCCGCGGCGCTCGCGGAGGCCTGCGGCTGGGCGTGCGAGCGCATCGAGCGAGCCGGCGGCCGCGCCGAGCAGGTGACGGTCGGCGGCGGCCACCCGATGGCCGTGGGCGAGCTGCGCTGCTCGCGCGCCGACGCGCCCACCGTGCTGGCCTACGGCCACTACGACGTCCAGGCGGCCGGCCCGGAGGAGGCCTGGGACAGCCCGCCGTTCGAGCCGACCGAGCGCGACGGGCGCCTCTACGCGCGCGGCGCGGCCGACGACAAGGGCAACTTCCTGCCCCTCCTGCACGTGGCCTGCGAGCTCGCGCGCGCGGGCGAGCTGCCCGTGCACGTGCGCTTTCTCATCGAGGGGGAGGAGGAGGTGGGCAGCCGCTCGGTGCTCGAGCGCCTACAGCAGGGCGAGGACGAGGCCGACTGCGCGATCGTGTTCGACTCCGTGATGGTCGACGAGACCACGCCCGCGGTCTCCTCGGCCAGCCGCGGGCTCGCCCAGGCCGGCATCGAGGTGCGGGTGGCCGAGCGCGATCTGCATTCCGGCTTCTACGGCGGGGCGGTGCCCAACGCCGCGCACGTGCTCATACGCATGCTCGACGCGGTGGCGCCCGATTCCGAGGGCCGGGCGCGAGCCGAGCTGAGCGCCGGAGTGAAGGCCCCGACGCCGCAGGAGGTGGAGTCCTGGGAGGCGCTACCCGCCGGTGCGCGCGAGATCGCCCAGGTGGGCGCACAGCCGGTGTCCCCCGAGGCTGCCGCGGAGTTCTACGAGCGCACCGGCGCCCTCACCTCGGTCGACGTGAACATGATCAGCGTGGGCGAGCCGCGCACGATCGTGCCCGCGGTGGCCCGCGCCCACGTGAGCGTGCGCCTGGCGCCGGGGCAGAGCGCCGCCGCGATCGGCGCCGAGCTCGAGCGCCTGCTGCGCGAGGCGGCCCACCCGGCGGCCGAGGTCGCGATCGAGACCGAGCTGGCCGACCCGGCCTTCTTCGACACCTCGCATCCCGCCCTGCAGCTGGGCGCAGAGGCGATCGGCCGCGCCTGCGGGCGCCCGCCCACCTTCGTGCGCCTGGGCGGAACGCTGCCGCTGCTGGCCGTGCTGGCCGACCGCGGGATGGCCACCATCGTCAGCGGCTTCGCCCTTCCCGCGGACGCCTTCCACGCGCCCAACGAGAGCTATCGGCTGGAGAGCCTGCGCCTGGGGGAGGCGGCCGCACGCGAGCTCTACGCGACGCTGGCCGAGCTTCCCCGCTGACTGGACCTTCGCTCTATCCCCGGCGGCGCAGGTGATGGATACGCGCTCGCTCCGAGCGCACGCTCCCGGTGGTGCGCACGTGCCAGTCGCGCTCCGCGCGCTCCAGGAAGCTCGCCGCCA
This sequence comes from uncultured Thermoleophilaceae bacterium, assembly GCA_963728155.1. GTDB lineage: Bacteria > Actinomycetota > Thermoleophilia > Solirubrobacterales > Thermoleophilaceae > JACVRW01. Next base: position 224,655 of record CAVSJF010000004.1, on the reverse strand, counting down.
GAGCGCGCTGGGGATCGGCGATCAGCACCTCGCCGGTCTGATCCACCAGACGGGGCAGCAGCTCGAGCAACTGGGTCACGTTGCGGCGCTCGTAGAGCACATCCGAGGCGACCACGAATCGCCAGGGCGCGCGCTCGACGATCGGCTCGGGCAGGCCCCAGCCGACCACCGCGGTCTCCAGCTCCACGCCGTTGCGCTGCGCGTTCTCGGCCGCCGCGCCCACCGCGTCGGGCGACCAGTCGGTGGCCAGCACCCGCCCGCCCGCGAGCGCGGCCGCGATGCTGGGCAGGCCCAGCCCACAGCCCAGCTCCAGCACCCGCGCGCCGCGCAGCGAACGGCGGGAGAGGTCGTGGGCGAGGGCGATCGAGCTCGACCACAGCTCGGCCCAGTAGGGGAGGAACTCCTCGCGCTCGAAGCCCTCCTCGGTGAGCAGCGCCTCGGCATCGCGGGGGCGGGTGACAGCGATCTCGCCCACGGGCAGGGCGATGCGCTCCTCGACCGCGTCGACGATCACGGCCGGGCGCCGACCCTGCCGGCCTCCCGGGCCGCTTCCTCGGCCGCGTCGAGCTGGCGCTCGATCAGATCGAGCCCCGCGCCCCAGAAGCCCGGGTCGCCGAGGTCGACGCCCACGATCCGGCCGAGCTCCTCGGGTGGCAGCGACCCGCCGGCGCGCAGCAGGTCCAGGTACGACGAGACGAAGCCCTCGCCCGCCTCCTCGTAGCGGCGGTAGACCGACAGCGCCAGCAGATGTCCGTACGCGTAGGCGTAGACGTAGCCGGGCGTGTCGACGAAGTGGGGGACGTAGGACCACCAGAGCGCGTAGTCGTCGTGCAGCTCGACGGCGTCGCCCAGGAGGTCGGCCTGCGTCTCGAGCCACAGCTCGCCGAAGCGCTCCGGCGCCAGCTCGCCGGACTCGCGCCGGGCCAGGTGCATCGCGTGCTCGAAACGGTTCATGGCGATCTGGCGAAATACCGCGCCCACCGCGCCGTCGAGCGATCCCGCCAGCAGCGAAAGCCGCTCGGCCGGCCCGGGCGCGCGCTCCAGCAGCCTCTCCAGCACGATCGTCTCGCCGAAGATGGAGGCGGTCTCCGCCATGGTCAGGGAACCGGTGAACTGGAAGATGCCCTGTGGGCTGGCCAGCGATGCGTGCACGCCGTGTCCGAGCTCGTGTGCGAGCGTGAGCACGTCGTAGGGGCGCGAGGTGTAGTTGAGCAGGACATAGGGGTGCCGCGAGGGGACGGTGTAGGCGCAGAAGGCCCCGCCGCGCTTGCCCGGGCGCGGGGGCGCGTCGATGTAGCCGTCGGCGAAGAAGGACCCGGCGGCCTCGCCCAGCTCGGGCGAGAAGGTGGAGTAGCAGTCGAGAACGATCTCCTGCGCCTCGTCGTAGGGGATGTGGTCCTCGGTGTCGGTGACCGGAGCCATCCGGTCCCAGTAGGCCAGCCGGTCGAGGCCCAGCAGCTGCGCCTTCAGCCGGTACCAGCGGCGCGCCAGCTCGTAGCGGCCCACCACGGCCTCCACCAGCGCCTGCACGGATTCGTCGCTGGCCTCGTTGGCGAGATTGCGCGAGGCCAGCCAGTGCGGGTAGTCGCGCAGGCGGTCCTTGGTGGCTTTGTCGCCCAGAAGGGTGTTGAACACATACGCGCGCGTGCGCAGCCCGGGTCGCAGCGCGGCGGTGGTGGCGTGGGCGGCCTCCTCGCGCACCTGCCGGTCGGGATCCTGGAGGCGCGACAGGGCCTCCTCCAGCGGGATCTCCCCATCGTCGCCGAGCTGAACGTCCACGGAGGAGACCTGCTCGGTGAACAGGCGCCGGAAGGCCGACGCGCCGCTCACGTCGAGCTCGGTGGCGATGCGCTCCTCGGGCTCGGTGAGCTGATGCGGGCGGTAGCGGCGCAGCGTGCGCAGGTAGTGCGCGCAGAAGTCGAGCGACCCGGACTCGAGCATCTCCTCCGCCTGCTCTTCGGCCAGCAGGTTCCACTCGAGCTCGAAGAACAGGAGGTGCGTCTCGATCGCCGCCCCGAGCTCGCGCGCCTTCTGGACCAGGGCGCCGCGCGGCGGGTCGCTCGTGTCGAGGCTGAAGAACAGCATCGCGTAGGACCCCGCGCGGCCCGCGAGATCATGGATCGCGCCGAGCTCGTGCATCGCGTCGGCGAGGCCGGCGGCGTCGAGCTCGGCCACGCTGCCCGCGGTGGCGCTCGGCAAAGGCGGCCGAGCGGTCGCGCGCTTCGGTCAGCAGCTCCTCGACCCCGGCGGCGCCGCGGCTCTCGACCAGCGGCTCGAGGTCCCAGGACGCGGACTGCAGGGCGGGGTCGATCGCGGTGCTCATCACGCCGAGATTAGTCTCCGGCGGTGATGAGCCTGCCCACACCGCTGGAGGAAGCGCCCGCGTCGCTCGCCGCCGGCCGGAACCTGCTGCTCAAGCGGGAGGACATGCACGAGCTGGGCGCGTTCAAGTGGCGCGGCGCGCTGCCGGCGCTCGAGTCCTTTCGCGACCGGGGGGCCGGCGCGGTGGTCACGGCCTCGACCGGCAACCACGGCGCCGCCACCGCGTGGGCGGCCGCGCGGACGGGCCTGCGCGCGGTCGTGTTCCTTCCCCTGGAGGCGAGCGCCACCAAGCTGGCCCTTCTCGAGGATCTCGGCGCCGAGGTGCGCCAGGAGGGGGCCGACGTGGACGAGGCCAAGGACCACGCGCGCACCTACGCGGACGAGCACCGGGTGCCCTTCTTCGAGGACGGCGCCGAGCCGGCGCAGTACGACGGGTACGCGGCGATCGGGCGGGAGATCGTCGAGCAGCTCGGCCAGCGACCCGCGTGCACGCCCGTGCCGGTGGGCAACGGCGCCCTCCTGATCGGGGTGGCCCGGGGGCTCGGGGGTGGAGCGGCCGGCGTGGTCGCCAAGGAGGCTCCGGTCATGGCCCTGAGCGTCGCCGCCGGCCGGCCGGTCGAGTGCGATCGCTCCTCGACGTTCGCCGACGGCCTGGCGGTGCGGGTTGCGGTGCCGCTCGCGGTCCAGGAACTGGTGGACCTCGCCACTCCGTTCGTGGAGGTGTCCGAGCGCGCGATGGCCCGCGCGGTGGGCGCCTTTGCCGAGGCGGGCATCCGCGTGGAGGGCTCGGCCGGCGCCTCGCTGGCCGGGTTGGAGGCGCTGCCGCCGGCCGACGGGCCGGTGGTGGTGATGGTGTGCGGGCGCAACATCGACGAGGACCTGTACCGCCGGGCGCTCGACCAGCCGGACAGCTTTCCCGCCTGAGGCGCGCCGTCAGCCGTCCAGCGCCTCGATCAGCTCGTCCTTGGACATCTTGGACCGGCCGGGCACCTTCTCCTTCTGGGCGCGCTCGTAGAGCTCCTCCCGGCTCAGCTTCTCGAGGCCGCCGCCGTTGCCCGCGGCGCGTGAGGGCCGCTTCCCCGAACCCATCCGGTCGAGCGTGTCCTGCAGGGCCGCCATCAGGTCGGGTGCCGGCTTGGGCTCCTCCTCCAGCTCGGGCGCCTTGATGCGCTTGCCCTTCTTCTTGTCCTCGATCACGCCCTGGAGGCGCTCGCGGTAGAGATCGGTGTAGCGCTCGGGCTCCCACTCGGTGGACAGCGACTCGATCACCGCGATGGCGCCCTCGATCTTGCCCTTAGCGGGCTTGCGGCCGCCGGGGGCGATCTCGTCGGTGGAGCGCACCTCGTCGTGGAAGCGCAGGGTGGTCAGCGCGAGCAGCCCGTCGCGCGGGCGCACCAGCACGAGGTACTCCTTGGTGCGCATCACGAAACGCCCGAGGGCCGCGCGATCGGTGGACTCCATAACGTCCACCAGCAGTTGGTAGGCCCTCAGCGTTCCCTCGCTCTCGCCCTTGGGGGTGAGGAACCAGGGGTGGTCGAAGTAGATCGGGTCGACGTCCTCCAGGTCGACGAACGCCTCGACCGAGATCGTTCGCGTCTTGCGCGGCTCGACCGACGCGAGCTCCTCGTCGGTCAACACGATCTGCTCGCCGTCGTCGAGCTCGTAGCCGCGGCCGACCTCCTCCCATTCCACCTCCGTCTCCTCCTCCGAGCAGTAGCGACGCTGCTCGATGGCGGCGCCGTCCTTCTCGTGGAGCTGGCGGAAGTGAAGGTCGAGGTCCCGCGCGGCGCTGGTCAGGCGAACCGGCACGTTGACCAGGCCGAAGGAAAGCGAGCCGCTCCAGAGCGTGCGCGCCATCAGGACCCCTTGAGGCTGGCCTGCAGCGCCGCCATCAGATCGTCGGTTTCCTCCTCAGGCTCGTCGGGCTCGGCCTCGATCTCCTCGCCCTTGGCCTTGCGGTCGATCAGCTCGAGCACGGCCTCGCGGTAGCTGTCCTCGTACTCGGTGGGGTCGAACTCGCGGTGCAGCGAATCGACCAGCTGGCTCGCCATCTCCACCTCGGCCTTCGAGGCGCCCTTGCCCGGGGAGTCGCACGTCGAGCTGCTTGCCGCGCGACGATCTCGTCGTGGAAGCGCATGGTGTGCAGGGCGAGCACGTCGTCGAGCGCCCGCACGGCGGCCAGGTACTCGCGGTTGTGGAAGGTGAAGCGCCCGATGCCCACCTGCGCCGTCTGCTTGAGCGCCTCGTGGAACACGCGGTAGGCCTCGCCATCGTCGCGGCAGCCGACGTAGTAAGTCTTCTCGTAGAAGACCGGATCGATCTCCTCGTCGGGCACGAACTCCTCGATCTCGATCACCTTGCCGCGTGTGCCGGCCGCGGCGGCCACCTCGTCCTTCTCGAGTACCACGAACTCGTCGGGCGCCACCTCGAAGCCCTTCACGACCTCCTTGTACGGCACCTCCTTGTCCTCCTTGGAGCAGATGCGCTTGTGCTCCAAGCGCGCTCCGTCCTTCAGGTGGACCTCGTGGAAGGAGACGGTCTTCGACTCGGTGGCCGAGTAGAGCTTGATGGGCACGTGCGCCAGGCCGACGCTGATGGTGCCGTTCCAGATCGATCGCGGCATCAGTCGTAGATCGACCGGCTCTGGCCGAGGTGCGAGTTGGGGGGGTAGGGCTCGAAGTCGTTCATAAACCGGGGTGTGCTTTGTACTCGTTCGAGCCACGCGACGATGGCTGGGTGCTCCCTGAGGTCCAACCCCGCCTCGTGGGCCACGCTCACGTAGGCGTAGAGGGAGATGTCGGCCACCGAGTAGCGCTCGCCGACCATGAACTCCCGTTCGCTCAGGTGGTTCCCAGGAGCCCCAGGATGGCGTGGGCGGCGGCGCGGCGTCGCTCGGCGCTCGGCGAGTCCGGCGCCAGCCGCCCTGTGATGAGCCGAAAGCGCAGGCCCGCGATGGCGGGGATCAGCTCCGACTGCTCCCAGAAAAGCCAGCGCAGCGTCTGCGCCCGCTCGGCGGCATCGCCGGAAGGTATTCCGATCCGTCCGCGAGGTGGACCAGGATCGCGTTCGACTCCGGCAGCGGCTCGGCGCCCTCCTCCTCGAGCACGGGGGTCTCGCGCAGCGGATTGAGCCGGCCGTAGTCGTCGGTGAGCGTGTCCCCGGCGAAGATGTCCACCGGCACGCGCTCGTACTCACGCTCGAGCTGAGCCAGCAGGAGGCGGACCTTGTAGCAGTTGCCCGAGGACGCATAGTCGTGCAGTCGCAGGGTCACGTGGCGTAGCCCTCGCTGCCCATGATGTGCAGCGAGACGTAGGGCTCGTCGCCCACCACCCAGCTGTCGTGGCCCGGCGGCACGTAGAAGAAGTCGCCCTCCCTCATCACTCGCTCGCTGCCGTCGGCCATCCTCACCCCGGCTTGCCGCCGAGCACGAGGCCGACGTGCTCGACCTCGCACAGCGTCACGCCGCTCGCGGCTCCGACGTGCTCGGACCACACCCAACCCGGCTCGTAGGTCGCTCGGCCCAGCGTGAGCGGGCCGACCTCGTAGAGCTCGAAGCGCCCCCGCTCGAAGCTGCGTACCTCGGTGGGCTCGCTCAGGTTCAGCAGGGTGAGGTCCATCACTTCGTTCGGCGCTCGGGGAAGCGCTCGAGCCCGTCGTCGGGAACCGGCTCCCAGCCGGCAGCGTAGGCCACGAATTGGCGATAGCTGGGCCGCAGGCCGGGGTCGGTGTCGAAGGTCCCCATGCTCACGCTGAGTGTCGGGGTCTTCCTGGTTCTGGCTGTAGAGCGCCGACCCGCAGCGAGAGCAGAAGGCCTTCGTGAAGCCGTCGTCGGGCCGATAGACCTCAACGAGATCATCGCCACGAGCGACGCGAAAGGAGCCCGGCGTAACACGCGCGCTGACCGAGACCGAGCCACCGGTCCGGCGCTGGCAGCGCGTGCAGTGGCAGTAGCCGGCCACCTCGAGCGGGGCGTCGACCTCGTAGCGCACGGCGCCGCACATGCAGCCGCCGGTGAGCGGTAGATCGGGACCGTTCTCCATCAGGGGGCGAGGCTATCGCCCCGGCGCCTTCTCCTCTCATGGCCCATCCCCCGGAGGCGCTGGACGAGCTGGCGGTGGCTCTGCGCGAGCGCCTGGTGGAGCGCGCACGCGACGGCGAGGCCGGCGGCTCGCTGGAAGCCGAGGTGCGCTCGCTGGTCGAGGCCGAGGCCGCGCCGCTCCCGGAGGCCGACCGCGCCGAGCTGGCGGCCCGCGTGGTGCTGCTGGCCACCGGGCTCGGGCCCCTGGAGCCGCTGCTCGCCGATCCCTCCGTGGACGAGGTGATGGTCAACGGCCCGGGCTCGGTGTACGTCGAGCGGCGCGGGCGCATCGAGCGCGCGACGGCGGAGTTCGCGAGCGACGCCGAGCTGCTGCACGCGATCGAGCGGGTGCTGGCGCCGCTGGGGCGCCGGGTCGACGAGGCGTCGCCCCTGTGCGACGCCCGTCTGGCCGACGGCTCGAGGGTCAACGTGGTCATCCCGCCGCTGTCGCTCTCCGGCCCGTGCCTGACGATCCGCCGTTTCCGGCGCGAGGGCTTCTCGCTGCGCGATCTGGTCGAGGGGGGCACGCTGCCCGCCGAGGTGGCCGAGTTCCTGGCGGTGGCCGTGGCCGCCCGGGCGTCCGTGCTGGTCAGCGGCGGCACGGGGTCGGGCAAGACGACCACCCTCAACGCCCTCTCGGGCGCGATTCCCGGCGAGGAGCGCATCGTGACGATCGAGGACGCGGCCGAGTTGCGGCTGCGCCAGCGCCACGTGGTTCGGCTCGAGGCGCGCCCCGCCAACCTCGAGGGACGTGGCGAGGTCACGATCCGCCAGCTGGTGCGCAACGCGCTGCGCATGCGCCCCGACCGGATCGTGGTGGGGGAGGTCCGCGGCGCCGAGGCGCTCGACATGTTGCAGGCTCTGAACACGGGGCACGACGGCTCGCTCACCACCGTCCACGCCAACTCACCCGAGGACGCCCTGCGCCGGGTCGAGACGCTCGCGCTCATGGCCGGCGTGGGATTGCCCCACGCGGCGGTGCGCGAGCAGGCGGCCAGCGCGCTCGATCTCGTGGTGCACCAGGCTCGCCGGCCCGACGGCGGCCGATCCGTCGAGCGGGTGGCCGAGGTCGTGCGCGTGGCCGGAGCGGCGGGCGTGCGTGAGCTCTACCGCGCGGGCGGCCCGCTGCGCGCACCGGCGGATGGGCGGCTCGCCGGCCGGGTGGCCGCCCTGCGGCGTGAGGGGCCCGGATGACCGGGGCGGTGGTGCTCGCCCTGGTGGCCGCGGCCGGCGGCACGGTGGCGCTGAGCGATCTGGTCGGTGCGGGGGCGCGGGCGCACGCGTCCGGAGCGGCACGCGGCCTCGCCGGGCTCGTCGACTCCGTGGTGGCGCTGGGGCGCGAGGGTCGCGATCCCGGCGCCGTCGAACGCCGCCGGCTGCTGCTGGCCGGGTCGGGCGCTGCCTTCGCCACCGGCCTGCTGTTGGCCGGGCCGCTCGCCGGGATGGCGTTGGCGGCGGGGGGCCCGTGGGCCGTCGCGCGAGTTCTGAGGGCACGGCGGGAGCGCTACCGCCGGACGGTCGACGCCGATATGCCCGGGCTGGCACTCGCGCTGGCCGACGCGCTCGCCGGCGGGCATTCGCTGCGCGGCGGGCTGGGGGAGGCGAGGCGCTCGGTTTCGGGCGCGGTGGGGCACGAGCTGGGCCGGACGGTGGCCGAGCTCGACGCCGGCGCGCCCACCGACGACGCGCTCGAGGCGATGCGCGCCCGGGTGCGCTCGCCGCGGCTCGACACCGTGGTGGCGGCCTGCCTGCTCCAGCGCAGTGCCGGCGGCGACCTCGCCCGGCTGCTGCGCGAGAGCGCGCGGGCCATGGAGGAGGGAACGCGGCTCGAGGGCGAGCTGCGCGCGGCCACCGCGCAGGCTCGCTTCACCGGCCTGCTCGTGGTGCTGCTTCCGGTGGGCGGCGCTGTGCTTGCGGAGCTGGCCAGCCCCGGATGGGTGGCCGGGTTGCTCGGCTCGTTTCTCACCGCGTGGCTGGTGGGCATCGCGGTCGTGCTGCAGGCGGTGGCCGCGGTGGCGATACGGCGCCTGGGCCGGGTTCGCTGGTGAGCCCGGCGGCGCTGCTCGCCTTCTCTTCCGTCGCGCTTGCCGTGACGGGCGCGGGCCTGACCGCCGAAGGCGCCGGCCGCCGCGCCCGGCTGCGGCGCGCACGGGGCGCGGCCGTGAGCGGCGGCCCGCGGCTGCTTCGTCTGCTGATCCGGGTGGGTGGGCGCTTTCGGACGGGGGCGGGCGCTCCGCGCGACCTCGAGGCCAGGATCGCCGCCGCCGGCCGGCCCGGCGGACTGGGCGCGCGAGAGTTGATGGCCGCCAAGACAGCGGCGGCAGCGGCCGGTGGCATGGCCGCCGCGCTCCTGTTCACCGCGGCGCCCGGCCGGCTCGGAGTGATGCTCGTGGCGTTGGGTCCCGCAGGCGGCTTCCTCGCACCGGATCTCTGGCTGGTGCGCCGGGCCCGGGAGCGCGCACGTCTCGTCCGCCATGAGCTGCCCGGCCTGCTCGACCTGCTGCGGTTGAGCGTGGATGCCGGGCGCTCGCTGCCCGCGGCGCTGCGGGAGGTGGGCGCGCGCACGCGCGGTCCGCTTGCATCCGAGTGGCGCACCGCCGGACGCGAGGTCACGCTCGGCGTGCCCCTCGACAGCGGCGCTGCAGGGCATGGCCGAGCGCGCCCCCCTACCGGAGGTGCGCGCCCTGGTGGCCGCGCTCGACCGGGCGCGCCGGCATGGGGCGCCGCTGGCCGAGACCCTCGCCGCCCAGGCGCGCGACGCCCGCGTTGCCCTGGCCCGCAGCGCCCGCGAGGAGGCGGCGCGGGCCGGGCCCAAGATCCAGCTCGATCGTGGCGCTCCTGCTGGTGCCGTCGGTCCTGCTGATGGTGGCCGCCGCGCTGCTCGCCGCGCTGGTCGGCGGGGCGGGCGCAGGCGGCGACTCGGTGCTCGCGCTCTAGGCTCGAGTGCGGCGTCTCCCTGCAACGGGGATTGCAGCCGCCCCGGGCGCAGTGCCCCGCTGAGCCCACCTTCCCACTACCTCCCACGACGCGCAAACCCGCTCCGTTGAGGCAAAGGCATCCCCGAAAAGGACCAATTCAGGCTGGATCGGACGGAATCGTGGGGTTGTGTGTTGTCAAGTGGGAGAAAGTGGGGTATCGTGGTTTTCACTGATCGACCGGAGTGGCGGGGCTCCTCCCACTCCGCCACTCCGGTCTGAACTCTTCAGGACATACGCCATGGCATTTCGCGGTCACTTCGAGCACTCGCTGGACGCCAAGAACCGGCTGAGCATCCCGGCTCGGTTCCGCACGCCCTTCGCGGCGGGCATCGTGCTCGCCAAGGACCCCGAGACCTGCGTGGCGATCTGGACGCCCGACACGCACGAGGCGATCATCGAGCGCGCCCTCGCCGGCTACAACCCGATGGGCTCGCAGTACCGCAAGCTCAGCCGCTTCTATCAGGGCAACTCCTTCGAGGTCGAGCTCGACGCCAACGGCCGGGTCACGCTGCCCTCTCCCGTTGCTCACGCACGCGGGCATCGAGAAGGAGGTCGTCGTGGTGGGCGTGGGTGACCACCTCGAGGTCTGGGACAAGGGCCGCTGGGTTCGTGAGCAAGACGCTCTGGACGCCGAGATCGAGGAGGTGACAGAGAATCTTGGCAATCCTTCTTGACATGAGCCGAGAGCACATACCCGTGCTGGCGGGAGAGCTCATCGACCTCACGGAGCCCGGTCCGGGCGACACCGTGGTCGACTGCACCTTCGGCGCAGGGGGCCACGCCCGGCTGGTGGCCGAGCGGATCGGCGCGGCGGGAACGCTCGTATGCATCGACCGCGATCCCGCGGCCGAGGAGCGCTTCGACGAGCTCGCCGGCGAGGTGGACTGCGAGACCCGGTTCCTGCGCATGGACTACGCCGACGGCCTCGCCCTGCTCGCCGTGGAGGAGGTCGAGGCCGACATCGTCTTCCTCGACCTCGGGATCTCGTCCATGCAGGTCGACGCACGCGAGCGCGGGTTCTCCTACTCCTACGACGCGCCTCTGGACATGCGCATGGATCCGGATCAGGAGATCGACGCCCGTACGGTTGTAAACGGCTGGGACGAGCGTCAGCTCGCACAGGTCTTCCGCCGCCTCGGCGAGGAGCCCAACGCCCGGCGAATCGCCCGCGAGGTCGTGCGCCGGCGCCAGAAGGCGCCGTTCGCGACCACGGGCGAGCTGGTGGAGGCCATCGAGGCCGCGCTGCCCGCCGCCGTCCGGCGCAAGTTCGGCGCCAGTCACCCGGCCAAGCGTGTGTTTCAGGCGATTCGCATCGCCGTGAACGGCGAGCTCGATTCGCTCGACCGTGCGCTGCCGCTGGCCTGGGACCTGCTGCGGCCCGGCGGCCGCCTGGCCGCGATCTCCTTCCACTCGCTGGAGGACCGGCGCGTGAAGCGCTTCCTGGTCGAGCGCGCCCGCGGCTGCATCTGCCCCCCCGATTTTCCCGTCTGCGTATGCGGCCACGAGCCGGAGGCCGAGCCCCTGACCCAGCGCGCCGTGGCGGCCACCGCCGGCGAGCTCGCACAGAACCCGCGCGCGCGGTCCGGACGCCTGCGCGCGGCCCGAAAGCTGGACGCGGGGACGGCCTGATGGGCCGCACCGCCAGCGCGCGCAGCGCGCCGGCCCGCAGTCATCCCGCTCGCACTCCCGCCCGCCGTCGCCCGGCACCCGCGCGCAAGCCCACTCGGCGAGCGTCGGGCCATACGGCGGCGCCCCGGATCAAGACCGCCAAGCGCCCGCGCGGCGCGCGCGTGCTCGACCGGCTGCTCACGGGTCGCACCTGCATCGCGGTGGTGGGCGTTCTGCTGGCCGGCATCGTCTTCTTCAACGTCGACCTGCTGCAGATGAACCGCGACATCACGCAGATGGCCGACCGCGCCGCGGCGCTCAAGCGCGAGAACGCGCGGCTGCGGATCGACCTCGCGCGACTCGGCAGCAGCGAGCGCATCCAGGAGACGCGCGCTCGGCCTCGGGCTCGTGTATCCCGCGCCCGGAGAGGTGCGCTACCTGAAGTCCGAGCCGACGGCCGACGCGAAGAACGCGTCGAAGCGCATGAGCGCGCCGGATCCGACCTACGTGTCGCCCGACCCCGTGGCGACCGCGCCCGACCCAGCGGCAACCACTCCAGGCGCCACGGATCCCGCCGACCCCACGGCCACAGATCCCGCCGACCCCACGGCCACGGACGATCCGACCGCGGGCCCGGTCGATCCGGCCACCGGACTGCCGGTGGACCCGGCTACCGGCCAGACGCCCTATTCGGCCACAGGCCAGCCCCTCGACCCGGCAACCGGCCTTCCGCTCAACCCAGAATGAGGCTGGTCCAGCGCCGGATCGGCCTGATGTTCGCCGTTTTTCTGGTGCTGCTCGGCTGCGCGGCGCTGCGGGCGGTATGGATCGGGACCGTGAAGGCCGGCACGCTGGGCGAGCGGGCCATCTCTCAGCAGGTCGAGGACATGGAGATCACGGCGCGCCGGGGAACGATCGTGGATCGCAACGGCGTCGAGTTGGCCGTGTCGGAGGACGCGGTCACGGTGTTCGCCCATCCCTTCCTGATCGACGATCCGGGTGACGTGGCGGCTCGGCTCGCGCCGCTGCTCGGGCGGCCGGAGGACGAGCTGATCGACAAGCTGGGCGACCGCGACGAGAGCTTCGTCTACCTGCGGCGCAGGATGGACCCCTCCCTCGGCCACAAGATCGAGGAGATGCACATCGAGGGCATCGACACCGTCGTCGAGGCCACCCGGACCTACCCGCAGGGCCACCTCGCGGCCCAGGTGCTGGGGATGGTGGGCACCGAGAACAAGGGCCTTTCCGGGCTCGAATACGAGCGCGAGGACCAACTGGGTGGCGACGACGGCCACCGCCGCGTGGTCAAGGACGCGCTCGGCGAGCCGGTGAGCCTGATCGAAACCGACCGCGCGGAGGCGGGCGAGGATCTGAAGCTGACCCTCGACTCGGCCATCCAGGAGCGGGTGGAGGCCGTGCTGAGCGAGCTGGGCCAGACCTACACGCCCGCCGGCGCCACCGCGCTCGTGATGGACCCGCGCACCGGAGCGATCCTGGCCCTGGCCAACTGGCCGCGCGTGGACGCCAACAACGTCGAGGGCTCGCCCGAGTACGCACGCCAGAACCGAGCCATCCAGTTCAACTACGAGCCCGGCTCGACCTTCAAGGCCTTCACGATCTCAGGCGCGCTCGAGGAGAAGCTGATCACCCCCGATACGCAGTTCGCCGTACCGCCGACCATCCAGGTCGCCGACCGCGTGATCGGCGAGTCACACGGTGGCGGCGGTGGGACGCTGACTACGGCCGACATCCTCGCCCAGTCATCCAATGTGGGCACGGTCATGATCGGCCTCAAGCTGGGCGCCACCCGCTTCGACCGCTGGGTGCGCCGCTTCGGCTTCGCGAAGCCCACCGGCGTCGACCTGCCCGGCGAGAACCGCGGCATCGTGCTCGACGTGGACGACTACTCGGGCTCCTCGATCGGCAACATGCCGATCGGCCAGGGGCTCTCGGTCACGCCGATCCAGATGGCGTCCGCATATACCGCGATCGCCGAGGGCGGGCTCAAGCGCCAGCCCTACATCGTGGCCGGTGACGAGAAGCCGCCGCAGCGGGTGCTATCGCAGAAGACCGCCGATCAGGTGTCGGGGATGCTCGAGGGTGTGCTCAGCGCCGGCGGCACGGCCCAGGAGGCCGCCGTCGACGGCTACACGCTGGCCGGCAAGACCGGTACCGCCGAGAAGGCCGAGAACGGCACCTACTCGGATACCGACTTCGTGGCCTCATTCATCGGCTACGCGCCGGCGAAGAACCCGCGCCTGCTCGTTTCGGTGATGGTCGACGAGCCGCGCGGCGACATCTACGGAGGCACCGTGGCGGCGCCGGCCTTCGAGCGAATCATGGAGTTCGCGCTGCCGTATCTGAAGATCCCGCCGGGGTAGCGGCGCGGTGGGCGGACGCACTCACTCCGGCTCGGCCAGCGAGCGCAGCGCCGCGCGCATCCGCCCCTGGGCCTGGCGCAGCTCCTCGAACGCGCGCTCGGCGGCGAAGGCCGAGGCTTCCACTTCGGAGAGCCGCTGCTCGAGCTCGGCGCGGCGCGCCTTCTCGCCCTCCAGCGTCCTGCGCAGGTCGCGCTCGGACACCGCCGACTGCTCGCGCTCACGGTCGCTCTCGTCGCGCATCTCGGCCAGGGCGCGGCGCGCTCCGTCGGCGCGCTCCCCGGCGGCCTGGAGCTCCTCGGCGAGGCGCCGTGCCTCAGCGGCCTCCTGCCTCCACTCCTCGGCCTCCTTTTCGGCGTGAGCCGCCCTCTGGCCGGCGCTCCCCGCCTCGGCCTCGGCGGATGCGGCGCGGGTGCGCATCGCGTGGAGCTCGAAGTCGCGGCTGTCGAGCTCCGCCTGAAGGCGCACCAGCTCGGTCTCGGCGTCGGCGAGCCGGCCGCGCAGCGCTTCGAGCTCGCCTCCTCGGGCGTCGACGTCGGCGCGGATGCCGCGAAGCCGGGACTCCATCTCGGCGGCGTGGTCGCGCGCTTGGCGGCGCTCGGCCGCAACCTGGAGTGCAGGCGCCTCATCGCCCTGGCGCGCGCGTGCGTTGAGGCCCTCCTCCGCGTCGGCAAGGGCGTTGCGCAGCGTCTCGAGCTCCGCCGAGACCTCCTTGGCCTCGCGCACCCGGGTCCGCGAGTCCTCGAGCTCGGCCTCCGCTTGCGCGAGCCTTCGCTTTAGCTCGGGCACGTCGTACGGCTCGGTAGCGACCTCCGCATCGGCCCCCTGCAGCTTCGCCTCCGCGCCCGCCAGCTGGCGCTTGAGCGCGTTCATCTCCTCGCGCAGATCGGATGCCTCGCCCGGCTCGGGGGCCGGCTCCACTGTGGCCGGCTCCACGGTGGCCGGCTCGACCGCGGGTGTGTCGAGAACGCCGGCCACCTGCGCTTCACGCAGCGGCAGCGTCCCGAGCAGCGCGCGGAGCGCGGGGGCGGCCGCCACCGCCGGGCGGACCTTGCGGGCCGTCATCGCCGCGATGTCGTTCACGCCGACCGCGTCGGCGGGATCGCCCATCGCCACGAGCAGGACCTGCCCGAGAAAGGCTACGGGCACCGCCTGATAGCGCCGAGCATCGGCCGGCTTGACCAAGTTGGCGGCGGCCGGATCGATGTCGAACTGGTAGAGGTCGATGTAGTCGATCCCGTAGCGCTCTGCCGTGGCGCGGGCGAGCTGGTCCTCGGAGATCGCGTTCATGTCGACGAGCACGCGGGCCACGGTGGTGCCCGGGCTGCGCGCGGCGCGCACGGCTTGCTCCACGGTGTCGCGGCTGGCGAAGCCGAGGTCGACGATCACGTCGCTGAGGAAGCCACTGCGCCCGCCGCCGGCGCCGGGCGGCGTCACGCCCGGCGGAGCCTGCGCGCCCGTGGCGGAGCTCTCCGTGCCGGTGCCGCTCACACCCTGGGTATCGGACGTTCGGCCAGAAGAGTGAGGCGCCGGCCGGCGAAGACGACAAGTGGGAGGGTTATCCTCGTCAGCCGCTCATGAACCTCCGTGAGTTGCTGGGAGATGGGGCACCCGAGGTCGAGGTCTCGGGGCTCGCCTATTCGAGTCAGAGCGTCACTCCGGGGACGCTCTTTTTCTGCGTGCCCGGCTTTCGCTCCGACGGTCATGACTTCGCCCCCGACGCCGTGCAGCGGGGCGCGGTCGCGCTGGTGTGCCAGCGAGCGCTCGGGCTGGGCGTGCCCGAGGTGGTGGTCGAGGACGTGAGGGCCGCCATGGGTCCCGCCGCCGCCCGCTTCTACGGCGACCCGACGGCCGACCTCGAGGTGGTGGGCATCACGGGGACCAACGGCAAGACCACCACCGCCTTCCTGGTCCGCCATCTCCTCGAGGCGGCCGGCCGCCGCTGCGGCCTGCTCGGCACGGTCAAGCGCGTGGTGGCCGGGGTGGAGGAAGAGGTGGAGCGCACCACGCCGGAGGCCATCGATCTCCAGGACACCTTCCGGCGCATGGCCGACGGGGGCGACCGCGCCTCCGCCATGGAGGTCTCCTCACACGCGCTCGAGCTGCACCGGGCGTCCGGCATCCACTTCGCCTGCCGGGTGTTCACCAACCTCACCCAGGACCACCTCGACTTCCACGACACGATGGAGGCCTACTTTCTCTCCAAGCGGCGGCTCTTCGCCGATCGGGGGCCCGCGGTGGTCAACATCGACGATCCCTACGGCCGCCGCCTCGCCGACGAGATCGACTGCGTGACCTTCGCCATCGACAACCCCGCCGACTATCGCGCTCGCGATGTGGAGTTCGACCTCACGGGGTCGCGCTTTAGGTGCGAGACGCCGGACGGCGAGCTCGATCTCGTGTCGCCGCTGCCCGGGCTCTTCAACGTGCAGAACACCCTCGCTGCGGTGGCCACGGCGCGGCTGCTGGATGTGGACGCGCGCACCATCGCCGCCGCCCTGCCGAGCTTCGGCCGCGTGCCCGGCCGCTTCGAGCCGGTCGACGAGGGGCAGGAGTTCGGTGTGCTCGTGGACTACGCCCACACTCCCGACTCGCTGGAGAACGTCCTGCGCGCCGCGCGTGACCTCACGCGCGGGAGGGTGCACGTGGTGTTCGGGGCGGGGGGCGACCGCGACCGCGGCAAGCGCCCCCTGATGGGCGACGCCGCGCGCCGGCTGGCCGACCGGGTGCTCGTAACCTCGGACAATCCGCGCAGCGAGGCACCCGAGGCGATCGTCGACGAGATCATGGCCGGCGCCGGCCCCGGCGCCGAGCGCGAGTCCGACCGCGCCCGGGCGATCGCCCTGGCCATCGAGGCGGCGGAGCCGGGCGACGTGGTGGTGATCGCGGGCAAGGGCCACGAGCAGGGCCAGGAGTTCGAGGACGGGCGCAAGGAGCCTTTCGACGATCGCGCGGTCGCTCGCGAGGTACTGCGGCGGCTGGGGGCCGAGCGGTGATCGACCTCTCCGCGAGACGGGTGGCCGAGGCGGCGGGCGGCGAGCTGATCGCCGGCGACCCCGAGCGCGCGGGGCCGCAGCGCGCGGTGATCGACTCCCGCGCCGTCGAGCCCGGCGACCTCTTCGTCGGCCTGCCCGGCGCGGCCGCGGACGGCGGGCGCTTCGCCGCCGCTGCCCTCGAGTCCGGCGCGTGGGGAGCCGTGGTGGGTCGCGAGCACGCTCGGGCCGCGCTCGAGGCCGTCGAGGCAACGGTCGGCCACTCCGCGTGCAGCTCGGCGGCGGTGATAGCAGTGCCGGCGCCGCTGGCCGCGCTCGGAGCGCTGGCCGGCGCCTGGCGCCACGAGCTGGGCGCCAGGGTGATCGGCGTGACGGGCTCGACCGGCAAGACCTCGACCAAGGACATCCTGGCCGCCCTTCTGGCGCCACGGACGCGCACGCACGCCAGCCGCGAGAACTGGAACACGGAGATCGGATTGCCTTTGACGATCCTCGAGGCCGGCCGCGGCACCGAGGTGCTGGTGCTCGAGATGGCCATGCGCGGCGAGGGGCAGATCGCGGAGCTCGTGGCGGTGGCCGACCCGGACGCCGGTGTGATCGTCAACGTGGGGCCTGTGCACCTCGAGCTGCTGGAGACCGTCGAGCGCGTCGCCCGGGCCAAGGCGGAGCTGATCCGCGACCTGCGCCCCGGAGCGGCGTCCGTGGTCCCGGCCAGCGAGCCGCTGCTCGACGCCCACCTGCGCCGGGGGGAGCTCGACACGTGGACCTTCGGCCCCGGGGGCGACGTGCAGCTGTTGGCCTTCGACCCGGCCAGCGGGCGAGCCGAGATCGAGGCGCGACTGCAGGAGGTGCAGCTGACGCTGTCGTACTCAGAGCCCTACAACCTGCTCAATACGCTCGCCGCCGTGGCCGCGGCCCGGGCCCTCGACCTGCCCGTCGGCGGCCCGGTGGACGTGCGCTTCTCCTCGCTGCGCGGCGAGGTCGTCGAGCTGCCCGGTGGGGTGACCGTGATCAACGACTGCTACAACGCCAATCCGATGTCGATGCGGGCGGCCCTGGACCACCTCGAGGCGAGCGCCGCCGAGCGCCGCGTGGCCGTGCTCGGCACGATGGCCGAGCTCGGTCCCGATTCCGAGAGCTACCACCGCGAGATCGGCTCGCACGCCGCGCGGCTCGGGGTCGACGTGCTCGTGCCGGTGGGCGAGGAGGCGCTCGCCTACGCGCACGGCTTCGACGGGGAGGTCCACCCGGTGGCCAGCGCCGAGGAGGCGGGCGCGCTGCTGACGGAGCTGGCCCGGCCCGGCGACCGGGTGCTGATCAAGGGATCGCGCTCGGTCGGTCTCGAGCGGGTACTGAACTAGAGCCCATGCTCGGCGAGGTCCTCATCGGAGGCATGGCCTCCCTGCTCATCTGCATGTTCCTGGGCCCGCGCTTCATCGAGTTCCTGCGCGTCAAGGAGTTCGGCCAGCAGATTCGCGAGGAGGGCCCCGCCGGCCACCACGGAAAGGCGGGGACGCCGACCATGGGCGGCCTCGTGATCTTCCTGGCCGTATGCGTGCCCTTCCTGATCATCTCGGAGTACTACGCGGTCAGCGTGTGCGTGCTGGCCACCGCGCTGGCCATGGCGGCGCTCGGCTTCGCCGACGACATGATCAAGCTGCGAAAGCGGCGGTCGCTGGGGGTGTCGGGCAAGACCAAGCTGCTCGTCCAGGCGGCGGTCGCGATCGGTCTGTGGCTGGCGTGGACGCAGTACCTCGAGAACCCGCCCACCCTCGACCTGCGCTTCGTCGACGCGTCGATCGACCTGGGCTTCGGCTACCCGATCCTGGTGTTCCTGGTGCTGGCCGGGGCCACCAACGGCGTGAACCTCACCGACGGCCTCGACGGCCTCGCCGCGGGCTGCTGCGCGATCGTGTTCCTGGCCTTCACCGCCATGACCTTCATCACCCGCGGCGAGGCGGAGCTCGACCTGTCGCTGCTCAGCGCCTGCCTCGTCGGGGCGTGTGTGGGCTTTCTGTGGTTCAACTCGTTCCCCGCGTCGGTGTTCATGGGCGACACCGGCTCACTGGGGCTCGGCGGCGCCATCGCTGCGCTCGCCGTGGTCACCAAGACCGAGATGCTCCTGATCCTGATCGGCGGCATCTTCGTGATCGAGGCGCTGTCCGTGGCGATCCAGGTGTTCTCGTTCCAGCGCTTTCGCAAGCGGGTGTTCCTGATGGCGCCCATCCACCACCACTTCGAGCTGCTGGCCTGGTCGGAGACCAAGATCATCCTGCGCTTCTGGATCGTCGCGCTGATCTGCGCCGCGATCGGCTTCACGTTCTACCAGCAGTCGATTACGCCCTGAGGGCGCGGCGGGGGGCTAGGCGCGCCCGGCGCGCCACATCCAGCTGACGAGCTCGACCTGGCGGCGGGCGCAGTTCCAGCTGACGACGTCGTCGCCGGCGCTGGCGCTGTTCCACTGGCACTTCCAGCGGCGCCCGCGGCCGTCGCGCTGGTAGATGAAGTGTCGCGAGAAGTCGCTCGCGAAGTCGCTCGGGGCGCCAAAGCGGTCGGCCAGCCGGCGGGCGACGGTCGCCCCGGCCTGACAGCCGGCGCCGTTCTGCACGGTCATGCTGTAGATCGGGTGCTTCTCCACCGTGCAGCCGCGCGCCGATGCGCTGCCGGGCACAGCGAGACCCACGGCCACGGCGAGTGCCGCCAGCAGGCTGAGGTGGGCCTTCCGCGTCCTCATGGCCCGGTGATCGACCCGCCCGGCGGGATGTTTAGGCTCGGCGCCGGATGAGGCCCCCGCTTCCCCCGGCCCCTATCTCGTGGTCGGCCTGGCCCGGTCGGGGCTGGCCGCGGTACGCATGCTGCGCGATCACGGCGAGGTGATGGCCTGCGACAGCGGCCGGCCTGAGCTGCCGGGCGACCTGGCCGGCGCGCACGTGGAGAGCGACGGCCTCGATCTGCTGGGGCGTGCCGCGCTGGTGGTGAAGAGCCCGGGTGTGCCGACGCACGCCCCGGTGGTGGCCGCGGCCCGAGAGCGAGGAGTGCCCGTGATGGGGGAGCTCGAGCTGGCGTGGCGGCTCCTGCCCAACCGCTTCGTGGCGGTCACGGGCACCAACGGCAAGACCACCACCGTCGAGCTGCTGGGTGCGATCTGGCGCGAGGCGGCACTCCCGGTGGCGGTGGCCGGCAACGTGGGCACGCCGCTGGCCTCGCTCGTCGGGAAGCTGGCCGATGAGGCCACGGTGGTGTGCGAGGTGTCGAGCTTCCAGGCCGAGGACTCGGTCGCCTTCGCCCCCGACACCGCGGTGCTGCTGAACGTGACCGAGGATCACCTCGACCGTCACGGCAGCTTCGAGGCCTACCGGGACGCGAAGCTCGCGATCTTCGCCCGCCAGGGCCCCGACCAGCTGGCCATCGGGCCGGAGGGCTTCGAGCTGCCGGGAGCGGGGCGCCGGGTCGACTTCGGCGATCCCGGGCGCCTGCCGCTGGCACCGGAGGAGATCCGGCTGCGCGGAGCGCACAACCGGGAGAACGCCATGGCGGCGTCGGCCGCCGCCCTGGCGAATGGCGTGCCCGCCGAAGCGGTGGCGGGTGCCCTGCGCAGCTTCGCCGGCGTGCCGCACCGCATGGAGGAGGTCGGCGTGGCCGGGGGCGTTCTCTACGTGAACGACTCCAAGGCCACCAACGTGTCGTCGGCTCTGCGCGGGATCGAGTCCTTCGAGGGCGGCGTGCACGCCATCCTCGGCGGCAGCCTCAAGGGCGGCGGCTTCGAGGGGCTGCGGCCCGCCGTGGCGGCGCGCTGCCGGGCCTGCTACCTGATCGGGGAGGCGGCCGGCGAGCTGCGGCACGACCTCGAGCAAACCGACGTGGCGCTGCGGCAAAGCGGCGACCTGGAGACCGCGATGGCGGAGGCCGCGGCAGCGGCGCAGCCCGGCGAGGTGGTCCTGCTCTCACCGGCCTGCGCGAGCTTCGACCAGTTCCGCGACTACGAGCAGCGTGGCGACCGGTTTCGCGCGCTCGTACCGTCGGCATGATTCCGGGAGTCCGCGTAGAAAAAGTCCCGGATGGCGGGGAAAAAGGGAAAGCATCGCTCCGGCGCGGGCCGGCCTGCGCCCTCGCGCAAGGCGCGAGCGCGGCCGGTCGAGTACTCGATCCTCTACACCGCGACCCTCTGCCTGCTCGCGGCCGGCGCGGTGATGGTGTACTCGGCCAGCTCCGCCGAGTCGCTGCTCTCGGGCCCGGGCGACGCTTCGTTCTACCTCAAGCGCTACGTGATCTGCGCCGTGCTCGGCCTGCTGGTCCTGCACGCCGCCTCACGCCACGGCCTCTCGGTGATCAAGGGTCTCACCCCGGTGCTTCTCGTGGCCTCGTTCGCCCTCACGATTGCGGTGATGCTCCCCGGCCTCGGGGTCACGGTCAACGGAGCCACCCGCTGGCTGGGAGCGGGCCCCCTCCAGTTCCAGCCCTCCGAGCTGCTGAAGGTGTCGATCGTGCTCTACGCCGCACAGTTGCTCGCGGCGCGGCCCAGGTCGACCAAGACGCTCGGCGGGCTGATCAAGCCGCTGCTGCTGGTGGTGACGGCCGCCTGCCTGCTGCTGATGAAGCAACCGGACATGGGCACGGCGATGGTCATCTGCTTCTCGGTCGGCGCGCTGCTGGTCACGGCGGGCACTCCCGTGCGCCTGCTGGGCGGCATCTTCGCCGCGCTGGCCGGCGCGGCGCTGCTTCTGGCCATCGTCGAGCCGTACCGGCGCGCGCGCCTGACCGCATTCCTCGATCCCTTCTCCGACGCGGGAGACACCGGATTCCAGGCCGTGCAGGCGCTCACGGCGCTCGGCTCGGGCGGGTTGTTCGGTGTGGGCCTCGGCGAGTCGGTGCAGAAGATCTTCTACCTGCCGGAGGCGCACACGGACATGATCCTGGCCATCATCGGCGAGGAGCTGGGCCTGGTCGGCGTGCTGGGCACGATTGTCCTCTACGGCATGATCGCCTACGCGGGCCTGCGCACGGCGAAGCTGGCCCGCGACCTGCATTCCAAGCTGCTTGCCGCGGGTGTGACCTCGCTGATCCTCTGCCAGGCGACGCTGAACTTCTTCGCGGTAATGGGAATGGCGCCGCTCACCGGCGTGCCGCTGCCCTTCCTCTCCTACGGAAGCACCAACCTGGTGGTGCTGATGGGGGCGATGGGACTGCTGCTCAACGTCGCCGCGACGGGCGGCGTGGCCGCACGTCGCGCTCCGGCCAAGCCGCGCCTCGAGGCCCTCGAGGGCGGCCGGGACCGGCGTGAGCGCGCGCCGGCGGCGCGGGGCCGCCGCCGCGCCACCCGCTGAGGCCCCGGTGCCGCGCATCGCGATTGCCGCGGGTGGCACCGCGGGGCACGTGGTACCCGCCCTGGCGGTGGCCGAGGCCCTGACCGCGCGCGGCGCCGAGGTCGAGTTCATAGGCGGCGAGCGCGCCGAGGCCGAGCTGGTGCCGGCGGCCGGCTATCCGCTGCACAGCCTGCGCGTGACCGGGTTCGACCGCGGCAACGCCGTGCGCGGGGCGCGCGCACTCCTGCTGGCCGGGCGGGCGACCCTGCAGGCGCGGCGCCTGCTCAAGCGGATCGGCGCCGACGCGGTCATGGGGGGCGGGGGATACGTGGCCGGGCCCGTCGGTCTGGCTGCCCGCAGCCGGCGCCTGCCGCTGGTGTTGACCGAGGCCGACAGCCACCTGGGCATGACCAATCGGTGGCTGGCACCGCTGGCCCGGCGGGTCTTCCTGGCCTTCCCCCTCGAGGGCCATTCGGGTCCCAAATGGGAGGTGGTGGGGCGCCCCGTGCCGGCCGCCACCGGGCGAGTCGACCGCGAGGCGGCGCGCGAGCGCTTCGGGGTCGGGCCCGGTGAGCCGTGCGTGCTCGTGTTCGGCGGCTCCCTGGGCGCCCGCCGGCTCAACCACGCTGCGCTCGACGCCTTCGGTACCGCGGCGCCGGGGGTGATCCTGCACGCCAGTGGCCACCGCGACCACCCCGAGCTGCGGGAACGCCTCGACGCCTACGGCTCGCCGCTTCACTATCGCCTCTACCCCTACGTCCTGCCGTTCGCCGACGTTCTGGCGGCGGCCGACCTGGTGGTGGCGCGGGCCGGTGGATCGGTGATGGAGGTGGCCGCCGCGGGGCTGCCCGCGATCCTCGTGCCCTACCCGCACGCCACGGCCGGCCACCAGGATTCGAACGCCCGCTACATCGAGCGCGCCGGGGCGGCGGTGGTGGTGCCCGACGACGAGCTCGACGGCCCGCGGCTGGCCCGCGAGGTGGGCGGCCTGCTGGCCGCGCCGCAGCGGATGGCGGCCATGGCCAAAGCCGCGCGCGCGGTGGCCCGGCCCGACGCCGCGGAGCGGATAGCGGACGAGTTGCTGGCTCTCGCGGGAGCGAAATAAGGTCACCGGGCGATGGGCGCATTCACAGGCCGAAGCCTGCACTTCATAGGGATCGGCGGCGCCGGGATGAGCGGGCTGGCCCTCGTGGCCAACGCCCTCGGCGCGCGGGTCACGGGCTCCGACCAGGCGGATTCGAGCTACTGCGGGCGCCTGCGCGCGGCGGGGCTCGAGCCGGCGATCGGCCACGACGCCATCGAACTACCCGGCCGGCGCGGAGGCGGTGGTGTCGACGGCGATCCCGGACGACAACCCCGAGCTGTCCGCCGCCCGGGCCGCGGGCGCGGCCGTGCTCCACCGGGGCGACCTGCTGGCCGAGCTCTCGCGCCTGAAGCGCACGATCGCGGTGAGCGGCACACACGGCAAGACCACCACGGCCTCGATGGCCGCCCACATCCTGCTCGCGTGTGGCCGTGATCCCGCGTTTCTGATCGGCGGCGAGCTGCGCTCCGCCGCCACCAACGCCGCGTGGGGGAGGGGGAGTGGGCGGTGATCGAGGCCGACGAGTCCGACCGCTCCTTTCTCAAGCTCGAGCGCGAGGTGGCCGTGGTCACGAACATCGAGCTCGATCACCACTCGACCTACGCGGGCCTTGCCGAGCTGCACGAGGCCTTCTCCGAGTTCGCCGCATCGGCTCAGCTGCGCCTGCTGGGTCCCGGGGTGGACCTGAGCCGGGACGCCACCTCGTTCGGGATCGACACGGGCCAGGTGCGCGCCACCGGCCTGCAGCTCACGCACGGCGGGTCGCGCTTCGCAGTGGACGGGGCGCCGGTCGAGCTGAACGTGCCCGGGCGTCACAACGTGTTGAACGCCGTGGCGGCCCTGCTGGCCTGCCGCGCGGCTGGGGTGGACGTGGCGGAGGCATCCCCCGCCCTCGGGAGCTTCAGCGGTGCGGCGCGGCGCTTCGAGGAGCACGGAGCCACCGCGGGCGGCGCCCTCGTCTACGACGACTACGCCCACCACCCGACCGAGGTGCGCGCCACGCTGGAGGCGGCCCGGACACTCGAGCCGCGGCGCCTGTTCGCGTGCTTTCAGCCCCATCTCTACTCGCGGACCCGAACGCTGGCGCGCGAGTTCGGTCAGGCGCTCGCCCTGGCCGACGTCGTCGTGGTGCTGGACGTCTACCCGGCGCGGGAACGGGCCGAGGACTTCGCCGGGGTGAGCGGCCTTCTCGTAGCCGAGGCCGCGGCCGACGCGGCTCAGGGCCGGCCGGTCTGGTGGCTGCCCGGCGCGGCGGAGGCGGAGCGCATGCTCGACGGCGAGCTGCGCGAGGGCGACCTGCTGCTGACGCTCGGGGCCGGGATGTCGACCGCGTGGCTCGGAGCCTCGCGCCGTGATCCCCGAGGGCGTGGAGCGTGACCACCCGCTGGCCCGCCTGACCACCGTGCGCACCGGCGGCATTGGGCGACTACTTCGCCCGCCCAGACGGCGCCGAGCGGGTGAGCGAGCTGCTGGCCTGGGCAGATCGCGAGCAGATCGCGGTAGGAGTGGTCGGGTCGGGATCGAATCTTCTGATAGCGGATGCGGGATTCCGAGGACTGGTCATGAAGCTGGACGGCGCGCTCGCCACCATCGAGACGCAGGGCGACCGCCTGCTCTGCGGCGGCGGAGCACGCCTGCCACAGGCCGCGGCCCACGCCGCACGCGCCGGCCTGAGTGGCCTCGAGTTCGGGGTGAACATCCCGGGCACGGTGGGCGGCGCGGTGAAAATGAACGCCAACGCCTACGGCGGCGACCTCGCTCGAGTGCTCGAGTGGGTGGAGATCGCCGGCCCCACGGGAACCGAGCGCCGGACCCCGGACGCGCTTGGCTTCGGCTACCGCCGCTCCAACCTGGGCGAGCGCGAGGTGGTCGCCGGCGCCTCGTTTGCGCTGTCTCCCGCCGATCCCGCGCGCGTGAAGGCCACGCTCGCCGAGATGCGCGCCGCGCGCAAGGCGGCCCAGCCGTCGGGGATCAAGACCTTCGGATCGACCTTCAAGAACCCCGAGGACCCGCGCGCGGAGGGCCGCAGCGCCGGAGTGCTGCTGGACCTGGCGGGCTGCCGAGGGCTCCAGGTGGGAGGTGCTCGCTTCTCGCCCAAGCACGCCAACTTCGTGGAGAACACGGGCGAGGCCACCACCGCTGACGTGATCGCCCTGATGGGTGAGGGCCGGCGCCGAGTGCGCGAGCGCTTCGGCGTGGAGCTCGAGCCCGAGGTTCAGCTGCTGGGCGAGGTCGACACCTCAGCGCTCTGGGGCGAAGGACGATGAGCGGCCTGGCGGCCACGCTGGCCCGCAGGGGCCGGGGCCTGCGCCTAACGCGCGCCCTGCCGGTGCTCTCGCCGCGTCTGAGGCGCCGTCTCGTCGTGTTGGGCGTGCTTTCGCTCGTGCTGGCCGCCGGGTATCAGTTCTGGCTGCGCGACTCGTCGTTGGTGGCGGTGAACGAGGTCAAGATCAGCGGCCTGACCACGGCCGACGCGACGCGCGTGCGCATGGCGCTCGATACCGCGGCCAAGAACATGACCACCCTCCACGTCGACCACGACCGTCTCGAGCGCGCCGTGGAGGGATATCCGGTGGTCCAGGCGCTCGAGGTGACCCCGGACTTTCCGCACGGCCTGCGGGTTCGAGTGGTCGAGCACGTGCCCGCGGCCATGGCCGTCTCCGACTCGGGCCAGGTGGCGGTGGCGGGCGACGGCACCATTCTGCGCGGGCTGCCGGTGGAGGGCAAGCTCCCAACCGTCGCCGTCGACGGAATCCTCGGCAGCGACCGCCTGCGCGACGCGGATGCGCTGGCCGCCGCCGCGGTGGCGGGAGCCGCTCCGGGTGTTCTGCGCACTCGCATCGAGGAGATCGCCAAGCGACCCGACCAGGGGCTCGTGGCTGAGCTGGCCGACGGTCCGGAGCTGATCTTCGGCACGCCCAACCAGCTGCGCTCCAAGTGGGCGGCCGCGGCCCGAGTGCTGGCCGACCCGGAGGCCAAGGGAGCGAGCTACATCGACCTGCGCATCGCCGGGCGCCCGGCGGCGGGTGGCCTGCCGGCGGAGACTGTGACCCCGGTGGCGCCGGCGGGCATGGAGCCCCCGCAGACCGCGACGCCCGAGGCGGCGGGGACGACCCCGGCCGACCCGAGCGCGGCGGCGGCCGCGGGCGACCCCGCGCTGCCGGCCGAGGACCCCGCCGCGGCCCTCCCGCCCGAGGAAGGCACGCCCACGGACCCCACCGCGCCGGTCGCTCCCACCACCTCCGAACCGGCCCCCACGGTTCCGCCCACCACTCCCACGCCCGAAACCACGGGCGGCGTGGAGGGGGGTGCGGCGGCGCCGGCGGTACCCTGATCAGACCCTCGACCCACGCTCAAGGGTTGGCACAAGACTCAACTCTCGCTCGAGGGTGTGCGTGCATGAATTGTTGCGAGGTCGGTTGACACTTCCGGCAAATCCCGCCTACAGTGCGTCGTTGCGCGCGTCGGGGAACCCTCGATGAACGCCTGAGCTTCGGGAAGGCTAGAGGGAGAAGCGTCTCCAACATGAACACAGGTAGCTATCTGGCCGTGATCAAGGTCGTCGGCATCGGCGGCGGCGGCACCAACGCCGTGAACCGCATGGTCGACGCCGGTCTCAAGGGCGTGGAGTTCATCGCCGTCAACACCGACGCTCAGGCGCTGCAGATGTGCGACGCCGACATCAAGCTGCAGATCGGGGACCAGCTCACGCGCGGCCTGGGTGCCGGCGCCAACCCGGAGGTGGGCTACGGCGCGGCCAACGAGAGCCGCGACGACATCAAGGAGGCCCTCAAGGGCGCGGACATGGTCTTCGTGACCGCGGGCGAGGGCGGCGGCACGGGCACGGGCGCCGCGCCGGTGATCGCGGAGGTCTCCAAGCAGGAGGTCGGCGCGCTCACGGTGGGCGTGGTGACCAAGCCCTTCGACTTCGAGGGCACCCAGCGCATGCGCCAGGCCGTGGACGGCATCGACCGCCTGCGCGAGCAGGTGGACACGATGATCGTGATCCCCAACGAGAAGCTGCTGGCCGTGGTCGAGCGCCGCACGAGCATCCTCGACGCGTTCCGCGAGGCCGACAACGTGCTCGGCCAGGGCGTGCAGGGCATCACGGACCTGATCACCACGCCCGGCCTGATCAACCTCGACTTCGCCGACGTGCGCACGATCATGGAGAACGCCGGCTCGGCCCTGATGGGCATCGGCGAGGCCTCCGGTGAGAACCGCGCGGCCGAGGCGGCCAAGAACGCCGTGTCGAGCCCGCTGCTCGAGCAGTCGGTGGAGGGCGCCATGGGCATCCTGCTCAACATCACCGGCGGCAGCGACCTCGGGCTGTTCGAGGTCAACGAGGCGGCCGAGATCATCCAGGGCGCCGCGGACCAGAACTCCAACATCATCTTCGGCGCGGTGGTGGACGACGCCATGGCCGACGCCGTCCGCGTGACCGTGATCGCCACCGGCTTCGAGCGGCCGGGGCGGCGGCCCGCTGTTCAGCGAGGACTCGACCGGTCGCCGTCGCGAGCCCCGCCGCCGCGACGTCACGCTCGACGACCGCCAGCGCGAGTCGCTCGAGATATCGGACGACGACATCGACGTCCCGTCGTTCCTGCGCGACTGACCACTCGAGTACGGGAGATCGCCGCGGGCGAGACGGCCGTGGCCTTCGAGGCCATGCGGGAGCTGCGCGCCCACTGGGACGACGAGGCCGGGTTCGTGCGGCGGGTGGACGAGGTCCAGCGCCCCGAGGGCTACCGGCTGGCCGGGGCCTTCTACGACGACGAAGGCGATCGCTGCCTCGCCGTCGCCGGCTTTCGCGAGCTGCACAACCTGGCCTGGGGCCACGTGATCTACGTCGACGACCTCTCCACCCATCCCGACGGCCGGCGCCGCGGCGCGGGCCGGGCGCTGCTCGAGTGGTGTGCCGAGGAGGCGGCTCGCCGGGGCTGCGACGGCCTCCATCTCGACTCCGCCGTGGAGGCCAACCGCCTGGACGCCCACCGGCTCTACCTGAACACCGGCATGCGCATCACGGCCTACCATTTCGCGAAGCCCGTTCAATGATCGAGGCCGCGGAGCGCGTTGCGCTGCAGGCCGAGCGCGAGCTCGAGGCGCTCGTGAGCGTGTCCACGCCCTCCGGCGACATTGCCGGCGCCGAGGAGGCGGCAGCCCTGTGCGCGGCCTTCCTGCCGCCCGACGCGAGCGTCGAGCGCGTGGAATGCTCGACCGCGGGCCACGCGCCGGACCTGATCGGCCGCCTGCGCGGCCAGGGGAAGCTCCGGGTGCTCCTGCTCGGGCACCTCGACACGGTGGTCTCGCACCGGGCCCACCGCCCCGTCACCCGGGACGGGGACCGCCTGACCGGCCCGGGGGCGGTCGACATGAAGGGCGGCGTGGCGCTCGCCCTGGGCCTGATGCGCGAGCTCGCCGAGCGGCCCGAGCTCTACGCCGAGCTCGCCCTGCTGCTGGTGAACGACGAGGAGTGGCGGACCGCCCGCTTCGGGCACATCGAGCGCTTCGCGGGCTTCGACGCCTGCCTGTGCTTCGAGGCCGGTGAGCGCACGAAGGAGGGGCACGAGGCGGTGATCCTCAAGCGCAAGGCCGCAGGCACCCTGCGCGTGGACGCGATCGGCCGAGCGGCCCATTCAGGGTCGGCTCCCCATAAGGGGCGCAGCGCGCTGCTCGCGCTGGCCGCCGCGGCTCAGCGCATCGCCGCCCACCACGATCCCCAGAGCCCCGACCGCCTGACCGCGGTGCCCACCATCCTGCACGCGGGAGAGGCGTTCAACGTGGTCCCGCCGTCGGGCGAGCTGGTGTGCGACGTGCGCGCCGACCGGCTCGCCGCGTTCAACCCGGTGATCGATTCGGTGCCCGAGGAGATCGACGGCGTGAAGCTCGAGGCCTCGTTGGTGCGGGCGTGGCCGGGAATGGACACCCGGGCGGCCGCCGCGCCGCTGCTCGAACGGGCCGGCGCGGCGCTCGGGCGCCCGATCGTGGGCGCCGCCCGGGGTGGAGCGAGCGACGCGTCGCACATGGCCGGAGCGATCGAGCTGACCGTCGATGGGCTGGGGCCGCGCGGCGGCGGTGCGCACACGCCCGAGGAGTGGGTGAGCGTGGAGTCGCTGCACACCCGGGCCGAGGTGGCGCTGGCCGTCGCTCACGCACTGCTCGACATCCCGCGGCGGTAGCCTGGGAGGGGAGTGTCCTCCGCCACCGACACGCTGCGCCGCACGCCCCTCATCGAGTGCCACCGGCAGGCCGCAGCAAAGCTCGTGCCCTTCGCGGGCTGGGAGATGCCGGTGCAGTATCAGGGCATCCGCCAAGAACACGTGGCCGTGCGCACCGGCGCCGGGATGTTCGACGTCTCGCACATGGGCCAGATCGAGACCTCGGGGCCGCAGGCCGAGGCGTTCCTGCAGCGGATCCTGTCCAACGACGTGGCCAAGATCGCCGAGGGCGGCGCCCAGTATTCGCTGCTCTGCCGCGAGGACGGCGGCGTGCTCGACGACCTCTTCACCTATCGACTGAGCGGTGGGCGCTTCCTCACCGTCACCAACGCCGCCAACCACGAGAAGGATCTCGCCTGGTTCGAGGCCCAGGCCGAGGGCTTCGACGCCCAGGTCAAGGACGCCCACGCCGACTGGGCCATGCTGGCCGTGCAGGGACCCCGGGCGCGCGCGGCGCTCGAAGCGCTGGCCTCCGGCGACCTGCCCAAGCGGATGCGCACCGAGGAGCTGGAGATCGCCGGCGTGAGCGCCCTGGTCTGCGGCACCGGCTACACCGGCGAGGACGGCTGCGAGCTGATGATGGCGCCGGAGGGCGCCGCGACGGCCTGGGACGCCCTGCTCGAGCAGGGCGTGAGTCCCGCGGGGCTGGGCGCGCGCGACACCCTGCGCCTCGAGGTCTGCTTTCACCTCTACGGCAACGACCTCTCGGAGGACCGAAATCCCATCGAGGCCGGCCTGGGCTGGGCCTGCAAGCTCGACACGGGATTCATAGGCGCCGACGCGCTGCGTGGCGCCGAGCCCAGCCAGGCGCTCGTGCCCTTCGCCTTCACCGGACCGGGCATTCCGCGCCAGGACAACCCGGTCAGCGCGCCGCACGGCGACGGGGTGGTCACGAGCGGCAGCTTGTCGCCCTGCCTGGAGATGGGGATCGGGATGGCCTACGTGCCGGTAGAAGATGCCGCTCCGGGTACGGATATCGAAGTGGACGTGCGCGGCAAGCCGCGCGCCGCGCAGATCCGCGAGAAACCGCTTTACCAACCGAAGAAGGAGATCAGTGGCTGAAGCCAGCTATCCCGACGACCTGAAGTACCACGAGGAGCACGACTGGGCGCGCATCGACGGCGACCAGGCGACCTTCGGGATCACGTGGTACGCCCAGGACGCGCTCGGGGAGGTCGTGTTCTTCGATCCGCCCGAGATCGGAGCGTCGGTGACCAAGGACGCCTCCTACGCCGAGGTTGAGTCGGTCAAGGCGGTATCCGACGTGTTCGCGCCGCTGTCGGGTGAGATCGTCGCGGTCAACGAGGGCCTGGGCGACTCGCCGGAGAAGATCAACGAGGACCCCTACGGTGAGGGCTGGATGGTCAAGGTCAAGCTCTCCGACACCTCGGAGGTCGACGCGCTCCTCGACGTCGGCCCCTATAAGGAGCTGCTCTCCTGAGTCGCTACACCGCGGTCACCGAGGAGGACCTGAGGGCGATGCTCGACGCCATCGGCGTCGCCTCGCTGGAAGACCTGTTCGCCGACATCCCGGAGTCGGTGCGCCTGGGCCGCGAGATCGAGCTGCCGGCCGGACGCTCGGAGCTCGAGGTGCACGATCACCTGGCCGCGCTGGCGGCCCGCAACCGCCACTGCGACGCCGAGACGAGCTTCCTCGGGGCCGGCATGTACGACCACTACGTGCCGTCGCTGATCGACAACCTGCTCTCGCGCTCGGAGTTCCTCACGCCGTACACCCCCTATCAGCCGGAGATCTCGCAGGGGGGCCTGCAGGTGATGTTCGAGTTCCAGACCGCGATCTCCGAGCTGACCGGGCTGCCGGTGTCGAACGCCTCGGTGTACGAGGGACCGAGCGCCGTGGCCGCGGCGGGCTACCTGGCCAAGCTCGAGACGCGGCGCACCAAGCTCGTCACCAGCCGCGGGCTCCATCCCCACTCGCGCGCCGCCCTGCGCACCCACGCCGCCGGCTACGGGATGACAGTCGAGGAGGTGGCGCTGAACGGCGAGGGCGCCACCGAGGCCGCGGCGCTGGCCGACGCGCTCGACGACGACACCGCCGCGGTGTTCGTCCAGCAACCCAACTTCCTGGGCACGGTCGAGGAGCTGGGCGAGCTCGCCGAGGCGGCCAAGAGCACCGGCGCGCTCGCCGTGTGCGCCGCCGATCCGCTCCCCCTGGGCATCCTCAAGCCCCCGGGCGAGCAGGGCATCGACATCTGCGTGGGCGAGGGCCAGACGCTGGGCAACCGGCTCGACTTCGGCGGCCCGTCGTTCGGCTTCTTCGCCGCGAGCGACCGCTTCATCCGCAAGATGCCCGGGCGGATCGCGGGCGAGACCCGCGACGCCGACGGGCGGCGCGGCTTCGTGCTCACCCTGCAGACGCGCGAGCAGCACATCCGCCGCGAGAAGGCCACGCACAACATCTGCACCGCCCAGGCGCTGAACGCGCTCGCGGGCGTGGTCTACCTGTCCTGGCTGGGCCGCCGCGGCCTCGTCGAGCTGGCGGAGCTGATGCTGCGCCGCACCCACTACGCCCGCGAGGCGCTCGGCCTGGAGGCCATCAACCCCGGGCCGGTGGTGCGGGAGTTCGCGGTGCGGGTGCCCGATCTCGACGGGCTGTTCGAGCGCGCCCGCGCCGAGGGGATCAATCCGGGCTACCGGTTGGGGCGCGACTACCCGGAGTACGAGGACGGCCTACTGGTGGCCATCACCGAGCGGCGCACCAAGGGCGACATCGACCGGCTGGCGGCGCTGATGGCCTCGGACCGCGAGGGCGTGGCGGCGTGAGCTTGGATCCCCGCGAGCACGACACGGTCACGATCTTCGAGCGCTCGCGCGAGGGCCGCCGCGCCTTCACCGCGCCCGACTGCGACGTGCCCGAGACGGCGGTCGAGGAGCTGCTGCCCGCCTCCCAGGTGCGCGAGCGCCCGGCGGAGCTGCCGGAGATCTCCGAGCCCGAGCTGGTGCGCCACTACGTGACGTTGTCCTCGAAGAACTTCCACCTCGACGAGGGCTTCTACCCGCTCGGCTCCTGCACCATGAAGCACAACCCCAAGCTGCACGAGCGGGTCGCGGCGCTGCCCGGCCACGCCCGCCTGCATCCGCTCCAGGATCCCGAGTACGCGCAGGGCGCGCTCGAGCTGATGTGGCGCCTGCAGGGTGCCCTGGGCGAGATCGCGGGCCTTCCGCACGTGTCGCTGCAGCCGAGCGCGGGCTCGCACGGCGAGCTCGCGGGGCTGCTTCTCACGCGCGCCTACCACGAGGACCGCGGCGACCAGCGCACGAAGGTGCTCACGCCCGACACCGCGCACGGGACCAACCCGGCGACGGTGACGATGGCCGGCTACAAGGTGGTCAAGGTGGGCACCGACGAGCACGGCGGCGTCGATCTCGACGACCTGCGCGAGAAGGCCGACGACGAGGTCGCCTGCCTGATGCTCACCAACCCCAACACGCTGGGGCTCTTCGACCGCAACATCGAGGAGATCAAGCGCATCGTCGACGGGGTGGGGGCGACGCTCTACTACGACGGGGCCAACCTCAACGCGGTGATGGGCATCTCCCGCCCGGGCGACATGGGCTTCGACATCGTGCACTTCAACCTGCACAAGACCTTCACCCAGCCCCACGGCGGCGGCGGGCCGGGAGCGGGACCGATCGCCGTGTCGGAGCGCATCGAGCCCTTCCTGCCCACGCCCCAGGTGGTGCGCCGGGGCGGCGACAACGGCGCCGAGCCGCGCTTCGACCTCGACCACGACCGGCCCAAGTCGATCGGCAAGCTGCGCGGCTTCCAGGGCAACTTCGGCGTCTTCGTTCGCTCCTACGCCTACATCTGCTCGCTGGGCGCGGACGGGCTCAAGGACGTGTCCCAGGTCGCGGTGCTGAACGCCAACTACCTCAAGGCGCGCTTGGCCGAGGAGGGCATCGCCGAGTATCTGCCGGTCGCCTTCGACCGGCTCTGCATGCACGAGTTCGTGCTGTCGGGCCAGGGGGCGAAGGAAAAGCTCGACATAAAGACGCTCGACATCGCCAAGCGCCTGCTCGACCACGGCGTGCACCCGCCGACGGTCTACTTCCCGCTCCTGGTGGACGAGGCGCTGATGATCGAGCCCACCGAGACCGAGACCAAGGAGCGCCTCGATCACTTCGCGGAGGTGATCCGCGCCATCCTCGAGGAGGCCGCCGAGGATCCCGAGGTGGCCAAGAACGCCCCCTACACCACGCCGGTGCGCCGCCTCGACGAGGCCGGCGCGGCCAAGCGCCCCGTGGTGCGCTGGCGCCCTGAGGCCGATAACCCGGGCGACCCGGACCGCGCGGCGGACGAGACCGCCGCGGGCACCGGCGCCATGTGACGTGGAGGCGCCCGCCGGAACCGTCGCCGACGAGGGCATAACCCCCGACGAGCTCGGGCTGGCGGCGCGCAACCACGCGCTCCCGCTGGAGGCGCTGCGCGAACCGATCACCCCCGCCGGCCTGCACTACGTCCTCGTCCACTACGACATCCCCGCGGTCGATCCCGCGTCCTTTCGCCTCGAGCTCGGCGGAGCGGTCGAGCGGCCGCTGAGCCTGTCGCTCGACGACCTGCGTGCGCGCGACCAGGTCTCGCTTCCGGTGACCTTCGAGTGCGCGGGCAACGGCCGGGCCCTGCTATCGCCGCGGCCGCTGTCGCAGCCGTGGCTGACCGGCGCCGTGGGCACGGCCGAGTGGGCGGGGGTTGCGCTCAACGGGTTGCTGGAGGAGGCGGGCGTGCGACCCGGCTCGGTCGAGGTGCTGTTCGGCGGCCTCGACCGGGGCGTGGAGGGCGGCCGGGAACAGGACTACGAGCGCTCCATGCCGCTCTCCGAGGCCGAGGGAGGGCTGCTGGCACTCGAGATGAACGGGCAGCCGCTGCCGTCCCAGCACGGCTATCCCCTTCGTCTGGTCGCCCCCGGCTGGTACGGGATGCAGAACGTCAAGTGGCTCAACCGGATCGACGTGCTCGAGGAGCCCTTCGAGGGCTACCAGAACTCCGTTTCCTACCGGCTCTACGACGAGCACGGGGAACCCGGGCCGCCCGTTACCCGCATGAGGCCGCGCTCCCTGATGGTTCCCCCCGGAGTGCCCGACTTCATGACGCGCGAGCGCCACCTGGCGCCTGGGCCGGTCACGCTGCGGGGCCGCGCGTGGTCGGGCTACGGAGCGATCGAGCGGGTGGAGGTGTCGACCGACGACGGGGGCGGCTTCGCGGACGCGCGCCTGGAGGCTCCGCTGGGCGAATCGGCCTGGCGCGGCTGGAGCTTCGAGTGGGATGCGCCGCCCGGTGCGCACGTGCTCTGCTCGCGCGCCACCGACGCCGCGGGCAAGTGCCAGCCGCTCGAGGCGCCCTGGAACCTGAAGGGCTACGCCAACAACGCGGTCGAGCGCGTCTCGGTCACGGTCGCTGATAGGTGACCGCGGCGCCGGCGCGGCGCTCTTCCACCTGACGGGTTACCGCGCGCACGAGGTGCGCAGGGGTGGCGGGGCTGGCGTCCCAGGGCCGCCGCACCCATGGGGAGCTCGCGTCCAGAGCCGCGGAGCGCGACAGGAGCTTTCTCAGAACGTCCACCTCGCGCCGCCCGTTGGTGGGCTTCGCGTCGAAGTCGCGGAAGATGCGGATGTCGACGCCGAGCGCGTGGTAGCTGCGGGCCGCACTCTGATGAGCGGCCGCGCGCTCGCCCGGGCGAAGCGACGCCAGGACCGCCGCGGCGAGCGCCGCGGCGGCGGCGAGGATCCCCGCGAGCACGTTCTGGTCGCTGAAGGCCGAGCCACTCGCGAAGGCCGCCAGCACGGCGGCCGTCGCGCCCAGGAAGAGCTGGATGTTGGTCCAGAAGCCGGCCGCGGCCACCTGCCGCTCGGCCGCGAAGTCGCAGCACCGCTGAAGGCGTTCAGCCTCGGCTTTCAGCTCCTCGGAGCGCACGCCGCCGATCTTGCCTGAAATAACCAGGCTGTGGGCGTCGTGCAACTCGGCTCGCGCCCGGACGCCTAACATGCTCGCCCCCGTGCGCATTTTCAGCGGCATCCAGCCGACCGGGCGCAAGCACCTCGGCAACTACATCGGCGCGGTGCGCGGCTATCTCGACGGCCAGGAGCGCGGCGACCCGGCCATCTACTGCATCGTCGACCTGCACGCCACCAGCGTCTCCTACGACCCGTCGGCGCTGCCCGGCTACGTGCTCGACACCACGGCCATGCTGATGGCCTGCGGGCTCGATCCGCAGCGCTGCATCCTGTTTCGCCAGTCCGACGTCCACGAGCACTCCGAGCTGTGCTGGCTCCTCTGCTCGGTCGCTCCCTACGGTGACCTCACGCGCATGCACGCCTTCAAGGAGAAGGCGGCCCTCGAACGCGAGCTGGTGCGCACCAGCCTGCTGCTCTACCCGGTCCTTCAGGCCGCGGACATCCTGCTGTACAAGACCGACGAGGTGCCGGTTGGCGACGACCAGCGCCAGCACATCGAGCTGTCACGCGAGATCGCCCGGCGCTTCAACGCCACCTACGGGGACGTGCTCGTCGAGCCCAAGCACGTGATCCCGGAGGTGGGGGCGCGCGTGATGGACCTGCAGGACGTGACGGCCAAGATGTCGACCACCTTCGGGACCGAAGCCGGGTTGATCTACATCGACGACGAGCCCGACGACATCCGGCGAAAGCTCAAGCGCGCGCAGACGGACTCAGGGCGCGAGGTGGTGCGGGGGCCGGACAAGGCCGGCGTCTCCAACCTGATCGCGATCTACTCCGTGGCCCGCGGCGTGGCGCCGGACGAGGTCGAGCGCGAGTTCGAGGGCGAGGGCTACGGCACCTTCAAGGCCGCGGTGGGGGAGGCGGTGGTGGAGCTGCTGGCGCCGGTGCGCGAGCGCTACCGCGAGCTGCGGGCGGATGAGGCCGGCCTGGAGCGCACGCTGGACGAGGGGGCCGAGCGCGCCCGCGCCATCGCCGTGCCGACTCTGGGCGAGGTGCGGCAGTTGATGGGAATCGCCTCCGGCGTCCACCCTTCGGTCTAGTCTCTTCACACGATGTCCGTGGCGGCGCTCGACCTCGATCTCGAGGTCTTCAACGGTCCCTTCGACCTGCTCCTGACCCTGGTCCTCAGGGAGGAGATCGATCTGCTCGAGGTGGATCTCGCCGAGGTCGTGCTCACCTACGTCGAGCATCTCGAGCGCGCGGGCGAGCTCGATCTGGAGGCGGCCACCGAGTTCCTGGTGCTGATCGCCGCGCTGCTCGAGCTGAAATCGCGGCTCATGCTTCCCCAGGAGGACGAGGAGGGCCTCGACCTCGAGCCCGGCGAGGCGGCCGAGGAGCTGCTCGCGCGGATGCTCGAGTACCACCGCTACCGGGGGGCCGCCGAACACCTGAGGGAGCGCCTGGCGGCCGAGCACGGCCACCGCTACCGCTCCGCCGCGCTGCCCCCCGAGCTGCGGCGAGTGTCGATCGAGGCCGCGGAGCCCGCCTACGACCCCGAGCTGCTCGCCCGCGCCGTCGGCGACCTGCTGCGCACTCCGCCGCCGCTCGACCTGCGCCACGTGCGCCGGCCCGCGGTATCGGTCGAGCAGCGCCTGACCCACCTGCGCGAGCTCCTGGCGAGCCGCAGCCGCTTCTCCTTCGACGAGGCCGTGCAGGGCGCCGACCGGCTGACCGAGGCCGTCACGCTGTTCGCGCTGCTCGAGCTCTACAAGGCCGGCGAGGCGCAGTGGGAGCAGGAGATCCCGTTCGGTCCCATCACGGTGGTGGGCGCGACGCGCAAGGCGGCGGCCTCGTGAACGACCTCGCCCGCACCGTCGAGGCGCTGCTGTTCCTGTCCGCCGAGCCCGTGGCGGTGGAACGGCTGGCCGACGCCTGCGAGGTGTCCGAGGGCGAGGTCGTCGAGGCTCTCGCCCGGCTGCGCGAGCACTACGCGGAGGGATACCGCGGCGTCGTGCTGCGCGAGGTGGCGGGCGGTTTCACGCTGGCCACCGACCCCGTGGCCGAGCGCGCGGCGCGCAGGCTGCTGGCCAAGCCGCGGACGCCCCCGCTCACCCAGGCACAGGCCGAGTGCCTGGCCATCGTCGCCTACCTGCAGCCCGTGTCGCGGCCCGAGATCGCGCGCATCCGCGGCGTGGCCTCGGAGTCTGCGGTGGGCACCCTGCTCGAACGCGGCCTGATCGAGGAGTCGGGGCGCTCGCGCTTCGGTGCCACGCTCTACCGCTCGAGCGAGCTGTTCGAGAAGCTGTTCGGCCTGACCGGCCTCGACGCCCTGCCCGACCCGGCGGCGTTCGATCCCTCCCCCGAGCAGGAGGGCGAGCTGCGCGAGCGCCTGCTGCGAGCGGGCGAGCAGCGCGCTCAGGCGGGGTAGCTGGGCGACGGGGCTCAGCCCGCGGCCAGCTGAAGCTCGGCGCCGCGGAACTCCCCGGCCACGTCGCTGAGGATCTGCATCATCGCGTCGCTTGCCGGCGAGGCATAGGAGCCCTCGGAGCGTGCGGCCCACACGCGGCGCACGGGAGCGTCGCTGAGACTGCGCGCCACGAGGCCGGGGTGCAGGGAGGTGAGCGCCAGCCGGGGCAGGAACGTGACCCCCACGCCTGCGGCGACCAGGGCCTGCGCGGCCGTGGTCTCATCGGCCTCGAAGGCCACCCGCGGGCTGAAGCCGGCGGCGCGGCAAGCGCTCTCGGTGATGGCCCGGCAACCGCACGGCGCGCTCGACGCGATCCAGGCATCGTCGGCCAGGTCGGCCAGCGAGAGGCGCCGCCGGCCGGCGAGCGGGTGGTTCTGCCGGAGGATGATGTCGTAGGGATCGTCGAGCAGATGGACCAGCTCGAGGCCCGCGGGAAGCAGGTCCGGAACCGCGGGATGGTCGTAGACGAGGGCCAGGTCGGCCTCGCCGGCGCGCAGGCGGGGCGCCGCCTGCTCGGGCTCGGCCTCCTGCATCGACAGCTCGACGTGGGGGTGGCGCTCGTGGAAGGCGGCCACCGCCCGCGGCGCGAGCGTGGCGTTGCCGCTCTGGAATGAGATCAGCCGCAGGCGCCCGCCGCGCAGGCCCGCCAGCGCCGCGAGCTCCTCCTCCGCGAACTCGATGCGGGCCAGAATGGCGTCGGCGTGGCCGACCAGCACCCGCCCGGCTTCGGTGAGGCGCACGCCGCGCGAGCCGCGCTCGACCAGCTGGGTGCCGGTCTCGCGTTCCAGCGCCGCCACGTGCTGTGAGATCGCCGACTGGGTGAAGGACAGCGCCTCGGCGGCCGCGGAGAACGAGCCCCGCGCGGCCACCTCCTTCAAGACTCTCATCCGGCGTACGTCGAGCATCAGTCCAGCTTATCGCCCCCAGAAGAAGTAGTCATTGGGACTGATGGCTTGCCTGTGCGATGCTCAGCCCTCATGTCGCGCCGCTCGTGGATCCTGCTCGGCACCCTCTCGGCCTTCTGGGGGGCCTCGTACCTGTTCATCAAGGTGGCCCTCGAGGACGACGTCAGTCCCGCGGTGATCGTGTCGCTGCGCACCGCCCTCGCGGCGCTGGTGCTTTTGCCGCTGGCCGCACACCAGGGCGTGCTCACCGGGGTGCGGGCCAATGCGGGACCGATCGTGGTGCTCGCGGTGGTGCAGATGGCGGGGCCGCTGCTGCTGATCGCGGTCGGAGAGCAGGAGATCTCCTCCTCGCTCACCGGCATCCTCGTGGCCGCGGCGCCGATCTTCACCTTCCTGCTGGCCTTTGCGCTCGAGGGCGAGGAGCGGGCCTCGGGCCTGAGCCTCGCCGGGGTGGTCGTCGGAATCGGGGGCGTGGCCCTGCTGCTGGGCGTGGACGCCGGTGGCGGCACCGCCGCGCTGGTGGGCGGGCTCTGCGTGGTCCTGGCGACGTTCGGCTACGGGGTCGGGGCGTGGATCGTCAAGCGCCGCGTGCACGACATCGAGCCCGTGGCCATGGTGGGGGTTACCGCCGCCACCGCCTCCGTGCTGACCGCTCCGCTGGCCGCGCTCGACCTGCCCTCGCGGGTCCCCGGGTGGGAGGCGATCGGCTCGCTGCTGGCCCTGGGGGTGCTGTGCACCGGGGCGGCGTTCGTGATCTTCTATTCGCTCGTGTCGAGCGACGGGCCGGCGAAGGCCTCGCTCGTGGGCTATCTCGCGCCCGGCTTCTCGATCGTCTACGGCGTGACGTTGCTGGACGAGGGCTTCACGATCACCACCGCCGCAGGATTGCTGCTGATCACCGGCGGCTCCTGGCTGGCCGCCGAGGGGCGCTACCCCTGGGAGCCGCGCTCAGCCGCGAGCGGCGAGCTGGCCGCAGGCGGCGGCGATGTCGCGCCCGCGGGTGAGCCGGACGGTGGTGCGGACCCCGCACCCCTCGAGGGCGCTGCGGAAGGCGTCGATCGCGTCCCGGCCTGAGCCGCGAAAGCCCGATTCCGTGGGGTTGTACGGAATCAGGTTGACCTTGAACGCGTGGCGCGGCTGCAGCAGGGCGGCGAGCGCCACGGCCTGCTCGTAGCGGTCGTTCACGCCCTCGAGCATCAGGTACTCGACGAACACCTGGCGCTTGCGGCGCTCGTGCCAGGCAAGGCAGGCCGCGAGTACGTCGCGCAGCGGATAGCGGTCGTTCACCGGCATCAGCTCGGAGCGCAGCGCCTCGTCGGCGGCGTGCAGGGAGAGCGCAAGCCGCACCGGCGGACCCTCGCGGGCCAGGCGCTCGATGCCGGGCAGCCAACCGACGGTCGAGATGCCGGTGTGGGAGGTGGCGATGCCGATCTCCGGCAGGCGCTCGCAGGCGGCGAGCACGTTGTCGAGGTTCATCAGCGGCTCGCCCATGCCCATGAACACCACGTGGTTGACCGCCTCCTTGCGGCGGAAGTGCAGGGCCTGGTCGATGATCTCCGACTCGGTGAGGTTGCGGCCGAACTTCATGCGCCCGGTGGCGCAGAACGTGCACGTGAGCGGGCAGCCCGACTGGCTCGACAGGCAGAGCGAGCGGCGCCCGTCCTTGTACCGCATGAGCACCGCCTCGAGAGGCCGCCCGTCGCCGGTGTGGAAGAGCACCTTCTCGGTCCCGTCGCGAGCCAGGGCCTCGTCCACCGCTTCGAGGGAGGAGAACGGCACCTCATTGGTCAGCGCATCGCGCAGCTCGACCGGCAGGTTGGTCATCTCGGCGTAGGAGCCCGTACCGCCCGCCGTCCATTCCCACACCTGGCGGGTGCGAAAGGAGGGCTCGCCGCGAGCCTCCAACCGTTCTTCGAGCAGAGCCAGATCCACGTGGAAGAGTGTGCCGCATGCGCCTGGCCAAGTTCCTCGCCCACGCGGGCGTCGCCTCCCGTCGCGCCGCCGAGGGCCTGATCGCCGCGGGACGCGTGACCGTGGGCGGCCAGACGGTCACCGATCCCGCCCGCGACGTGGACGAATCGAGCGCGGTGGCCGTCGACGGCCGGGCCGTCGCGCCCGAGCCGCGCGAGGTGCACGCGCTCAACAAGCCTCGCGGTGTGGTGTCGACGGCGCACGACACCCACGGACGCCCGACGGTCGTCCAGCTGGTGCGGTCGCAGCGCCGCCTGTACCCGGTGGGCCGCCTCGACGCCGACACCACCGGGCTGATCCTGCTGACCAACGACGGCGAGCTGGCCGAGCGGCTGACCCACCCGCGCTACGGCGTGAACAAGGTCTACCGGGCGCGCAGTCCAGCCCGGGCGCGTGTCCCATCGGGCGCTGCAGGCCCTGCGCGAGGGCGTGGAGCTGGACGACGGGCGCACCGCTCCGGCCCGTGCGCGCCAGGTCGCGCCGGGAGTGCTGGAGATCACCCTGCGCGAGGGGAAAAAGCGCCAGGTGCGGCGGATGGTCGAGGCGGTCGGCCATCGGGTGATCGAGCTCGAGCGCGTGGCCTTCGGACCGCTCGGGCTGCGCGGCCTGGAGCCCGGGAAGAGCCGCCGGCTCAAGCCCGCGGAGATCGAGCGCCTGCGCCGGGGCTGACAGAATCGCCGCCGTGAGATTGCGAGCGCTGAGGGGCGCGATCACCGTGGAGGAAAACGAGGCCGGCGCGATCCTGTCCGCGACGGAGGAGCTCCTGCGCGAGGTCATGGAGCGCAACTCGCTCACCACCGACCACATGGTCAGCTGCATCTTCACCTGCACCGAGGACCTCGACGCCGATTTCCCGGCCGTGGCCGCCCGCCAGGTCGGATTGAGCGCGGTGCCCCTCCTGTGCACCCGGGAGATCCCCGTGCCCGGCTCGCTGCCCCGGGTCATTCGCCTGCTGCTGCACTACTACGCTGAGGACTCGGTGAAAGCCCACCACGTCTATCTGCGCGAGGCCGTCGCTCTGCGGCGCGATCTCGAGGGGGCCCAGTGACGGGCCTGGAGTTCAACCGCCGCCTCGAAGAGATCCCGGTCTACCCGGCGGCCTCCACCTACGCCTTCGACGGCGAGCTGGTGAAGCTGGCCTCCAACGAGACGCCCTTCGCCCCCCACCCGCCCGTGCTGGAGGCCGTCGAGGCCCAGCTGCGCACGCTCAACCGCTACCCCGATCCGGCCAAGGCGGCTCTGCGGCGCCGGCTCGCCGAGCGAACGGGGCTGCCCTCGGGCCGGATCGCCATCGGCAACGGATCGTGCGAGATCCTGCTCTCCGCCGGCGAGGCCATGCTCGAGCCCGGCGCCGAGGTGGTCTACGCCTGGCCCTCGTTCTCGATCTACCCCCACCTGGCGGCGACCGCGGGAGCCCGCGCGATCACCGTGGCGCTCAACGAGGCGGGCGAGCACGACCTGGAGGCGATGTCGCGCGAGATCACGGCCGCCACCCGGATGGTGATCGTGTGCAACCCCAACAACCCGAGCGCCACGGCCCTGCCGCCCGGCGTGATCGACGACTGGCTCGCCGAGCTCCCGCGCCACGTGGCGGTGATCCTGGACGAGGCCTACATCGAGTTCTCCCTGCTCCAGGACCCCGACGACTCGCTCGACCTGCTCGGGCGGCATCCCAACCTCGTCCTGCTGCGCACCTTCTCCAAGGTCTACGGCCTGTGCGGATTGCGGGTGGGCTACGCCCTGGGCTCGGAGGCCTTCCGGCTGGCGGTGGACCGCGTGCGCCAGCCCTTTTCCGTCAACGCGCTCGCGCTTGCGGCGGCCACCGAGGCGCTCAACCACCAAGACGAGGTGGAGCGGCGCATCGAGCAGACCGCCATCGAGCGCATCCACGTGGAGTCGGAGCTCGCCGACCGGGGCCTCGCCACCACCGAGAGCCAGGCCAACTTCTCCTGGGTGGGGCTGGGCGATCGCGACGAGGACGAGGTCGTGGACGGCCTGGCACAGCGCGGGGTGATCGTTCGCGCCGGAACGGCGCTCGGCGAGGTGGGACGCATGAGGGTCACCTACGGCACGCGCAGCGAGAACGACCGCTTTCTCGCCGCACTCGACGAGCTTCTCTAACCGCGGGTTACCCCGCCGGGGGGTGGCGCCCCCCGCCGATCGCCCCGATAGTGGTGAGCAGGGGGTATGCAAGACGGCAGGGAAACCGACCCAGCGGAACGCTGGGCCGGCGCCGGACACTCCAGCGACTCCGATTCCGCTCGCGCGGGCCACGCGGCCGTGGCGGCGGCAATCACCGGGGAGGATCCCCGGCTGGTCGTGGTGTCCGCGTCGCCGCGTCATGATCTCGATGCGCTTGCGCGCGCGGCCCAGGAGGCCGCGGGTCCGGCTGCGCTGATCGGCTGCTCGGGCGGCTCGGGGGTGAGCGCCTTCGCACTGGGTGGAGGGGGCTTCGCGGTGGCCACGGCCTGCGCCGACCTGGAGGAGGCGGGCTCGCGCTCCGCGGGCGAGCAGGCCGCCGGGTGCCTGGCCGGCATCGACCCCGAGCTGCCCCACCGGGCTCTGGTGCTGCTCCCCGACGGCCTCGCCGGCGATCCTCAGGAGGTGGTGCGGGGCGCCTATTCGGTGGCCGGGGCCGCCGTCTCGCTGGCCGGCGGGTGCGCGGGCGGGCAGATGCACGGCGGCCGGACTCACCACGGCACGGTGGTGGCGGCCGCCATCGGCTCCACAGCGCCGTTCGGAGTGGGAGTGCGCCACGGCTGGCGGCCTCGCGGAGAGGCCCTGCTGGTTACTGCGAGCGAGGGAAAGCGGCTGTTGTGCCTCAACGACCGCCCCGCGCTGGACGTCTACCTGGAGCGCCACCGGACGCGCGACGAGGCGGAGTTCGGCCTCATCGCGCTTCTACACCCGTTCGGCGTGGCCGCGGCGCGCGGGCGCGAGAGCCAGGTGCGCGCGGTGGTGGGGGCCGACTTCGAAGCGCGGACGCTGAGCTGCAACTCCGAGGTCGCTGCCGGGACGCTGATCTGGCCCATGACCGGCGAGCCCGAGCAGGTCGCCGAGGCCACGACGCTGGCCTGCTTCGAGGCGCTCGATGGGCTCGCCGGCCAGCCGCCGCGCGGGCTGCTGGCGTTCGACTCGGTGGCCCGCGCCGGGGTGAGCGACGCGCGCGCCCGCATCGCCGCCGCGTCGGGCGACGCGCCGGTCACGATCCTGCGCACGAGCGGGGAGATAGCCCGCACCCGGGGGTCGCTGGGATTCCACAGCCACGCGCTGGCCGTCCTCGCAATCGGCTGAGCGCTGTGCTAACAATCCTCTCGATGTCCGGACACGCCGCCACCACCGCGCTCCTCGCGAGCGCCCCTGGGCGTGTCTATTCGGACCTGGCGATTTAGCTAGGCGTTCGGCTGCCCTGGCTGCCCACCTCGCAGCCGTTTCCTGAGCGGAAACCTCCCTCGCCGGACGCCTTCACCACCACGCTCGCAACATCCACAAGTTGCACATCTGCCAGGCTTTGAGAGGACACCAATGATGATCGTGATGAAAGAGGGGGCGACGGAGGCGCAGATCAGCGCCGTCGTCCGAAGAGTCGAGGCCGTCGGCGCGGACGCCCACCTGTCGCGCGGCGAGTTCGTGACCGTGATCGGAGCCATCGGCGACCGCGAGCAGGTGGCCAACCTCGGCCTGGAGGGGGCCGACGGGGTCGATCACCTCGTTCCGATCCTCAAGCCCTACAAGCTGGCCTCGCTCGAATACCGACGCGGGCAGCGGACGGTGGTCGATATCGACGGGCGGCTCATCGGGGCGGACAACTTCGCCACGATCGCCGGCCCGTGCACGGTCGAGTCGCGCGAGGTGCTGCTGGACGCGGCGCGCACCGTGCGCGACGCAGGCGCGCAGATGCTGCGCGGCGGGGCCTACAAGCCGCGTACCTCGCCCTACTCCTTCCAGGGCCTGGGCGAG
This sequence comes from uncultured Thermoleophilaceae bacterium, assembly GCA_963728155.1. Lineage (GTDB taxonomy): Bacteria > Actinomycetota > Thermoleophilia > Solirubrobacterales > Thermoleophilaceae > JACVRW01. The sequence continues at coordinate 180,471 of CAVSJF010000004.1, read as the reverse complement.
GCCGGGCTGCGCCTGCTGGCCGAGGCCAAGGAGGAGACGGGTCTGCCCATCGTGACCGAGTTGATGGACATTCGCGACCTCGACCCGGTGCTCGAGGTGGCCGACGTGATCCAGGTCGGCGCCCGCAACATGCAGAACTACAGCCTGCTCACCGAGCTGGGCCGGGCCGGGCGTCCCGTGCTGCTCAAGCGCGGGCTCTCGGCCACCCTCGAGGAGCTGCTGATGTCGGCGGAGTACGTGCTCAAGGAGGGCAACCCCGACGTGATGCTCTGCGAGCGCGGCATCCGCACGTACGAGCCGAGCTATCGCTTCACGCTCGACCTGATGGCCGTGCCCGTGCTGCGCGAGCTCACCCACCTGCCGATCGTGGTCGACCCCTCGCATGCGGCGGGCAAGCGCTCGCTGGTCGAGCCGCTGTCGCTGGCGGCCGCGGCCGCCGGTGCGGACGGGATCATCGTCGAGGTGCATCCCTGCCCCGAGGAGGCGGTGTGCGACGGACCCCAGGCGCTGCATTCCGACGGGTTCGAGGAGTACCTGCGCAAGCTCGAGGCGGCAGCGGCGCTGGCGGGCAAGACCCTGTCCGCGGTTTAGGAGGCCCATGCGCATAGCCGTCCTCGGCGTAGGGCTGATCGGCGGTTCCATCGGCCTGGCCGCTCGCCAGAACGTCGAGGGCGCGGAGGTGGTGGGCTTCGGGCGCAACCCGGACAATCTGGGCCTCGCGCTCGAGCGCGGCGCGATCGACCACGCCGCGGGCTCGCTCGAGGAGGCGCTCGAGGGGGCCGAGCTGTGCTTCGCGTGTGCGCCGGTGGGCGCCCTGCCGGACCAGCTGCGCGACGCCCTGGCGGCCGCGGGGCCGAGCTGCGCGGTCAGCGACGTCGGCTCCACCAAGGGCGAGCTGCTCACCGCCATCGACGACTCGCGCTTCATCGGCGGGCATCCCGTGGCCGGGGCCGAGACCGCCGGGGTGGCCCACTCGCGAGCCGACCTCTTTCAGGGCGCGGTGTGGTACCTCACGCCGCACTCGCGCTCGCAGGGACTGCTCTACGAGCGCCTGCACCGCTTCGTGATAGAGCTCGGGGCGCGGCCCGTGGCCGTGGAGCCCGAGACCCACGACCGCCTGGTCGCGGTGTTCAGCCATCTCCCGCACGTGCTGGCGAACGTGCTCGCCTCGCAGGCGGCCGGGCGCCTGCTCGACCACGGCGAGGCGCTGCGCCAGGTCGGCCCCAGCTTCCGCGACATGACGCGGGTGGCGGGCGCCAACACCGAGATGTGGACCGACATCTACAGCGCCAACCGAGCGGCCATCGTCGAGGAGATCCGCGATTTCCGCCGCGAGCTCGAGCGCGTGGAGGGGCTCCTGGAGGGCGAGGACACGGCCGGCTGGAACGACCGCGCGCGCGACGACCGCCGCGCCCTGCTTGAGACGGGGGCGACCGGCGGGCCCGTGCACGAGCTTCGTCTCACCGTGCCCAACCGTCCCGGTATCGTCGCCGAGGTGGCGGTGGCGCTCGGCAAGGCGGGAGTGAACATCGTCGACATGGCGCTCGCCCCCGCGCCCGACATGCGCTCCGGGGCCATGACGCTCTGGATCGGCGGTGACACGCCCGCGGCGCGCGCCCGCGAGCTGATCGGCGCACTCGGCTTTCCAGTCGATCAGGCATGAGCGGGCGCAACGTGCGCTTCGAGCCCTCCGGTCCGCTGCGAGGGGATTACACGCCGCCCGCCGACAAGTCGATCTCCCACCGCGCCGCCCTGTTCGGCGCGATGGCCGACGCGCCGGTCACGATCCGCAACTACCTGGAGTCGGCCGACACGCGATCCACGCTCGAGGCCCTGGTGCAAGCTGGGCGCCGGGATCGAGGAGCAGGGCGAGGGCGGCATCGTCGTGCGCGGCGTTGGGCTCCACGCCCCCCTCGAGACCACCGGTGGACTGCTCGACGTGGGCAACTCGGGCACCCTGATGCGCCTCCTGCCGGGCTGGCTCGCCGGGCAGCCGGGACGCTCCTGGACCCTCGACGGAGACGAGTCGATCCGCCGCCGCCCGATCGACCGGGTGGCCGAGCCGCTGCGGGCCATGGGCGCCGGGCTCGAGGCACGCGAGGGCCGTTTCGCCCCCTTCACCGTGCACGGCGCGGACCTGACGGGCATCGAGTACGAGCTGCCGATGGCCAGCGCACAGGTGAAGTCGTGCGTGCTGATCGCGGGGATGCTGGCCGCCGGCGCCACCACGATCATCGATCCCGCGCCCAGCCGCGACCACACCGAGCGCCTGATGCGCCGAGCGCGGGTGCCCTTCGAGCGCGACGGCGCGCGCATGACCGTGGCGGCGGTGGACGAGCTCGAGATCGACGAGATCGCGGTGCCCGGCGATCCCTCGTCGGCGGCGTTCATGGTGGCCGCGGCGATGCTGGTCGGCGGCTCGCGGGTGGTGGTCCGCGACGTGGGCCTCAACTGGACCCGCACCGGCTTCTTCCGCATCGCCCAGCGGATGGGAGCGGTGATCCTCGGCGACCCCGAGGAGCCGCAGAGCGAGGCCGATCGACGAGCCGGTCGGCGAGCTCGACGTGGCCTCGTCGGCGCTCGAGGGGACGGTGGTGGAGGCGAACGAGGTGCCGGCGGCCATCGACGAGCTCACGCTGGTGGCGCTGCTCGGGGCGTTCGCCGAGGGCGAGACCGTGCTGCGCGGCGCCGAGGAGCTGCGGCTCAAGGAATCGGACCGGATCGCGGCGGTCGTGGCCGGGCTGCGCGGGCTCGGGGCGGACATCGAGGAGACCGCGGACGGCTTCGTGGTCCGGGGCGACGGCTCTCCGCTGCCCGGCGGGCACGATCGACTCGCTCGGGGACCACCGGCTGGCGATGCTGGGCGCGGTGGCGGGCCTGGCGTCGACCGGGGGCGTCGAGGTGGTCGGGATGGACGCCGCCGCGGTTTCCTATCCGGGGTTCGAGCGCGACCTGGGCGCGCTGCTCAGCGACGGTTAGCCTCAGCCGACCATGGTGGTGGCGATCGATGGCCCGGCGGGCGCGGGCAAGAGCACGGTGGCGCGCGCGGCGGCGCGGGCGCTCGGCTTCACCTACCTCGACTCGGGGGCCATGTACCGCGCGGTCGGGCTGATGACGCTGCGCCACGGCGGCGCGGCGTCCGAACAGGCCGAACGGCTCGAGCTCGAGCTGGGTGAGCGGGTGATCGCCAACGGCGAGGACGTGACCGAGGCGATCCGCACCCCGGACGTGTCCGAGGCCGCTTCGCGCGTGGCCACCAACGCGAAGGTGCGCGAGGCGCTGGTGCACAAGCAGCGCGAGCTGCTCGCGGGCGGAGACTGGGTGGCCGAGGGCCGCGACATCGGCACGGTGGTGGCGCCCGACGCGGCCGTGAAGGTCTTCCTCACCGCGAGCCCCGAGGAACGGGCCAGGCGGCGCGCGCAGGAGCTCGGCACCGACGCCGAGACCGTCTTGAAGGATCAGGCCCTGCGCGACGCCCAGGACACGACGCGCGAGCACTCACCCCTTCAGGTGGCCGACGGCGCGGTCGAGCTCGACACGAGCGGACTGACCGTCGACCAGGTCGTCGAGCGCATCGCGCAGCTGGTGAGGAGCGCGTCATGAAACGCTCGAAGGTCGCCGTGCTCGGCTATCCCAACGTGGGCAAGTCGACCCTGGTCAACCGGCTCTCGGGCACCCGCGAAGCGGTGGTGCACGAGCAGGCCGGGGTCACGCGCGACCGCAAGGAGATCGACGCCGACTGGAACGGGCTGTCGTTCACCCTGGTCGACACTGGCGGCGTCGACTCGGCCGGCGAGCACGAGATGGCCGATGAGATCCGCCGCCAGTCGCTGGCCGCGCTGGCCGACTCGCAGCTGGCCGTGCTCGTGGTGGACGCGCGTGCCGGCCTGCGCCCGGGCGACGCCGAGCTGGCCCGCGAGCTGCGCGGGGGCGACGTGCCGGTGATCGTGGCCGCCAACAAGGTCGACGACGGGCGCCAGGAGGGCCTGGCCTCCGAGTTCTACGGCCTGGGGCTCGGCACGCCGATGCCGGTGTCGGCCACCCAGGGCCTCGGCACGGGCGACCTGCTCGACCTGATCGTCGAGCGCCTCCCCGAGGGTGGTGCTGAGACCTCGGAGGTCACGCGGCTGGCGCTGATCGGGCGCCCGAACGTCGGCAAGTCGTCGCTGCTCAACAAGCTGCTGGGCGAGGAGCGGGTGATCGTGACCCCGGTGGCGGGCACCACGCGCGACGCGATCGACACCCGCATCGAGTTCGACGGGCGCGAGGTGATCCTGGTCGACACCGCCGGCCTGCGGCGGCGCACCAAGGTGGCGGGCACGGTCGACTACTACGCCCAGCTGCGCTCCGAGCAGGCGGCCGACCGCGCGGACGTGGCCATCGTGGTCTGCGACGCGAGCGAGGGCGTGACGAGCGAGGACTTCCGCGTGGCCGAGATGGCGATGAAGGCCAAGTGCGCGACGGTGATCGCGCTCAACAAATGGGACGCCACGGACACGGACCTCGAAGCCGCCAAGGCGCGCGTGACCAAGAAGCTGCGCCAGCGCCCTCAGACCATGGCGGTGTCGGCGAAGACCGGACGTGGACTCAAGCGCCTGGTGGCCGAGGCCCTCGGCCTGGCCGACCGCTCGTCGGGCTGGATCCAGACCGCCGAGCTCAATCGCTTTCTGTCCGACCTGCAGTCGCTACGCGAGCCGCCCTCGGTGCGCGGCAAGCGCCTGCGTATGTACTACATGGCCCAGTTCGAGACGCGCCCGCCGCGCTTCGCCGTGCAGGTGAACAACCGCGGCCAGGTGACCCGCGACTACGCCTACTTCCTCGAGAACCGCCTGCGCGACCGCTACGCCCTCCAGGGGGTGCCGCTGGTGATCGACTTCAAGACGAGCCGCGGGCGCTCGGGCTAGCCGCCTGTGAAAATCTCGTTACCCGAGGTGGGCCATCCGCCACAGCCGGGTAGCCCCGCCTCATGGAGTCCTCCGACCTGCTGCTCGCGGTGGTGATCGCCACTGCGCTCGCCTTCGACTTCACCAACGGATTCCACGACACGGCCAACGCCATGGCCACCTCGATCGCCACCCGCGCCCTGTCGCCGCGCCGGGCGGTCGGGCTGTCGGCGGTCCTCAACTTCGTCGGCGCCTTCATCTCCATAGCGGTGGCGACCACGATCGCCGAGGACATCGTCGACTCGGGAATGATCACTCTGGAGGTGCTGTTCGCCGGGTTGCTCGGGGCGATCCTCTGGAACCTCCTCACCTGGGCCCTCAGCCTGCCCTCGAGCTCGAGCCACGCACTGATCGGCGGCTTCGTTGGCGCCGCGTTGGTGGCCCAGGGCAGCGACGCAGTGAACACCGAGGGGCTGTTCTCCCAGGTGCTCATCCCGGCCGCGCTCGCTCCCCTAGCGGCGGGCTCGATCGCCCTGCTGGCCACCTTCGTGGCCTACCGCATGCGCAAGCGGGTACGCGAAGAGCGCGCCGACAACGGCTTTCGCTTCGGCCAGATCGGCTCCGCCTCGCTTGTCTCGCTCGCCCACGGGACGAACGACGCCCAGAAGACCATGGGGGTGATCGTGCTCGCCTTGGTCGCCCACGGCTCCATGGATGCGGACAACGTGACGGTACCGCTGTGGGTCAAGCTGTCGGCGGCCACGGCGATCTCCCTCGGCACCTACATCGGCGGCTGGCGGATCATTCGCACGCTGGGCCGCGAGATCACCGGCGACGTCGAGCCGGCCCAGGGCTTCTCGGCCGAGTCGACGGCCGGCGCGGTGATCCTCGCCTCCTCCTACTACGGCTTCCCGCTCTCGACCACTCAGGTCACGTCCGGCGCGGTGATCGGCTCGGGAATCGGAAAGCGGCTGGCCGAGGTGCGCTGGACTCTGGCGGGGCGCATGGTCACCGCGTGGCTGGTCACCCTCCCGGCAGCGGGCGCGGTGGCCGCGCTCGCGTTCGAGCTCAGCGATCTCATCGGCTCCGGCACCGGCGCCCTGCTGGTGGGTCTGCTGGGAGCGAGCCTCGCGGCCCTGCTGTTCTGGGCGACCCAGCGGCGCGACCCGGTTACGGCGGACACGGTCTGATGGTCACGAGCACACTCGTGGACGTCGAGGCACTCTGGCACGTGGCGCTCTACAGCCTCGTCGCCTCGGTCGGGGTGGTGGCCGCCTACGGGACGCTCGTGATCGCCCTCGACCGGAGCGACCGCTCGCGTGCGAGCGCCGGTTCACGGGGCGCCTGGCTGGCGGTCGTGGCGCTCATGGGTTGCGTGTGCCTGGGGATTGTGGCGCTGGGCCTGTGGGCGATGACCCAGAAGTAGCCAGCAGCTCGGCGAGCTGCGCGGGGCTGATGTTGCCGCCGCTGCACACGATCGCCACCCGTGCACCCGCCAAGCGCTCGCGCAGCTTCAGCGCCGCGGCGAGCGCCGCCGCTCCCGCCAGCTCGACGAGGTTGCGGGTCAGCTCGATCAGGTGAAGCGCGGCGCGGCGCAGCTCGTCATCGGACACCAGCACGAAGTCGTCGAGGCCGTCGCGCATGATCTCCTGAGGCAGCTCGAAGGGGACACGGGTCGCGAGGCCCTCCGCCGCGGTCTCGATGCGGTCCTCGACCGGCGCGCGGGCGCGCCAGGAGCGGTACGCCGCGGGCGCCGCGTCGGACTGCACACCGATCACGCGCAGCTCGGGATGTACGGCGCGGGCCACCACGCAGGCCCCCGCCGCTCCGCTGCCGCCGCCGATGGGCACGATGAGCACATCGAGGTCGGGCCGGTCCTCGAGGGTCTCCAGCGATCCGGTCGCCACTCCGGCGATCAGCAGCGGCTCGTTGCCGGAGTGCACGTAGCGCCCGCCGCGGCGCGCCGCCTCCTCCTCGCAGCGCTCGACCGCGTCGTTGAAGTCCACGCCCCCCTCGATCACCTCGGCGCCCAAAGCGCGCATCGAGGCCACCTTCACCGGATTGGGCGACTCCGGGACGAAGATGGCCGCCGGTGCCCCGAACAGGCGAGCCGCGTAGGCCACCGACTGGCCGTGGTTGCCGGTGGACGCGGCCAGCACCCCGCTCTCGCGTTCCCCCGGCTCGAGCGTCGCGACCAGGTTGATGCCGCCGCGCACCTTGAAGGCGCCCGTGGGGAGGTGGTTCTCGTGCTTCACGTGCACCTCGGCGCCCACCAGCTCGTCCAGCAGCGGGTAGTTGCGAAGCGGCGTGCGAGGCAGGTGGGGGCCGATCCGCCGGCGCGCGCTCAGCACGTCGGCCAGGTCGGGGACTTCCGTGGACGCCGGCATGGCCGCTCATGATGCCGTCTCGCGGGTGGCGAGCGCCACCCCGGCGGCGGCCACCGCCATTCCCGCCCAGGCGACCGCGGGAAGCGCCTCCCCGAGTACCGCCCAGGCGATCAAGGCGGCCAGCGGCGGCACCAGGAAGAAGAGCGCCGACACGCGCGAGGCCTGGTTGCGCCTCACCATCGTCAGCAGGAGGGTGATCGACACGAGCGAGTTGGCGAACACGAGGTAGGCGAGCGAGATCGCCAGATCGCCGGTCCACTCGACTGCGAAGCCCTCGAAGATGATGGCCGGCGGCAGGGTCACGGCCAACGCCACCGAGAACTGGACGGTGTTGGCGGTGACCGGATGGTGCTCGCTGCCGTGCCTTCGCTCGTAGAGCGTCCCGACCGTCAGGGCCACCATGGCCGCCGCCGCGCAGAGCAGGCCGGCTGCCGAGCTGCCGCCGACGCCCGAGCGCGACCCGATCACGACCGCCGCCCCGGCCAGGCCCAGGGCCAGGCCCGCCCAGCGCGTCTTCGACACCCGTTCGCCCGCCACGCTGGGCGCCAGCAGCGCCACCAGGATGGGTTGCAGCGACACGATCAGGGCCACCGTCCCGGCCGAGCTCTCGAGGTCGAGGGCCAGGTAGAGCAGGGTGAAGTAGGCCGCCTGCAAGACCAGCCCGACCACGATCAGGTCGATCCAGTCGCGCCTCGTGGTGGGCAACGGCGGACGGAGGACGAGGAAGGCCACCAGCAGGACCGCCACCACGATCGCGTAGCGCAGGGCGAGAAAGGTCACCGGCTCGGAGTCCGGCAGGCCGAGCGCCACGAAGGAGAAGCCCGCCGACCACAGCAGCACGAACGTCGCCGGGGCAAGCCGGCGACGCGCTCTAGATGAGCTCAAAGCGCGCGGTGAAGTGGCGCAGGGCCGAAGGCTGCTCGACGATGCGCAGGCCGCGCAGCTCCCCGGCCCGGTCGGCTACCCGCAGGCACACCTCGATCACGTAGTCGATGTGCGACTGGGTGTAGGTCCGGCGCGGTATCGCCAGGCGCACCAGATCCATCGGGGCGGCCGACTCACTGCCGTCGGGATGCATGCCGAACATGACCGTGCCGATCTCGCAGCCGCGGATGCCGCCCTCGCGGTAGAGGGCCACCGCCAGCGCCTGGCCGGGGTATTCGAGCGGGTCGATGTGGTCGAGCAGCGCGCGGGCGTCCAGGTAGACGGCGTGCCCGCCCACGGGCAGCACCACCGGGATGCCGGCCGCGTCGAGCGCCTCGCCCAGATAGGCGGTGGAACGGATTCGGTAGCGCAGGTAGTCCTCGTCGATCGACTCGCGCAGGCCCTGAGCCAGCGCGTCCATGTCGCGCCCGGCCATGCCCCCGTAGGTGGGAAAGCCCTCGGTCAGGATCAGCAGGTTGCGGCAGGCCTCGGCCAGCTCGTCGTCGTTGAGCGCGAGCCAGCCGCCGATGTTCCCGAGCGGGTCCTTCTTGGCCGACATCGTCATGCCGTCCGCGAGCCCGGCCATCTCGCGCACGATGTCGCCCACCGCGACGCCGGCGTAGCCCTCCTCGCGCTGCTTGATGAACCAGGCGTTCTCCGCATAGCGACAGGCGTCGAGGTAGAGCGGGACCGCGAACTCGTCGCACGTGGCGCGCACCGCGCGCAGGTTCTCCATCGACACCGGCTGACCGCCGCCCGAGTTGTTGGTCACGGTCACGAAGACCACGGGTACGTCGTGCTCGGCCAGCGCCTTACGCAGCGCCTCGACGTCCATGTTGCCCTTGAACGGGTGCCGCGACGCGGGGACCAGGGCCTCGGCGATGGGGATATCGAGGGCCGTCGCGCCGGTGAACTCGACGTTCGCGCGGGTGGTGTCGAAGTGGGTGTTGTTCGGGATCACCTTGCCCGGGCCGCCCAGCGCGCTGAACAGGATCTTCTCTGCCGCGCGGCCCTGGTGGGTGGGGATGACGTGCTCGAACGCGAACAGCTCCTGGACCGCCCCGAGAAAGCGGAACCACGAGGGCGAGCCGGCGTAGCTCTCGTCGCCGCGCTGGAGGCTCGCCCACTGCTCGCTGGACATGGCTCCGGTGCCCGAATCGGTGAGCAGGTCGATCAGCACGTCCTCGGCGCGCAGGCGAAACAGGTTGTGGTCGGCCTCGACCAGGGCCGCCTCCCGCTCCTCGCGCGAGGTGAGCCGAATCGGCTCGACCGAGTGGATGCGGAAGGGCTCGATGATCGTCCGCCATTGATCCATTGCTCCAGTTTCCACCCCGGCGGCCCCGCGTGCCCTTCAGCCGTGCCGCTCGCGGCCGAAAACCCGGGCATGACCAGAACGACGATGGGGGCACTTCTGCTGGCGCTCGTGCTGGCGATAGCCGGCTGCGGCGGGACCGATCGCATCGCCGAGGAGGCGGTGGAGGACGCCAGCAACGGCGAGGTGAAGATCGACAAGGACGGTGATGAGATCGAGATCGAGGTCGGCGGCCAGAAGCTCCAGAGCAAGCAGGGCGAGTTGGTCGACGGTTTCCCCGGCGACGTCCCCATGCCCGACGACTTCGACGTGGTGTCCTCGTCCACCGGCGACGGCAAGTACCAGGCCTTCGGCCGCATCCCCTCGGCCGACGACGCCTTCGCCTTCTACAAGGCCGAGCTGCCCAAGGAAGGCTGGAACGTGACGGTCGCGAGCGCCGCCCAGAACACCTTCCAGGTGATAGCCGACAAGGGCGGCCGCGCGCTGGTCGTGGGCTCGAGCCCCTCCAACGAGGGCGCGAATCTGACCGTGGTGCTCGAGTAGCCGTGCCGCAGCACCCCGTCAGGTCGCTAGCCTTGCGCGGCTCATGACCACGCAGCCGCTTTCAGACAACGAGTTCCTGTTCACCTCCGAGTCGGTCACGGAGGGCCATCCGGACAAGATCGCTGATCAGATTTCCGACGGTGTGCTGGATGCCGTGATGGCAGAGGACCCGACCGGGCGGGTGGCATGTGAGACGCTGGTCAACACCGGTCTGGTGGTGGTGTCGGGGGAGATCAGCACCGAGGTGTACGTGGACATCCAAGGGGTGGCGCGCGAGACGATCCGCGAGATCGGCTACGTGGACGCCGACCTGGGGTTCTCCGCGGACTCGGCCGCGGTGCTCAACGCCATCGACAAGCAGTCGCCGGACATTGCGCAGGGTGTCGACCAGGCGCTCGAGCGGCGCACCGACGCCGCCGATGACGACGAGCTCGACATCGCGGGCGCGGGCGACCAGGGCATGATGTTCGGCTACGCGTCGAACGAGACCGACGAACTCATGCCGCTGCCGATCTCGCTCGCGCACCGGCTCGCCAAGCGTCTCGCCGATGTTCGCAAGGCGGAGGTCGTGCCGTACCTGCGACCGGACGGCAAGACGCAGGTCTCGGTGCGGTATCGCGATGGCCGGCCGGTGGAGATCGAGAAGCTCCTCATCTCGACCCAGCACAAGGAGGGCGCCGAGTCGCTCATTCCCGACGACCTGTGGGAGCACGTGGTCGAGCCCATCCTGCCCCGCGACCTGTACGACGCCGGCAAGCTGCGCAAGACGTTCCTCGTCAACCCCACCGGCCGTTTCGTGATCGGCGGCCCGGTGGGCGACTGCGGGCTGACGGGCCGCAAGATCATCGTGGACACCTACGGGGGGATGGCCCGCCACGGCGGTGGGGCGTTCTCGGGCAAGGATCCGTCCAAGGTGGACCGCTCGGCGGCCTACGCGGCCCGCTATGTGGCCAAGAACGTGGTGGCGGCCGGTCTGGCCGACCGCTGCGAGCTCCAGGTCGCCTACGCGATCGGGGTGGCGCATCCGGTGTCGGTGATGGTGGAGACCTTCGGCACCGAGAAGATCGCCCGCGGGGAAATCGCGCGGCTGGTCGACGAGCACTTCGACCTGCGTCCCGGCGCCTTTCGCGAGGAGCTCAAGCTGCACCGGCCGATCTACCAGAAGACCGCGGCCTACGGCCACTTCGGCCGCGAGGACCACGACTTCACCTGGGAGAAGACCGACAAGGCGCAGATCCTCCGCGCGGCCGCCGGGCTCGACGAGCCCGCGTCAGCGCTGCGGTGAGAACCTCCGCGCGCGCTCGGCCTAGCCGAGCGCTTGCGGCCCGACCCCGCGAGCGCCCTCGCTCTCCAGAAGCAGCCGGCCCAGCCGCTGGGCGCGCTGCGCCGCCTCTGCATCGCCCTCGGCGGCGGCCACGATCGAGCCCTTCATGAGGATGTGCCACTGCCCGGCCAGGGCCTCCGGGTCCTCCACGCCGGCGTCCTCGGCGAACTCGCGCACGTAGCCGCGGATGTTCGCGAGGTATTGGGCGCTCGCGGCGCGCACCGGGTGATCGGGCTCGGTGAACTCGAGCAGCACATTGATGAACGAGCAACCTTCGAAGTCGGCCTGGGCGAACCACTCGCCGAAGACGTCGAATATGGCCAACAGGCGCTGTGCGCCGGTCTCGCCGCGGCGCTGAGCCTCGGCGCGCAGCCAGTTCCGGGTCCAGCGTTCCTCGCGCTCGGCGAGGAAGGCCAGCACCAGCTCATCCTTGGAGTTGAAGTTGCGGTAGAGGCTCATCTTGGCCACTCCCGACTCCGAGATGATCCGGTCGATGCCCACGGCGCGAATCCCGTGCCGGCTGAACAGGTCGTACGCCGTATCGAGAATCCGATCCCGCGCCGAAGGCTGTTCCCCCACGGCTCCTATAGGTGGGCGCACAGGGCGAGGATAGCGCCTGTCCAGCCGGGCTCAGCGCCGCCGCTGCGGCTTCGGCCCTCCCGACAGGCGAGGGAAAACTCGCCTTTGGGGTAGTGCAGCGGGCGTCGAGTCGCCGTACCATCGCGGGACATGCTCACCGGAGCCAATGCCGCCGTGCTCGTCGATCTCGGCGGGCGCAAGGTGGTCGCCAATTACGGGTCGGCGGCGTCGGAGATCGCCGTCTGCACCAAGGCGGTGGGGCTGGTGGAGCGCGCGGAGCTGCGCCTCCTGGAGGCGGCGGGCGCGCAGGCTGTGCTGAGCGAGGCGCTCGAGTCGGCGATCCCGGGCGGCGTGCCGCAGAGCGGGGAGGCCCACTGCGTGGCCGACACCTGGTGTTGCCGGGTCGCGCCGGAGCGCGCACTCGTGGCGGGCGAGACGGGCGCCGTGGACCGCTGGCGCCAGGTGGTGAGCCGCGCGGCGTCGACCACGGGCATCGCCGTGACCGCCCGGCTGCTGCTGGACGGCGAGGCGCTGTCGATGGTGGGCCCCAAGGCCTCCGTCGTGCTGACGGAGAGCGCGCTCCCGGGCGACCTCACGCCGGGCCGGGTGGAGAGCGCGACGACCGCGGGCGCACCCGTCTCGGTCGTGTGCGAGGACGAAACGCACTACCTGCTGCTCTTTCCGCAGGGTTGCCCGCCCGAGGCGCTCGAGGCGATCGGAGCCGCGGGGCAGCCGCTGGGGCTCGCCCGCGTGGGACACGACGCACTCGCTCACCTGCGGGCCGCCCGGCGCGGCCACGATTGACTTTCCCAGGGGCGGGGAAGTAGTTTCTCCAAGTCGCACGAGACCGATCGGTCTACATCGGTCTTGCAACGGAGAGAGGAGAACAAGGATGGCCATTCCCACCGAGTTGGTCGGGTCGCTGCCTCGGCCCATGAAGCTTCAGGAGGGCTACCAGAAGCTCGACGACGGCGAGATCACCTGGGAGGACCTGCAGGCCCTACAGGACGAGGCGGCCCAGGACTCGATCAAGCGCCTCGAGGAGACCGGCGAGCAGCTGGTCACCGACGGCGAGCAGCGCGAGTCGAGCTTCGCCACCTACCCGATCACCGACACTCTGGCGGGCACCGGCCTGGCCGACAACCTGGCCGGCGACGGCCAGTTCTTCGCCATCTTCGATGACGGCCACCACCGTCAGCTGCCGCGGCTGACCGGCGGGCCCTTCCGCTACAAGACGTTCGCGTCGGAGTTCGTCGAGAAGAACAAGCAGGTCGCCTCCAAGGGCGTCAAGCAGGCGGTGATCGCCCCCTCGATGCTGATGCTGCTCTATCCGCTCGAGGAGGAGATCGAGGGCTACTCTCGCGAGCAGTTCCTCGACGATCTCTGCGACGAGGTCGAGAAGGACATCCGCCAGTGCTTCGACGCCGGCGCCGAGCGGGTATCGATCGACTTCACCGAGGGCCGCCTCGCGAACAAGAACGACTCCCGCAACCCCTGGACAAACAAGGACATGCTCCAGGAGTTCATCGACCTCAACAACCGCGTGCTCGACCGCTTCTCACCCGAGGAGCGCAAGAACATCGGGATCCACACCTGCCCCGGCGGCGACTGTGATTCGGTGCACTCCAAGGACGTGCCCTACGAGAAGCTGTTGAGCAAGATGTTCCAGCTCAACGCGGGCTACTTCCTGATCCAGTGCGCGAGCGAGGACGACAAGGAGAACGTCTACAAGCTGGTGGGCGAGTACAGCCGCGACGATGCCAACGGCGTTCCGCAGGTCTGCTTCATGGGCGTGATCAACCCGCTCGACCCCGAGGTCGAGACCCCGGAGCAGGTGCGCGACGATCTCGTGACCGCGGCGAAGTACATCCCGGTGGAGCGGCTCGGGGCCACGGACGACTGCGGCTTCTCTCCCTTCAGTCGCGACGTGAAGCCCAAGCACGGCTCGCCGGACTTCGCCCGCGACGTGGCCATGCAGAAGATCAGCAACCGGATCAAGGGCGCTCAGATGGCCTCCGAGGAGCTCGGCGTCTAAGCCGTACGACCGCTGACGAGGCGGTGGTAGCGCGCCACCGCCTCGGCGCGGTTCCTCACGTGGAGCTTGCGCAGGATGTTGGTCACGTGGAACTTGACCGTGGCTTGGGAGATCACCAGCCCGTCGGCGATTGCGCTGTTCGGCTGACCACGCACCACCAGCCTTAGGACGTCCAGCTCCCGGCGGGTCAGCAGGCCGTCGAAGGCGGCCCGGTCGTCCAAGCGGGCACCGGCGGGGCGTACGTCGAGCCCGCCCGGCGGGCTGGACCCCTCGCCCTGCTCGGTGGCGAAATGCATCGATCCGTCGCTGAGCTCGCTCGAACGGGCGCCGAGCCATTCCACGAACTTCCGCATCTCGGAGCTCTGGCGCCTGAGCGCGCGGCGCAGGGAGGCCGTCTCGTACACGTCGGCCAGGCCCTTGGCGAACGTCCAGAGCACGTCGCCGGCGAGCACGTCGAGTGCGGCGCCCGACCTGCCGGCGTCCGCGTGGATCACCCCGATCAGCCGGCCGCCGACCACCAGCGGTGCGGCCACGTAGGTGTGCCAGCCCATGGTGCGCGCCGTGGGGCGGTGCACCCGAGGATGCGCCTGGGCGTCCGTCACGATCGTGGCGCGGCGCCGGCGCACCACGTCGGTCTCGACGAGCGGGTGCTCGAGCCGCGGGGCGTCGGCCCGGAGCATCTCCAGTGCCTTGGCGGCTCCCACGGCGTCGTCTTCAAACCACGCCGCTTCGGCGACGAGGTGACCGTCGCGCACGAGGCTGATCACGGCGCGCTCGAGCTTCGAGCAGCGGCACAGCCCGACCGGGGCACCGCCGAGGATGGCGGCCGGCGAGGTGACCTCGCGCAGGCCGGCGATCGCAGCGTGCACCGCGTCCATGGCCGCGAAGCGCGTCTCGTAGCGCTCACGCAGGCGCTCGAGCTGCGCGGCGTGGGCGTCGGCGGCCTCGGAGGGCGCGCTCACGCGCGCACCTCGGCCGCCGCGCTGAGCTGCATGTAGCGCGAAACGGCCTCGGCGCGGCTGCGCGCCTGGAGCTTGCGCAGGATGTTCTTCACGTGGTACTTGACCGTCCCCTCGCGCAGGACGAGGGCCGACGCGATCGCGCGGTTGGAGAGGCCCCGAGTGATGAGACGCAGGACCTCGAGCTCGCGGGGCGTGAGTATCTCGCTGATCTCGCCCGCGGCCTGGTGGCGCGCGCGCGGCGCATCGTCGCCCGCGTCGTCGAGCAGGCGCCCGTTGATCCACTGGGCAGCGGACTCGAGCTCGCCGCGCTGGCGGGCGAGCTTGTCCCTCAGCACCGCGCGCTCGAAGGACGTGGCCCAGGCCCTCGGCGTACAGCGACGCGACGCGCAGGTCGAGCTCGTCCAGGGGCGGATCCCCGGCGCGATGTGCGTGCAGGATCCCCACGGTCGTTCCCTCGAGCACTATCGCGGCGACCACGTACGAGTCCCAGCCCCGCTCGCGGGCGAGCAGCGGCTGTGCGCGCGGGCCGCTTTGTGCCACGTCGACGATGGCCCCCTCCTGGCGCTGCGCCACGTCATGATCGATGAGCGGATACCCGAGCGCGAGCGCGGGGCCCGCCGGCCCGGCGAGCTCGTGCGCCGCGCCGTCGGAGCTCCAGGCCGCCAGGGGCACCAGCTCGGCTCGCTCGACCCGGCTGACCAGCACGTGGTCGAAGCTCGAGCTAACGCCGAGCTCCTCGGCCGAGCGAGCGATCAGCCCGGACGGCGACCCGACCTCCCCGAGCCGGCGCACCGCCTCGCCGACGCGCTCGAGACCGTCGGCCCGGCGAACGTAGCGCTGCTCGATCAGCTCGCGCTGGAGCTGCTGAAGTTCCACCAGGGCGCGGATGTCATCGTTCCCGGGGGTCAAGCGCCCCAAAAGTCTAGGGCAACCTAGCCGGTCGAGAGTGCCGCTCGGGCGCCGGCTGGGCTAGGTTGTCCGGCATCCACACCGTGCCGCAGAACGCCTACGCCCGCGTGGCTCAATTCATCGCGACCGACCGGTGCGTGGTGCTCGACGGGGCGATCGGCACGGAGCTGATCGACGTTTCCGGCGAGCGCCCCGAGCTGGAGGAGCACCTCTGGGGCATCGACGGCGATCGTCGAGCAGCCGAAGCAGGTCCAGAGCGTCCACCGCCGCTACGTCGATGCCGGCTGCGACGTGTTGTCCACCAACACCTGGGCGCTCCCGACCGCCGCCCGTCAGCAACACGAGCTGGTGCAGGGCTCGCGCCCAGTGCACTGGATGGACGTCGCGCGCCAGGGCGTGCGCCTGGCGCGAGCGGCGGCCGAGGAGGGCGGTCGCGCTGAGGAGTGTGCGGTCGCCTTCAGCATCAACGGCGACGTCGACACGCCCGACGGGCAGGAGACGATCCGGCTGCTGGCCCGCGTGTTCGAGGACGACCCGCCCGACCTCATCCTGATGGAGACCCTGTCGCTGGTCCGCGGCTCCACCTACGCGACGGTCGAGCGCCTGCTGGAGACCGGGCTCCCCCTGTGGCTGAGCTTCCGGCGCTGCCGCCACGGCGTCTGCGGGGTTTACGGGGAGCACTGGGGCGGGCCGGAGGGCGATGCCTTCGGCCGCGACGTGCGGCGCTTCGAGGAGATGGGCGTCTCCGCCCTGCTGATCAACTGCATGCCGCCCGATCACGTGCCGGGCATGATCTCCTGGCTGCGCGACTTCACCGACCTGCCGCTGGGGGCCTACCCCAACCTCGGCTACCTGTCGGCCGGCGGCTGGCGCTCGGCGACCGGCATCGGCGGGGCCGAGTACGCCGAGCTCGCGCTCAGCTGGCGCGAGGAGGGGGCGCAGATCATCGGCGGCTGCTGCGGGGTGGGCCCCGAGCACCTGGCCGCGCGCGCGGACCGCCCTGGCCGACACCAGGCCGGAGAGCAAGCGGCGGAACGAGCTGCCCGGCGACGACGCGGACACCGGAGAGGCGCCGCGCGGCGTGGCCGAGCCGTGGACCGACGCCCGCGGGCGTGCGCTCTATCCGCTGGACTTTCCCGACCTCAGGGTCGAGCCCGGCGTGTTCGCCCCCACCCAGGGGAGCTTCCTGGTGTGGAAGTACCTGTTCCGCGAGGGAATCGGGGCGCACCAGCGCTGTCTGGACATCGGCTGCGGCACGGGCCTGCAATCCGTCCAGTTGGCGCGCAACGGAGCGGCGCACGTCCACGCCATCGACATCGACGAGGCGGCGGTGTCCAACACCATGACCAACGCCTTTCGCAACGGGGTGGCCGATCGCATCAGCGCGGCGGCGGTCGATCTCTTCCCGTGGGTGCCCGAGGAGCGCTACGACGTGATCGTGGCCAGCCTCTACCAGATGCCGGTCGACCCCTTCGAGCAGGTGTCGACGCACCGCCCGCTCGACTACTGGGGCCGAAACCTGATCGACCACCTGGTGGCTCTGCTCCCCGTGGCGCTGGCCGATGACGGGGTCGCCTACCTGCTGCAGCTGTCGATCATCGGACAGCAGCGCACGGCCGAGCAGCTCGACGCGCTCGGCTACCGCTCCCGGGTCGTGGACTTCGGCTTCTTCGAGTTCCAGGAGATCTTCTCCGAGAAGTCGGAGCAGATCTCACGCGTGGAGGAGCTCTCCGACGCCTACCACCTGGAGCTCGGCGACCGCGACGTGATGGTCGACTACATGATCGAGGTCACGCGCAAGCCCGAGGCCGGCTCGCCGGGCTAGTCCTCCACCGACCGCACCCGGTACACCTCCACCTCGCCGCTCACGCCCTTCAACCGCGGGCGGCCCGCGAACGACCAGCGGTAGCCCTCGGGCGCCGCGTCGCGCACGTCCCGGGAGGCGACCACGCTGCCCCGGCGGGCGAACTCGGTCAGGCGCGCGGCCAGGTTGACCGGCCGGCCGTACCAGTCGCCCGCTCGCGGGAGGGCCTCGCCTGAAGCTATGCCCCCGCGCAGCAGCGGGCGCTCCTCGCTCTCGCGCGAGGCCTCCACCAGCTCGAGCACCGCCGCCACCAGCGGCTCGGCCTGTGTGGCCACCAGCATGGCGGCGTCGCCGATCGTCTTGACCAGGCGCACCGGCGGACGGACCGCCTCCTCGACGCTGAGCTCGAATTCGCGCACCACCGCGCCCAGCTCGCCGGGAGGGATCTCCTCTCCCAGCTCGGTGAAGCCGACGATGTCCACGAAGCCGACGGTCACGAACTGCGTGCCCGGGAGCCCGCCGCTGAGCTCGGCCTGGGTCACCACCGCCTGGCGAATGACCTCGCGCATGCGGAGGTTGAGCAGGTGCTGCATCGAGGGCCCGGCCAGCGGCGCGAGATTGCGCAGCGACTCGGCGTAGCGCAGGCCGAGGTCGCGCTCGGTGTCCCCGGGGCGCATCAGCGCCTCCCCCCAGATCGAGGCGAAGCTCGCGGCCACGCCGGCCATGGCCTGGCTCATCACGCGCGTGAGCTCGAGAAAGCGCTCCCGGTCGAGCCCGTTGCTCATCAGGGCCGCGGCGCCGAACGCGAGCTCGCGATCCTCCTCGGTCAGCACACGCTGGTCCGGCTCGACGGCGGGAGCGCCTACGGCACGCCGCGCCTCCTCCATGAACTCGAGCCCCAGGCCGGTCTCGCGCCCCAGCTCCTCCAGGGTGTAGCGCGGCCCCTCGGCCTCGAGCACCCGCTCGACGGGAAGCAGCGCCAGCCGGCCCTCATGCGCGGCCCGGCGCAGCTCGTCGAGGGTGAACCCCTCACTCTCCAGGGTGCGCAGCAACTCGAGCCGAGCCTCCCGGGCGCGCTCGTCCGGCGCCCCGTCGAGCAGGCCCTCGGCCGCGAAATCGATCGCCATGGGGCATATGGTCACAAATAGTGTCGCTCCGGTCCGGGCCAGCCCGGCCCCTCGCGCACGGCACTCTCGCTCCGGTCCCGCGCACGGCCCCGTCCGGCTCGCGCCGTAACTTCGAAGAGTGATCGCGAAGGTCGAGCCGCTCACTCCAGCGCGTGCACTTCGCGGGCCCTTCGACTACCTGTTGACCGGTGCGCTCGAGGCGGTGGGCGTGGGCAGCATGCTGGTGGTGCCGTTCGGGCGCCGCCGGCTGCTCGGCGTGGTGGTGGACCTGGCCGAGACGAGCGAGATCGAACCCGAGCGCCTCGCCCAGCCGATCGCGGCCCTCGAGGCCGACGTGCCCGAGGGCCTCGTCGGACTCGGCCTCTGGGTCGCGCGCGAATACGTGTCCACTCCCGCCCGCGGGCTCGCGCTCGTGCTTCCGCCGGGCACGGGCACGGGTTCGGCCCGCCCGCTGCGCCCGCGCCGGTCCCTGCGCGCCGCGCTCACCGAGAACGGCCGTCAGGCGCTGGCGTCCGCCGAGCGGCTGGGCCATCGCCAGCGCGCCGCGCTCGACACCCTGGCCGCCGGGCCCGCGGCGGTCACGGCGGTGGCCCGCCGGGCCGGAGCTGACCACTCGACGCTGCGCAGCCTCGAGCGCCGCGGCTTCGTGCGCTTGGAGAACGCCGCCCACCCGCCCCGTCGCCCGCGTGGTGGAGCGCGTGGGCGCCAGGGCCGGCAAGGTCGATCTCACCGCGGCCCAGTCCGCTGCCCTGGCGCGGATCGTGGGGCGCTTCGATGCTCCGGGCGGCCCGCTGCTGCTGCATGGAGTCACCGGGAGCGGGAAGACCGAGGTCTATCTGCGGGCGGTGGCCGCTGCGCTCGAGCGCGGGCGCTCGGCGATCGTGCTCGTGCCCGAGATCGCGCTCACGCCGCAGACCGCGGGACGGTTCGTGGAGCGCTTCGGCGACGCGGTGGCGGTGATGCATTCGCGCCTGTCCGCCCGCGAGCGCTACGACGAGTGGTGGCGTATGCGCCGCGGGAGGCCCGGGTCTGCGTCGGCCCGCGCTCGGCGGTGTTCGCACCGTTTGGAGACCTCGGGCTGCTGGTGATCGACGAGGAGCACGACGGCTCGTACAAGCAGGAGGGCGACCCCCGCTACGACGCGCGCGTGGTGGCCGAGCGCCGCGCGGCCCTCGAGGGCGCCGTGCTGGTCGCCGGCAGCGCCACCCCGCGTCCGGAGAGCCTGGCCCGCTACGAACGCCTGGAGCTGGCCCAGCGCGTCGACGGCCGCACCCTGCCCCCGGTGGAGATCGTGAACATGGCCGGCACCTCGGGCCCACTGCACGAGCGCACGCGCCAGGAGCTCGACGCGGTCCGCCGCGGCGGTGAGAAGGCGATCGTGCTGCTCAACCGGCGCGGCTGGTCGAACTTCCTCTCGTGCCGGCTGTGCGGCCGGGTGTGGGAGTGCCCCAACTGCGACGTCACGCTCGTCTACCACCAGGCCGCCGGCGAGGTGGCCTGCCATCACTGCGGCCATCGCGGGCGGGCCCCGAGCACCTGCCCCGAGTGCGCCTCGGTGTCGGTGGCCCGCCACGGCACGGGTACCGAGCAGCTCGAGCACGAGCTCGAGGCCCTGGTCAGCCCGCTCCCCGTGTTCCGTCTGGACTCCGACGTCGCGGCGGCGGCCGGGGTGGCCTCGGTGCTCGGCCGCTTCGAGCGCGCCGAGGCCGGCGTGCTCGTGGGCACTCAGATGGTGGCCAAGGGCCACGACTTTCCCGACGTCACGCTCGGCGTGGTGCTCGACGCCGACGCCACGCTGCGCTTCCCCGACTTCCGCGCCGAGGAGCGCACCTTCGCGCTGGTGGCCCAGCTCGCGGGGCGCAGCGGCCGCGGCCCTCGCGGGGGGCGGGTGATCGTGCAGGCGCTCGATCCCGCCGCGCGGGCGCTGCGCCACGCGGCCGAGCACGACTCCGCCGGGTTCATCGCCGGCGAGCTGCCTCGCCGCGAGGTCTTCGGCTATCCCCCGTACGGACACCTGATCCGCGTGGTCTGCTCCTCCACGGAGGCCGGGCCCGACCACGCCGCGGCCGAAGCGGTGCGCGCGCTGATCGAGGCGGCGGGCGTGCCCGCCCTGGGGCCGGCGCCGCTCTTTCGCCGCCAGGGCCGCCACCGAGCGCAGCTCGTGATCCGCGCGCGGGAGCGCGAGCGGGCCGTGACCGCCGTGCGCGACGCGGTCGAGCAGGTGGCCGGCGCCCGCGCGCACGCCGGCGCGAGCTTTGCGGTCGACGTAGACCCTCAATAAACTTGCCCACGATGGGCACCGAGAGCGAACTCAAGCCACGGGATGCCGAGGTCGGAGCCGGCCGAAGAAGACGAGCCGGCCGCGCTCGACCCCGAGGTCGAAGCGCGACGCGTCGCGGCGATGTCCTTCATCCGCAAGCTCGGCGATCCGGTGCTCAAGTCGAGCGCCACGCCGGTCGACCGCTTCGACGACTCGCTGCGCCGCCAGGTGAGCCGGATGGCCGGGATCATGAACGACGCGATAGGCATCGGCCTGGCCGCACCGCAGCTCGGTATCTCCCAGCGGCTGCTCGTGTACCGCGTGGGGCCCGACGCCCCGCTGATCGCTCTGGCCAACCCCGAGCTCGAGTGGGCCGGCGACGAGCTCGAGCCCGGCGAGGAGGGCTGCCTGTCGATACCCGGGGTGGCGGTCGACGTCGAGCGTCCGGTGCACGTGCGCGTCCGCGCGCAGGACGAGCACGGGGAGCGAGCGCCTCGTCGAGGCCTCCGGTCTCGAGGCCCGCGTGATCCAGCACGAGATGGACCACCTCGACGGCGTCCTGATGCTCGACCGCACGAGCCGCGACGAGCGCAAGCGCGCCCTGCGCGAGCTGCGCGACGCCGAGCGCGCGCGCGAAGAAGCGGCTTAAGCCTCGGGCCTCAGGCCCGGGCCTCGACGTCGGCGGCGCGGCCCGCCTCGATGATGCGCTTGAGGAAACCCTGTGTGCGCTCCTCGCGCGGGCTGCCGAAGATCTGGTCGGGTGGCCCCGCCTCGAGGATCACGCCCTCGGACATGAAGCAGACGCGGTCGGCGATCTGGCGGGCGAAGCCCATCTCGTGGGTGGCGATCACCATGGTCATGCCGGACTCCGCCAGCTCGCGGATCACCGTCAGCACCTCGCCCACCAGCTCGGGATCGAGCGCGCTGGTCACCTCGTCGAGCAGCAGCAGCCGCGGCTCCATGGCCAGCGCACGCACGATCGCGGCCCGCTGCTGCTGTCCCCCGGAGAGCCGGTCGGGATACTCGTCGCCCTTGTCGGCCAGGCCGAACCGCGAGAGCAGCTCGCGTCCGCGCTCCTCGGCCTCGCGCTGGGGGAGGTCGAGCACCCGGCGGGGGGCAAGCGTCACGTTGGCCATCACGCTCATATGCGGGAAGAGATTGAAGGCCTGGAAGACGATGCCGATGTGCCGGCGCACGCTGTCGGCGTTCACCCGGTCGGAGGTGATCTCCTCGCCCTCGAGCATGATGCGCCCGCCGTGCACGGGCTCGATCAGGTTCGCGCACTTCAGCAGGGTCGACTTGCCGCAGCCCGACCCGCCGATCAGGCAGATCACGCTGCCCTCGGGCACGTCGAGGTCGACGCCGCGCAGCACCTCCACGTCGCCGTAGCGCTTGTGCACCCCCTCGATGCGCAGTAGCGGCGCGGTGTCGTTCATCCCGGGGTGGACGCCATGCGCCGGCGATCGCGTGCGATGAGCCAGTCGGTGGTCCGCGCGAGCGGGATCGTGACCGCGATGAAGAGCAGCGCCGCCATCGTGTAGCCGGTGAAGTTGAACGTCTCCGAGGCGTAGTTCTCCGCCGCTCGGGCCACCTCGATGATCCCGAGCAGGTACACGAGCGCGGTGTCCTTCTGCAGGCCGATGAAGTCGTTGAGCAGCGGCGGGATCACCCGGCGGATGGCCTGGGGAAGGATCACGAAGCGCATGGCCTGCCACTGGGTCAGGCCCAGCGAGCGGGCGCCGGCCAGCTGGCTGGGGTGCACGGAGTCGATGCCGGCCCGGTAGACCTCGGCCACGTAGGCCGAGTAGACGAGCACCAGCGACACCACCCCGTACACGAACACCGATTGCGTGGAGATGAACTCGAGCTCCAGAGCCGGGCAGACCGAGGCCGACGATGAAGATCACGAGGATCAGCGGTACGCCGCGAAACACGTCGGTGTAGATGAGCGCCACCACGCGTAGCGGCGCCATCACCGGCCCGGGAAGGCTTCGGACCACCGCCACGGCGAGCCCGAGCACGAGCACGAGCGCCTCGGAGATCAGCATCAGCTTCACGTTGATCCAGAATCCGGTCGACACCGGGCCGAAGCTCTCCTCGAAGCCCGTGAGCGAGAAGAACGACTCGACGACCTTGTTGACGCCCGGCGAGGCCGCGATCAGGCCGGCGACGGCGGCGAAGAACACCACCGTGCTGACCGTCGAGATGATCGCGTTGCGCCGGCGCGAGCCGCCGCGCCTGGCGTCGAACGCCCCGCTCGGCGGTTGGCCGCCCGGCCCGCCGGCGCCCTGCGGCTCGACCCGCGCTCCGAAGCCCATTCCCGACATGCGTCTGCGCGCTACTTGATTTCGGGCAGGTCCTCGGTTCCCGGGAACCACTTGGCCTGCAGAGACTCGAGCGTGCCGTCCGCCGTGATCGCCTCGATCGCCTTGTTCACCTGGGCCTTCAGCGAGTTGCCCTTCTCGAAGAGCACCCCGTACTGCTCGTTGGTGATGAACTGGCCGGTCATATCGATGTCCTCGCCGCGTTCCTTCACGATCTCCGCGCCGATGGCGACGTCCATCACGAAGGCGTCGATCTGGCCGTTGGCCAGTGCCTGGGTCGCCGCCCCCAGCGTGCTGTACTCGCTGCGGCTGCTCGCTGGGCTGGATCTTGTCCTCGATGTAGGTGCAGCCGGTGGTCGCGGCCTGGAAGCCGAACTGGAGGTCCTTCATCTCGGCGATCGTCGTCACCCCCTCGGCGGGGCTGCCCTTCTTGATCAGGAAGCCCTGGTTGGCGTCGAAGTAGGGAACGCTGAAGTCGACGACCTTGGACCGCTCGGGCGTGATGGTGATCTCGTTGATCGCCATGTCGAAGTCCTTGGGCCCCGGCCTGAACAGCCCCGAGAACGGCGTGCTGACCCACTTGACCTCCGGTACGCCCAGCTCCTTGGCGATCGGCCGCGGCAAGGTCGACCTCGAAGCCCTTGGGGTCGTCGATCGGCAGCTCCAGGAAGCCCTGCCACCGGGAACTCCGCGCCGATCGTGAGCTGCCCTTCGGTCTGGAGGTCAAGCGTCGGCCGACTCCGAGCCGCCTCCGCCTCCGCTCGAGCCCCCGCCGCCCGAGTCACCCTCGTCGTCGTCGCTGCCGCAGGCGGCGAGCGCCAGAGCGCTGAGCAGCACCGCCGCCAGCCACAGAACCGCTTTCCATCCGCCCGTTCCACCTGCTTGCCGACGCACCAATGCCCTCCAAAGGTCGATTGGGAGGCACCCTACAACGGGTGGCGAGCCTCGACTCGCTCCACCGTGCCCTCGGCGTCGGCCCGCAGCGCCGCGGTGAAGAGGTCGTGCGTGAAGGCGGCCTCCGCGGGGGTGACGCAGTGAAACGGCTGGCCCATGCCGTCGCGCCCGTGGGCCAGCTCGTCGAGGAAGGCGGCCCACATCTGCTGGACGGCGTCGGCGAAGCCGAACTCGAAGATCGCTCCGGTGATGCTCGGGTACGCGGACTGCGAGCCGAGGTCGGTGACCTCCCAGGACTGGCGCTCGCCGGGCGTGTAGCTCATGGTGCGCAGCGTCTTGGGCTGCTTGGTGGTGAACGCGATCGAGCCCTCGGTGCCGTCGACCTCGATCGTCCAGGTGTTCGTCTGCCCGGGGGCGATGCGCTTGGTCTCGATGCGCAGCGGAAACTCGTGACCCTCGTGCCGCGCGCGGCACAGGAGCACCGCGTTGTCGGGCGTATCGCAGGGCACGGGATTGCCGTCGGCGTCGGGACGGGTCTCGACGATGTCGCTCAGCAGCGCGCGCACGTCGCGCGGCTCCCAGCCGGCGCGCAGCGGCAGGTGGAGCGCGTGCATGCCCAGGTCGCCGAGGCAGCCGTAGGCGCCGTTGGTCGCGGCCCGGCGCTTCCAGTTGATCGGCTTGCCGGGATCGAGGTCGCTGGAATGCAGGAACAGCGAGCGCACCTCGATCGGGCGCCCGAAGCCCCCGCCCGCGATCCAGCGCCAGACCTCCTGGCCGCCGGGGAAGTAGGGCATCTCCGACGAGCAGCGGACCAGCAGGCCTGGGTGTGCGGCGACCGCGCGCATGATCGTCTCGTTGGCCTCGAGGTCGATGCCGAAGGGCTTCTCGCCCATCAGGTGCTTGCCCGCCTCGAGCGCGGCCACGTACAGCTCGGCGTGGAGGTGGTGCGGCACCGCGATGTAGACGGCCTCCACCTCCGGGTCGCCGAGCACGGCGAGCGGATCGGCCGACGTGCGTGGCTCGTCGGCCAGCCGTCCGTACCAGTCGCGGGCCCGGGCGTCGACGTCGCAGACGTGCACCAACCGCGGGCGGACGCCGAGCTCGTCGAGATGGACCCATCGCGCGGCGGCGCTCGCGAGCTCGCGGCCCATCAGGCCGCCGCCGATCAGCCCCAGGTTGACGACGCGCTCAGCCACTCACCATCGCGAGCGCCTCGCCGGCCGTGGCGCCGTCGTGCACGATGGCCATGAGCGCGCGAGTCATCTCACGCGGGCGCTCGTGCTGGATGACGTTGCGGCCGTAGACGATCCCGGCGGCACCGGCCTCGATCACGGCTTGCGTGCGGCGCATGACCTCCTCGTCGCCCGCTCGCCCGCCGCCCCGCACGAGCACGGGCACGGCACCCGCCACCTCGATGACGCTCGCGTAGTCGCCGAGGTCGTCGGTCGGGTCGGCCTTGATCACGTCGGCTCCCAGCTCGGCGGCCTGGCGCACCAGCGAGCGGATGCGCTCAGCGTCGCCGTCCACCCCGTAGCCCGCCGCCCCGGGCCGCATGGCCAGCGGCTCGACCATGAGCGGCATCCCGGCGCGCTCGCAGCGGCCCTTGAGCGTCGCGACGTTGTGGATGCACTCCCGGTACAGCTCGTGCTGGCCTTCGATCCAGAGCAGATTGACCACCACGCACGCGGCGTCCAGGCGCAGCGCCAGCTCCACGGCATCGGGCACGAGCTCCGAGAAGTAGCGCCGGCCGGACTCGACCTCCGGGCCGTACACGTCGGCCACGTCGGTGCGCATCACCAGCGCCGGCTTGGGGCCGCGGCGGCCCTGCAGGAGTCGCGCGCTGCCGGGGGAGAGCTGGATGGCGTCGGGCGCCGCGTCCACGAGCACGTCGAGCGCGCCGGCCAGATTCTCGATGCCGGCGAGAAAGCGCGACTCGCCGAAGAAGCCGTGATCGACGGCCACGTCGAAGCAGCGGCCGTCGGCGGCGAAGAGGCGGTTCATGCGGGGTGTGTCGCTCATACGGCCATGGCCTCCTCGAGGGTCGGCAGGCTGGTGCTCGCGCCCATGCCCGTGGTGGACAGCGCACCGACCGCGTTGGCCAGCTTGGCCGCCTCGGCGAGGGGCCAGCCCTTGAGCACGCCGCAGATCAGGCCGGCGGCGAACGCGTCCCCGGCGCCGGTCTCGTCCTTGGCGCGGACCTCGCGCGGCGGCACGTGCACACCGGTCCCGGAGTCGAGCACGTAGGCGCCGTCCCGGCCGAGCTTGATCGCCACGCGCTCGACGCCGCGCTCGTGCAGCCAGGCCGCGCAGTCCTCGGGGGTCTTCGCCCCGGTGATGCCCTGCGCCTCGGTCAGGTTGGGGCAGATGGCGTCGAGATGGGGGAGGGCGGTGTGGAGGCGCTGCCACCGCCCGGTGGCGTCGTGCACCGGGTCGAGGCTGGTGCGGACGCCGCGCGTCGCGGGCCCGGCGAAGCAGCTGCGCCAGGGGCTCCCCGTCGAGCGACGGCATCACCAGCGCGCCGCCGATGTGGAGCCAGCGCGCCCCGGTGGCGGCCAGCGCGCGCTC
Organism: uncultured Thermoleophilaceae bacterium; assembly: GCA_963728155.1. Taxonomy (GTDB): domain Bacteria; phylum Actinomycetota; class Thermoleophilia; order Solirubrobacterales; family Thermoleophilaceae; genus JACVRW01. Next base: position 153,639 of record CAVSJF010000004.1, on the reverse strand, counting down.
GATGTCCTCCGCGCGCAGCTCCCCGCTGGCGCCCGGGTTGTGCAGGAAGGTGCGCTCGCCGTCGCTGGCGTCGAGCACGACCGACGCCGAGCTCAGCTCGATCGGCGCTATTGACGGCGCTCGTGTCCAGCCCGCGCGCCTTCGCCTCGCGCACGAGCACACCCCCGAAGAGGTCGTCGCCCACGCACCCGCACAGCGCGGTTGGCGACCCCCAGCTTGACCAACGCCGACGCGGTGGACAGCGCGCAGCCGCCGGTGTGGAGCTCCACCGAATCGACCAGGGCGAGCCGCCCGGTCTCGGGCTGGTGTCGACCGGCGAGGCGATCGCGTCGGCCACGATGATGCCCGCGCACAGCACCTGGGGTGGCGAGTCCGGCGGCATGGGGGCGCGATCCTACGCACCCGAGCCGGCCGGGCAACACCAACTGCGACGATCACGCGGTGATCGAGATCACCCATTTCAGCGACCCCGGTTGTCCGTGGGCCTACTCGGCCTGGCCGGCCCACACGACCCTGAAGTGGCGCTATGGCCCTCAGCTCCGCTGGACCCTGGTCATGATCGGGCTGACCGAAGACGCCGGCCAGTACGCCGCCCGCGGGTACACACCGACGCGATCCGCGCTGGGCTACGCGCGCTTTCGGCGCTTCGGAATGCCCTTTCAGGTCACCCCCAAGGCCAGGTTGAGCGCCACATCGCCGGGCTGCCGCGCGATCGTGGCCACGCGGCTGGCCGCGCCGTCGCTCGAGGAGCCCGCGCTGAGGGCGCTGCAGTTCGCGCAGTTCACGACCACCGGCACGCTTGACGATGCCGGCACCCTGCGCTCGGCGCTCGCCCGCGTCGAGGGCCTGGACGCCGACGCGGTCGTGAGGAGCATCGACGCCCCCGAGGTGGTCGCTGCCTACCAGGCCGATCGCGCTCTTGCGCGCGTGGCCGAGGGATCTCCCACCGAGTTTCAGGACCGGGCGGCAAACACCGACGGAGCCGTCCGCTCCACGGCGCCGTCGCTGATCTTCGATGGCGCTGACAGGCAGAGGCTCGAGGTCGGTGGCTTCCAGCCGGTCGAGGCCTCGACGTTGCCGTCGCGAACCTCGACCCCACCCTGGAGCGCCGCCCGCCCGCGGACGACCCCGTGGACGTGCTGAGCGCCTTCCCCTACGCCCTGACGACGGCCGAGGTGGCGGCGGTGATGACCGAGCACCTGGGCGTGCCCGACATGCCCGCGGTCGAGGCCGCGCTGATCACCGCTGTCGGCGAGGGGCGCGCGCATCGCCGGCCGGTGGCCGATGGGTCAGTCTGGGCGCCTGACCCCGGCCTGCGCTGAGGCCTCGATCAGCTGAAGCTTGGCCACGCGCGAGAGCCTCTTGATGCGGGCCTCCTCGCGCAGCGCGGCGGATCGATCAGCCACCGAGATCGTCAGCGCGAGCTCGACCGGCCGGCGGCTGCGGGTATAGCGGCTGGCGGTGCCGGATCGGTGCGCGGCCAGGCGCCTCTGGATGTCGGTCGTCCATCCGCAGTAGAGGGAGTCGTCGGCGCAGCGGAGCAGGTAGACGCAGGCCACCCGGGGGCCTTCGCCAGACCGACGGCGGGTACCTGCCTCGCCTCGCTACGATCGCGGAGTGACCAGGACTTCCGACGTGGCTGTGGTCGGGGCCGGGATCGTTGGCTTGGCCACGGCCCACGCGCTGCGCGAGCGCGGAGCGTCGGTGCATGTCTACGAGCGCGGTACGCCCGGCGCCGCGCAATCGGGCGGCGACTCGCGGGTGTTCCGCCACGCTCACGCGGACGCTCGGCTGATCGAGCTCGCTATCGAGAGCCGCAGCCTCTACCGCGAATGGGAAGACCATCTCGGGCTCGAGCTGGTGTCGGGCGACGGAGTGGTCTCGCTGGGGCCCGCCGCGCCTCGCCGCCTGCCGCTGCTCGAGCGGGCCGGGGTCGAAGCGAGAGCGCTCGGCCCGGGCGAGCTCGCCGAGCGCATGCCCCTCCTGGCGAGCTTCGAGGGCCCGGCGATCTTCGACGCTGAGGGCGGCGCGATCCGGGCCGCCGCAGCGGTGGCGGCGCTCGCCGGGCGGCTGCAGGAGAGCCTCGTGTACGACGAGGTGGTGGCGCTGTGGCCGAGCGGAAGCGACTCGGTGGAGGTCCGCACCGCGAGCGGACGGGGCGAGCATGGAGCGGTCGTGGTGTGCGCGGGGGCCGACACCGCGCGGCTGGCCCGCGCCGCCGGCGTGTCGATCCCCGTCGAGGTCTCCTTGCACGGCCGCGTGACCTTCGAGGTCGCCGGGGCGCCGCCCGCCTCGGTGGCGTGCCTTCTCGACAGCAGTGACGCCTTCGGCGAGCCGGGCGTATACGGGGCGCCGTCGCCCGGCTCGAGCCGGTTCTCGATCGGAGTGGACGGGGCCGCCGTGGGGCGCGAGGACATGAGCCTGCTCACGCCCGGCGAGATCGGGTCGGTCACCGACCGCGCCGAGGCCTACGTCCGGCGTGCGCTCCCCGGCGTGGACCCTGAGCCGGTGGCCTATCGCCACTGCTGGGTCACCGAGCTGCCGTGGCACGAGGACGCGATGGCCGTCTGGGAGGCCGGGCGGACCCTGTTCGTGGCCGGCGCCAACCTCTTCAAGCACGCACCCGCCCTCGGCAAGGCGCTCGCCGAAGTCGCGGTCGAGGGTCGCCTGCGCCAGGAGCTTGACCCGGCCGCCCGTCTCGGCCAGGCCCCTCAGCCCTCCAGCTTGAGCAGCTCCTCGTAGGCGGGCAGCGTCAGGAACTCCACGAACTCGTCGCCGCTCAGCGCCACCTTCTCGAACAGCGAGCGCGACAGGTCGGGCCGGCCCTCGCGCTCGAACCATTCGTCGTCGCCGATCTCCTCGCGGATCTTCTCCAGCTCGCTCACGGCCAGCTCTTGAACCAGCTTCGAGGTGATCGGCCGGCCGTCGTCGAGCACCTCGCCGTGCTTGACCCACTGCCACACCTGCGCCCGGGAGATCTCCGCCGTGGCGGCGTCCTCCATGAGGCCGTAGATGCCGGCGGCGCCGTTGCCGCGCAGCCAGGATGAGAGGTACTGGATGCCGACGTTGACGTTGGAGCGCAGCCCCTCCTCGGTGATCTCGCCCGGGGTTTGGGCCACCGCGAGCAGGTCGTCGACGCTCGCTTCCACGTCGTCGCGCTGCTTGTCGACCTGGTTGGGCCGATCGCCCAGCACGTCGTCGAAGGCCTCCATGGCCACCGGCACCGAGTCGGGATGGGCCACCCAGGTGCCGTCGAAGCCGGCGCCGGCTTCGCGCTGCTTGTCTTCGCGGACCGCCTCGAAGGCCTTCTTGTTGGCCTCCTCGTCGGTGCGGCTGGGGATCACGGCGGACATCCCGCCCATCGCGTGGGCGCCGCGGTGGTGGCAGGTCTTGACGACCAGGTCGCTGTAGGCCTTCATGAACGGGACGGTCATCGTCACGTCCTGGCGGTTCGGCATCACGAAGTCGGGCCGGGTGCGGAAGCGCTTGATCATCGAGAAGATGTAGTCCCAGCGGCCGGCGTTCAGCCCGGCCGAGTGCTCGCGCAGCTCGTAGAGGATCGCATCCATCTCGAAGGCGGCAGGAATGGTCTCGATCAGGACCGTGGCCTTGATCGTGCCGCGGTCGAGGCCGATCTCCTCCTCCGCGATAACGAAGGCGTCGCGCCACAGCGCGGCCTCCTTGTGGGACTCGAGCTTGGGGATGTAGAAGTACGGGCCGAGGCCGCGCTCGAGCAGCGCCTCGGCGTTGCGGTGCACGTACAGCCCGAAGTCGACGAAGGCGCCCGCCGGCTCGCCGCCGTCGATGCGCATGTGGCGCTCGGGAAGGTGCAGGCCGCGCGGGCGCACCAGCAGCACGGCGTGGTCTTCCTCCAGCTTGTACTGCTTGTCCTTCTCCTCGTGCTCCATCGAGCCGCGGGCGGCGTCGGCGAGGTTCACCTGGCCGCCGATCATGTTGGCCCAGGTGGGCGAGTTGGAGTCCTCGAAGTCGGCCATGAAGCCGCTGGCGCCGGAGTTCAGCGCGTTGATCACCATCTTGCGCGACGTGGGGCCGGTGATCTCCACGCGACGGTCCTGCAGCGCGTCCGGCTCCCGGGCGATGGTGAAGTCCTCGGGCGCGCTGACAAAGGAGAACGTGCCGCCCGCGTCGAGCTCGGCCTGACGCTCCTGGCGGGCTTGCAGCAGCTCCTGGCGGCGCGAGTCGAGCTCCTCGTGCAGGCGCCCGACCAGCCCGAGCGCACCGTCGGTGAGCACCTCGTCGTAGCGGTCGCCGCGCGGAGCTTCGATGCTGGGCTGTTCGGTCATGCGGTCCTCGTCAATCGCTTGTAGGTGATCCGGTGGGGCCGATCGGCCTCCGCACCCAGCCTTCCCCGGCGATGCTCCTCGTAAGCCTCGAAGTTCCCCTCGAACCAGACCACCTGCGAGTCGCCCTCGAAGGCGAGCACGTGCGTGGCCACGCGGTCGAGGAACCAGCGATCGTGGGTGATGATCACCGCGCAGCCCGCGAAGGAAAGGAGCGCCTCCTCGAGCGCGCGCAGGGTGTCGACGTCGAGGTCGTTGGTGGGCTCGTCGAGCAGGAGCAGGTTGCCGCCCCGGCGCAGGACCTTGGCCAGGTGCACTCGGTTGCGCTCGCCGCCCGAGAGGGCTCCGACCTTGCGCTGCTGGTCGGAGCCCTTGAAGTTGAAGCCCGACACGTAGGCGCGCGAGTTCATCTCCCGGTCGCCGACCTTGATGTTGTCGTAGCCGCCGGAGATCTCCTCCCACACGCTCTTCTCCGGGTCGAGCGAGTCGCGCGACTGGTCGACATAGGCCAGGTCCACGGTGTCGCCCACCCGCAGCGCGCCGGCGTCGGGGGCCTCCTCGCCGACGATCATGCGAAACAGGGTGGTCTTGCCGGCGCCGTTGGCTCCGATCACGCCCACGATCCCCGCCGGCGGCAGCGAGAAGGACAGGTCCTCGATCAGCAGCCGGTCGCCGAAGCCCTTGCGCAGGTCGTCGGTCTCCAACACGACGCCACCGAGGCGCGGCCCCGCGGGGATGTGGATCTGCACCTGGTCGAGCTTGACGTTGCGCTCTTCGGCGATCAGGGCCTCGTAGCGGTTGAGGCGGGCGCGCGACTTGCTGCGCCGGCCCTTCGGGGACTCGCGCACCCACTCGAGCTCACGCGCGATCGTCCGCTGGCGGGCCGACTCGGTGCGCTCCTCGGATTCGAGGCGCGCGCGCTTCTGGTCGAGCCAGGATGAGTAGTTGCCCTTGAAGGGGAGCCCGCGACCGCGGTCGAGCTCGAGGATCCAGCCCGCCACGTTGTCGAGGAAGTAGCGATCGTGGGTGACGGCCACGACGGTGCCTCTGTACTCCTCCAGATGCTTCTCCAGCCAGGCCACCGACTCGGCGTCGAGGTGGTTGGTGGGCTCGTCGAGCAACAGCAGGTCGGGCGCGGCCAGCAGCAAGCGGCACAGCGCCACGCGGCGGCGCTCGCCGCCCGAGAGCGTGGTCACGTCGGCGTCGCCGGGCGGCAGGCGCAGGGCGTCCATGGCGATCTCGAGCGTGGTGTCGAGCTGCCACGCGTCAGCGGCGTCGATCTTGTCCTGCAGGCGCGCGAACTCGGCGGCGGTGTCCTCGGAGTAGTTGGCGGCCAGCTCGTTGAAACGGTCGAGCAGGTCGCGCAGCTCGCGGACTCCGTCCTCGACGTTGCCGCGCACGTCCTTGCCGGGATCGAGCTGCGGCTCCTGCTCGAGCAGGCCGACGGTCGCGCCGGGCGCGAGCTGGGCGTCGCCCCGGAACTCGGTGTCCACGCCGGCCATGATGCGCAGCAGCGTCGACTTGCCCGATCCGTTGGCGCCGAGCACGCCGATCTTCGCCCCCGGGAGGAAGGACAGCGAGATGTCCTCGAGCACCTTCTTGTCTGGTGGGTGCACCCGGGTGAGCTTGTACATGGTGAAAATCGGTTGGCTCGACATGAGCAGGCGAGGCTAGCGGCGTCTGGCGCAAGCACCGCTCTGCGCCCAGCCGGCCTCGAGGCCAGCTAGCCTGCGCCGTCGTGCTCTTGGCCAACGTCCTCCAGCCGCTGATCTCGATCGAGGAGTGGATTCTCGAAGCTCTGCACTCGATCGGGCTCGGCTGGGGCTTGGCGATCGTCGGGCTCACCCTGCTCGTGAGGGTCTGCACGGTGCCGCTCGTCATCAGGCAGTTCCGCGCCCAGCGCGAGATGCGAGATCACATGCCGCGGATGAAAGCGCTCCGGGACCGCCACAAACACGACAAGGAGCGGCTGCAGCGCGAGCTGCGCGCCTACTACCGCGAGCACGGCATCAATCCCGCGGGGACCCTGCTGCCGATGCTCGTGCAGATTCCGGTGTTCATCTCGCTCTACTACCTGATGCGCACCGACGCCCAGAGCGGGTTGTTCGGGGATTCCGGCCTCTTGTTCATCCCGCAGCTCACGGACAAGCCCCACGGGGCGGTCCTGGTGGCGCTCGTCACCACCTATCTCACGTCGCAGATCGCCAGCAGCCTGATCGCCACCCGCGCGATGAAGGGCGGCCAGCGCGGCCTGATGCTGGCCCTGCCCCTGGTTTTCGTGGGACTCGTGGCTCGCTTTCCCGCGGGGCTTGCCGTCTACTGGATCACCACCAGCGCTTGGAGCCTGGGGCAGCAGCTGTGCATGTGGCGCCTCGGGGCACCGCCCATCTCGATGCCCGAGGCGGCGCCGCCGGCGCCCCAGCGGAGCGAGCCGCCGCGCAAGCGGCGCAGCCGTAAGCGCAAGCACGGCCGCCGACGCTGACCTGTCAGCGGCCGCGTGGGAGACTTAGCGCGTGGGTCAGGAAGTGTCCGTCAGGGTGTTCTCGCGCGAGGACAGGCAGCGCTACCGCCAGAAGGTGCGCACATGCCTGGACGTGTTCGCGACCATGCTCGGTGAAGCTCGATTCGACGCCGACCGCCGCTCGGTCGGGCTCGAGATCGAGCTCAACCTCACCGACGACGCGGGCGATCCGGCGATGGTCAACGCCGAGGCGCTCGAGGCGATCGCCGACCAGGACTTCCAGACCGAGCTAGGCCAGTTCAACGTCGAGATCAACGTCCCGCCGCGGCTTCTCGAGAACGGCATGTTCACCGAGCTCGAGCGAGAGGTGAGGACGAGCCTCAACTGCGCCGAGGACAACGCCCGCACGGTGGGCGCCCACATGATGTTGATCGGGATCCTGCCCACCATCGCCGAGCAGCACCTGACGGCCGACAGCTTCAGCGCCAACCCCCGCTACGAGCTGCTCAACGAGCAGATCTTCGCCGCGCGGGGGGAGGACCTCGAGATCGCGATCACGGGCACCGAGCGCCTGGCCGCGTTCGCCGACACGATCGCACCGGAGGCCGCCTGCACCAGCGTGCAGCTCCACCAGCTCGTGGAGCCCGAGGCCTTCGCCGAGCACTGGAACGCGGCCCAGGTGATCGCCGGCGCCCAGGTGGCGGTGGCCGCCAACTCGCCCTTCTTCTTCGGCAAGGAGCTGTGGCGCGAGACGCGCATCGCCCTCTTCGAGCAGGCCACGGACACCCGCCCCGAGGAGCTCAAGGCGCAGGGAGTGCGCCCGCGCGTGTGGTTCGGCGACGGCTGGATCAACTCGATCTTCGACCTCTTCGAGGAGAACGTCCGCTACTTCCCGGCGCTGCTGCCGGTGTGCGAGGACGAGGATCCGGTCGAGATGCTCGAACGCGGGGACACGCCGGGCCTGGCCGAGCTGCGCCTGCACAACGGAACGATCTACCGCTGGAACCGGCCCATCTACGACGTCGTGCGCGGCCGGCCCCATCTGCGCGTCGAGAACCGGCTCCTGCCGGCGGGGCCGTCGGTGGTCGACATATGTGCCAACGCCGCTTTCTACTACGGCCTGATCCGCACTCTGGTGGCCGACGAGCGCCCGCTCTGGACGCAGATGTCCTTCTCCGCGGCGGAGGACAACTTCCACGCAGGTGCTCGCGAGGGCATCGACGCGCGCCTCTACTGGCCCGGAGTGGGTGAGGTGCCGGCAACCGAGCTGGTGCTCCGCCGCCTACTGCCCGCGGCCCATGAGGGGCTGGAGAAGGCGGGCGTCGACGCCGCGGACCGCGACCGCCTGCTCGGCATCATCGAGGGCCGCTGCGTGAGCATGCAGAACGGAGCCTCCTGGCAGGTCGGCGCCTTCCACCGTTTCTACGAGGACCAGAAGCTCGACCGCGCCGAGGCCCTGCGGCGCATGACCGTGCTCTACCGAGAGCACATGCACGCCAACGAGCCCGTGCACGAGTGGCCACTGCCCTAGGCGGCGGGGTCCAGCGCGATCGCCGGTAGGGCGGCCTCCGCGGGCGGTCGCGAGGGCAGCAGCACGCCGGCGGCCGCGCAACCCACCGCGCAGACACCGGCGGCCACCAAGCAACCGGCCTCGAGACCGTCGTAGAAGCCCGCCGACGCGAGCTGGCGCAGCGTGTCGCCGGGCGCGCCGCCCAGCTGCTGCGCCGCGGCGAAGGCGGCGCCGATCGAATCTCGGGCGGAGTCGAGCGGGACGCCGCCGGCCGCGCCGTCGAGCCCTGCCGCGTAGAGCGATGCGAACACGGATCCGATCACGGCCACGCCCAGCGTGCCTCCGAGCTCACGCGTGGTGTCGTTGACCCCCGACCCCACACCGGCGTTGGCGGAGGGCACGGCCCCCATGATCGACTCGGTGGCGGGCGCGGTGGTCAGCCCCATGCCCGTGCCCAAGAGCACCATCTGCCCGACGATCTCCAGGTAGCTGGTGGCGCCGTCGACCTGGAGGTCCAGGCGAACATCACCGCGGCCAGCCCCAGGCCCGTGGCCACGACCGCCTTGTTTCCGATGCGCACGGCCAGGACCGTTCCGAGCACCGCCGCCACGCCGGTCGACAGCGCCACGGGCAGGAGCCGGATGCCCGTCTCGAGCGGGCCGTAGCCGCGCAGGACCTGGAAGTACTGGGTGATGAGGAAGATGAAGCCGAACAGCGCGAAGAACGCGAGCGTGACGGCCAGCGAGGCGGCGCTGAAGCGCCCGTTCGTGAACAGGCGCACATCCAGCAGCGGCGCCGGGACGCGCCGCTCGTGGACCACGAAGGCGACGAACAGGACGATCGAGAGCGCGAAGCCCGCCAGGGTCCGAAACGCCAGCCAGCCCACATCGGGGGCCTCGATGACCGTGAACACCAGCGCCAGGACGGCGAGCGTCGACAACCCGAGCCCGAGCCGGTCGACGGCCGGCCGAGAGGGATCGCCTGAGGCGGGCACGAACACGATGGCGAGGGCGAGAGCTGCCGCGGCCACCGGCACCTTCAGCCAGAACGCGGCCGGCCAGCCGCTGCTCTGAAGGAGTGCGCCGCCGACGATCGGGCCGAGGGCCACGGCGATCCCGGTGGTGGCGCCCCACAGCCCGATCGCCTTGGCGCGATCGGCCCGCCGGGGAAAGAGGTGCACGATCGTCGACAGGGTGGCCGGGAAGATGACCGCCGCCCCGACGCCCATCACCGCGCGGCAGGCGATGAGCGCTTCGCTCGTCGTCACGAGGGCGGCGGCGGCGTTGCCGAGGCCGTAGATCACGAGCCCGACCAGAAGCAGGCGCTTGCGCCCGAAGCGGTCGCCGAGCGCCCCGGCCGCGAGTACCAGCGCGGCGAAGACCAGGGTGTACGAGTCGACCACCCATTGCAGCTCGCGCGTGGAGGCATCGAGCTCGGTCGACAGCGTGGGGAGAGCCACGTTCACGATCGTGGTGTCCACGTTCACGGCGAACGCGCAGAGCAGGAGGACGGCGAGTGGGGTGGCGGCTCTTCTCATCGCGTGCATTAATACATAGCTCTTGCTTCAAAAACAAGTAGCAACTAGGATAGGTGGCGCATGGCCACCAGGAACTACCGCCAGACGTGCGGCGTCGCCCGGGCGATGGACCTGCTGGGCGAGCGCTGGACCATGCTCGTCGTGCGCGAGCTGCTGCTGGGACCAAAGCGCTTCAGCGACCTCCAGGCCGCGCTGCCCGGCATCAGCACCAACCTGCTGAGCGAGCGCTTGAGAAGCCTGGTGGACGCAGGGGTGGCCGAGCCCGTGCGCCTGCCCCCTCCCGCCGCGGTCGGCGCCTACGGGCTGACCGAGCGTGGCGAAGGGCTGCGTCCGGTGGTGGAGTCGCTGGCGCTGTGGGGATTCGACCTGCTCGATCCCCGCACCGAGCACCGGCAGGGCTACGCGTCGCGCGGCTCGTGGCTGGCCTCCACGCTCGCGGCCGGGGCCGACGTTGCTCGGGACGGCGACCCGCTGGTGGTGAACCTCGACGTGGACGGGGATCGCTTCACCGTGGGCCTCGACTCGGGCGAGGCGCGGGTGCGTCACGGAGCTGCCGCGGCGCCCGACGCCGAGCTCGCCTGCAGCCTGCCGGAGTTTTTCGCGTTCCTACAGGGTGGTTCGACCATCGAAAACCCGGCTCTGGCTCGGGTGTTCGCGGCCCTCGGCGCGGTTTAGACTCCGCCGATGGACACTTTCGTCATACGCCGTCGCAACGCGTGGCAAACGCCTGAGGAACTGGAGGCCGCCGGCCAGCGCTCCGCGGAGATCGCCGACAGCGACTTTCCGGACGACATCGCCTGGCTGCGCAGCTACGTGGTCAGCGAGGAGGACGGCACCCTCGGCACGATCTGCATCTACCAGGCCAGCAGCGCCGACAAGGCGCGCGAGCACGCCGAGCGAGTCGGCATGCCCGCCGACGAGGTCCTGCTGGTGGTGGACACCGTCGTGGTCCGGCCCGACCCCGAGCCGGCGACCGCGTAGGTAGCCGGTCTAGCGCGCGTCGCCGTTGAGCGAGCGCGCCAGCAGCTCCATGGGATGCAGCACCGGCAGGGCGCGGCCGAGCCGGTCGGTGTGCGCGGTGATCTGCAGGGCACAGCCCGGGTTGGCCGCGGCCACCGCCTCGGCGCCCGTGTCGAGCAGGTTGCGCGCCTTGCGCTCGCCCAGCTCCGCGGCGGGCTCGGGCTTGACCAGGTTGTAGATCCCGGCTGAGCCGCAGCAGAGCTCCCACTCGCGCGGCTCGACCAGCTCGAGGTCCGGGATCGACCTCAGCAGCTCGCGCGGCTGGCTGCGCACCTTCTGGGCGTGGGCGAGGTGGCAGGCGTCGTGGTAGGCGACCTTCATGGCCACTGGGTGGCGCTCCGCCCGCGGCTCCACGGCGGCCAGGAACTCGTTGGCGTCCTTGACCTTCTCCGAGAACTGCTCGGCGCGGCCGGCCCAGTCGGGCTCGTCGCGCAGCACGTGGCCGTAGTCCTTCATCGCCGAGCCGCAGCCGGCGGCGTTGACGATCACCGTCTCGTAGCCCTCGAGCGCCTCGATCGTCGCCTTGGCCAGGCCGCGCGCCTCGGTGTCCGCGCCCGCGTGCATCGGCAGCGCGCCGCAGCAGCGCGGCAGGCGCGGCACGTGCACCTCGAAGCCCTCGGCGGCCAGCACCTGCGCGGTGGCCTCGTTGACGTGCGCGAAGAACACGCGCTGCACGCAGCCCTGGAGCAGGGCCACCGTCCCGCGCTTCTCACCCTGCGCCTCGAAGCGCTCGGGCAGCCGCTGGACGGCGCGCGCCACCGGAGCCGAGGGGGTCATCGAGATCATCGTGGCCAGCTTGGGCGCGAGCTTGCGCAGCCGGGGGCGGCGGGCCAGCCGCGGCAGGCCGAGCCGGTGCGCCAGCGCGGCACCCGGGACCAGCGCCCGCATGCGCCCCGGGCGAGTGAACAGCTCGAACACCAGACGCCGGTGAGCGCTCTCGAGCGGAGGCCGGTCGAAGTTGCGCTCCACCTGGGCGCGGGCGTCTTCGATGAGCAGGTCGTACTTCACCCCGCTGGGGCAGGCGGTCACGCACGCCATGCAGCCCAGGCAGTTGTCGAGGTGACCCACCAGCGGGGCCGAGATCTCCTCGTGGCCCTGCTTCATGAGCACGATGCGCCCGCGCGGCGAATCCATCTCCTCGCCCCACAGCACGTAGGTGGGGCAGGTGGGCAGGCAGAAGCCGCAGTGCACGCAGTCGTCGATCAGGTCCAGCTGCGGCGGGCGGGTGTCGTCCCAGCCCTGTGTCTCGTCGATGACCGTCATTCAGATCAGGGTGCCCCTCGGGTCGAAGCGCTCCTTCACGCGGCGCATGAGCAGCGCGGCGCCGGGCTCGAGACCCGCGTCGCGCTCGAGCTCGAGCCCCTCGGGACGGTCGAGCACGGCGGTCACGTAGCGCCCGCGGAGCTCGGACACGAGCTCGCCCGGCGAGCCGTCGTCCAGGCGCAGCCAGAACAGCCCGAGAGCGAAGCGGCCCACGAGCGTGGCTCCGTGGCGCTGGGCTATCTCCAGCAGCTCGGGCAGGTCGCTCTGTAGCGCCGACACCTTTGCCACCAGCCCGGCCGGCGAGCGCTGGCGCTCGCGCTGGGCTTGCCAGAGCCCTGCGTCGTCCTCGCGGATCTCGGTCTCCAGGCCGGCCTCGTCGAGCAGTCGTTCGGCCGCCTCGGCCTGGGCCTGCGCCGTGGCCCCACCGTTGCGCGACAGCACGCTGCCGCGGCCGGCGGCCCAGCGCACGTCGAGCCCGAGCTGCTCCAGGCGGGCGTGCGAGAGGGCCCGAGCACCGCGGGCGAGGACGGCGGGATCGCCGGCGTGACCCAGGGCTGTGGCCGTCTGGGGAGACAGGGGATGTAGGCGAACCGAGACCTCGGCGATGGCGCCCAGGGTGCCGAAGGACCCGGCGAAGAGCTTGGCGAGGTCGTAGCCGGCCACGTTCTTGATCACCTGGCCGCCGCTCTTGGCCACCGTGCCGTCGGCGAGCACGAGGCGCATGCCCACCACCAGGTCACGCACGCCGCCGTAGCGGGCCTTCAGCGGGCCGGAGTCGGCCGTGGCCACCACGCCGCCGATCGTGGCGTCGGCGCCGGGCGGGTCCAGGGCCAGCATCTGATCCTTCTCGGCGAACACCTCCTGCGCGCGGGCCAGCGGCACGCCGGCGCTGAGCACCGCGGTGAGGTCGCCCTCGTTGTGCTCGAGCACCTGATCGATTCCCGCCGTGGAGATCTCGAAATCGGCCTGGGCGGGGGCGGCCCATGCGAGCTTGGTGCCGGCGCCGTGCAGGCGGACCGTTCGCCCGGCGGCGTCCGCGGTGCGCAGCTCCTCCGCCAGCTCGTCGACCGAGGCCGGCGCGCTCGTGCGATCGGTCTGGGCCTCCATCAAAAGCGCTCGGCCACGCCGGCCTGCTCCAGAGGATGGCGGCGGTAGGGGCCGGGCACCTCCCCGCACAGCCGCGGGGTGGGCATCACCTTGCCCGGGTTGGCCCGGCCGTCGGGATCGAAGGCGCAGCGCAGGCGCTGGAAGGTCCCCAGGTCCTCCTCCGAGAACTGGTCGGGCATGTAGCGCTTCTTGTCCACGCCCACGCCGTGCTCGCCGGTGATCGAGCCGCCGGCCTCCACGCAGACCTTCACGATCATCCCCGCGCACTCCTCGGCGCGCTCGGCCTCGCCCTCGTTGGAGCCGTCGTAACACACCAGCGGGTGAAGGTTGCCGTCGCCGGCGTGGAACACGTTCGCCACCTGCATGTCGTACTCGCGCCCCAGCTCCTCGATGCGCCCGAGCACCTCGGACAGCTTTGTGCGAGGGATCACCGAGTCCTGCACGTAGTAGTTGGGCGCGATCCGGCCCATGGCGGCGAACGCGGCCTTGCGCGTGCGCCAGATCAGCTCGCGCTCGGCCTCGTCCTGGGCCACGCGGATGGAGTCGGCCCCGACTCGCTCGCAGATCTCCACCACCTCGTCGAAGCGCGTCTCGCATTCGGCCTCCGAGCCGTCGAGCTCGACCACCAGCGCCGCGCCGGCGTCCATGGGGTAGCCCGCCCCAGTGGCGCCCTCGGCCGCGCGGATGGACAGGTTGTCCATCATCTCGATGGCGCCGGGCACCATGCCGGCGGACACGATCTCGGTGACGACGTCGCCCGCCTCGATGGTCGAGCCGAAGAAGGCCACGAGCGTGCGCACCGACTCGGGCTTGGGCACGATCCGCAGCCAGATCTTGGTGGCCACGCCCAGTGTGCCCTCGGAGCCGACGAACGCGCCCAGCAGGTCGAAGCCGGGCGGATCGAGCTCCTTGCCGCCCAGCTGGACGAGCTCACCGTCGGGCAGCACCAGCTCGAGGCCGGTCACGTAGTTGGTGGTGAAGCCGTACTTAAAGCAGTGGGCTCCGCCCGAGTTCTCGGCCACGTTGCCGCCGATCGAGCAGACGATCTGCGACGAGGGGTCGGGCGGGTAGAAGTGGTCGGGGCCGACGGCGTTGGAGATCTCGATGTTCGTGACCCCGGGCTCGGCGATCACGCGCTGGTTCTCCAGATCGACCTCCACGATGCTGCGCATCTTGCTGAGCGAGATCAGCAGCCCATCCTCGACCGGCAGCGCGCCGCCGGACAGGCCCGAGCCCGCACCGCGCGCCACGAAGGGAACGCCGGCGCGGTCACACGCGCGCACGGCCGCCTGCACGTCCTCGGTCGACCGGGGCAGCACCACCGCGCCGGGGGTCACGGCGTACTGGAGCAGGCCGTCGGACTCGTAGGTGCGCAGCTGGTGGGCGTGCGTGAGCACCTTCTCCGCGCCGATCTCGGCTCGCAGCCCCGCGACCAGCGGGCCGAGATCGACCGGCGCGCGCTCGGCCGCGGCGGTTACTTCACCACCATCCATCCGAGGATGTCAGTCGACTGCAGATAGACCAAAACGCACATGATCAGCATGAGGCCGATGCTCCAGCCCAGCACCTTACGGAACAGATCGCCCTCCTGGCCGGCGAGGCCTACTGCTGCGGCGCCAATCGCGAGGTTCTGGGGCGAGACCATCTTCCCGAGCACGCCGCCCGAGCTGTTGGCCGCGGCGAGCAGGGTGGGGGAGATGCCGGCGTCCTTCGCCGCGGTCACCTGCAGCGCGCCGAACAGCGCGTTGGACGAGGTGTCCGACCCGGTCACGGCCACCCCGAGCCAGCCGATCAGCGCCGACAGGAAGGCGAAGAAGTCGCCCGCGCCCGCCGCCCACGAGCCGAGAGTGATGGTCTGGCCCGACTGGTTCATGACGTAGGCCAGCGCTAGCACCGAGGCCACCGTCAAGATCGCCCACTTGAGCTGATCGAGTGAGCTGCCCGCAACCTTCACCGCCCGGCCGGGAGAGACCTTCAGCACGGCCATCGTGATCAAGCCGGAGATAAGCAGCAGCGTTCCCGCCGCCGGCAGCCAGTTGAAGTTGTAGGTCAGCGAGGAGAGCGGCTCGCCGTCGGGGGTGACCACGTCGAGCCCGGGCCACTGGAACGTGGTCGTCCACGGCGACTCCGCCAACGCGTCCTTGATAGCTGGGATCTGCGCGAGCGCGAAGACCACGATGATGATCAGGTAGGGCGAGTAGGCACGCACCACGTCGGCGGGAGGGTCCTTGACAGAGTCGTCGCGGCGGCGAACCTCCTCCTCCATCGCCGGGTCATGACCCTCGGCGCCGGCCACGGCCGGCCTCTGAGAGCCGCCCCCATTGGCTTCCCCGGTCAGGGGCTCTGAGGGCTGCCAGACGCGCAGCAGCAGCACAATGGCGCCGGTGGCGAGCAGCGAGGCCACGATGTCTGTCAACTCGACGGAGATGAAGTTCGAGGTGGCGTACTGGGCCACGGCAAACACGAGCCCGCCGGCGACCGCCGCGGGCCAGGCCTGGCGGATGCCGCGGGCGCCGTCGACCATGCCGACCAGGATCAAGGGGACGATCAGCGCAAGTACCGGTGTCTGGCGGCCGACCATCGCGCCCAGATCCTCCTTCGGCAGCCCCGTTATCTCCGCGAGCGTGACAATCGGGATGGCGATCGCGCCGAAGGCCACCGGAGCAGTGTTGGCCACGAGCGCGACCGACGCCGCCTTGATCGGCGTGAAGCCCAGCGCGATCAGCATGACCGCGGTGATGGCGACCGGGGTGCCGAAGCCGGCCAGCGCCTCGAGCAGCGCGCCGAAGCAGAAGGCGATGATCACGGCCTGGACGCGCTGGTCGGTGGAGATCGCGCCGAAGGAGCGCCGCAGCACCGCGAAGTGGCCGGTCTCGACGGTCATGTTGTAGATCCAGATGGCCGCGACCACGATCCACATGATCGGGAAGAGCCCGAACACGGCGCCCTCGGAGGCGGAGAGCAGCGTTTGGTCCACCGGCATCCCGTACACGATGGTCGCGACGAGCAGGGCCACCCCAAGCGCGATCAGGGCGGCCCATTGGGCGGCCATCTTGAGCCCGCCGAGCAGCACGAAGAGTGCCAGAATCGGAAGTACGGCGAAGATCGAGCTGAGTCCGAGCGAATCCGATACCGGATCGAAGTTCTGCGTGTACACCGGTGCCTCTCCCTCCGTCGCAGGCCCTACGGTCGTTTGGGGGTTTGCCCCTTATGCCCAACGGAGAAACCGTGTAAGCGGTGACGGCATGCGCGTAAGCCTCTTCGTCACCTGTTTCAACGACACGCTCTTCCCGCAGACGGGTCGCGCGACCGTGCGCCTGCTCGAGCGTCTGGGGTGCGAGGTCGACTTTCCGCTGGAGCAGACCTGCTGCGGCCAGATGCACATGAACTCCGGATACGCCCGCGAGGGCACGGCGCTGGTGCGGCGCTTCGCCCGCGTCTTCGAGGGCGCCGAGATGGTGGTCACGCCGTCGGCGTCCTGCGCCGGAATGCTGCGCCAGCATCTGGACGATGAGGCCCCGCCGGTGATGGAGCTGACCGAGTTCCTGGTCGACCGGCTGGGGGTCGAGGACGTGGGCGCGCACTTCCCGCACAAGGTGACCTTCCATCCCACCTGCCACTCGCTGCGCGAGCTCGGGGTCGGCGACCGGCCCTTGCGCCTGCTGCGGTCGGTCAGCGGTATCGAGTTCGTAGAGCTGCCTCAGAGCAACGAGTGCTGTGGCTTCGGCGGCACCTTCGCGGTCAAGAACGCCGAGGTCTCCTCGGCGATGCTCGCCGACAAGGTGCGCGCCGTGCTCGATACCGGCGCGGAGATCGTCTGCGCCGCCGACAACTCCTGCCTGATGCATATCGGCGGGGCGCTGTCGCGCCAGCGGACCGGCGTGCGCTCGATGCACCTGGTGGAGGTGCTGGCGTCGTGAGCTTCCCCAAGGCAGCGAGCGTTGCCCTGCGCGACTCGCAGCTGCGGCGCAACCTGGCCAAGGCCACCGGCACGATCCGGGAGAAGCGGGCCGGCGTGGTGGGGGAGGTGCCCGACTGGGCGGAGCTGCGCGAGGCGGGGAAGGGGCTGAAGGACGCCACGCTGGGGTCGCTCGACACCTACCTCGAGCAGCTCGAGGCCGCGGTGGTCTCCGCGGGTGGCCAGGTGCATTGGGCGAAAGACGGCAAGGAGGGGTGCGCGATCGTCGCCGACCTCGCTCGGTCGCACGGCGTGGACGAGGTGGTGAAGGTCAAGTCGATCCTCACCGACGAGATCAAGCTCAACGAGGCGCTGGCCGATGCCGGCGTGCGCGCGATCGAGACCGACCTGGCGGAGCTGATCATTCAGCTGGGCGACGACGTGCAGTCGCACATCCTCGTGCCCGCCATCCACAAGAACCGCTCCGAGATCCGCGACGTTTTCGCGCGCGAGCTGGACCTGCCCGACCTGACCGACGAGCCCGCCGCGCTGGCCGAGGCGGCGCGCCTGCACCTGCGATCCAAGTTCCTCTCCGCGCGGATGGGGATCAGCGGGGCCAACTTCGCCGTGGCCGAGACCGGCACGGTCAGCGTGTTCGAGAGCGAGGGCAATGGGCGAATGTGCACCACGCTGCCCGAGGTGCTCGTAACGGTGATGGGCATCGAGAAGCTCGTGCCCACGTGGCGCGACATGGAGGTGTTCATCCAGCTGCTGCCGCGCTCCTCGACGGGTGAGCGGATGAACCCCTACACCTCGTTCTGGACCGGGGTCTCGCCGGGCGACGGGCCGCAGGAGTTTCACCTCGTGCTGGTGGACAACGGCCGCACCGACGTGCTGGCCGACCAGGTCGGGCGCCAGGCGCTGCGCTGTATCCGCTGCTCGGCGTGCCTCAACGTGTGCCCCGTCTACTCGCGTACCGGCGGCCACGCGTACGAGTCGGTCTATCCCGGGCCGATCGGTGCGATCCTCACCCCGCAGCTGAAGAAGATGGAGGAGGCCCGGACGCTGCCGTTTGCCTCCAGCCTGTGCGGGGCGTGCTACGAGGTGTGCCCGGTGGCGATCGACATCCCGCGCGTCCTGGTGCACCTGCGCGGCCGGGTGGTGGATACGGAGCCCTCGTGGAAGCCCGAAAAGGCAGCAATGAAGGCCATGTACCGGGCGTTCTCTTCACGCGTCGCCTTCGAGCGGGCGCAGAAGGCGGCTCGGCTGGGCGCCAAGCCGCTGTCTCGCAAGGGGCGGATCGAGCGCATGCCCTGGCCGATGTCGGGATGGACCCTTACCCGGGACCTGGCCGAGCCGCCGAAGGAGACGTTTCGCGACTGGTGGAAGCGGGAGCGTGGCGATCCGGGCGGGCCCGCGGTGGCACCTGTCCCAACTCAGGGACAATTATCCGACCAAACTCGAGACGAGTCGGCCGGCGACGCCCGAGCGACCATCCTTGGCCGCATCCGTTCAGCGCTGGCGGACGACCGAGAAACAGTGGAGGTGCCGCGCGCCTACCGCCGCAGCTCGGAGCGAACGACGGCCGAGATCGTCGACCTGTTCGCCGAGCGCGTGGGCGAGTACCGGGCCAGTGTGCACCGCAGCTCGGAGGCCGAGGCGGGCGAAACCATCGCCGCGCTGTGCCGCGAACGCGGCGCCGAACGCCTGATCGCCCCTGAAGGCCTGCCCGCCGCCTGGCGCCCGTCCGGCGTCGAGCTCGTCGCCGACGACGACCTCAGCGCACACGACCTCGACGCGCTCGACGGCGCCCTCACCGGCTGCGCCCGGGCCATCGCCGAGACCGGCGTGATCGTGCTGGACGGAGGCCGCGGACAGGGCCGGCGGGCCCTCACGCTGGTGCCCGACTACCACCTGTGCGTGGTGACCGAGGACCAGATCGTGGACCTGGTGACAGAGGCCGTAGAGGCCCTCGAGCCCGCCGTGCGCGCCGGCCGGCCGCTGACCTTCATCGCCGGGCCGTCGGCCACGTCGGATATCGAGCTGAACCGGGTAGAGGGAGTGCACGGTCCCCGCACCCTGCACGTGGTGGTGATTTCCGGATGACGACGACCTGCCCGAATATCTGATCGACCCGGGCGCTGCTGGCGCTGACCGCGGAGTGCTAGGACACTGGTAATGAGCTTTCAGGTACACGCCGCTCTGGCGACCCCGTTCGGCGGCAACGGCGGGATCGACCTCGACGCCCTCAGATTGCACATCGAGCTGCTGGCCGAAGACGGGGTGGACGGGATCGTGCCCTGCGGGACCACCGGCGAGGGGCCCCTGCTCGAGGAGTCGGAGGTGGCCTCCGTGGTCGCCACCGCGGTGCAGACCTCGGAGGGGCGGCTGGAGGTGATCGCCCACGTGGGCCGGGCGTCCACACCGGCGACCCTGCGACTGGCGCGGGCGGCGGTGGGCACGGGCGCCGACGCCGTGATGGCGATCGTTCCCTACTACTACGCCTACGAGGGCGACGCCCTGCTCAACCACTACCGGGCGCTGCTGGAGGCAGCGGCAGGGACGCCGGTGCTCGCCTACACCTTCCCCGACCGCACCGGCAACGACCTCCCCGCCGAGATGCTCGACACCCTGGCCGGCGAGGGGCTCGCTGGCCTGAAGGACTCGACCAAGTCGCCGGAGCGCCACGCCGAGTACCTGGAAATTGCGCATCGGCACGACGGCTTTCGCCTGTTCGTCGGCGCCGAGAAGCTTGCTCTGCGATCGATGCGCGGGGGCGGCACGGGATCCATCTCGGCGCTGGCCAACGCTCGCGCCGACGTGCTGCTGCGCGTCCGCGAAGAGCAGTCCGAGGAAGCCCAGGCCGCGGTCGACCAGGCGCGCACCGAGCTGCCGGAGATCCCCGACATCAAGCGGGCCGTGCGCGAGCGCCTGGCCGAGCGCGGGGCCGAGTACCCCGAAGCTCCGCGCGCCCCTCTTTGAACGCTGATGGCCACTGTGTACCTCGGCACCTCGGACTTCGCCGTCGAGGTGCTGGAGCGCCTGGCCGCCACGCCGCACCGCCCGGCGCTCGTCGTCACCCGCCCCGATCGGCCGCGCGGCCGTGGGCGGCGCCTGGCGCCGCCGCCGGTGGCCGAGCGCGCGCGCCTGCTGGGGATCGAGACGATGCAGCCCGAGGACGTGAACGCCGCCGCCACCCGCAGGGCGATTGCGGACGTCGAGCCCGAAGCGGTGGCGATCTGCGCCTACGGAGCGTTGATCAAGGAGCCGCTCCTCTCCGAGCACGAGATCTTCAACGTGCACCCCTCGCTGCTGCCGCGCTGGCGGGGCGCCGCCCCGATCGAGCGCGCGATCCTCGCCGGGGACGAGGAGACCGGAGTCACGATCATGCGACTGAGCGCCGAGCTCGACGCGGGACCGGTGTGCCTCCAGCGCAGCGACCCCATCGCCCCCGACGACGACTACGGGACCCTCGCGGCCCGGCTGGCCGACCTCGGCGGCGAGCTGCTGGTGGAGGCGCTCGACCTGCGCCCGCCCTTTCGCGATCAGCCCGATGCCGGGGTCACCTACGCGGAGAAGATCGACAGGGCCGACCGCGAGCTCGACCCGTCGTGCGCCGCCGACGAGCTGGAGCGCCGCGTACGGGCGCTCACGCCGCACATCGGCGCCTACGTGGAGCTTGGCGGCGACGGCGAACGCCTCGGGGTGCGCCGGGCCGCGCTGGCGGCCGGAGTGGACGACGTCGAGCCCGGAGCGCTGGAGACCCGCGACTCGGCGCTGCTCTACGGCGCGGCCCAGGGGGCGCTCGAGCTGCTGGAGGTCCAGCCCGCGGGACGCACGCCGATGGCCGCCACCGACTGGCTGCGCGGACGCCGTGCTTGAGTCTGGCGTAGCCGAGCGGTTACGGTAGCCCGCGTGTCCGGGTCGGGTGACGAGCGAAGGATGGGTCCCGAGTGCCCGGCCTGCGGCGAGCGCTGGCTGCGCGGCACCAACCTGCCCGGGCGTTACCGCTGCGTCTCCTGCCTGCGCCGCTTCGAGCTGCGCTCGGAATGTCCCAACTGCGGCGCACACTCGACGATCGCGCGCATGTCGGACACCGCGAACGTGATCTGCCGCAACTGCGAAAGCTCGATGCTGCAGCCGATCTGACCGCCGCCGGTCAGGCTTGCCTGAGCTCGATCCACAGCGCCTTCGAGGCGCACAGCAGCCGGCCCTCGGAGTCGAAGAGGGCGCAGGCCGCGTGGCGTTTGCGGCCGTCCACCTCGAGGGGCCAGGACACCAGCGCGTGGGGCTCGCCGACTCGCACCGGACATCCGATGCGCGCGGTCAGGCGGGCCAGCACCAGCGGCGGTCCCTGGCCGAAGTTGGCCACGGGCGCGCTGGTGGGGCAGTCGAGGGCCGCCCACACGCACTCCGGGCGCACCCACCCCTCGCCGTCGGACACCGACGCGTCGGGGGTCCATTCCGCGGCGAAGAGGCCGTCGCCCCCGAGCGCGCCGGGAAACACGCGCAGGCCGTCGCCGGGCTCCCGCGCCGGCCCGCACACCACGCACCCCGGAAAGGGATGAGCGGCGCTCCAGTGCTCGAGCCCGGCCTGCGACGCCGCGGCGGCGCGCTCCGGCGGCACGGGGTCCGGCACGTCGAGAAGCAGCTCGTCCGGGAACCCCTCGGCCACGAGCGCGCCGTCGTGGCGGAGCTCCACGTTCTCTCCCTCGCGGACGACCTCGAGCGGGCGCTCCAGCGGCGGTGGCGCGCGCAGCGACACCGCCGCCACCTCGGCCTCGATGAGCGACGCGACGCGGCCGCACGCGTAGCCGCCGTTGGCCGACCCGGCCGGGCCGTTGAAGCGGGCCGGGATCGTCAGCGTCTCGGCCACCGGGCTCAGCCGGCGTAGGCCAAGCCGTCCAGCGCCTCGCGCAACTCGTCCACATCCTGGTAGCCGAGCCCGATCGCGGGGTCGTGGCGGTAGGCCACGCGCCCCTGCTCGTCGACGATCACCACCGAGCGCTTGGCCCCACGCACGCGCATCCACGCGCCGTAGAGCTTCGCCACCTCCGAGTCAGGGTCGGCGAGCAGCGGCACGGTGAGCCCGTGCTTGGCCGTGAAGGCCTCGTGGGACTCGACGCTCTGGGCGGAGATGCCCACCACGGTCGCGCCGAGGGCGCCGAAGGCGTCCGGGTTGTCGCGGTACGAGCAGAACTGACGCGTGCACACGGGCGTGTTGTCGCCCGGATAGAAGAGCAGCACCACCCGCTCGCCGCGGTGCTCGGAGAGGCGGAAGGCACCCTGCGTTCCCTCGAGCTCGAAATCCGGTGCCTGGTGTCCCACCCTCGGCGTCATGCGATGCGACGGTACAGCACCCCCAGCAACACGCTCAGGCCGGCCGCCGCCCCAACGAAGGCGATCTCCACCTGCAGCACGCGGTCGTCGAAATCGACGAGCAACAGAAACAGGACGAAGCCGGTCGCGCAGAGCGCCCAGACCCCGGCGGCGTGCACCGCCCGGCCGTGGGCGAGCAGGGCCTGGTTGAGGGTGGCGGCGGCCAAGTAGAGGCCCATGCCTATCGACACCAGCACGAGGCCGCCGCGTTCGTAGTCGAAGTCGCCCCCGAACACGAGGTCCATGACGATCGGTCCGATCGCCAGCATCACCAGGCCCACGCAGGCGGCGAAGCCGGCGATGGCCATCAGCGTGAGGTTCACGCTGCGCCGGAAGGGGTCGGTTTCGCCGGTCGCGCGCAGCCGCGTGAGGTGGGGCAGGATCGAGGTCTGGATGGCCTGGAAGAGCTGCAGCGGGGCGCGCGCGATGAGCAGGACGTTGAAGGTGAAGCCCGCGAGTGCCGCGCCGCGCGCGCCCTCGGACGCCTCGACCAGCAGCGGTCCAGCGTTGAGGAAGGTCTGCTCGCTCAGCATGATCAGCAGAACGGCGACGGCGAATCCACTGCCGTGGGCCAGCGTGAACTGGGGACCTTCCTCCACCTCCTCCGCCGGGGCCGTAGGAGCCTGCAGGCGGCGCCCTAGGGCCCAGGGCACCACCGCCAGCGACACGATCGGAGCCGCCACGATCCCGAGCGCGACCACGTCCTGCCCCTGTGCGATGCCCAGCGCCACGGCGAGGGCGAACAGGCAGCGCGAGCTGGCCTCCATGAGCACCAGCCCGCCGTAGAGCCCGAACTGGTGGTGGCCGGCGAGATAGCCGCGGGCGAAGTAGCTCGCCGCGTAGGCGAGCACCGCCGCGATGAGGATCCAGTAGAGGGTGTCGGAACCGCCGAACAGGTCGTCCTGTATCGGACCGCGCAGCGCGAGCGCCCCCGCCGCGAACACGGCTCCCAGAGCGAGCTGGATCGTCGCCGCCACGCGCAGGTGGTCCGTCCCCTGGATGCCACGGGCATCGTGATCGGCGATCGTGCGCGACAGGAGCTGCTCCACCGGGCGGTAGAGCACCGACACCGTGATGAACACCGCCGACCACAGCACGGTGATGCGGCCGTACTCGTTCTCCGAGAGGGACTGACTGGCGAGGGCGAAGAAGGCGAATGTGACGAGCCCCGTGACGCCGATCCCCACCGAGAGGACGGCGGCCCCGCGGCCGTAGGAGCGCCCACCCGGCGCAGGCGCCTCTTTGTCAGCCGACACGGACGAGCAGCATCGTCCAGGGGAAGGGCGAGCGCGCCTCCTCCACCGTGCCGAAGCGCGACAGCAGCGAGACGAAGGCCCCCTTGGACCAATGGTTCACGTGCCCGGGCGTGTTGCCGAGCTCGCGCAGGTAGGCGCCACGAGCCACGTTGAGGCCGCGCCAGAGCGGCTCGCGCGGCACGGACACCAGGAGGTGGCGGGATGCGACGCGGGCCATCTCGGCCACCGTGGCCCGCGGATCCGGTACGTGCTCGAGCACCTCGATCGCGCACGCCATGTCGAACTCGTCGTCGGCGAAGGAGAGCGACGTGGCCTCCTCGACGCAGAACTCGAGGTTGGGCCGCGCACGCTTGGCCCACTCGCCGTGCAGCTTGGGATCGTCGAGGTCGATGCCGACCACCCGGCCGGCGCCCAGGCGCTCGGCCCACTCCCGGGTCAGCACGCCCTCGCCGCAGCCCACGTCGAGGATCGACTGAGGCGCGGCGTTGCGCAAGAGCTCGTCCAGCGTCCCGTGAAAGCCCGCCATCAGGCGCTTGACGAGCGGGTTGGAGGACCCGTACTTGTCGAACGTATTCCCCGTCGGCACCTCCGCGGTCGCGGTCAAAGCTTGAGCGCCTCTCGGTCCTCGGTCTTGCCCGTGGCCCGCCCGGCACCCGCGCCCGTGGTGGCCTCCTGGCCGGTCGGCTGGGCGCCCGGCTCGTAGTGGGAGGGCTCGACGCCGAGGTGCAGCTCCATGCGCTTGACGCGCTCGAGCGTGCGCTGCTGGATCACCCGGCTGCCCGCGAGGATGTCGCCCAGCACGCCGAGGGCGGCGAACTGCACGGCGACGATGAACAGGGTGGAGCCGAGAATGAGCGACTGGATGTGGCCCTCGCCCTCCCCGGAGAAGAAGAACCACAGGAAGCGCGCCCAGATGGCGGCGGACGCCAGGCCCACCAGGATGGCCGCCGCCGTGAACACGCGCAGCGGCTCGTAGAGCGCGTAGATGCGGAAGATCGACGCGCTGTTTCGGCGCACGTACGACCACATCGAGGGGAACAGCCGCGAGTCGCGCGTCTTGGCGTTGGTCCGGATGGCCACGTGGTCGATGGCCACCGTCTGCTTGCCGGCCTGGATGATCGACTCAAGCGTGTAGGTGAACTTGGACACCACCGAGATCTGCAGCGCCGCCTCACGGTTGTAGGCGCGAAAGCCCGAGGTGGTGTCGGGCACGTTGGTGTTGGAGGCACGGCGCACGACGGCGCTGCCGAAGCGCTGGAGACGCTTCTTGAGCGGCGAGAAGTGCTCGACCTGGTCGGTCTCGCGGTCGCCGATCACCATGTCGGCATGGCCGGCCAGGATCGGCGCGACGAGCTTGGGAATGTCCGCGCCGCGGTACTGGTTGTCGGCGTCGGTGTTGACGATGATGTCGGCGCCCAGCTTCAGCGACGCGTCGAGGCCCGCCTGGAAGGCCGCGGCGAGACCCTTGTTGTTGGTCAGGCGGACGATGTGGCTGACCCCGCCCGCGCGCGCGACCTCGACGGTGCGGTCCGAGGACCCGTCGTCGATCACGAGCCACTCGACCTCGTCGATGCCGGGGACCTCGCGAGGCAGGTCGGCGAGGGTCTCGGGCAGCGTCAGTTCCTCGTCGAAGCAGGGGATTTGGATGATGAGCTTCATGCCGGCGCCCCCTTAGCGTAAAGACCCCGGGGGCGGCTGCGGGCTTGTCGTGCGCAAGGGGCCGGGCTGGCCCGGACCGGAGCGATGCCCTCCTTGCGCTTTTACGCGAGCGTCACGCGAGGTTGACATCGCGGGCGGACGCGGTTCCTAGCTTCGGCCCAGGATGATCCGGCTCCTCGCAGTCTGCCTCGTGCTCGGCGCGCTGTCGCTGCTGCTGCCGTCGGAACCGAGCTACGACCCGCTCGCCTGGGTGATCTGGGGCCGCGAGATCGCCCACCTGAGCCTCGACACCTCGGGTGGTCCCTCCTGGAAGCCGCTGCCCGTGGTGTTCACCACACTCGTCGCGCCGCTGGGCGAGCTCGACCGCGCCATCCCGCCGGCACTCTGGATGGCCCTCGCCCGCGCCGGCGCGCTGCTCGCGCTGGCCATGGCCTTCCGGCTGGTCTTCCGGCTGGGCGGGGGCGGGGCGGCGGGCGCGCTGGGCGGAGCGGTGGCGGTGGCCGCCCTGTGCCTGACCCCGGACTGGTTTCAATTCACCGCGCACGGAAGTGAGGCGCCCATGGCCGTGGCCCTCATGCTGTGGGCGGTCGAGCGCCATCTCGACGGGCGCGCCGGGCACGCTCTGGTCCTGGGCACGCTGGCCTGCCTGCTGCGCCCCGAGCTGGTGCCCTTCCTCGCGCTCTACTGGCTCTGGGCGTGGCTGGCCCGGCCCCCGCTTCGGCCCGCGCTGGCCGCCGTGGCCGTGGTCCTGCCCGCGGCCTGGGTGGTGCCGGAGTGGATCGGCTCGGGCAACCCCCTCGACGGAGGCAAGCAGGCCGCGAGCCAGCCGGTGTGGAGCCTGTCGCTGGCCGAGCAGCCGTGGCTGCGCGCCCTGGAGCGCATCCACAACCACGCCGGTCCCGTGGTCGAGGTGCTGGTGGCCGTGGCCATGGCCGGCGCGATGCTGCGCCGCCGTTGGACGGTGGTCGCGCTGGCCGGCGCGGCCCTGGCCCAGGCGGGCGTGTACTTGCTGATGACCGAGGCCGGCTTCTCGGGCAACCCGCGCTACGTGCTGCCCGCGCTCGCGGTGGCCTGTGTGCTGGCCGGGGTGGGGGCGGCGGTTATCGCCGCGCGGCCCGTGGTACCGGCCACGGCCGGCCTCGCTGCCGTGGCTCTGCTCGCGCTGTGGTTCGGGGAAGCCCAGGTCACGCGGCTCGAGCACGAGGTGCGGCAGGTGGGTCTGCGCATGGAGATCCATCGCGACCTCGGGCGCGCCATCGCACGGGTCGGCGGCCCGCGCGCGGTGGCCGCCGTCGGGCCGGCCACGGCCAACCGTGCCCTTCACTCGCGCATCGCCTGGGAGCTGGGCGTGCCGATGGGGGCGGTGGAGAGCATCGCCGACTACCGCATGGTGTTCCGCTCTGACCGCCAGCGGCTCGTGGGGAACATATACCTGCGCGGCAAGGCGCACTCGCGCCAGACGGTGCTGCGTCTGGGCAGTTTCTGGGTCTACCGGCGGGACGGGATCACGCTTCCCCTCGGCGAGCGCAAGCTCGAGGCCATCGGCTCCCCGTTTACATCGCTTTTGCAGGGATTTGACACCGGCCGGGTTGGGGGGAGGAAAGTGGCGAACCGGGTAGTAACCAGGTAGCTACGCTGCGTTAACCGGCCGGCAACACCTCTGCTAGCCTCCTCGCGGTCTCAAGCGAGCTGTTTCTCGACCCCGGATGTATGGAGCACCTTCGAAGATGAGCACCGTCCTCGCATACCTGGACCCCGGCAGCGGGAGCATGATCCTGCAGATCATCGCCGGCGGTCTGGCCGCGGTCGCCGTTACCGCCAAGCTCTATTGGAACCGCATCCTCCGGTTCCTGCGTATCCGTAAGGACGAGCCGGAGACAGCGGCGCCCGCCGAGCCGCGCCAGACCGACTCGGTCTGATCGGGCCCGCGCCGCCGGAAGGGCGGCTGCCTTCTTCACTACTGTGCCGCCCGATCGCATGACCACCGGCACACCGTCAACCCCGCAGGGCACCCTCGAGCCCGGTTCCTTCCGTGACCCGGAGAGCCGGGTCTTCTACGCGGGGGACGAGGTGTACCGCGCGCTCTCGGCCGACGGCCTGAGCGACTTCGAGGCGCTGCGGGCGACCGGCCTGCTCGACGACGAGCGGGTGGTGCGCACCGAGACGGCCGAGCACACCGCGGCGCTGCGCGGCCTGCTCGTGCACGAGCCCGCGGGCGTACTGCGCCACGAGCGCATTCCGTTCGTGTCCTACCCCTACGAGTGGACGTTCTCGATGCTCAAGGACGCCGCTCTGCTGCAGCTCGATCTGTTGCTGAGCTCGCTCGAGCACGACCTGGTCCTCAAGGACGCCACGCCCTACAACGTCCAGTTCAAGGGCGCCCGGCCGGTGTTCGTCGACATCGGCTCCTTCGAGCGGCTGCGAGAGGGCGAGGCCTGGGTGGGATACCGCCAGTTCTGCATGCTCTACCTCTATCCGCTGCTGCTGCAGTCGGTGAAGGACGTGCCCTTCCACCCCTGGCTGCGGGGTTCGATCGACGGCATCACGCCCACGCAGATGCGCAGCCTGATGTCCTTCCGTGACCGCTTTCGCAAGGGGATGTTCACCAACGTCTTCCTGCACGCACGGCTCGAGGCGCGCTACGCCGACCGGCCCGACCAAGTCAAGAAAGAGGTCAGGCGGGTCTTCAAGAAGGAGCTGTTCGTTGCCAACGTGCGCAAGATGCGCAAGCTGGTCGACCGCCTCGAGTGGAATCCCCCCGAGGGTGTGTGGACGGCCTACGGCGAACGCAACTCCTACACCGACGACGACGCCGCCCGCAAGGACGAGTTCGTCCGCGAGGTGGCCACCAGCCGCGAGTGGAAGCTCGTGTGGGACATCGGCGCGAATAACGGGCGCTACTCGCGCATCGCCGCCGAAGGAGCCAAGCACGTCGTCGCGGTCGACGCCGACCAGGGCCCGGTCGAGTTGCTCTACCGCGACCTGCGCGGTGAGGGCAACGAGCAGATCCTCACCCTGACCATGAACCTCGCCGACCCCTCACCCGGGCTCGGATGGCGAGGGCTCGAGCGCCGGTCGATGCCCGACCGCGGCAAGCCCGACCTGGTGCTGGCGCTGGCGCTGATTCACCACGTGGCCATCGCCGCCAACGTGCCGGTGAAGGAGTTCGTCGACTGGCTGGCCTCGCTGGGCTCGGCGCTCGTGATCGAGTTCCCCACGCGTGAGGACCCGATGGTCAAGAAGCTGCTCGCCCCCAAGCGCGACGGGTTGCATCCCGACTACGAGCTCGGCTTCTTCGAGCGCACGCTCAAGGAGGCCTTCGAGGTCGAGCGCTCGGAGCGCATCGAGTCGGGCACACGCATCCTCTACTACGCGCTCCCGAAGAGGGGATGAGCGGCGCCGAAGCCCCGGCCGCCTCGCCGGAGCCCAAGGGGAGGGGCCAGAGCCGGCTGTGGATCTTCTTGGAGCTGGCCGTGCTGTGGACCTTCGCAGTGGCTCAGCCCCTCTTCGACCTGCTGAAGGACAACCCCGAGTTCTTTGCCGCCCGCGGCTCGTCGGGCCTCGACGTGATCAGCTTCGCCGTGCTGCTCGTGGTGGTCCCTCCGCTCATGGGGCTGGCCGTCGAGCTGCTGGTGGGGCTGGCGAGCGAACGGGCCCGGACCGGCGTCCACCTCGTGTTCCTGGCCTTGCTCGTGGCGCTGATCGCCGCGCAGGCCCTAAAAAAGGCCTTCGACGCCTCCGACCTGCTGCTGATCGTGCTGTCGCTGGCCATCGGCGGGGGTGTGGCCGGTCTGTACGCCGGGGCCGAGCCGGTGCGCACCTTCCTGCGCGTCCTGTCACCCGCGCCGCTGGTGTTCCTCGTGCTCTTCCTGTTCACCAACCCGATCTCCGAGCTCGCCTTCCCCAGCGAGGCGCAGGCCCGCACGATCGGTGGCATCGCGCGCGCTCCGATCGTGGTCGTCCTGCTCGACGAGCTGCCCTCGAACACGCTGGTCGACGACCGCGGGCGTCTCGATGCCGAGCGATATCCAGGCTTCGGGGAGCTGGCCCGCAACGCCACCTGGTTCAAGAACGCCTACACCGTCTACGACTCCACCGAGCGCGCCCAGCCGGCGATCATGGACGGCAACCTGCCGGAGGAGGACCACCAGCCGATCTCGGGCGACCACCCCAACAGCATCTTCTCGCTGTTCGGCAAGACCCACCGCATGAACGTCTCCGAGGAGGCGACCTCGGTGTGCTCGCGCGACATCTGCGGCGACGTCCGTGTCGAGGAGAGCTACCCCGACCGGATCAGCTCCATCGGCGAGGACCTCGGGCTGGTGTGGCTGCACGTGGTGAGCCCCCCCGACATGGAGGCTGATCTACCCAGCGTGTCGGAGAACTGGGGCGGATTCGGCGGCGAGGAGGCTCCCGACCTGGGCGACGACCCGGGCGAGCGCAGCACGCGCTCCAACCTCAACGCCGGGCGCCAGGCGCGCTTCGAGGACTGGATCGCCAAGATCCGGGACGGAAGCCGCCCGCAGCTCTCCTTCAAGCACACGCTGCTGCCCCACGTGCCCTGGCAGTACCTGCCCGACGAGCGCCGCTACCGCCGCTCGGCCAACGACGTCGTGCCCGGGCTGTCCAACCAGGCCTTCCGCTGGCAGTCCCAGCTCGACGTGCTGCTGCAGCGCCATTTCCTCCAGACGGGCTTCGCCGACGCCGAGCTCGCGGAGCTCTGGCGTCACCTCAAGGACGAGGGGCTCTACGACAAGTCGCTGATCGTGGTGGCGGCCGACCACGGGGTGGCCTTCCCGCAGCGCCGCGAGCGCCGGCGGCTCGGCCGCCGGACCGCCGCGGAGATCGCGCCCGTGCCGCTGTTCATCAAGGCGCCGGGGCAGAAGCGCGGGAGGACCAACGACGCGTGGGTGTCGACGATCGACATCCTGCCGACGGTCTTCGACGTGCTGGGACTCGACCCAAAGGTCAAGATGGACGGTCGCTCCGCCTTCTCCGACGAGGTCAAGAACCGCACGGAGCTGCGCATGCTCATCCGCAACTCCTTCGACGAGCTCGACATCCCGGCCGCGGAGTTCGAACGGGAGCGCCAGAAGATCATCGACCGCAACATCACGCTCTTCGGCACCGGGCGCGACGACCGGATCTATCGCATCGGCCCCAACCCCGAGCTGATCGGCCAGCAGGCGGACAGCGCCGGGCTCGAGAAGCTCGACGTGGAGCTGCCGTACGCGTCCGAGTACCGCCGCGTGGACCCCGGCTCGAACTTCGTGCCGGCCCACGTGGTCGCGCGCGTGCGCGGTGGCGGTGAGGGGGGACGGGAGATCGCCGTGGCGGTGAACGGAAGGATCGCCGCGGTGGGCGAGACCTTCACGCTCGCCACCGGCCAGGAGGGCGAGCTGGTGTCGGTGATGGTCCCCCCGGAGTCGTTTGAGCAGGGACGCAACGAGGTGGAGATCTTCGCGGTGCCGTAGGGCGCTTACAGCCCGGACAGGCAGCTCTCGACGGGCTCGAGCAGCTCGTCCGAGCCCCCCTTGACGTAGAGCAGCGCGGCGCCGATCTGCTCGGCGCCCTCGCCCTCGCCCTCGAACTGGGCCGCCTCGGCCTGCCCGGAGGTCAGGAAGAACTCGATCCGCGGAGCGTCGGCGCCGTCTCCGATCACGATCTCCTCGCTGCCCTCATCGCCCTCCAGCCGCGCGTCCACGCCCTCGTCGTCCAGGCAGGTGAGCGCCGAGGCGCGGATGTCCGAGTCGCCGCCGCCGCCCGCGTCGTCGGAGCCGATCCCGCAGCCGGGCAGGGCCAGTAGCGCAGCCGCCGCGACCAGGGGAAGCAGGCGGCGGGCCCTCACCACATTCACCACGTTCACCACGGTCAGCGCAGCGTACGCGTCTTCTTGAAGCGTTTGCTCAACTCGCCGAAGAGCGGCTTGCGCGCGTCGGTCTCGTCGATGAGGCTCTTGTTGTGCCACGGCGGACTGCCCCAAGCCGGTGGAGCGCCGCCGAGCCAGGTCGGATCGACGCGAAAGTCGCGTAGCGCCCACCAGATCGAGCCGGCCACGTAGGGCTTGGACGCGTGCACGCGCAGGTGGTCGATGGCGAACTTGCGCTGGAACTCGAAGCTGCCCGGCTGCTCGACCGGGCCGCTGCGGATCGCCTCGGCGCCGAACTCGGTAATCATCAGCGGCAGGTTGGGGTTGGCGGCGTGGATCTCGTCGAGATAGGGGCCGAGCTCGTCCACCGTCGACGGTCCCCTCACCAGGTCCGCCTTGTAGGAGTCGTACCAGCCGAAGTACTCGTTCACCCCGAGGGCGTCGAGGTAGCGGTAGGCGGGATACGTGGCAGCCTCTCCGATGCGCGACTGGCGATCGATGGCCACGAGGCGGGTGTCGTCGAGCTTGCGCACCGCCTCGGAGCCCTCGCGCAGGTAGGTCTCGAGGCCCTCGCCGATCACCCCCAGCTCGGAGCGGTTGCCGGCCGGCTCGTTGGCCAGCGCCCACGCCATGACGGAGACGTTGTTGAGGTTGTTGCGCACCGTCAGCGCGGCGGCGCGCAGGGCCGCGGTGCGGACGCTCGCCTGGTCGAAGTAGGTGTTGGGGATCTGGTAGACCGGGACGTCGTTCCAGACCATGATCCCGTAGCGGTCGAAGGCCTCGAGGAAGGCGGGATGGAGCGGGTAGTGCGAGCGGGTGGCGGTGGCGCCCAGGCCGCGCAGCCGCGAGACGAGCAGGTTGCGGGTGCCCTGGGAGAGTGCGCCGCCTTCCTCGGCGTCGTCCTCGTGGATGCTCGCTCCGCGCAGGCTGAGCCGCTTGCCGTTGAGCAGCAGCACCCCGCCGCGGCGGACGGCGAGCTTGCGCACACCGAAGCGCAGCTTGTAGGCGGCGAGGCGCTTGCTGTCCACCAGCGCCCCCACGGTCAGGTCGTAGAGGTAGGGGCGGCCCGGCTGCCACAGCCGCGGGTCGTCGATCGTGAAGCGCGTTCTCAGCTCGCGCGTGGCGTTGGCGCTCACCGTCTCCGGCGGCAGCGAGAAGCGCTCACCCTGGACCGTCCAGGCCAGCGCCACGTCCCGGTCGCGGCTCGTGAGGTTGCGCAGGTGGACGCGCAGCTCGACCTTGGCCGGGCCTCCGACCTTGGGCAGCCGCGGCAGCACGTGGACGTCCTCTATGTCGACGGTGTCGATACGGCGCACGTAGACCTCGCGGAGCAGGCCCCCGAAGTTCCACCAGCCGCCGGTGCCGAAGCCGTTGAAGGCAGCGGGCCGCCAGTGGGTGAGGTCGGTCTTGCTGCGCAGCGAGGACACCTTCACAACGAGCGTGTTGCGGCCCTTGCGCAGCCCGTCGAGATCGGCCTCGAACGGGAAGTACCCGGTGAAGCCGCCGATCACCTTGCCGTTGAGCCATACCTTGGTGCGGTAGTTCGATCCCTCGAAGCGCACCTTCCAGAAGTGCTTGGCGTCCTTCGGGGACTTCGGCAGCGTGAACTCCTTGCGATACCAGCCCACCGAGGACTTGTTGAGCGTCGTGTCGGTGGCGTTCCAGTTGTGGGGGACCGAGATCGCGGTCCAGCCGATGAGGTCGCGCTGGTCATACCAGCGCTCGGCATCGCCCACGAAGGTGTCGTCCTGGCGGAAGTACCAGGTGCCGCCGAGCAGCTGGCGGCTGGGCTGGCCCTCGTAGATCAGCGGCTTGCCGCCCGGTCGCTCGACCACGAGCTCCGGCGACGGAGCGGGCTGAGGGGGCGCCGGCTGGCCGCTCGACGGCCCCTGCCCGCCGCCCTGCGCCAAGGCAGCAGCGGGCAGAGCCGTGACGGCAGCGCAAGCGACCAGGGCTGTGGTGACGAGAGAGGAGCGCAAGAGTCCGGAGGAGGGCCGCCCGGAGGGTAGCGGCGCCTTCCGGCAGAACACCCCGGTGAGCGCTTGGTTGCGGAATCGCCCGCTACAGTGCGGGGGCCCACCGGCGTCCCCGGCCGGTTCGGCGGCGCCACCTTGTCAGCGCGCCCTCTGCACGCGCCGGCGAATCCCCAATGAACCGACGTCTCGCGCTCATCCAAGCCCTCGTCTCCGTGGTCGCGCTCGCCGCGGTCGTGTGGTGGGCCTCCAAGCAGGAAGCGCCGGAACTGCCCTCCGGCGCCGATGCGCTGTCATGGCTCGCGTTTGGCCTGGCGCTCTACGTCGTGGCCACGCTGATCCGCGGCGAGCGCTGGCACTGGATCCTGCACTTCGCGCACGTCGAAGCGCCGCGCGGTGAGTGCTACGCGCTCACCACCGTGTGCTACATGGGAAACAACGTCCTGCCCGCCCGGGCCGGCGAAGCGCTGCGGGTGGTGCTCCTCTCCGGCCGCGTGGATGCGAGCAAACGGACGCTGCTCGGCTCGATCATCGCCGAGCGCATGCTCGACGTGTTCGCCCTGGCGGTCATCTTCGTCGTCAGCGTCTACGGAGTCCTGGGCGCAAAGGTGCTTCCGACCGACCGTCCCATACTGGTCGGGGGCATCACGGTGCTGGCACTGATCGCGGTCTGTCTTGGCGTGTGGGTGCTGCGCCGCCACCACGTGTTCCAGCGCGTGCGCGAGTGGCTGCGCCCGCTGGCCGACGCCCCACGCGCGATACTCGCCCGCGAGGGGATAGTCCTGCTGGCCGCCACCTTCGTGCTCTGGGCGGTGGAGGCGGCCGTCTACTACGCGGTCGCCCGCTCGGTCGATCTCGGCATCAGCATGACCGGCGCCTTCTACCTGGTGGCCCTCACCAACTTCGTCGCTGCTCTGCCCGCCGCGCCCGGCTCGATCGGGACCTTCGACGCCGCGGTCGCCTGGGGCGCCAACCGCCTGGGCGCCTCGGGATCGGCCGCCGTGTCGTACCTGCTGATGCTGCGATTCGTGCTCTACGTGCCGATCACCGTGGTCGGCTTCGTAGTGCTCGTCACCCGCTACGGCGGCTGGTCGCGCATGCGCGAGGCGTTGCGCATGCGTCCCGAGAGCACTCCCCAGAGCACTCCCCCGGCGGCGCCCAGGACCCAGGGCCAGGCACAGCCCCAGGCCGAGGCGACACCCACCGCATAGGCCCGCCGCCGATGCGGGCCTCGACAGCACAGCCCCGCTTCCTGCGCCGGCGTGAGTACGGCGACGCGGGCCGCGCGCGCGCCCGCCGGGACGCCGGAACCGGATACGGCGAGCGCTCGCACGCCGCCCAGATCATCCCGATCATGCTGGGCTGCCTGACCCTCTCGGGGTTCAGCCTGCTCTACCCCTCGACGCCCACCTACGACCCCTGGGCCTGGATCCTCTGGGGGCGGGAGATATTCCAGCTCGATCTCGTGACCGAGGGCGGGCCCTCCTGGAAGCCGTTCCCCATC
This sequence comes from uncultured Thermoleophilaceae bacterium, assembly GCA_963728155.1. Taxonomy (GTDB): domain Bacteria; phylum Actinomycetota; class Thermoleophilia; order Solirubrobacterales; family Thermoleophilaceae; genus JACVRW01. Next base: position 118,902 of record CAVSJF010000004.1, on the reverse strand, counting down.
CTCTTCACCGCGCCGTTCTCGCTCCTCGGCCAGGACGTGGCCCCCTACCTGTGGCTCTGGGTCGCGCGCGCGGGCGGGCTGTTCGGCTGCGCGATGGCCTACCGGATGGCCAATCGCCTGATCGGCGGCGGCTTCTACGGCGCGCTGGCCGGCATCTGCGCTTTCCTAGCGCTCTTCTCGAGCAACAAGTACGTGCGCGACGCCGCGCTCGGCAACTCCGAGCCGCTGCTGGCCGCGATCGTGCTCTGGGCGTTCGAGCGTCATCTCGACGGCCGGCGCGATCACGCGCTGCTGCTCGGCTTCCTGGCCGCGCTGCTGCGTCCCGAGGTGTGGCCCTTCCTCGGTCTCTACGGGCTGTGGCTGTGGTTTCGAAATCCCGAGCTGCGGCCGCGGCTGGCCATCTTCGCCGTGCTCATCCCCGTGTGCTGGTTCGTGCCCGAGTGGTGGGGCTCCGGCGATCCGCTGCGCGCCGGCGCGCGCGCAAACGCGCCGAACCCCGGCTCGGCCGCCTTCGAGGAGGTCCCCTCCGTGGCGCTCGTCAAGCGCTTCGCGGCCTTCACGATCGCCCCGGTCAAGCTCGGCACGATCATCGCCGTGGCCTTCGCCGCGGTCATGTGGCTGCGCTACCGGCGCGAGAAGGTCACCCTGATGCTCACCGCCCTCGGGCTGGCCTGGTTCGTGCTCGTGGCCGTGATGACCGAGGCCGGCTTCGCGGGCAACCAGCGCTACCTGATCGTGACCACCGCGGTGGTCAGCGTGCTGGGCGGCGTGGGCGCGGTGCGGGTGCTCCAGGGAGTGGAGTGGGTAGCCGCACGGAAGCTCGGCCCGGGGCGAGCCAGACCCGTGGTCATCGGCGCCGTGCTTCTCGGCCTCGCGATCGGCTCGCCCACCATCGTGGCCAAGGCCGACAACACCGCGCGCGTGCAGGGGGGCCTCGAGCACGAGGCCTACCTGTGGGCCGACCTCAGGGGACTGATCGACGAGGCCGGGGGACCGGACGCGCTGCTGGCCTGCGGCGGGGTGTTCAGCGGGCCCTTCCAGACGCAGATGGTGGCCTACGAGCTGGGCATCCACGGGATCCAGGTGGGCTGGAAGACCACGCCTCCGCCCGGGGTCACATTCCGCACCCGCACGGTGCCCGACGGGCCACTCGTCACGCGGCCCACCGACGACCGCTACCGCCTCGTGGGCACCAACGGCAAGTGGCGCCTGCTCACCGTTCCGCCCGAGGGGCGCTCCGACTGCCCCAGGGCCGGCCCCGCGGCGCCCACCTTCGGCACGGCGGGCAACACCGCGACCAAGGACACGGAGCTCGAGGTCATCGGCGACCCGGACCGCCCTCAATCCGAGGATTGAGCCGCAGCGCTCACTAGGATCGCGGAGTTGGCCAGCGTCGCTCAAAGACTTCCCTCGTTCCCGCGAGCAGACTCGCTGAGCTCGGGCTTCGTCGTGCCCGCGCTCGCGCTGTTGTTCTTGCTTGCGCTGTCGGCCTTCCTGCGCACCAACTCGCTGGGCGAGTCGCTGTGGATGGACGAGGGGCTCTCGATCGGGATCGCCTCTCAGCCGCTGTTCGACATACCGGGAATCCTGCGGATGGACGGCTCCCCGCCGCTGTACTACATGGCGCTCTCGATCTGGATGGACCTCGTGGGCGACGGTCCGGCGGAGACGCAGGCGCTGTCGGTGCTGATCTCGCTGATCGCCGTCCCGGGCGGCATGTGGGCGGGCTGGAGCCTGTTCGGCCGGCGCGCCGGGCTGATCTGCGCGGCCCTGTGCGCCGTCAACCCGTTCCTCACCAGCTACGCCCAGGAGACGCGCATGTACTCGCTCATGCTCGTGCTCTCCCTGCTGGCCACCGCGGCCTTCCTGCACGTGTTCGCGTTCGGCCGGCGGCGCTACCTGCCCCTGTTCGCGATCCTGCTCGCGCTCATGCTCTACACGCATAACTGGGGGCTGTTCCTGGCCGCCGGGCTGGTGTGCGCGCTCATTCCGTGCTGGTACGTCTCCGAGGTCCGCTCGAGCTTCTGGAAGGACGCGTTGCTCGGCTTCGGCTTCGCCGGGCTGCTCTACCTGCCCTGGCTCCCGACGCTGCTGCACCAGATCCGCTACACCGGCGCGCCGTGGCTCAACTCGCCCAACTTCGGGGCGCCGGTGCAGATCTCGCGGTCGCTGCTCGGCGGCGGTACGCCCACCGTCGCGCTGGTGCTGGCGGGCGGTTCGGGCATAGCCGCCGTGATCGCGAAGCGCGTGGAGGACAAGGAGCGCACCGCCGTGATCGCCGGCGCGGTGACCGTGCTGGCCACCCTGGCCATCGCCTGGCTGGTCTCTCAGGTCTCGCCCGCGTGGACCACCCGCTACCTGGGTGTGTTGCTAGGCCCGATGCTCCTGATCGCGGCCCTCGGGCTCGCGCGCTCGGGGAACCTGGGCCTGGTTGCGCTGGTGATCATCTTCGGGTTCTGGGCCGTACCGCGCTCCTTCGGCCTCGAGAACAAGTCGAACGCCTCCGACCTGCGCGAGGCCGTGGTGCCCGAGCTCAGCAAGGGCGACCTCGTGCTATCGATGCAGCCCGAGCAAGGGCCGCTCTTGGCCTATCACTTCGAGCAGCTCGGCGGGTCGCCGAAACTCAGGTTCGGAAGCCCGATCGGCGCGGTCGAGAACGACCGCGTGATGGACTGGACCGACGCCCACGAGAAGCTCGAGGAGGCCACTCCGGCCGAAAATCTCGACCCCCTGCTTGATAAGCTGCCCGCCGGCGGACGGGTCCTCATCGTGCATCCGGTCACGAGATCGGCTGACCAATGGGATTCGCCCTGGACTCAGCTCGTGAGGCGCCGATCGGCGCAGTGGGGCGCGGCGCTCGCCGCCGATAAGCGCTTCGAGCTGGTCGGCGCCGTCCCACCGAACTACCGCCCCGCGACCCGCATCGGGGTGCGCGGAGTCCTCTACGAGAAGAAGACAGGATGACCAACGAAACTGCCAGTACTGAGATCGCCCGCCCCGAGATGCGCGAGAAGCCCACGGTCATTCTCGGCGCAGGACCCGCCGGCCTGACCGCGGGATACCTGCTGGCCAAGAAGGGTCTGCCGGTGATCGTGCTCGAGGCCGAGGATCAGGTGGGCGGGATCGCCAAGACCGCGGTGCGCGACGGCTACCGCTTCGACCTCGGCGGCCATCGCTTCTTCACCAAGGTCAAGGAGGTCGACGACCTCTGGCACGAGATCATGAAGGAGGAGTTCCTCAAGCGCCCGCGCATGTCGCGCATCTACTGGAACAAGAAGTTCCTCGACTACCCGCTGCGCGGCCCCGACGTGATCAAGAAGCTCGGCCCCGTCGAGCTCACTCGCTGCCTGCTCTCCTACTTCTGGGCGCAGATCAAGCCCAAGGGCAAGGAGGAGACCTTCGAGCAGTGGGTGTCCAACCGGTTCGGCAAGCGCCTGTTCAACCTCTTCTTCAAGTCCTACACCGAGAAGCTGTGGGGCGTCTCCACCTCGGAGATCCGCGCCGAGTGGGCCGCGCAGCGCATCAAGGGGCTCTCGTTCTTCTCGGCGGCCAAGTCGGCCTTCTTCGGCAACAAGGGCAACAAGATCAAGTCACTGATCTCGGAGTTCAACTACCCGCGCTACGGCCCGGGCCAGATGTGGGAGACGATGACCGACGACATCCGCGCGCTCGGCGGTCAGGTGCTGCTGGAGCACAAGGTCACCCAGCTCGACTTCGAGGGCGACAAGTGCGTCGGCGTGCACGTGGGCGACACGGTCTACGAGCCCTCGGCCGTGGTCTCGTCGCTTCCGCTGCGCAACATGGTCGGGATGGCGAGCCCGCGCCCGCGCTCCGAGGTGGTGGCCGCCGCCAAGGGCGTGCGCTACCGCGACTTCCTCACCGTGGCCGTTGTGCTCAACGGCGAGGACATCTTCCCCGACAACTGGATCTACATCCACGAGCCTGGGGTGCACGTGGGACGCATCCAGAACTTCCGCTCGTGGAGCCCCTGGATGGTGCCCGACCCCTCCAAGGCCTGCGTGGGACTCGAGTACTTCTGTTTCCAGGGCGACGAGCTGTGGGAGATGGACGACGAGAAGCTCGTCCAGCTGGGCGTGCGCGAGCTCGAGGAGCTCGGGCTGGCCAAGAGCGAGCAACTCGAGTTCGGCTTCGTGGAGCGGGTGCCCAAGGCCTATCCGATCTACGACTCCGAGTACGCCGAGCGCGTGCTGACCATCCGCTCGTGGCTCGACGGCCTCGACAACTTCATCCAGGTCGGCCGCAACGGCCTGCACCGCTACAACAACTCCGACCACTCCATGCTCACCGCGATGCGGGCCGTGGACAACCTCGTGGACGGCGCCGATCACGACATCTGGGCGGTCAACGCCGAGTCGGTGTACCACGAGGAGGAGAAGCAGGACGAGCAGCAGCCCTACATCGAGGCCCCTGAGACCGAGGCCATGAAGGAACCGCTGCACTCCTAGCCCGCCGGCGAGCGCTGGCCCGTGCCGCTCTCGGCCTTCGCACTGGCGCTTGGCGCCGCCGTGCTTCACGCCACCTGGAACGTGCTGCTCGCGGGCGCCGAGGACAGCGAGGCCGCCACAGCGGTTGCGACCCTGGCGGGCGTGGTTCTGCTGGCCCCGGTGGCGCTCGCCACCGGCGGAGTCTCGGACGCTGCCCTGCCCTTCGCCGCGGCGTCCGCGGCGCTTCATGTCGTCTACCTGGCGCTGCTTGCCCGTGCCTATTCCGGCGGCGAGGTCAGCGTGATCTACCCGGTATCGCGCGGGACCGCTCCGGTGTTGGTGCTGATCTTCGGCGCTCTCGCGCTGGGGGAGCACGCCTCCGCAACTCAGGCCATCGGCGTGGCCGCGGTGTCGGGTGGCGTCTTCCTGGTCGGCGCCCGCCGCTCGTCCGAGGATGCCGTGCTGGCCCCCCGGGACCTGGTCTTCGGGCTCGCCATCGCCCTGACGATCGCCGCCTACACGCTCGTTGACGCCGAGGGCGTGGATCACGCCCGGGCGCCGGCCTACCTGTTCCTCTTGCTCGCCCCGGCCAGCGCCGTCTACGCGGCCTCCCTTGCGCTGGGTGGGCGCGGACCACAGATGCGCGCCGCGTTGCGTCCCGAGGCGCTGCTCGCGGGAGCCTGCATCGTGGGCGCCTACGGCGCGGTGCTGGGAGCGCTGCGGCTCGCCGCTGCCGCGCCCGTGGCGGCCGTGCGCGAGTCGAGCGTGGTCATCGCGACCCTCCTGGCCGCCGCCTTCTTGCACGAGCGGGTCGACGGCCGCCGGCTGAGCGGCGCGTTGCTGGTGGTCGCGGGCGTTGCCGCCATCGCGCTTGGATGAATCTGGCGCGCGCGAATGCTTGCCGGCCCACGGGGCAGGGCAGGTGGAAAGCATGCTGAACCCACTGGCTCTGCCCAACGACCTGGTCGCCGCCCTGCGCTCGGTGGCCAACATCGAGCGCCTGCTCGACGAGCGCCTGGCCGAGGTCGACTACCGGCTCGCTGAGCTCGACGCCCGGATCGAGCGCCTGCCCAATGACCTCGAGCGCACCTTGCGCCCGCACCTGGAAGCGCAGATCGCGGGCGTCGAGAAGCTGCATCCCGAGCTGGTGGCCAACCGCAAGCACGCCGAGAAGCTGCCCGGCAAGGTGGACGCGCTGGGCGAGGAGATCCGCGCGGTGTTGGCCGAGGTGAACGAGGTGCGCGAGACGGTTGAGCCCCTGCAGGGTCCGGCCGAGCGGGTGGCGCGTTTGAGCGAGCGGCTGCCGGGCGGCAACTAGATGTAGTACGGCAGTGGCCCGCCGGCCGCGTCGAGCACGGTGCGGTAGAGCTCCCGGCTCACCTGGGGGCGGCGCTCCACGACGTTGATGAGCTCGCGGGGGTCGGCCTGGAGGTCGTTCAGCGTCCGCTCCTGGCCGCGGTTGTCGCCGATCAGGACCCAGTCGTCGTTGCGGATGAAGAAGCGGTTGTACATGCCGCCGTAGTGGAAGTCGCGGCGCTCCGCGGGCTGCCCGCCGTCGAGGGTGGGGGAGAGGTCGGTGCCCTGCATCCACCCCGGCGCCCGTAGGCCGACCATCGAGAGGAGCGTGGGCCCGACGTCGTGGGTGGAGGCGAAGTATCGGCTGGTGGTCCCCGCCGCGCGGCCGTCGGGGTGGATGATCACGAACGGCACCTGGGCGAGCTCGGGATGCAGCTGCGAGGGGACCTTGCCGGTGTAGCCGCGGTCGCCGAGCAGGTAGCCGTGGTCGGACAGCATCACGATCACCGTGTTGCGGTCGAGGCCCATCTCGTAGAAGCCCTCCATGAAGTGGCCGAGCCAGGTGTCGGTGAGCGTGACCTCGGCGGCGTAGATCGCCTTCAGGTGGCGGATCTGCTCGGGAGTGAAGTTCCGGGCGAAGCCGTACTTGGTCACCCCGATGTTGGGGCCCTCGTAGTCCGGGTCCTTGTACATGTCGACGTACTTGGGCGGCGGGCTCCAGGGCTCGTGCGGATCGAAGCAGTCCACCGTCAGGCAGAAGGGCTGGCGCAGGCGAGCCTCCTCGAGATGTGCACGGGCCTCCTTGAACACCCGTGCCGCGCAGGTCTCCTCCTCGTTGACCCCGCCGCCCGAGTTGGCCAGGTACTTGCGCATGCCGGGGATGTAACGCTCGTCGCGCAGGGGCTCCGGCAGCCAGTGGTACACGGTCTTCAGCGGAATGCTCTCGGGCGGTCGGTAGAAGCCGGATTGACCCACGACTGACTTCCAGTGGCTGAAGCTCCTGCGAAACGGCTCGTAGGCCTTGGTGAAGCCGAGGTGGGGGTTGTCGGACACCTGCGCCGTCCAGTAGCCGCGGCGACGGAATTCGCTGGTGAAGGTCCGCTCGGGCTCCTCGATCGGAAGCCAGCCGGGGCTCTCACCGAGCTCCTTGTTGGGAACGAAATCGCGGAACGGGAATATGCGCCGCGAGGTGAAGATCGACCGCCGGGCGGGGATGGTCACCATTGCCTCGGGAAAGGCGCGCTCGAAGCGCAGGCCGCGGCCGCAGAGCTCGTCGACGTGCGGGGTTCTGACGGGCGAGCCGTAGGCGCCCACGTGGTCGGGCCGTAGGCTGTCCACGATCAACAGCAACACGTTCAGCTGCTCGGGGGAGCCGCTCTCCTCCATCGAGCATGCGGCGTTCGCGAGCAGCGTCGCGCCCGCCGCTCCCGCGGCGCCTGCTTGGAGGAACCGGCGGCGGCTCATGCGCATACGGGCGCGGAGGGTAGCTGACCGGCAATCTGGTCCAGCGGGCGCGCAGGCACATGATCCAGCTGCTAATTCATGCCGATACAGAGAGAGGATGACCCGATCAGCCGCGATCTTCCTTGCCCTGCTGGCCGCGCTCACCGGCGCGTCAGCCGCGCGCGGCTCAGGAGCCGTTGCCGCCCGCCTACCCTGAGGGGCCGCTCGTGCCCCCCGAGTTTGCCCTGCCGCCCCAGAGCGTCCCGCCGGGGCCGGTGGGCGAGTACCCCGAGGACTGGGCCGAGTGCGTACGGGACAACCCCCCGCCGCCCCAGCAGTACCCGCGTGACCTCGACCTCCGGGGGGTCGACCCCGCTGCCCCCAACCCGCTCGTGGGCACCAGGTACTTCGTGGATCGCATGGAGCCGGCCTACATGTCGTGGCGCAAGTGGATGCGCACCGGGCGGACCGGGAAGGCGAACACCATCTGGAAGCTGGCTCGTGAGCCCCGCTTTCGCTGGTTCGGGGCCTTCACGCAGCCCCGCATGCGCAAGAAGGTGCGTGGCTTCCTCAACCGGGTGCAGTGCGACCAGCCCGGCTCCGTTCCGCTGATGGCCGTGATGCGCCACCGGGGCAACGAGTGCACCGGCAGCTATCTCGCCGGCGGCGCGCGGGAGGACCGGCGCACGATGAAGTGGTACGACAACTTCGCCGACGTGGTCGGCGACGCGCGTGTGGTGATCGCCTTCGAGCCCGACTCGCTGGGCACGGTCGACTGCCTGGCCCCACACCGCCGCGATGATCGGCTGCGGGTGCTCGCCCACGGCGTGGAGGTGTTGTCACAGCTCCCCAACGCCACGATCTACCTCGAGGCGGGCGCCTCGGACTGGGAGCCGGCGAAGCGCACCGCGAAGCAGCTGCGGAAGATCGGGATCCACAAGGTGCGCGGATTCGTGCTCAACGTGACCCACCACGACTGGACGCGCAACAACATCCTCCACGGGCTCGAGCTCTCGCGCCGGGTGGGCGGCAAGCCCTTCATCATCAGCACGAGCTACAACGGGCGTGGCCCGCTGCACTACATCAACCGCGCGCAGAACAGCTGGCGGCGCATCAACGTGTGGTGCCACCCCGGGCTGCGCGGCCTGGGCACTCCGCCCACCACGGTCACGTCGCACCCGAAGGTGGACGCCTACATGTACGTCAACCGCCCCGGCTACTCGGCGGGCTCCTGCAACGGCGGGCCGCTGCCGGTGGGCTCCTGGTGGCCCGACCGCGCGCTGATGTACGCCCGTTACGCGACCAACTGGGAGGGCCCGCCCGCGGGCACGAGGTTCGGCCACTACAAGCGCTATTCGCTGCGGGACCTCGGCGCCTTCGATTAGGAGAAGGGCTCGGGCTCCCGCGCCTTGGGGATGCGGATCAGCGGGGGCCCGTAGGCCTGGCGGCAGTCGTCCAGTCGGTACACGCGCACCGTCGGCCCGGGCCGCTCGTAGGCCGCCGGGTAGAGGTTGTACGAGAGGTCGAAGTCGAACGGCACGGGATCGGCGCCCTCGCGGTAGGGGCTGAACTCGCGCAACAGCGTCGCTTCCGCTTCGAGGCGGTCGTAGTACGCCCGCGCCTGCGGGTCGCGCTCGGCCCGCTCGCGCACCACGTTGACCGTCATCACGTGGCAGTAGCCGTACAGGCGCAGGTCGTCGATCACATCGGGCCCCAGCACGGCCCCGTAGGCCGAGGCCCGCACCCCGCCGTCGGGCCGCACGAACAGGCCGGGCTTGAATTGGGCGCAGACACGGCGCCCGCCCGCGGCCTCGTACGACCAGCCCGGCTCGGTCCAGCCCGCCCGCTGCGCGCAGCGCGACAGCCAGGGCGGCGCGGTGCCCTCGGGGTTGGAGCGGAAGTAGCGGCCGGGGATCGCCGGCTCGATCGACACGCGCAGGCCCGGTGCGAAGCGCGCATCGAGAAAGTCGCGGGCCTGGCTCAGCGTGTCCTCGCGGCCCAGCGCCCGGCCGCTGCGTATGTCGGCGACGAGCGGCTGGGCGAGCACCACCAGCGTGAGCGCGGCGGCGGCCGCGGCGCGCAGGGCCGGGCGCCGCGGCAGCAACTCGACCGCCCGGGCGATCGCGTAGGCGGCCAGCAGCGCCAGCGCGGGGTAGGCGGGCAGGAGCCAACGGCCGAAGTAGCGCGACTGCAGCGCCAGGTAGGCGAACAGGGCCAGCGGCACGGAGATCAGCATCAGCGCCCGCACCAGGTCGCGCCGGGCCAGCAGCACGGCTCCGGCGAGCGCGGCGAAGAGGCCGGCCCAGCCGAGTCCCCACGTCAGGCTCTCCAGGTAGTAGGCCAGCCCGCCGGACTGCTGGCCGGGCTTGGGGTCGTTGGCCGCCACGTCGGCCTGGTCGCGCAGGTCGGTCCACCAGTCCCCGAACGACGTGAGCAGGTACGGGTTCAGCAGGGCGAACACGACCACGGCGGCCACCGCGGCGAGCGCCAGTCCCGCCACGCGCTTGAGCCCGGGGCGGGCGAGGGCGGCCACGAGCAGAGGCAGCACCGCGAGGCCGGCCGTGTACTTGAAGGCGGCGGCCAACCCCACCGCCGCGCCGGCCAGCGCCCACCAGCGGCGGCGCTCGTCCTCGTGCGCGCGCACCGCGAACAGCACGGCCAGCGAAACGCCGATCAGCGAGCCCACGTCGGTGACCGCCACTCGCGAGTAGGCCACGGGCAGAAAGGCGAAGGCGAGCACGGCGGCGGCCACCACGCCCTCGCGCGCCCCCCACAGCCGCTTTGCGGTGAAGTAGGCCGCCAGCACCCCGCCCATGCACAGCACGGCGGCCAGGGTGCGGGCTGCCACCCACATCTCGCCGGGGTCCTTGTCGAATTGGTCGGTCACGTTGCCGAACGGCAGGTCGAACACCGATCCGAGTGGCCCGTAGAGCACGCGCAGCATCCCGTGGACGAGGTAGGTGTAGGCCGCGGGGTTCTGGTAGTAGCCGGGGTCGATTCCCTCCCTGAACATCTCCACGGCGCGGCTCGTGAAGTGCGATGCCTCGTCGATCGAATAGACGAACGGAAGGCCGTAATCGTTGTTCCAGACCCGCAGGGCGAGGCCGGCCACGAGGATCAGCGCCAGGACGAGGCGGTGCACGCGGGCGAAAGCTAGCCTGCCGTCCGCGGGCCGGCAGGTGACGGGTATCTTTGACTACAGAGTCAACCGTGTCTGACAGCACCCCGCATCTCCTCAGAGCCATCGAGCTCGCGCACCAGGTTCGCGGGCAGACGAGCCCCAACCCGATCGTCGGCGCGGTGATCGTGAAGGGCGGTCGCGTGATCGGCGAGGGGGTCACCCAGCCCCCCGGCCAGGCCCACGCCGAGCGCATGGCGATCGCGGCCTGCGAGGAGGATCCGGCCGGAGCGACCATGTACGTGTCGCTCGAGCCGTGTTGCCACCAGGGCCGCACGCCGCCCTGCACCGACGCGATCATCGAGGCGGGCATCGCGTGCGTGGTGATCGCCTCGGAGGACCCCACCCTCAAGGCGGCGGGGCGCGGCCCCGGGATCCTGCGCGACGAGGGCGTCGACGTGGTGTGGGTGAACGGCGCCGTGTCCACGCAGGCGCGGTTGCTCAACCAACCCTTCCGAAAGCATGCGCGCTGCGGGCGGCCGCTCGTGATCTTCAAGTCGGCCATGACCCTCGACGGCAAGGTGGTCACGCGCACCGGGGACTCCCAGTGGATATCCGGCAAGCTCTCGCGGGCGCGCGCCCATCGCTGGCGCGCGGAGTCCGATGCGGTGGCCGTGGGGATCGGAACCGCGCTGGTCGACGATCCCCGGCTGACCGCCCGTGTCGAGGGGGTGGCCCACCAGCCGCGGCGAGTGATCTTCGACTCCGAGGCCCGCCTGCCGCTGGACTCCCAGCTCGTGCGCGGCGTGAGCGAGGTTCCCGTGACCGTGGTGTGCTCGCGCGCGGCGTCGCGCACCTCGATGCAGTCGCTCGAGTCCGCGGGGGTGGACGTGATCGTGGCCACCGGGGCCAATGAGGGAGCACGGGTGGCCAGCGCGCTCGACGAGCTGGGCGCGCGCGACGTGCAGTCCCTGTTGCTCGAGGGCGGTCCGCGCCTCGCCGGAGCCTTCCTCGAGGCCGACGAGATCGATGAGGCGCGCATGTTCGTAGCCCCGATCCTGAGTGGCGGCCGAGGAGCCCGCACCGCGGTCGAGGGGATGGGGGTCGGGTTGATCGCCGCCGCGCCGCGCGCCCTGCACGTAGAGGTCGACCGCATCGAGGACGACGTCCTGATCATCGCCCGGCTCAAGGAGTGGTGATGTTCACCGGGCTGGTGGCCGACAAGGGAACGGTGCGCGCGCTGCGCGACGGGCGGCTCGAGGTGGAGACAAACCTCGCCGGCGAGCTCGCGCCGGGGGATTCGGTGGCCGTGAACGGGGTGTGCCTGACCGCGGTCGATCCCGACGCGTCCTCATTCGCCGCCGACGTGATGCCCGAGACCCTGCGTCGCTCCTCGCTGGGGCCGCTGGGTCGGGGCAGCGAGGTCAACCTCGAGCTGCCGTTGCGCGCCGGGGACCGACTCGGCGGCCACGTGGTCCAGGGCCACGTCGACGCCGTCGGCACCGTTGCCCGGACGCGCGACGAGGGCTTCTCACGCGTGGTGCGCATCGCGGCCGAGCCCGGCCTCCTGCGCTACGTCGTCGAGAAGGGCTCGATCGCCGTCGACGGCGTGTCGCTGACGGTGAGTGGGGTCGACGACGAGGCGTTCGAGGTGTCGCTCATCCCGGAGACGATCGAGCGGACCACTCTGGGGAAGGCCGAGCCCGGCACCGCCGTCAACCTGGAGGTGGACGTGTTGGCCAAGTACGTGGAGAAGCTGAAGACATGAGCGGCCTTCAGCCCCATCGAGGAGGCGCTCGAGGACATCCGCGAGGGGCGGATGGTCGTGGTGTGCGACGCCGAGGACCGCGAGAACGAGGGCGACCTCACGATGGCCGCGCAGTTCGCCACCCCCGAGGCGATCAACTTCATGGCCACCTACGGCCGCGGGCTGATCTGCCTCGCCCTGGCTCCCGAGCGCTGCGACGAGCTCGGGCTCAACCTGATGGCGGCCAAGAACGAGTCCGCATTCCAGACCGCGTTCACGGTCACGGTCGAGGCGCGCGAGGGGATCACCACCGGCATCTCGGCCCACGACCGCGCGCACACCATCCAGGTGGCCATCGACCCCTCGAGCCGGCCTCACGATCTCGTGCAGCCCGGCCACATCTTCCCCCTGAAGGCCAGGGGAGGCGGCGTGCTCGAGCGCACCGGACAGACGGAGGCGGCAGTCGACCTGGCGCGCCTCGCCGGCCTCAACCCCAGCGGCGTGATCTGCGAGGTGATGAACGACGACGGCACGATGGCCCGCGTGCCGGACCTGGAGCGCTACTGCGCCAAGCACGGCCTCAAGATGATCACCGTGGCCGACCTGATCGCCTACCGGCGGCGCCACGACAAGCTCATCGAGCGCGTGGCGGAGGCCCAGCTGCCCACGACGTTTGGCGACTTCGCGTCGTCGGTTTCCGCTCGCTGATCGACGGCAAGCACCACGTGGCCATGGTCAAGGGCGAGATCGACGGTGAGCAGGACGTGCTGGTGCGAGTGCACTCGGAGTGCCTGACCGGCGACGTGTTCCACTCGCTGCGCTGCGACTGCGGCCAGCAGCTCGAGGACGCGATGGCCCGCATCGAGGACGAGGGCCGCGGCGTGCTGCTCTACCTCGCCCAGGAGGGCCGGGGTATCGGCCTGCTCAACAAGCTGCGCGCCTACAAGCTGCAGGAGCAGGGGCGCGACACGGTCGACGCGAACCTCGAGCTCGGCCTCCCTGCCGACCTGCGCGACTACGGCATCGGCGCGCAGATCCTCGTCGACCTCGGCCTGAGCTCCATCCGCCTGCTCACCAACAACCCGAAGAAGATCGTCGGCCTCGAGGGCTACGGGCTGTCGGTGAGCGACCAGATCCCGATCGAGCACGAGCCCGGCGACCACAACCGCCAGTACCTCCAGGCCAAGCGAAACCGCCTCGGACACCTGCTCCATCACCAGGGTCTCGCCCTCGACGAGGAGATGATTCACGAGGAGCGCACGCAGGATCGCGAGCGGGAGGCCGAGGCGGAGCGGGCCAGTGAGTGAGATCTACGCGGCTTGTGTCGGGCGCTTCTACGAGGAGCTCGCCCGGCGCCTGGTCACCGGCGCGACGGCGGTCTTCACCGAGGCGGGCGCCTCGGTCGAGGTTCACGAGGTGCCCGGCGCATTTGAGCTGCCGCTGGCCGCCAAGTACTGCGCAGAGTCCGGGCGCTACGCGGGAGTGGCTTGCCTCGGCGCGGTGATTCGCGGCGAGACCGACCACTACGACTACGTGTGCAACGAGGCGGCTGGAGGCATCGCCCGCGTGGGACTCGACACCGGTGTGCCGTGCTCGTTCGGGGTGCTGACCGTCGACTCGATGGAGCAGGCCCTGGAGCGCACCGGCGAGGGCAAGCGCCACCAGGGTGAGGACGCGGCGCGCGCCGTGCTCCGCATGGCCGCGCTGCAGCGTGAGCTGGCCCCCGCCTCGTGATCAACCTCTACAGCGACACGCAGACCCGCCCCAGCGAGGGCATGCGCCGGGCGATCGCCACGGCCGAGGTGGGCGACGAGCAGCGTGGGGCCGACCCCACCACCCGGCGATTGGAGGAGCGCGTGGCCGAGCTGCTGGGCCACGAGGCGGGCCTGTTTCTTCCCAGCGGCACCATGTGCAACCAGATTGCCTTTCGCCTGCACGCCCGCCCCGGCGGCGACGAGCTGATCCTCGACCGAAGCGCCCACCCGATCATCGCCGAGGCCGGCGGGCCGGCCAACAACGGGCAGCTCATGATCCACGCGCTCGAGGGCGACGGCGGCATCTTCAGCGCCCAGCAGCTGCGGGCGGCCGTGCGCCCCGACTCCCGCTACACACCGCGCTCGCGGCTGGTCTCCGTGGAGCAGACCACGAACATGGGGGGCGGGCGGGTGTGGCCGATCGAGTCGATCCGCGCGGTCCTCGAGGTCGCGCGCGAGTGCGGACTGCGCACCCACATGGACGGAGCGCGCCTGATGAACGCGGCGGTGGCCTCGCGCACGCCGGCCGCGCAGCACGCCGGCGGCTTCGACACCGCGTGGCTCGACTTCACCAAGGGCCTCGGGGCTCCCGTGGGGGCGGTGCTGTGCGGCTCGCGCGAGCTGATGCAGGAGGGGTGGCGCTTCAAGCAGCAGATGGGCGGCGCGTTTCGCCAGTCGGGGATCGTCGCCGCGGGCTGCCTCTACGCCCTCGACCACAACGTGGAGCGCCTGGCCGAGGACCACGCCAACGCGCGCCTGCTGGCCGACGGTCTCACCGAGCTCGGCTGCCGGGTGATCGCGCCCGAGACCAACATCGTCATCTTCGACGCGCCGAACGGTTTCGTCGAGGCCATGGAGCGCCGCGGGGTCGAGCTGTCGGACACCCCGGACGGGCGCGTGCGCGCCGTCACCCACCTCGATGTGGGCCGCGCCGAGGTCGAGGAGACCCTGCGGGAAGCACGCGCCGTGTTGCTACCCTGACGCGCCGTGGCAAAGGTCTGTTACGTGTGCAAGAAGGGCCCCTCGTTCGGGAACAGCCGCAGCCACTCCATGGTGGCCACCAAGCGGCGCTTCAACCCGAACCTGCAGAAGGTCCGCATCTCGGTGGGCGGCTCGCCCAGCCGCGAGTACGTCTGCACGCGCTGCCTCAAGGCCGGCAAAGTCACAAAACACGCTTGACGCCCCGCGCGTCGCGCGTAGCCCCGACCGCCCGAAGGTGTACAAAGCCCCAGTGCCCGACGAGAGCCTGCTCCGTTTCCGCCGTGTCCTGGCCGCTGCCCTGGCGGAGCTCGAGAACCGCCGCCAGGAGGTCAACGACCTGAACGTCTTCCCGGTCGCCGACGGCGACACGGGCGACAACATGGCGCTCACCCTGCGGGCGGTCCTGCAGGAGCTCGACGGCATGGACGGCGACCCACCCGACGTGGGCGGTCGCGACGAGATCGTCAGCGCGGTGGCCCGCGCCGCCCTGCTGGGGGCGCGCGGGAACTCGGGCGTGATCCTCTCCCAGATCGTGCGTGGTGCGGCCGAGGAGCTCGCCTCGCGTCCCGGCGAGCTCGTCGACCCGATACTCGTGTCGGCCGCCTTCGCCCGCGCGGCCGACGCCGCCTACGCCTCGGTGCGAGACCCGGCCGAGGGGACCATGCTCTCCGCGGTGCGCGCGATGGCCAGCCGGGTGGCACACGACCTCGCTCACATGGACGTGCGCCGGCTCGGTCCCGATGCCTCCTCGGCGGAGCAGGACGAGCTGCTGGCCCAGGTGCTCGAGAACGCGCTCGAGGCGGGCAAGGAGGCGGTGGATCGCGGTCCCGAGCAGCTGGCCATCCTGCGCGAGTCGGGCGTGGTCGACGCGGGCGCCTACGGCCTCACCGTGATGATCGCCGGCTGCCTGGCCGCCCTGCGCGGCGACGCCTACCCCGAGCTCGAGCACCACTACGCGCCGGCGGCGCTGCACCGCCCCGAGCACGAGTCCTCGAGCTTTCGCTACTGCACGAACTTCGCCGTGACCGGCGAGGCCCTCGAGGCCGGCCGCTTCACGCCGCTGCTCGAGCACCTCGGCGACTCGGTTCTGCGTGGTGGGCGACGAGCGCACGCTGCGGGTGCACGTGCACACCGACGAGCCGGCGCGCGCCGTCGCGCTCTTCGAGAAGACCGGCGAGGTGTCGCGACTCGACGTAGCCGACATGCGCGAGCAGGTGCTCGAGCGCAGCTCCCGGCTGGCCGCCGACGGCGTGCAGCGCGATACCTGCGTGGTGGTGGCGGTGGCGAGCGGGGAGGGCGTGAAGCGACTCTTCGCGGAGCTCGGGGTGTTGGTGGTGGACGGCGGACCGACCATGAATCCCGTCCACCTACGAGCTGCTTGCCGCCATCCACGCCGCGACCGCGTCCGAGGTGGTCGTGCTCCCCAATAGCCCGAACGTGATCATGGCGGCCGAGCGCGCGGCCGAGCTGTCGGACAAGCCGGCCAAGGTGGTGCCCACCACCGCCCCCCAGGAGGGGCTGGTGGCGCTGCTCGGCTTCGACGCCACCAAGAACTGCGAGCAGAACGCGCAGGCGATTCTCGACTCGGCCGGCGGCCTCAGCGTGGGCGGCGTGGCGCCCGCGGCGCGCGACGACGTCCAGGGTCGCTTCACGGCCGGCGACGCGGTCGGCTACGCGGGCGGCGAGCTGGTGGCCTGGGGCGATCCCGCGGACACGCTTGCCACCACGATCGCCCGGCTCGCCGACGGCGCCGAGCTGCTCACCTGCATCGCCGGCGAGGGCCCGCCGCTGGGGCGCGACGCCGTCGAGGCCCGCGCCCCCGACGGAGTCGAGGTGGAGTTCCACGAGGGCGGCCAGCCCGCGTGGTGGTGGCTGCTCTGCGCGGAGTGAGGGCCTTCGCCTCGACGAAGGAGCTCCCGCCGCAAGCCGCCGCCGCAGTCCGCTCCTATCCCCGCCCCGCGCTGCTCGAGGAGCCCCTCGACGGGCCCAAGGCGCTGGACAAGCTCGCCATCCGCACGTGGGGGGACCTGATCGAGCACTTCCCGCACGCTCACCGCGACCGGCGTGACGTGCGCCTGATCGGCCAGCTCGCGCTCGGCGAGGAGGCCACCGTGGCCGTGGCGGTGCGCTCGGTCACGGTCAAGCCCATGCGCGACCGCCGGCGCAAGCGCGTCGAGGCCCGCGTGTTCGACGAGAGCGGCCCGGCGGTGGCCGTGTGGTTCAACCAGCCCTGGATCGCCCGCCAGCTGGGCGAGGGGGCCGCGGTGCTGCTCCACGGCAAGCTGAGGCGGCGCGGCGAGTTCTGGGTGACCGAGTTCGAGAAGCTGACGTCGGACGGGGCGCCCGTGCACACCGTGGGCCTGGTGCCCGTCCACCCGGCCACGGAGGGCATCAGCGCCGCGAAGCTGCGCGAGCTGATGTGGGAGGCCTACCCGCGGATGCTGGCGGCGGTGGAGCCGCTGCCGGCGCGCCTGCGCGTGGAGGAGAGCCTGCCCGACCGCCCGGCCGCCCTGGCCGCGGCGCACTTCCCCGACCGCGAGGAGGACGAGCAGGGCGCGCGGCGGCGGCTGGCCTTCGAGGAGCTGTTCCTGTTGCAGCTCGCGGTGGCGGGCCGGCGGCGCGCACGCCGCGAGGGCCGCCGATGCCCGGCCGCTGGCGGCGCGCGGGGTGGTGGTGGATCGCTGGCGCTGGTCGCTGCCCTTCGAGTTGACCGACGACCAGGTGAAGGCCATGGGCGAGATCGACGCCGACGTGGCCCAGGAGCGCCCGATGCAGCGGCTGCTGATGGGGGAGGTGGGCAGCGGCAAGACCGTGATCGCCCTGGCCGCGATGCTGCGGGCGGTGGAGAACGGCGCGCAGGCCGCGCTCATGGCCCCCACCGAGACGCTGGCCGAGCAGCACCACCGCACGCTCGACTCGCTCCTGGGCGGCACGCTCGCGCTCGAGCTGCTGACCGGCTCCACCGGCGCGCCGCGGCGCCGGGAGCTGCTGGGACGGCTGGCCAGCGGACAGCTTCAGCTCGTGGTGGGCACCCACGCGCTGATCGAGGACCCGGTCGAGTTCCGCGACCTGGCGCTGGTGGTGATCGACGAGCAGCACCGTTTCGGCGTGCGCCAGCGCGCGGCGCTCGACTCAAAGGCGCCCGAGGGGCTGGCTCCTCACGCATTGCACATGACGGCCACGCCCATCCCGCGCACGCTCTCGCTCACCGCGTACGGCGACCTCGACGCCAGCGTTCTTCGGACCCTGCCAAAGGGGCGCCGCCCGGTCGAGACCTTCGTCGTGGATGGGGTCCGGGCGCGGGCGCGCGCCTACGAGCGCATCCGCGAGGAGATCGCCGCGGGGCGCCAGTGCTTCGTCGTCTGTCCCCTGGTCGAGGAGTCGGAGACCCTGCAGGCGAAGGCGGCGACCGCGGAGTTCGAGCGGCTGCGCGGCGGCGAGTTTCGCGACCTCCGCGTGGAGCTGATCCACGGCCAGCTGCCCTCCAAGCAGAAGGCGGCGGCCATGGAGGCCTTCGCGCGGGGCGAGGCCGACGTGCTGGTGGCCACCAGCGTGGTGGAGGTGGGGATCGACGTGCCCAACGCAACCGTCATGCTGATCGAGGCGGCCGAGCGCTACGGGCTCTCCCAGCTCCATCAGCTACGGGGCCGCGTGGGACGCGGCGGGCACGGCTCGCTGTGCATCCTCTTCGGCGACCCCAAGCTGCCGCGCCTCGAGGCCATCGCCGGGGAGACGCGACGGCTTTCGGCTGGCCGAGATCGACCTCGAGCTGCGCGGGGCGGGCGACGTGCTGGGCACCCGGCAGTCGGGGCTGCCCGAGTTCCGCGTGGCCCGGCTGCCGGAGGACACGGAGCTGCTGGTCCGCGCGCGCGACCACGCCGACGCCGTGCTGCTCGCCGACCCGCGCCTGGAGGCGCCCGAGCACGGGCTGCTGCGCGATGCGGTGGTGGCCCACTTCGGCTCCGAGCTCGATCCGATCCCGGCGTGAGGGTGGTGGCGGGCGAGTTCGGCGGCCGGCGCCTCCAGGCTCCGCGTGGCCGGTCCACGCGTCCGACGGCCGATCGCGTGCGCGAGGCGCTGTTCTCGATGCTCGGCGACGTGTCCGGCGCGCGTGTGCTCGATCTCTACGCCGGCTCGGGCGCGCTCGGGATCGAGGCGCTGTCACGCGGGGCGGCCTCCGCGCTCTTCGTGGAGAACGAGGCCCGAGCCGCCGAGGTCATCCGCCGCAACCTCGACGCGCTGGGCGCCGAGGGCGAGGTGCGCCGCCAGGATGCCCTGCGCTTCCTGGACACCGCCGAGGGCCCGTTCGACCTCGTGTTCTGCGACCCGCCATATGATTCGGGCCCTTCGCCGGCCGCCGCGCTCGCCGAGCGCCTGCCGGCTATGACCTCCGAAAACTCCCGCATCGTGACCGAATCAGACAAGCGCCGGCCGCTCCAGCTGCCCTTCCCGCTGCTTCGCGAGCGGACCTACGGGGATACCCGGATTGCCATCCATGGCCGCTGAGCAAGAAGGGACAATCGCCGTCTGCCCAGGGTCATATGACCCGATCACGTTCGGCCACCTGGACATCATCGGACGCGCAGCGAACGTGTTCGATCGCCTCATCGTGGGTGTGGTCGACCAGCCGGTGCGCAAGAAGAAGACGCTCTTCGAGGCCGGCGAGCGCGTGGCCTTCATTGAGGGTGAAGTGGCGGAATACGGCAATGTGCAGGTAAAAACCTTTGATAACCTGCTCGTCGATTTCGCCCGGGAGCATGCGGCCAGGGCCATCGTCAAAGGGCTGCGGGCGATCTCGGACTTCGAATACGAGTTCGAGATGAACCAGCTCAACCGCAAATTGGCGCCGGACATCGAGAGCATCTATCTGATGGCAGCGCCAGAGTTCAGCTTTCTGAGCTCGAGCGGAGTGAAAGAACTGGCAATGTTCGGTGGTGACGTGACCGGGTTGGTGCCCGATAGGGTCGCTGCTCGTTTGCAGGAAGAATTGAAGCGGTAGGGAATTGAGGAAGCGCCCATGGACGTCCTGGTCCTGATCGACAAGCTCGACGACACGATTCACAACGCCAAGCCCGTCCCCTTGACGGATCAGGTGCGCGTGGACAAGGAGGAGGTCTACGACATCCTCGATCAGATGCGCGCCACGATCCCCGAGGAGATCAAGCAGGCGCGCTGGATCGTCAAGGAGCGCCAGGAGATGCTGGCCGAAGCCAAGCGCGAGGCCGAGCGGATCATCAAGGAGTCGCGCGACGAGCAGACCCGCCTGATCTCCGAGGAGGAGGTCGTCAAGCAGGCCGAGCGCCAGGCCGAGGAGATCATCGAGGACGCCCGCGCCCGGGAGCGCGAGATCCGCCTGGGCGCCGAGGACTACGCCGACGACATCCTCAACACGCTCGAGGTCAACCTGACCAAGTTCACCGCGGCGGTGCAGCGCGGACGCGACCGCCTGCAGGGGCGCGAAGAGGCCGAGGTCGGTTAGGTCTTTCTCCTAGGGCTCGGCCGGAGGTCACCGTGTTCGCGGTTCTCCTGACCGGCCCGCCGGGAGCGGGCAAGACGGTGGCTCTGACCGCGCTGAGCGATGCGCTGGTCGACGACGGGGTGGAGCACGCGGCGGTCGACGTGGACGAGGTTGCCTGGGCCTATCCCTTTCCCTCGCTTGAGGAGCGCTGCGAGCATCTGCGCGCCTGCTGCGAGTCGCATCGCCGGGCGGGGCGGGACGCGCTGCTCGTGGCGGAGGTGATCGAGTCGGCCGGCCATCTGCGCGACGTGCTCTACGCGATGGGCGCTGACGATCTCCTGTTCGTCCGGCTGGAGGCCCGCCTCGACACGCTGCGCGAGCGGATCGTCGCTCGAGAGCCGCCGGGCTGGCACGGGCTGGAATATCTGCTGGCCGAGGCCGAGCCGCTGCACGAGGCGATGCCGCTGCTCGACGGGGTGCAGGTCGTTCTCGACACCGAGAAGCTCGGTCCGGCGGAGATCACCCGCCGGATCCGCGCCGCGCGGCCGGACCGGCTGGCCGGGGTGGCCGGGCCATGAGCGAGATTCCGCGCGAGCGGCTTTCCGCCCTGCGCGAGCGCGAGCTTGAGCGCTTCGTCGCGCAGCGGCCGCTCAGCACGCGGTGGCTCGAGCGCTCCCGGCCGAGCATGCCCAACGGCGTGCCGATGGCCTGGATGGCGACCATGTACGAGCACCCGCCGATCGTGGTGGAGAGCGGCAGCGGCGCCGCCTTCACCGACATCGACGGCCACCGCTATCTCGACTTCAACCTCGCTGACACGAGCATGTTCACGGGTCACGGCGTCGAGTCATTGGCCCGCGCCTGCGCGGAGCGCGTGGCGGGGGGATCGCAGTTCATCCTGCCCACCGAGGACAGCGTCGAGGTGACGGAGCGGCTCGCGGAGCGCTTCGGCCTCCCGTCCTGGCAGTTCACGCTCTCGGCGACCCAGGCCAACGTCGAGGCGGTCCGCGTGGCCCGGGCCGCGACGGGCCGCAGCACGGTGCTGATGTTCGACGGCAAGTACCACGGTCAGGCCGACGAGCTGCTCGGAGAGCTCGACGGAACGCGCGTGGTGCCCGAGGGCCGGGGCGTGCCGCTCGACGCGACCCGTCACGTGCGGTTGGTGCCCTACAACGACCTCGAGGCGGTCGAGCGGGAGCTGGCGCGGGGGGATGTGGCCTGCGTGCTGGCCGAGGGCGCCATCACCAACACCGGCGTGATCCAGCCCGCCGACGGATTCCACGCCGCTCTGCGCCGGCTCGCCTCGCAGAGCGAGTCGTTGCTGGTGATCGACGAGACGCACACGCTGGTGGCGGGCCCCGGCGGCCTCACCGCCCACTGGGGTCTGCAGCCGGACATGCTCGTGCTGGGGAAATCGATCTCCGGCGGCATCCCGCTCGGGGCGTACGGGATGACCGCCCAGGTGGCCGGCGTGCTCGAGCAGGGGCCCTCGGCCTCATACGGGGACGTCGTCGCCACCGGAGGCACCCTGTTCGCCAACGCGCTCTCGCTCGCGGCCGCGCGGGTCACGCTGGAGGAGCTGCTCACCGACGCGGCCTACGAGCGGGCGGCGGGACTCGGCGCGCGGCTGGCCGACGGCATCGAGGCGGTGGCCGCGGCTCACGATCTGCCCTGGTGCGCCCACCGCCTCTACAACCGGTCGGGCTACACCCACGCGCCCGAGCTGCCCGCGAACGCCGCCGAGGCACGAGCCGGCTTCGACCTCGAGCTCTTCAACCTGCAGCGCCTGTTCATGGCCAACCGGGGGATTTGGGAGGCGATCGACTCGGCCGGGCCCGCGTGTGGGGCACAGACGAAGCAGGCCGACGTCGATCGCTACCTGGATGTCCTGGACGGTTTCCTGGGCGAGGTCACGCGCTCGTCGGAGAAGAGCGCCAGCGCGTAGCGCCCGGCCGGGTGCTCGCGCGCCCGCCGGACGAGTCCCGCCGTCGCGGGTGCAAGCACCTCGGGCTGCGGTAGCGCCACGCCGTATTCGGGTGGCAGTACCAGCGCTCCGGCCAGCGCGGCAAAGGTCAGGTCCGCCGCCCCGAAGCGCTCTCCGCAGAGGTGGGGGCGTCCGTCGGCGAGCAGGCCGGCCACGAAGTCGAGCTCGCCCCATACGTCCGCCTCGTCCGCGACCTCGACGCCGGGGCGGATGTCGAGCACGCGTTCGATGAAGCGTGTGGCGACCGGCCACCCGTAGCGGAGCGCGCGGGCCTCCCAGGCGGGCACGCCGGCGTTGTTGTAGGGCAGCGCGACGTCGCGCTGGGCGAGCATGTGGACGTACACGAGCCGTCGGCCCTTCGGGCCCAGGTGCTCGTCGAAGCGCCGGCAGAGACGCTCGACCTCGAGCCGCTCGCCGGGCTCGGCGGGGAACAGACGCTTCCCCTCAGGCGTACGCTGATCGACCCAGGCGAGGATCTGCTCCGATTCCGCCAGCACGCCGTCGGGCGTGACCAGCACCGGCACCGTCGCCCCGCCGCCCGCTCGCCGCGCCGCGATCCGGTGGATGCCCTGCACATGGCGCTCCTCGCGGTAGGGAACTCCGGCGCGGTCCAGGGCCCAGCGCGCCTTCTCGCAGTAGTGGCTGATGGGGATCGTGACGAGCCGCTGCACGGTGCGCAGTATGCGCTGCGAACATGTGCAGCGTGGCTTCGCCGGCTGCAACACCCGCGACGGGCCGCTGCCTGTGCGGCGCGGTGCGCTTCGAGATCCAGGGGCCGCTGCGTGACGTCGTTGTATGTCACTGCGGCGAGTGCCGGCGCTGGGGAGGGCACGTGAGCGCGATGACCGCGGCCCGCAGCGAGCACCTGCGGTTCGCGGCCGACGACGGCCTGCGCTGGATCGACAGCCCCGAGAGCGTCACCCACGCCCGCCGCGGCTTCTGCGGCGAGTGCGGGTCGAGCCTGTTCTGGGACGCCCCCGACCGCGAGACGATCAGCATCGCGGCGGGAGCGCTCGACGCGCCCACCGGCCTGCGCACCGTCAGGCAGATCTACACCGAAGATGCCGGCGACTACTACGAGGCGGAGCGCCTCCCGTAATAGCCTGCCGCGCATGGCTTCCTATCTGCACACCTGCTATCGCATCGGTGACATCGACCGCTCGATCTCCTTCTACGAGAAGCTGGGCTTCGAGGAGCGTCGGCGGATGCCCATCGGTGACGACGCGACCAACGTTTTCATGGGCCTCCCCGGCGAGGAACCGGTACTGGAGCTGACCTACAACCACGGTGTCGACTCCTACGACCTGGGCACGGGCTACAACCACATCGCGCTTGCGGTGGATGACCTCGACGGGACACTGGAGGCACTGGCCGGCGAGGGGATCGAGCCCGAGAAGCCGCCCTACCGCCCGGGCGGGCGGACCGAGGGCTATTTCATCGCGTTCGTACGCGACCCTGACGGCTACCGGGTCGAGCTGATCGGCTCGGGCTGAGCCGCCG
Source organism: uncultured Thermoleophilaceae bacterium (assembly GCA_963728155.1). Taxonomy (GTDB): domain Bacteria; phylum Actinomycetota; class Thermoleophilia; order Solirubrobacterales; family Thermoleophilaceae; genus JACVRW01. Next base: position 95,176 of record CAVSJF010000004.1, on the reverse strand, counting down.
CTACTCTCGAATCCATGCCTCAGCGCACCGAGATCTTCGACCTCGGGCGACTCGGCCTCTCATCCGGAGAAGGCAGGCGGCTGGAGCTCTCGGTGCCCCTCGACGGCTTCGAGTTCGGCGGCCAGGACTACACCGTCGCCGGTGGATCGGTGGAGGCCGTGCTCGACGTCTCGCACACCACGAACGGCTACTCACTGCGGCTGCGTTTCCAAGCGGCGCTCATCGGCCCGTGCATGCGCTGTCTGGAGGAGGCCGGTCACGGAGTCGAGGTCGACGCTCGCGAGGTCGATCAGCCCGGCGGCGGGGAGGAGCTGCGCTCGCCGTATCTCGACGAGGGCCAGCTCGACGTGCGGGCATGGGGGCGCGACGCCCTGGCTCTGGCACTGCCCACCCAGATCGTCTGCCGCGAGGACTGCCTGGGCCTCTGCGCGGTCTGCGGCGAGAACCTCAACGAGGCCGGCCCCGAGCACGCCCACGAGCCCGAGCCCGATCCGCGCTGGGCCGCGCTGCGCGAGCTGAAGCTCGAGTAGGGCCTGGCGTCCACCGCTATCCTTGCCCGGCCAATGGCCGTTCCCAAGCAGAGACAGTCCCACTCGCGCACCAACAAGCGCCGCTCCCAGCACAAGATGGAGCCCGCCGCGCTCAGCCGCTGCCCGCGCTGCCACGCGCCGCGCCGCCCGCACCGTGTCTGCCAGAACTGCGGCACCTACGCCGGCCGCGAGGTAGTCGTGCGCCGGCCGGACTCCGATCCCGACGACGAGTAACCCCATGGTCTCTGTCGACGCGAACGGCGCCGACGGGGGGCCGGGCGCGGTGGCCGAGGGCGTTCGGCGCTCGGGACTTCCGGTGATTCTGTTCGGGCCCGCCGGTGAGCTTCGCGAGGCCGGCCCGCACGCCGAGATAATCGACGCGCCGGAGACGATCCGTGGCGGGGAGGAGCCCGCGGCCGCGGTGCGCGCGCGCCGCGACGCCTCGATCGTCCAGGCCGCCCACGCCGTGGGAGACGGCCGGGCCGAGGCGCTCGTCAGCGCGGGATCCACCGGGCCCACGCTGGCTGCCGGCACGATCGCCATCCGCCGCATCCGCGGCGTGTTCCGGCCCGCTCTCGCCGTGCTGCTGCCCCTGCCACACGGAGACGTGCTGCTACTCGACGCGGGCGCCAGCGTGGAGGTGCGCCCCGAGCACCTCGTGCAGTTCGCCTACCTGGGAGCGGGCTTCATGGAGGCGGTGCACGGGGTCAAGCGCCCGCGCGTGGGACTGCTGAGCGTGGGGGAGGAGTCGGGCAAGGGAACGCCCGATGTGCTGACCGCCTACGAGCGCATCGCCGAAGGGCCGCTCAACTTCGTGGGCAACGTCGAGGGCTTCGACCTGCCGACCTCGGGCGCCGACGTGATCGTCACCGATGGCTTCACCGGCAACGTCGCCCTCAAGGTGCTCGAATCCACGGCCAAGACCCTCACCGCCGCCATCCGCAGCGCGATTCGCTCGGGTGCGGTCTCGAGCGTGGGGGGCGTGCTGGTGAAGGGCAAGCTGGCCGAGCTCGGCCGCAAGCTCGATCCCGAGCGGGCGGGCGGTGCCATCCTGCTCGGCCTGCGCAAGCCGGTGGTGGTGGCTCACGGGTCGTTTGGGCCGCGCGGTATCGAGAGCGCGGTGCGGCTGGCGCACCGCGCCGTGGCCGAGGACATGGTGGGCCGTACGGCCGGCGCCCTGGAGGCTGCAGGGGTTTTGCGGTCCGCGCCCGCTGCTACGGTCGCCGGGCCGTGACTCGAGCGGAGGTCCTTCAACGCATCCGTGAGCACCTCTCCACCGAGTTGGAGGTGGACGCCGGGCGCATTCACGAGGACACTCGTTTCCGTGAGGACCTCGAGGCAGACTCGCTCGATCTCGTCGAGCTGGTGGTCGAGCTCGAGGACAGCTACGGGGTGCGCATCCCCGACGAGGAGGCGGCCCGGATCGTTACCGTGGGCCAGGCCGCCGACTTCGTCGCCGCCCATGCCGCGGAGATCGAGCACTGAGGATCTCGAACAGCTGCTCGCGGAGCTGCCGGCCGAGCTGCGCGAGCAGGCCTTCACCCACGCCTCGTGGGTGGAGCATCGCTCGCAGTCCTACGAGCGGCTGTCCTTCCTGGGGGACGTCGTCCTGAGCCTAGCCGTCTCCAACCACCTGTTTCCGCGTTTTGAGAGCTACGGCGCCGGGCGGCTCACCAAGGTGCGTGCGCAGGCCGTGAGCGGTGCTGCGTGCGCGCGGGTGGCCCGCGGCCTGGGCGTGCCCGCCGAGCTGCGCGCCGCCGCGCCCGAGGGCACGGGGCGCAGCGCCGAGATGCTGGTCGAATCCGAGCGGGTCCTGGCCTCGATCTGCGAGGCGATCATCGGTGCGGCCTACCTCGCCTTCGGCATCGAGCGCACCGCGCCGGCCGTGGTGGCCTCGTTCGCGGCCGAGATCGACGAGTCCCTCGAGCACCCCGTCGACTACAAGTCGGTGCTCCAGGAGCGTCTGGCGCGGCGGGCCGAGGCCGTGGCCTACCGCACCCTGGCCGAGGACGGCCCACCCCACGACCGTTCGTTCCTGGTGGCCGCCGAGGTGGCGGGGCAGGAGCTCGGGCGCGGGGAAGGAAAGACCAAGAAGGGCGCCGAGCAGGAGGCCGCGCTTCAGGCGCTCGAGGGAATAGCCAAGTGAGCAGCCGCTGATGCATTTGCGCTCGATCTCCATGAAGGGCTTCAAGTCCTTCCCGCAACGGACGAAGCTCGACTTCACGCCCGGGGTGTCCGTGGTGGTCGGTCCCAACGGCTCGGGCAAGTCGAACATCACCGACGCCGTGCTCTGGGCCCTCGGCGAGCAGTCGCCGCTCGCGGTGCGCGGGCAGGTGATGAAGGACGTGATCTTCGCCGGCGGCCACGGCGTCCCGGGCTCGGGCGCCGCCGAGGTCGAGGTGGTGATCGACAACGGTGACGGTCGCCTCGACACCGAGTTCTCCGAGATCTCGATCGTGCGCCGCCTGGCGCGCGACGGCGAGGGCGAGTACCGCCTCAACGGAGCGCGCTGTCGTCTCGTCGACGTGATCGAGGTGCTCTCAGATTCCGGCCTGGGTAAGGAGATGCACTCGGTCGTCTCGCAGGGCAAGGTCGAGCAGATCGTCATGTCGCGACCGCGGGAGCGGCGGCTGCTGATCGAGGAGGCCGCCGGCCTCGGCAAGCACCGCAAGCGCCGCCGGCGCGCCCAGCTGAAGCTCGATCGCACCCAGGACAACCTGGGACGCGCCCTCGACGTCGAGCGCGAGGCGCGCTCGCGGCTGCGCCCGCTCAAGCGCCAGGCCGAGGCGGCCGAGCTGCACGCGCGGCTCGAGCGACAGACCTCAGAGGCCCGGCATGCCCTGGCCCGCGACGCGGCTCGCGCCGCGCGGCTGGCGCTGGCCGCCGCCGAGGAGCGCGCGCGGTCGGCCCGAGCCGAGCGCGACGCCGCGGAGAAGCTGCTGAGCGAGGTGGCGCGCCGGCGCGAGGCGGCCGAGGAGGCCTTCGCCGCCCAGAGCCGCGACCGCGAGCGCCTGCAGGGCCACGTGTTCTCGGCCCGCTCCGCCGCCGAGCGCATCGCGATGCGCCTCGAGCGAGTAAGCGAACAGACGCGCGCAGCGGGCGAGCGCCGTGAGCGGCGTCTGCGTCAGCTCGACCTGCTCGAAGCGGAGGCGCGTGACGAGGCCGCCGCGGAGGCCGCGCCGCTGTCCGAGGACCGCCTGCCGCGGCCCCCCGAAGAGGCCGTCCCCGGCGCCACGACGCAGGCGGCCTGGGACGCGCTGCCTCCGGCCGACCGGATCCGCTCACTCGAGCGCGAGGTCCGCCGCCTGGAGAGCGATCGAGAAGCCCGCCTGCGCGATGAGATCGCCGCGCTCGACGCCGAACGCACTGAGGCCGAGGCGGCCCGCGATCGCCTCGAGGGCATGGCGGCGGAGCGCCGGACCGCGCTCGACGCGGCCGAGCGCGAGGTCGAACGAGCACGCGAGGAGCGCCGCGAGGCCGAACGGGCCACCGAGGCGGCGCGCACCCGCGCCGCGCAGGCCGGCGCCGAGCTCGCCGCCGTCAACCAATTTCTGCGCGGCGCGACGGCGGCGCCCGACGGCGCCGCCACCCTGGCCGGCTCGCTCGACGTCGACCCGGGCTACGAGCTCGCGCTGGCCGCGGCCCTCGGTCCGCGCCTCTCGGCCGCGCTCGTCGACGACCTTCCGGCCGGCGAGCGCTGGCTCGACCGCCTGGCCGACCGCGGAGGCACCGCGCTCGTGCGCTCGCGAGGCGGTGGCGGACGCGGCCGGGACACACCACCGCCCGGCGCGGAACCTCTGGGTGACCACGTGCGCACGCGCGAGCTGACCGCCGAGCAGGCCGAGGCCCTCCTCGCCGGTATATGGGTCGTCGATTCCCTGTCCAATCTGCCGCCGGGCTTCGCCGGCGTGGCGGTAACCCGCTCTGGCCGCCTGCTCGACGGCGCCACCGGGGAGCTTTCCCAGACGCCCGCCGGCGGCGCCGAGCGTGTGATCGAGGAACGCAGGCGCCGCGACGGGCTGATCGCCGCCTCGCAGGACGCCGCCGCCGCCGAGAGCGCCGCGCAGGACGCGGCGAAGCGGGCCGGCGACGCCGTCGCGACGGCGGACACCGGACGCGAGGAGGCCGAGGTCGCGCTGCGCCGCGCCGGCCGCGAGGTCGCGGAGGCGGCCGAGACCGTGTCGCGGGTGGAATGGATAATGGCGCGCCGCCGCGAGGCGCCGGACGAGGGCCCGGGCGCGGTGCGTAGGGCCGAGCTGCTCGCGCACCTGCGCGCCGAGCGCCGCCTGGCCGAGCGCATCGAGACCGAGCGTGCCGGCCGACGGCGGGCGCTCGACGGGCTTCGCACCGGTACCGAGCGTGACGCCGAGATCGCCGGCGCCGGAGCGCGCGCGGCCAGGGCGCTGGAGCGTGCCGCCGCCGCGGTGACCGCCCGCCGCGATGCCCTGACCGCCGAGCTCGAGAGCCACGCGGCCGGAGGCGAGCAGGCGGCCGCGGCGCTGCGCGGCTTCGCGGCGGAGGAGGCCGAGATACAGGGCCGGCTCAAGGGCGCGAGCGAGGCCGTGACCGGCGCCGAGGTGGCGGCTCAGCAGGTGCGCGACAGCGCGGCCGAGAGCGAGCGCGAGCTCAACGAGGTCGCCTCGCGACTGGGTCTTGAACCCGAGCCCGCGGCCGAAGCGCTCGACCAGGAGCAACTCGACGAGCTCAATCTGCGGGTCGAGCGGCTCGGGCGCCGCCGCGAGCAGCTCGGGCCGGTCAACCCTCTGGCCAAGCAGGAGTACGACGAGGCCGTGGCTCACGTCGAGGAGCTCGAGGGCCAGCGCGCCGACCTGGAGTCGGCGCTGGCCGAGCTCGAGGGGCTGATCAAGGAGACCGACCGGCGGATCCGCGAGAGCTTCGAGGAGACCTTCGCGGCGGCGGCCAAGAACTTCGAGGACGTGGTCCAGCACCTGTTCCCCGGCGGCCGTGGACGGCTGCGGCTGGTGCGCGCCGAGCAGACGCCCCGCCCGGTCATCGCCGGCGAGGAGGCGCCCGACTCGCCGGAGCCCGTGGCGGACGAGGAGGACGAGCCCGACACCGGCGTCGAGATCGAGGTCACGCCGCCGGGCAAGGCGACCAAGCGCCTTTCGCTGCTGTCGGGCGGGGAGAAGTCCCTGGTGGCGCTGGCCTTCATGTTCGCCGTCTTCCTGGCCCGCCCGTGCCCGTTCTACATCCTCGACGAGGTGGAGGCCGCGCTCGACGACGTGAACATCGATCGCTTCCTGCAGCTAGTGCGCCGCTACTCCGACCGCGCTCAGTTCATCGTCGTGACCCACCAGAAGCGCACGATGGATGCCGCCGACACGCTCTACGGCGTGAGCATGGGCGGCGACGGCATCTCACGCGTGATCTCGCGCCGCCTGGGCGGCGCGGGGATCGACGACGTGGCTGCGTAGACCTCTACCGCACCCGATACACGCGGGTCATGCCTAGCCGGTTGTGCTCACCGAAGAAGCAGACCATCGCGTAACGCCCCTTGCGCGGGAACCTGACCTCGTTGTCCTGGCTCGAGCCCTGGCTGATCAGTCCCAGCGCATCGACGGGCGGGCCGGCGACGACGCTCCCGATGGCCCTCTGGTTGGTGCCGCGGAAGACGCGGTTGGCCCGCCTCGCGGCCACGCCGGGACGCAGCGGGAACGCGATCGCGAAGTGGAAGGTCGTACCGTCGTTGACGAAGCGGATCCGCCCGTTGCGGGGCAGGGTCGCCGGACCGCGGAAGCCGTAGTCGACCATCCGGACACGCGCATCGGGGCCGGGCGAGGTGGCTCCCGAGGCAGCGCCGGTGGTGAACGTGGTGAGAGCCTGTGCCCTCGTGCCGGCCGCCGCGACGTAGGTCGTGTTCGGCCGCAGGTCGACCGTGGCCGGTGTGTCCGGCTGGATCGTCGCCTCGAGGAAGATCAGCTTGAGCGCCCCCTCCTGGTTGCGCGACCCCAGCGCCTGGCGCAGCTGATCCACGGACACGCCGGCGCGCAGCGTGACCAGGTTGAGCTCGCCCCTGCCGCTGTAGGTGAAGCGCGTGGGGCCGCCCGCGGTTGGCGCGGCCGGCGCAAACGTCAAGCTTCCTTGGGACAGCGTGACCGCGACGGTTGGAGCGGATCCCTGGGCGCTCGCAAGGGTCACGGGCACGGCTAGGAGCAGTACCGCTCCGAGGGCAAGCTTGAGTCTGAGCATTCGACGCCTCCCAGAATTGAAATGCCGGTCGCGCGGGACCTTCTCTCACGGACTACGTCGATGTCAAGGGGACTGCCGCGTTGGCCGGTTTAGGCTCCTGGCGATGGCCCGCACCTGGCACGAGCTGTTCGTCACGGGAGAGGACGCCCCGCCTCCCGAGGAGCAGGACGACGGAGCCTCCGAGCGCAGGGGCTTCTTTCGCCGCCTGCGCGAGAACATGAGCAAGACCCGGGAGGCGCTTGGCGCCGAGCTGCAGGCCACGGTCTTCCAGTCCCTCGACGACGAGGCCTTCGAGCACCTCGAGGAGACGCTCATCTACGCCGACGTCGGAGCGCCCACCACCGCCACGATCGTCGAGCGCCTGGAGCGCGAGGCCGAGTCCGGCGAGCTCACCGGGGGGGAGGACCTCTCGCGCCGCCTGCAGGAGCTGCTCGCCGACACCGCGCGCCTGGACGGCGACACCATCGAGCTGACCGAGCACCCGACGGTGATCCTGATGGTCGGGGTCAACGGCAGTGGGAAGACCACCACGATCGGCAAGATGGCATGGCACCTCCAGCGAGAGCTCGGGCGTTCGGTGCTGCTCGCCGCCGGCGACACGTTCCGCGCCGCGGCGGCGGAGCAGCTCGAGCAGTGGGCCGAGCGGGCCGGTTGCGAGATCGTCCGCGGCGCGGCGGGCTCGGATCCCGGAGCGGTGATGTTCGACGCGATCGAGGCGGCCAAGGGGCGCGGGCACGACGTGGTGATCTGCGACACCGCCGGTCGCCTGCACACCCAGCAACACCTGATGGACGAGCTGCGCAAGATCCGCCGCGTGATCGAGGGCCAGGCACCCGGGGCGCCGCACGAAACGCTGCTCACGATCGACGCCACCACCGGGCAGAACGGCCTGCGCCAGGCCCTGCTGTTTCGCGAGGCGGTGAAGGTGGACGGCATCGTGCTGACGAAGCTCGACGGCACGGCCAAGGGCGGGATCGCGTTGGCCATCGCCCAGGAGCTGGGCGTGCCGGTGAAGCTGATCGGCATCGGCGAGGCGCTCGAGGACCTGCGGCCGTTCGATCCCGACGACTTCGCGCGGGCGATACTCGCGCCGTGACCGGCCGCGGCACCCGCGTCGTGCGCGCCGGGCTCCCGGAGCCGCGCGAGGGCGAGCCCTTCCTGCCCGGCCCGGTGCTCGCCGCGCCCTTCCACCTGACCGGCGACCCCGAGGACGCGCCGGCCTCCTACACCCGCTACGGCAATCCGACCTGGGAGGCCTACGAGCGCGCGCTCGGCTCGCTGGAGGACGCCGAGGCGGTGCTCTTCTCCTCGGGCATGGCCGCCGCCACGGCGCTCATGCTCACCGAGCTGCGCCCCGGATCGGCGCTGGCAATCGACTCTTCGTGTTACCTCGGCGTGCGCCGCTTTGCCACCACCCACCTGGAGGCCGGCGGGGTCGAGGTGCGCTTGGGCACCCCTGCGGAACTGGCCGGCAAGGTCCCGGGTGCCACCCTCCTGTGGCTCGAGACACCCTCGAACCCCAAGCTCGAGGTCTATGACATCGCGGCGCTCGCGGAAGCGGGCGACCGCGAGGGTGCGCTGACCGTGGTCGACAACACCACCGCCGGTCCGCTGCTGCAGCGCCCGCTCGACCTGGGCGCGGGCGCGGTGATCACCAGCGCCACCAAGTCGATGTCGGGTCACGCCGACCTCCTGCTGGGCTACGTGACGACCCGCGATTCCGAGCGCGCCCAGCGCCTGCGCGACTGGCGCCGCGACGCCGGATCACTCCCCGGCCCCTTCGAGGCGTGGCTGGCCCACCGCTCGCTGCCCACCCTCGGCGTGCGCCTGGAGCGCGGCTGCGCCAACGCCGCCGCCCTGGCCGAGCTGATTGCCGCGCGCGACGACGTGGCCTCGTTGGCCTACCCGGGGCTCGCCTCGCACCCTGGCCACGAGGTCGCCGCGCGGCAGATGAGCGGTTTCGGGAGCTTGCTCTCGTTCGACCTCGAAACGGCCGAGCGCGCCGAGCGTTTCCTCGCGGCTGCCCGCCTGGTCACCCAGGCAACGAGCTTCGGCAGCGTCCACACCACTGCCGAGCGGCGCGCACGCTGGGGCGGCGACGACGTGTCGGATGGATTCGTGCGCTTCTCGGCCGGCATCGAGGAGACCGCGGACCTCCTCGACGACGTGGCGCAGGCGCTCGAAGCGTGCTCCTCGGCTTCGCCCCCGACGCTCTCCAGTTAGGCGCGTCGCGTGCCGATAGTCCCCCTAAGCTTTGGTGTGCAATGGAAGACTGGGTTTGGTGGATTCTCGCTGCAGCTGTGCTCGCCGTAGGCGAGATCTTCACCCTGAGCTTCTTCCTCGGCCCGGTCGCGGTAGCGGCGGCAGCCGCGGCCATCGCCGCGCTGGTGGGTGTCGGGCTCGGAATCCAGTGGCTCGTGTTCATCGCCGTCTCGCTCGCCTCGCTGGCCGTGCTGCGCCCGATTGCCCAGCGCCATCTTCAAACCCCAGCCAGAATCCGCACCGGAACGGCTGCGCTCGTGGGAACGCGCGCGACCGTTCTGGAGCGCGTCGACGGCAACGGGGGACAGGTGAAGATCGGCGGCGAGATCTGGAGCGCTCGGTGCTACGACGAGGACGAGATCCTCGAACCGGGCACCAAGGTCGACGTCATGGAAATCAAGGGCGCTACTGCGCTCGTCTCGGAATAGGAAAGGCTTGCTGAAGTGGCCACTCTGATCGTCCTCATCGTCGTCGCCGCCGTCGTGCTCATCACGCTCGCTCAGGGCATCCGCATCGTGCCTCAGGCGCGAGCGGGAATAGTCGAGCGCCTCGGCCGCTACAACCGCACGCTCGACGCCGGGCTCGCGCTCGTGATCCCGTACGTCGACCGCGTCAAGCCCCTGATCGACCTGCGCGAGCAGGTGGTCTCGTTCCCGCCCCAGCCGGTGATCACCGAGGACAACCTCGTCATCCAGATCGACACCGTCATCTACTTCCAGGTGACCGATCCCAAGGCGGCCAGCTACGAGATCGCCGACTACATCGGTGGTATCGAGCAGCTCACCGTCACCACGCTGCGCAACGTGATCGGCGGCATGACCCTCGAGGAGACGCTCACGTCGCGGGACAAGGTCAGCGCCGCGCTGCGCATCGTGCTCGATGAGGCCACGGGCAAGTGGGGCATCCGGGTCAACCGCGTCGAGCTCAAGGCGGTCGACCCGCCCCTGTCGATCCAGGAGGCGATGGAGAAGCAGATGCGCGCCGAGCGTGACCGCCGCGCGGCCATCCTCACGGCCGAGGGCGTCAAGCAGTCGCAGATCCTGACGGCCGAGGGCGAGAAGCAGAGCTCCATCCTGCGCGCGGAGGGCCAGCGCGAGTCGCAGATCCTCCAGGCCGAGGGCCAGTCGAAGGCCATCGAGACCGTCTTCGACGCCATTCACAAGGGCGATGCCGACCCCAAGCTGCTCGCCTACCAGTACCTGCAGATGCTCCCGCAGATCGCCCAGGGCGAGTCGAACAAGCTCTGGATCATCCCCAGTGAGTTCACGCAGGCGCTGGGACAGCTCAGCGAGAACGTGCTGGGGAAGGCAAAGGACCAACCGGCGCCCAGCGACAACCACTCCAACGAGCTGCCGCCCGCGCCTGATCGCGGCCCCTGATCGGTTTACCCGGGGCGGCTGGAGCCATAGCCTGGCCGTGTGAAGCTGCGGCCTGGAGCACGCGTGGCGATCATCGGCGCCGGCCCGAGCGGTCTCGTCGCCGCGAAGCATGCGCTGGAGGTGGGCTTTGAAGTAGCGGTATTCGAGGCGAGTGATGACCTCGGCGGTCAGTGGTACACGACGGCCGCGCATAGCGGAGTCTGGCCGGGCATGCGCACAAACACGAGCCGCGCGATGACGGCCTTCTCGGACTTCGCCGCCCCTGAAGACCGTCCGCTTCACCCCGCCGCCGAGCAGATCCACGCCTATTTGCGTGCATACGCGGAGCACTTCGGCGTCAGCGAGAGGATCCGACTCCAGACGCGCGTGAGCCGCGTCTCTCCCGCTTGGAGCGTCGACGGTGAGCGCTTCGACGGCGTGATCGTGGCGTCGGGCCGCTTCCGCAAGCCGCGCCTGCCTCCCGGGCTCGGCGAGTTCGACGGCGAGGTCATCCACGCCTTCGAGTACCCCGGCGCCGAGGGCTACCGGAAGCGCCGCACGCTCGTCTACGGCAACGGGATCAGCGGCCTCGAGATCGCATCGGATCTCGCTCCCGTGGCGGACGTGGTGTCGGCCTTTCGCAAGCCGCGGTATGTGATCCAGAAGGTCGTGAAAGGCGTGTCGTCGGACTGGCAGTGGTACACGGCGTTTGGGGCGCTCGAGCGGCGTCTGCTCCCGCGCGAGGAGTTCGGCCGCTTACTGCGCGACCGCGTCTTGCGCGTGGCCGGCAATCCTGCTGCATTTGGAGCGCCCGAGCCCGACCCTGACATCCTCACCGCGGGACTGTCCCTTTGCCAGGAATATCTCGCCCAGGTCGCAGAAAGGCTCATCGTCTGCCGTCCCGCGATCGCCGCGGTCGACGGTCGCGCCGTCACCTTCGTCGACGGGTCGATCGAGACCGTGGACGCGGTCGTGTGCGCGACCGGCTACGACATCGACATTCCCTATCTGCACGACGACGTGTGGGCCGTGCTCGGCCCGGACCTGGCGCTCTACCAGCGCACGCTCCATCCGGACCTGCCCGGCTTCGGCGTCATCGGCCAGTTCCTCGCCCAGGGACCCTACTTCCCTCTGCTCGAGCTCCAGGCGCGCTGGATCATCGGGACGTGGGCCGGCGACATCTCGCCGCCCGGCGAGGAACGCATGCGCCGCACGATCGCCGAGCCCCGGCCGGCGCTCGACGCGCACAACGCACTCGCGATGACGCTCGCCGACGAGCTCGGCGTGGCGCCCGACCTGCTCGCCCGCCCCGAGCTCACCGAGGCCTTGTTGTTCGGCCCGCTGCTGCCGCCGCGCTACCGGCTCGACGGTCCGGGCGCGCTGCCGGACGCCGCCGAACGATTCAGCACCCAGCTCGCCGCGTCACCGAGAGCGCGCGTCGACCCGGCCGACATCGAGGCGCTGCGCGGCTTCGGGCTTGCTCAGGCCGCCGAGATCGTCTAAGCCGGGGCGCGTAACCGGTTGTCCGGGGAGCGCTAGCCTCCCAGGTAGATGTTCGACGCCCTTTCCGACCGCCTCCAGGCCGCCCTCGGCGACGTCCGCTCGCGCGGAAAGCTGACCGAGGAGGACATCGACAAGGCCATGCGCCAGGTGCGCCTGGCGCTGCTCGAAGCCGACGTCAACTTCAAGGTGGTCAAGCAGTTCACCTCGGCGGTGAAGGAGCGCGCGCTGGGCTCCGACGTGCTCGACTCGCTGAACCCCGGACAGCAGGTGGTGAAGATCGTCTCCGACGAGCTCACCACCCTCATGGGAGGAGCGGGCCGCGACCTCGCGCTCGCCCGGCCCGGTCCGACGGTCATCCTGATGGCCGGTCTCCAGGGCTCGGGCAAGACCACCGCCTGCGGCAAGCTCGCCCGCCACCTGCGCGAAGAGCACAAGATGGACGTGGCCCTGGCCGCGTGCGACGTCTACCGCCCCGCCGCCGTCGACCAGCTCGTGAAGGTGGGCGCGCAGGCGGGCGCCCAGGTCTACGAGCAGGGGACCGGGCGCGATCCGGTGGACATCGCGCAGTGGGCGCTCAACGAGGCCAAGCGCGAGCGTCGCGACGCTCTGATCGTCGACACCAGCGGCCGGCTGCACATCGACGAGCAGCTGATGGCCGAGCTCGCCGAGATCAAGAAGCGCACCAAGCCCCACAACGTGCTGCTGGTGGTCGACGCCATGACCGGCCAGGACGCGGTCAACGTGGCCGAGCAGTTCGCCGAGACGGCCAACTTCGACGGTGTGGTGCTCTCGAAGCTCGACGGCGACTCGCGCGGCGGCGCGGCGCTCTCGGTCAAGGCGGTTACCGGCAAGCCGATTCTCTACGCCTCGACCGGCGAGAAGCTTGGTGACTTCGAGCGCTTCCACCCCGACCGCATGGCCCAGCGCATCCTCGGGATGGGCGACGTGATGACGCTGGTCGAGAAGGCCGAGCGCCAGATGGACGAGCGCCAGGCGGTCGATCTCGAGCGCAAGATCCGCAAGGACCAGTTCACGCTCGACGACTTCCTCGAGCAGATGAAGCAGGTCCGCAACATGGGGCCACTCGGCAACCTCCTGAAGATGATGCCCGGCGTGGGCTCCCAGCTGGGCGGCCTGAATGTCGACGAGAAGGAGCTCGACCGCCTCGAGGCGATCATCCTCTCGATGACTCCGGCCGAGCGGGCCAACCCGAAGTTGATCGACGGGTCGCGCCGCCGGCGCATCGCGCGCGGGTCGGGGACCAATGTCCAGGCGGTCGGTCAGCTGGTCAAGCAGTTCGCCCAGATGAAGAAGCTGATGAAGCAGGTGGCGGGCGGCAAGATGCCCGACCTGCAGCAATTGCAACGCTCCGGTCTGGGCTAGCCCAGCCCCTCTCGCAAGACTGGCGGGTCGTCGCTAACCTCTTCGAGCCTATGGCCGTGCGCGTACGCCTCACCCGAGTGGGCAGCAAGAAGAACCCGATCTGGCGGGTCGTGGTCGCCGACGGGCGCTCGCCCCGCGACGGGCGCTTCATCGAGACGATCGGCCACTACAACCCGCAGACCGAGCCGTCGACGATTCTGATCGACGAAGATCGCATGCAGCACTGGCTTGACCGCGGGGCGCAGCCGAGCGGCACGGTCAAGCAGCTGCTGAAGGCCCGGCGCAAGAGCGCCGTGGCTGCCGACTCCGCCGAGTAGCGGTGGAGGATCTGCTCGAGTACCTGGCCCGGGCGCTCGTCGACGAGCCCGACGAGGTCAGGGTCGAGGGCTTCGATGAGGACGACGGCACGATCGTGCTGGAGCTGCACGTGGCCGACGGCGACGCCGGCAAGGTCATCGGCCGCGGCGGGCGCACGGTATCCGCGCTGCGCACGGTCATGAAGGCGGTGGCCGTGCGCGACGGACACCGAGTGCTCGTCGACGTCGTCGATTGACGCTGGTCACCGTGGGCCGGGTGGGAAAGCCACACGGCCACGACGGCAGCTTCTACGTGGACGGCGCAACGGGTGAGCTGGCGGTCGGGAAGATCGTGACCGTCCGCGACGCCGCCCGCCGGGTCACGCGACGGGCGGGCACGAGCGACCGGCCGCTGATCAGCCTGGAGGGGGTGGACGACCCCCGCCCGCTGCGCGGCGAGCCGCTTCTGGCCGACGTCGAGCTGGCCGAGGACGAGTGGCTCGCAGCCGACCTGATCGGCCGGGCCGTGGCGGGCCGCGGGCGCGTGGAGCGAGTGCTCGACGGGCCCTCGTGCTCGGTGCTGGAGCTCTCCGACGGCACGCTGGTCCCCTTCGTGCGCGATGCGGTTCGATCGGTCGGCCCCGAAGTGATCGAGATCGACGAGAGCTTCCTCCCGTGAAGATCGACGTATTCACCCTGTTCCCGGCTTGGTTCGAGTGGTTCTCAGAGCAGCGACACGTGCGCAACGTCCTGGCGCGGGGCCACTCGCTCGAGTTCTGCGACCTGCGCGCCACGACGCCCCTGAAGGCCGGGCAGGTTGATGACACGCCCTACGGCGGGGGAGCGGGCATGGTGCTCCGGGTCGACGTGGTGGAGGCGGCGATCAGCGCGCGTTACGGTCAGGCGCCTCCGGATGACCGCCGGGTGATCGCGCTGGCGGCCGGTGGGCGGCGATTCGACGACGCGCTGGCGGACGAGCTCGCGCGCGAGAACGAGCTGACCCTGCTGTGCGGGCGCTACGAGGGCTTCGACGAGCGGGTGCATGAGCACCTCGCGACCGACGTGGTGTCGATCGGGCCGTACGTGCTCTCGGGCGGCGAGCTGGCCGCGATGGTTGTCTGCGACGCGCTGCTGCGCAAGCTGCCGGGTGCCCTGGGCCACGCCGACAGCGCGGTGGAGGAGTCCTTCAGCGATGCCCTGTCGGGGGCTCCCGAATATCCCCATTACACGCGGCCGTTCGACTGGCGCGGGCACACGGTTCCCGAGGTCCTGATCTCCGGGGACCACGCCAACGTGCGTGAGTGGCGGCTGGCTCGCAGCCGGGAGCGGGCTTCTTGAGCTTCGCTACCATTGCCGCCACGCGCGACAGCCGTACGCGAGGGGGCGGGCTTGGCCCGCGCCGGAGCGGATCGAATCACCCGGCGGGTCGCGCCTCTTCTATGTCCGGAGTTATCGACAGCCTCGAGCGCGCTCAGCTGCGGCGCGTGCCGGTCTTCCAGGCCGGCGATCGCGTGCGCGTTCACTTTCAGGTGGTCGAGGGCACCCGCCGCCGCACCCAGGTGTTCGAGGGCGTGGTGATCAAGCGCCAGGGCAGCGGCGCGCGAGAGACCTTCACGGTCCGCAAGCAGTCCTTCGGGGTGGGTGTCGAGCGGACGTTCCCTCTGCACTCGCCCAAGATCGAGCGCATCGAGGTGGCGTCGCGGGGCGACGTACGGCGCGCGAAGCTCTACTACCTGCGCGATCGAGTGGGCCGCCGGGCCCGCGTGCGCGAGCGGCGCTGGACGGGAGCGGAGCAGGAAGGCAGCTACGTCGAGGGCGCCATGCCCGCGGACGACGCCGCGCGGCCGGGCGAGGAGGAGCTCGCGGACACCGTTGCGGCCGAGGAGGCCGAGGCCGCGGCGACCGAGGGCTCGGAGGGCCCCGCCGAGGGAGACCAGGTCGGCGACGGAAACAGTGGTCCGGCGCCTGAGGCGGAGAGCAATCCGGCCCCGGAGAGCGACCCTGCTCCGGAGAGCGACGGCGATGCAGGCCCGGAAGAGCTGAGCGCGGTCGCCGACTCCCAGGCCGCGGCCGGCGAGCCCGCCGACGAGCCGGGCGAGCACTCGAAGAGCTAGGCGAGCTTCAGGCTCTCGGCCCGAGACGTGGCGCGCACCAAGGAGAAGAGCACCGCCGGTTCGTTTCTCGAGCTGGTGATGATCGTGGCGGTGGCGCTCGGGCTCGCGCTCGGGATCCAGGCGTTCCTGGTCAAGCCGTTTCGGATCCCCAGCGAGTCGATGGTCCCGACGCTCGAGATCGGGCAGCGCGTCCTGGTCGACCGTGTGACCAAGAACTTCAGCGACTACGGGCGCGGCGACGTGCTCGTCTTCAAGCCGCCCGCGGGCGCCGACACCAATTCGTGCGGCGTCCGCCATTCGAGTGAGTCGGCCTGCCCCCGCCCGACGGACACCAGGTCGGACACGAACTTCATCAAGCGCGTCGTGGCCGTGGGCGGCGACCGCCTCAAGGTGGTGGGCGGCGCGGCGTACGTGAACGGCAAGCGCCAGAACGAGTCGTTCGCGCGGCTCTCCACCGACTGCGAGATCTGCAACCTCCCCCGCGAGATCCGCATTCCCAAGGGCTACTACTTCATGATGGGCGACAATCGCGGCGCCAGTGCCGACAGCCGCGAGTGGGGGCCGATCCCCAAGGATTGGGTGATCGGGCAGGCCTTTGCCACCTACTGGCCGCCCGACCGAATCGGCCTGCTCTAGCACCCTGAACACGGGTCGAGGCCGCCGCACCTCGCCGCTTCCGCCGTGCGTCCGCCTATGATCGCCGCCAGCGTGGGCAGATCGAAAAAGGCCGAGACCAAGCCGAAATCCAGGGCCAGGACGCAGGCCCGTGCGGCCAAGACGCCCGCCCAGGCCGCTTCCGCCGGCGCCCGCGCCCGGCGCTCCAGCCGGCGGCGCAAGACGAGCGGCCGTCGCCTGTTCGCCTTCGATCGCGACATCGGATGCCGCTATGTGGCCGGCGCCGACGAGGCCGGAAGGGGCTCGCTCGCCGGGCCGCTCGTCGCGGCCGCGGTCCTGTTCGACCTCGAGCTCCTGACCCTGTCCGACCGCCGCGCCCTCAGCCGGCTGAACGACTCCAAGCAGCACACCGCCGAAGCGCGCGAGGAGCTGTACCCGCTGGTGCTCCGGGCCGCCGCCCGCTCGGTCATCGTGTCCCGCTGTGTGCGCGGCATCGACGCGCGCGGCCTGCACAACACCAACCTCGAGGCCCTGCGGACCGCCCTCCTCGGAGTCGCCAGAAACGGCACGGTCTGTCTGGTCGACGGCTTCAGGGTGCCCGACTTCGGCTTCGAGCAGCGAGCGGTGATCGACGGCGACTGCCGCAGCGCGGCCATCGCCGCAGCGTCGGTACTCGCCAAGGTGAGCCGCGACCGCTACATGCGCAAGGTCGGCGCCCGCCATCCCGAGTGGGATTTCTCGACCAACGTCGGCTACTCCACCCCGGAGCACCGGGCGGCCATAGCCCAGCACGGAGTGTCGCCGCTGCACCGCATGTCGTTCCAGTCGATCGCAGTTACTACAGCTGGCGTTCGCGTCAGCTTCCGAGGGCTGAGAACGATACGAAACGCTTCGGCGCTCTCAAAACGCCGCCTCGACATGCTCGAGCCGCACCAGCTTTCCGCAGGCATTGAACTCAATCCCGATGGCGTCGAAACGAACCTCCTCGCGCCACGGCGCTTCGCGCCCGCGTAGCCCAAGCCACTCGCGGGCCATCAACCGCACCTGACGCCGTTTGCGCCCGCCGATGGACGCAAGAGGGCCGAGGAAGCCGCGCTGATCGCTTCCACCTCCCGCAACGACCCGCGTCTTGACCTCGCAGAAGACAAGACAGCGATCGTCCACCGCGACCAGGTCGAGCTCGCCGTGACGGGTCCGGAAGTTGGCGTCGAGCAGTTCGAACCCGCGCGCCTGGAGATGTCGCCGAGCGAGGTCCTCGCCACGGGCGCCCACCAGGCGGCGTCGGTCGGTCTGAGCCATGCGACGACCGTACGGGGCGTCGGGTTACACGTGGGTGACAAGCGTGACAACACCGCACCAATCCCGATCCGTGCTCAATCGTCACCTTCGTCACCCACGCGTAACGCCGCTCGGCCTAGCGTGCCGACCCATGCTCGCCTGCGTAGCCACCTTTGCCCTCGAGGGGGTCGCCAGCCACGAGGTGACCGTGGAGGTCGACGTGCGGCGCGGGCTCGCCGCCTTCACCCTGGTCGGGCTCCCCGACCGTGCCGTCCGGGAGTCGCGAGAGAGGGTGCGGGCGGCCGTCCTCAACGCGGGGCTCGAGTTTCCTCAGAAGCGCATCACCGTCAACCTCGCGCCCGCGCACGTGCGCAAGGCAGGCCCGGGTTTCGACCTTGCCATCGCCGTCGGCCTGTTGGCCGCGACCGAACAGGTGCCTCACGAGGCGGTCGGGCGCTATGCGCTCTGTGGCGAGCTCTCGCTCAGCGGTGAGATCAAGCCGGTGCGCGGCGTCCTGGCCGTCGCTCCGGGGCGCGGCGCGCGGGCTACTCAGACCTTCTCGTGCCCGAGCAGAACGCCGGCCGAGGCGGCGCTCGTCGAGGGGCTCGAGGTCCGGGGCATCAGAGGGCTCGACAGCATGGCCGACCTCCTCCACGGCCGCTGGAGTCCCGAGCCGGCCCTGCCGGACATGCCCAAGGCGCCCGAGGAGGAATCCGGCGAAGCCGATCTGGGCGACGTGCGCGGCCAGGAGGACGCCAAGCGGGCCCTCTCGATCGCCGCGGCCGGCGGCCACAACGTCCTGATGATCGGCCCTCCGGGTGCGGGGAAGACCATGCTCGCGCGACGGTTGCCCGGCATCCTCCCGGCTCCGAGCTTCGAGGAGGCGCTCGAGGTCACCCAGGTCCACAGCGCGGCGGGCTTGGGCAACGGAAGATTGGCCACCGAGCGGCCCTTTCGGGCCCCCCACCACACGATCTCCGCCCAGGGCCTCGTGGGCGGCGGCAGCCGGCCCCAGCCGGGCGAGATCACGCTGGCTCACCGGGGCGTGCTCTTCCTCGATGAGCTCCCGGAGTTCAGCCGGACGGCGATCGACGCCCTGCGCCAACCGCTCGAGGAGGGCAGGGTCGAGATCATGCGCGGGCAGCGCACGCTCGAGTTTCCGGCCAACGCCATGGTGATCGCGGCGTGCAACCGATGCCCATGCGCACGACCGGCTGAGAGCTGCAGCTGCACGGCGCTCGAGGCGTCGCGCTATGGGCGACGTCTGAGCGGGCCCCTGCTCGATCGGATCGACCTGGTCTGTCAGGTCGAGCAGGTGCCTCCGCAGGAGCTGGTCGGCGAGCACAGCGGCGTACGCACCACGTCGGCGGCGGTCCGCGCCGGGGTGCTCCACGCGCGTGATCTCCAGGGTCGCCGGCTCGATCGCACCGGCGCGCTGTGCAACGGCGATATGGACGGCCGCCTTACTCGGGCCATGGTTCCGCTCGACGCGGCTCTCACCGCCGGCCTGCTCGCGGCAGCGCGATCGCCTCAATCTGAGCGGCCGCGGCCACGACCGCGTGCTCCGCGTGGCGCGGACGATCGCCGACCTGGCGGGCCACGACCGCGTGGAGGCGACGGACCTGGATGAGGCCCTCTCCTATCGCCTCGACGGGCTCGAGCTCGCCGCGGCATGACCCCGGAGACCGAACACTCCGCCTGCGGCGCCTGCCTGCGCCGCTCCGTGCTGCTCGCCCGGCTGGCGCCTCGCATCGCCGGCCTGCTCGACCGGCCTCGCCCGCGCGTGCGGGGCCTGCTGACGCTCAGCGAAGCGGACCTGCTCGCCGCCGTGGCCGGAGAGCAGGCCCATCAGCTGGCCGAGGACCTCGATGGCTTCGACGCGGACACCGAGCGGGAGCATCTGGCGCGCGCTCTCCGTTCGGGCGGTGTGCCGCCACGCGCCGGCCTACCCGGCGCCGCTGCTCGACCTGGGCGACCCACCGGCTGTGCTCTTCTCCATGGGGCGGCCCGAGGCACTGGATCTTCTCCGCCCCGAGCCCGCCGTGGCCATCGTGGGCACCCGAAACCCGAGTCCCTACGGCACCGAGGTGGCGTGTTCGCTGGGCCGCGGGCTGGGCTCGGCCCGCGTGCCCGTGGTGAGCGGCCTGGCACTGGGCATCGACGCCGCCGCCCACCGGGGTTGTCTCGACGGCAGGGGTCTGCCGGTGGCCGTGGTGGCCGGCGGTCCCGACGTCGTCTACCCGCGCCGTCATCGCCGCCTGCACGAGCGGGTCCGCGAAACGGGAATCGTGCTCTCCGAGCTTCCCCCGGGCACCCAGCCCTACCGATGGAGCTTTCCCGCGCGCAACCGGATCATGGCCGGGTTGGCCCGGATGACCGTGGTGGTGGAGGCCGCGGATCCCAGCGGGAGCCTGATCACCACGGAGTTCGCGCGCGACCTCGGCCGCTGCGTGGCCGCGGTGCCGGGCCGAGTCACGTCACGCTTTGCCCGGGGCACCAACGGGCTCCTCAAGGACGGCGCCGTGCCGATCACCGGCACCGAGGACGTGCTCGACGAGCTTTTCGGGGTCGGTGCGCGCGAGCCGGCGAACGAGACCGCGGCGGCGGATGCCCCGGGCGATCCGGTGCTGGCTCGAGTTCTCGAGGCGGCCGAGGGCCGGGAATCGGTGAGCGCCATCGCTCAGGCCGTGCGACTGCCCACGGCGGACGTGCGGGCCGCCATCGCCCGCCTGGAGGCGCAGGGCTTCCTCGTGCGGCGGAGCCTGGAGGGGTGGGAGAGGGCGCTCGGCGCGCCTATCCTGCGCGAGCCGTGAGCGCTTCGAACCCCATCTACCCTCGCGTGCTCTCGATCGCGGGCTCGGACTCGGGCGGCGGCGCCGGCATCCAGGCCGATCTCAAGGCGTTCGCGCGCTGCGGGGTGCACGGCATGACGGCGATCACGGCCGTCACGGCACAGAACACGGTGGCGGTCACCGCGGTCTACCCGTTGCCCGGCGAGGCCATCGTCGAACAGGTACGTGCCGTGGCCGAGGACATCGGCGTCGACGCGGTCAAGATCGGCATGTTGGGCAACGCCGAAACGGTGGAGGCGGTCGTACGGGCGCTCGACCTCGTAGGGCAGGCCCCGGTGGTGCTCGATCCGGTCATGGTCGCCGAGAGCGGCGCGCGCCTGCTCGATCCGGAGGCCGACCTTGCCCTACGCGCGCGGCTGCTGCCGCGGGTAACGGTCGTCACCCCCAATCTCCCCGAGGCGCGCGTCCTGGCCGGGGCGGGTGAGGAAGCCGAGCCCGAGGATTTGGTGCGGGCCATCCACGAGCTCGGCCCCGACGTGGTGGTCCTCACCGGCGGCCACCGGGCGGCGGCCACGGACCTGTTCTTCGATGGCCGGCAACTCGTCGAGATACCCGGCGAGCGATACCCGGATGGGGCCTCCCACGGATCGGGCTGTACCCATTCCTCGGCCCTCGCCGCGCACCTGGCGCTGGGCCTCGAGCCGATGGAGGCGGCGCGGCGGGCCAAGGAGATAGCCGCCGAGGCGGTGCGCGACGGACTGCGAGGGCTGGGCCGGGGCGCCGGCCCGGTCGACGTGACCGGTCTGGGTCGCCGGACCCGTGGGGGCGAGGGGTAAGCCTGAGCCACACGTCCACTCCCTTCTCGGCCAGCCCGCGCGCGCCACGTGCTCGGGCGGATGCGCCGGCGAAAAACGCGCCAAGGCCGGAGGCACCGCTGACTCGGTGGCATAATGGTTCGAGCGGCCCGGACGGGGGCGTGGACGGACCCACAGCGATCACACAGCTTTCGGAGACGAACCAATCAAGTTCCTGCGCATGAAGCCCGGACACGGCGAGGTACTGCTCGCCGAAGGAGATCCGCGAGTGCGCGAGGAAGAGGAGCTGCTGGTCGAGGAGTTTCGCCGTCAGCTCGACGAGGGCATGTGGGCCGCGGTGCCCACCACCGATCCTCGCAGCGGGCGGCGCGAGGCACAGATGGTCAAGGGTTACCGTGACATTCCGGACGGGGCGGAGCGAGTGATCTTCTTCCCGCGCGCCTCCGGCGGCTGAGGGCCGCCCCGAGCGTGCTGCTCGCGCTGCTTTCACTGGCTCTGATCGCTCTGGTGCTCGCCGCTCCCCTGATCATGCGCGAGTCCGCGCGACTGCGGGCGCGCCGCCGGGGCGCGCCGCGGCGAAGGCCCGCTGGACGAGTTGCACCTCTACGACCCCGGCCGTGAACGGCGCGCGGAGGCTCGGGCTCGCGAGTTGCTGCGCTCGTGCGTGAACGACGAGGAGTGGGCGATGTACCGCGATCTGGGCTTCATCCGGATCGCCGGCAAGCACTCAGGCCGCGCCGAGCGGCGCGAGGACCGCCGCGATCCGGTTCGCAACGCCATCGCCCCGCCGCCCTACGCCTACCTCGTCTATCCCCACAAGCCGATCGTTGCCTATGTCTCCGGGAGCGGGCAGCTGCTGTCCGAGTACTGCGTCGAGTTTCCGGACATGACCGGCGACGGCGGCGGGCGCCACCGCCTGCCCGCCTCCGACGATGTGTTGGCCAAATGGATGGCGCTCACCTCGGACGAGGACCGGGTGATACGGCGAGCCAACATGCATCTCGTCGGGCGTCAGCTCGATCCCGCGCGCGTGCGCCGCGACCTCTGGCGCCTCGCGGAGTGGGAGCGGCGCGCGCAAGGTCCCTCAGCGGGCCAAGTGAGCAGCGACCCGCGCAGCCGCAGCCGCGTCCTGCTGGACGGCCCGGATCGCGCCGCGGCGCGCGCCCAGCTCAAGGGCGTGGGCTACGACGACGACGCCCTGGGCCGGCCGATCGTGGGGATCGCCAACACCTGGACCGAGACCATGCCGTGCAACTTCCATCTGCGCGGCCTGGCCGAGCACGTGAAGGAGGGGATCCGCGCGGCGGGGGCCACTCCGATGGAGTTCAACACCGTCGCCATCTCCGACGGCATCACCATGGGCACCGAGGGCATGCGTGCCTCGCTGATCAGCCGCGAGGTGATCGCCGACTCGATCGAGCTGATGGCCCGCGGCCACATGTTCGACGCCGTGATCGCCCTGTGCGCGTGCGACAAGACCATCCCGGGCTGTGTGATGGCCCTGGCGCGTCTCGACGTGCCGAGCGTGTTGCTCTACGGCGGCTCGATCGCCCCTGGGCGCTGGCGCGACAAGGACGTGACCATCCAGGACGTGTTCGAGGGCATCGGCGCCCACGCCGCGGGCGATCTCAGCGACGAGGAGCTGATCGATCTCGAGAACCACGCGAGCCCGGGCGCCGGGGCGTGCGGCGGGCAGTTCACCGCCAACACCATGGCGATGGCCTTCGAGGTGCTCGGCATAGCCCCCACCGGGAGCACCATGGTCCCGGCCGAGGACAGCGACAAGGCGAGCGTGGCCGAGGCCTGCGGGCGGCTGGTGGTCGATGTGCTGGAGCGGGACCTGCGCCCGAGCCGGATCATCACCAAGGAATCGCTCGAGAACGCCATCGCGGCCGGGGCGATGTCGGGGGGATCCACCAACCTCGTGCTGCACCTGCTGGCCGTGGCCCGCGAGGCCGGCGTGCCGCTGGAGCTCGAGGACTTCGACCGCATCGCCTGGAGCACCCCGCTGCTGTGCGACCTCAAGCCGGGCGGGCGGTTCGTGGCCACCGACCTGTACCGGGCCGGCGGAGTTCCCCTCGTCATACGGCGCCTCGACGAGGCGGGGCTCCTGCACGCCGACTGCATCACGGTCACCGGCCAGACGATCGGCGAGGTGGCGAGCAGCGCCGAGGAGACGGAGGGCCAGGAGGTCGTGCGGCCCGTGGAGGACGCCCTGAAGCCCAACGGAGGCTTCGCCATCCTGCGCGGGAACCTGGCGCCCGACGGCTGCGTGGTCAAGCTCTCCGGCCACGGCCGCCGCGAGCACACCGGCCCGGCGCGCGTTTTCGAGAGTGAGGAGGAGGCCTTCGCCGGCGTGAAGAGCAAGGCCATCGAGCCGGGCGAGGTGGTGGTCATCCGCAACGAGGGCCCCTCCGGCGGCCCGGGGATGCGCGAGATGCTGCAGGTGACCGCCGCCCTGGTGGGTGAGGGACTCGGCGACTCGGTCGCGCTGCTCACCGACGGCCGCTTCTCGGGCGCCACCCACGGCTTCATGGCCGGTCACGTTGCTCCCGAGGCGCCGCGCGGGGGGCCGATCGCCGCCGTGCAAACCGGCGACACGATCACCTTCGACGTGGAGAGCCGCCAGCTCAACGTGGACCTCAGCGACGAGGAGATCGCCGAGCGCCTGAGCAGCTACCAAGCGCCCGAGATCAAGTACGCCGACGGCGTGCTCGGCAAGTACTCGAGGCTGGTGGGGTCGGCCTCCGAGGGGGCCGTGACCAGCTAGTCGCCGGCCCGCGCGCGGGCGGCCTGGCGGACCAGATGATCGCGCTCCGCGACGTTCGTCGCGCGCCGGGCGGCCTCGGCGTACGCCGAGGCGGCAGCGGGCAGGTCGCCGTCGAGCTCGTGCAGGTGGCCGCGGACGGCGTGCCACCGGTGGCGGTCGCCGAGCACCTCGCGCAGCCGATCGGTCTCGCGCAGGCCCGCGGCGGGGCCGAGGACGTGGCCGGCCGCGACCGCGCGGCCGAGCACGGCGGCGGGGTCCTGGCGCACCGGGTCGCCGGTGAGCGCGACGAGGTCGTCGTACCAGGCGAGGATCTGCGGCCAGTCGGTTTCCTCGGCGCCGGCCGCGTCGTCGTGCAGGGCGGCGATGGCGGCCTCGATCTGGTAGCGCCCGGGGCGCTCGGAGGCCAGCGCCGACTGCAGGACGCGCACGCCCTCGGCGATCTCGCGGGTATCCCACAGGCCGCGGTCTTGGCGGTCGAGGGTGACGACGCGGCCCTCGGAGTCGAATCGCGCCGGGAAGCGGGCGTGGTTGAGGAGCATCAGCGCAAGCAACCCGCGCGCCTCCGGTTCCTCGGTGGCGAGGGTGAGTTGACGGGCGAGCCTGATCGCCTCAGCGGTCAGGTCCACCCGGCCCGCGTGGCCGGCCGTGTAGACGAGGTAGAGCACCCGCAGCACGACGGCGAGGTCGCCGGGCTGGTCCAGGCGGCGCCCCCGCAGGGCGCGCTTGGCCCGGCTGATCCGCTGCGCCATCGTCGCCTCCGGCACGTAGAACGCGTCGGCGATCTCTCGGGTGGTGAGACCGCCGACGGCGCGCAGGGTCAGCGCCACCTGGGAGGCGGGCGCGAGGTCGGGGTGGCAGCAGCAGAAGAGCAGGAAGAGCGTGTCATCGCCCTCCTCGGTGACGGCGGGCGGCGGCTCGGCGTGTGTCGCCTCCTCGCGGAGGTGGCGGGCGGCCTCGCTGCGGCGGGCGTCGACGAGCCGCCGGGTCGCGACCGTCGCCAGCCACGCGCGCGGGTCGCGCGGCGGGTGCTCGGGCCACACTCGCAGCGCCTCCAGCAGCGCCTCCTGCAGCGCGTCCTCCGCGGCATCGAAGTCCTCGCCCCGCCGGACCAGGCTCGCGAGCACCCGAGGGACGAGAGCGCGCAGCGCGCCCTCGTCAAGCCGTCCTGTCGGCCCGGCGATCACGCCGGGGTCAGTCGCCCGAGTGAGCGTCGGACATGACCTCCCTGACGTCGATCCACTCGTACAGCGGCCCCCCGCCCGGACCGGGCTCGGAGGAGATGTAGGCCGCGAGCTCGACCGCGCGCTCATGCGAGTCGACGTCGACCATGTACCAGCCCGCCACGAGATCGCTGGTCTCGGGCAGCGGGCCGTCGGTGGTCACCGGCGCGGCGTCCGGGCCGCCGTAGCGCACCCAGGTTTGCGCCGGGGTGAGCGCCTGCCCGTCGACGTACTCGCCGTTCTCCCGGAGCAGCTCCCCGACGTGGTTGAGGAAGGCCATGTGAGCCTCCACGTCCTCGGGGGCCCACTGGTCCATCGGCGGGAAGGGATGGTGCGGCTTCGGGCCGCCGCGGTAGTGCTTGAGAAGCAGGTACTTGGGCATCGGGGTCTCCTGGTGTCGTGGGCCGCGCCTGTCGAGGCCCTTCACCTGGTGAGCGGAGCCGGTCGGCGCTTCTCGACATGGAATCACTCATTCAGCCCCAGCCCGCTGCGCTAACGCGCGGGTCGCAGCCGTTCGAGCAGCTGGGCGGCCACCGCCGTCTCGAGATGCGCCACCCGCGCGCGCTTGCCCGAACCCACCGCCACTCCCAGGGTGGCCAGCCGAGCCCGCCTCTGAAAGGGCGAGCTCCGCAGCGAGTGCTCCTGGAGACGGTCGGTGCGGGCCACCAGAGTGCGTCGTGCGAGCAGGCGACGCCGAAGCGCGAGCCGGCCTCCGGACAAGCGCCAGCCCGCCGAGCGATGGCGAAGCAGGCCGTCGAGCGCGCCCAGCACCGCCAGCACCACGATCGCGGGCCACGCCGCGGGCCACGCCACGGCCAGCGCCCCACCGATGGCCGCGCCGGCCAGGGCTTCGGGCATGGCGTAGCGCCTCGCCGCCCGCGGGGGCGGAGCCTCGAGTGAGCCCAATCCGTTCGAGAGGGCGGGCACGAGCTCGCCCAAGAGGCCGTTGATCGCCGTCACCCTCACCAGAGGCAGCAGCGTCTGGGCGGCCGCGGGCTCGTCGCGGTAGCCCGCCGTCTGGATGCGCACGGTCGCCAGGCCGAAGGGGCGGCGAGCGAAACCCTCGACCACCTCCACCGCGTGAACACGGCCCAGCGGCAGGCTGGCGGCCCGCCGGCTGAGCACCCCGCGGCGAATGCGCAGGCGCTCCCCGTCACGGACCACCGTGAAGCCCGCGAAGGCGATCAGCGCGCCCGCGAAAGAGAGCAGCCAGGCGGCTGCGGCAAGGACCACGGCGGCCAGGGCGATCTCGCCCGGCTGGTCGGGAAGGCGGTCGAGCAGGCCCTCGCCCGGGCCGTCGAGCACCACGTCGTCGAGCAGGGCGACGCTTCCCGCGAGCAGCGGCAACACCACGCCGAATTGGGGCGCGGTGATCGCCGTGGCGATCAGGTCGGGCAGGCGCAGCCGCCACTCCGGCAGGTCCTCGGTCACCGGATCGCCCAGGCCGGCGGCGCGGCGCAGCTCGCGGGCGGCGCCCTCCGACACCGCGCGCAGCACGATCTCACCCTCGGACCCTCCGCCCGCGGTCTGCACGTGGAGCGCGACCACGCCGAACAGGCGCTGGATCGGCCCCTGACTGCTGTCCAGCGCACCGATGCGCCCGAGCGGGACGGCGGTCTCGTCGGGCGAGAGGATCCCGCTGCGGTAGCGCAGCGATCCACCCTGCACCTCATAGAAGGTGTTGTTCCAGCGCACGTAGCCCGCACCGGCCGCCGCCAGCACGCCCACCACCGCCAGCGCGAGCGCTCCGATCGGGCTCAGGCCTCCCGCGCCGAGCACGATCACCACCACCATGCCGATGAAGGCCTCGCGGACGTTGTCGAGCCCGCCGAGCAGGATCTCGGCCGGGTGCAGGCGCCGCCGGGGGATCTGGACCGCGCGCCGGTCCTCAGAGCTCATCGGGCTCCCGGGCCAGCAGCGCGATGCGGTCGCGTATGCCCGTGGCGTCAACGGGACGCAGGGCCGGTATCTCGTGAGAGCCCGCCGCGGTGTGCACGATCACCGAGCGCAGGCCGAAAGCCTGCGAGAGGACGGTCTGGCGGGTGTCCACGTGCTGCACGCGGGTCATCGGCACGAGCGTGCGGGTGACCACCAGCGCGCCGCGCAGCAGGTCGATCTCCCAATCGCGGACTTCGTAGCGCCAGTGGCGATAGCGCAGGAGCGGAGCGAGCAGCCCGCCCACAAGCACGCCCGCGATCCCCGTCACGATCACCAGGAGGCCGATCCCGTCCGGCGCTCCGCCGCTCTCCAGCGCCGCGCCGCCCCAGATCGCGGCCACCGCCACGAGAACCGTTCGGCTCAGTCCCTGCACCACGAGATAGCCGCGCGCCTCGGGCGGCAGCTTCTGAGCGGGATCGGGAGTGGGGTCCAGCTACGCGGCCTCGGACGCCCCGGCGGCGGTCTCGGCGTCCGTCGCGGGCCCGGTCTCATCGAGGAACTGCATCATCACGTTGTTGAAGGCTCCCGGACGCTCGGCCATCGGGATGTGCCCGGTGTCCTTCATCACGACCTTGCGCGAATCCGGGATCAGGCGCTCGAACTCGTGGGCGTCGCGCACGGGGATGATCGAGTCCTTCTCGCCCCACACGATCAGCGTCGGCTGGCGGATGTCGGGCAGGCGGTCGCGGAAGTCGTACTCCAGGCACGCGTGCAGCGCGGCGTCGAAGCCCGGCCGGCCCGCGCCGGTCATGAACCCCTCGTAGGCCAGGTCGGGCTTCAGAAGCGAGGGGTGGCGGGCCACCCAGGCCAGCGCCACGTGGCGCGAGCGCGGGCGCGCGGCGATGGCGCGGTACTGCGCCGAGCTGTGGGCGGTGAGCGTGGAAGCGATCCGGCCCACGGTGTAGATGGGCGTGCGGGCCACGTCGGCGCTGGTGATCCCCGCGGCGGACACCAGCAGCAGCTGATCGATGCGCGCCGGGAACTGGATCGCCACCTCGGCGGCGATGTAGCCGCCCATCGAGTTGCCGACGATGTCGACCCGGCCCAGGTCCAGCCTGTCGCAGAGCGCGTCGACGCAGCGCCCGTAGCCGGAGATCGTGATCTCGTCGCCCGGCATCGGCGTGCTGCCGAAGCCGGGCAGGTCGAGCGCGATCACGCGCCGCTCCAGAGCTGCGCGCGGCAGGTTCTCGAGCCAGTTCTGCCATTGGCCGCCGAGGCCGTGCACGAACACGATCGGCTCGAGCTCGCCCGCGCCGATGTCCGCGTAGTTGACCGGCGTGCCGTCCAACTCGATCTGGTGCAGGTGGGCCGACCAGTCGACCGCGCGCCAGTCGGGTTCGGCGGTCTCGCCGTAGCCCTGGCCGGCGTGCCGGGCGGCGCGCACCGTGGCGGGGCGGGCGGTGGGGACGAACTTTCGCGGCATCGCACTTCTAGGGTAGGGCCCGTGGCCAAGATCGCGCTGGACATCGACTCGACGTTGCACGCCTACTGGGACCTCCTGCAGCGAGTGGTCCTGGAGCGCTACGGCGTCGAGCTCCCCTACGAGGACCAGCGCGACTGGGGCATAACCGTGCTGGAGCGCGACGCCGTCATCCATTGCGTCGAGGAGACCCATTCCGACGAGAACATCCTTGCCGGAGTGCCCTACGACGACGCCGTCGAGACCGTGCGCGACTGGCACGAGGCGGGACACTGGATCCACGTCACGAGCCACCGGCGTACTCAGACCGCGGCCGCGACGGTGCGCTGGCTCGAGCAGATCGGTATGCCCTACGACGATCTGCACTGCTCCTTCGACAAGGTCACGCGCTGCGTCGAGCTGGGCATCGACGTGCTGGTCGACGACAGCCCCGTGAACATCGTTCGCGCCCGCGAGGCGGGGATCGTGCCGGCCACGATCGTCCACCCCTGGAACGAGGAACTCGTGGAGCGCGACGGCGTGATCGGCGCGCGCGACTGGAGGGGCCTGAAGGCCGAGCTGGACCCCGTACTGGAGCGCTTGGCGGAGGGTTGAGTCTGCAACACTCGCAGCCGATGGCCGATGGCAGCCTGATCCCCGCGCCGACCCTCAAGAGCCATCTGCCGGGGGTCGAGCCCGACCGCCGAATCGACGACTGGGGCCGCTCGGAGCGCATCGAGAACGCCTTCGATGCCACCCTGATCGAGTTCTTCTACCGCTACTGGTTTCGCGCCGAGGTGGAGGGGATGGAGAACATCCCCGCCACGGGGGGCGCGCTGCTCGTGTCGAACCACTCGGGCGCCCTGCCGCCCGACGCGGTGATGATCGGCAAGGCGATCCGCGAGGAGCATCCCCACCCTCGCCCGGTCAGCATCACCGTCGAGCACTTCTTCAAGGGCTATCCGGGGTTCTCGACGCTGCTGCCCAAGATCGGCTGCGTGGCGGCGCACCCGGCGAACGTTCAGCGGCTCCTCTATGACGAGGAGCAGCTGGTGCTGGTGTTTCCCGAGGGCCGCAAGGGAACCGAGAAGCTCTATAAGGAGCGCTACCGCCTGCGCCGTTTCGGGCGCGGCGGGTTCGTGGAGGCAGCCCTGCGCGCCCGCGCCCCGATCGTGCCCATCTGCGTGGTGGGAGCGGAGGAGGCGGCGCCCGTGTTCGCCCAGCTGGGCCTGCTCAAGCGCCTGACCGGGCTGGCCTACTTCCCGATCACGCCGACCTTCCCGCATCTCGGCCTGCTGGGGATGCTCGGGTACCTGCCGGCCAAGTTCAAGCTGCGCTTCCTCGAGCCCATCGAGTTCGGGCAGGGCGACTCCGCCGATGACAAGGCTCTCGTTCAGACCGTGGCGCACGAGGTCCGCGCCCGCATTCAGGAGAACCTGTGGGGCATGCTGGCCGAGCGGAAGTCGGTCTGGTTCGGGTGACGCTCGCCATGGACTCGCGGCGCATCCTCCTGACCGGGCTGTCGACCTACTGGGGCGGGCGGCTGGCGCAGGCCCTCGAGGCCTTTCCCGAGGTGGAGGCGGTGATCGGCGTCGACAACGAGGAGCCCCACGTCGAGCTCGAGCGCACGGAGTACGTGAAGGTGGGCGCCCAGCACGCCCTGCTGCGCCGGGTGGTGGAGGCGGCCGCGATCGACACCGTTGTGGACACGCGCCTGGTCGTCGACTCTGCCACCACCTCGTCGGCGAAGGCCCACGAGAACAACATCATCGGGACCATGAACATCCTGGCCGCCTGCTCGGGGCCGGGCTCGCCGGTGCGCAAGGTGGTGTTCAAGTCCTCGGCGCACTTCTATGGCGCCGAGCAGGACGACCCCGCCTTCTTCGACGAGACCATGGGCCGCCCGCATCCGCCGCGCACGCCGATCGAGCGCGACATCGTCGAAGCCGAGTCGTCCCTGTCGGAGTTCAGCGACAACAACCCCGATACCACGGTCACGGTCCTGCGCTTCGCCAACGTGCTCGGGCCCGACGTGCGCACCTCCCACATCGATCTCTTCTCCCTGCCCGCAGTGCCGATGATCCTGGGCTTCGACCCGCGCTACCAGTTCGTTCACGAGGACGACGTGGTGCACGCGCTCGAGCACGCGGTCAAGCACGACGTGCCGGGGGTCTACAACGTCGCCGGCGACGGCGTGCTGGCCCTCAGCGAGGTGGCCGGCCTGCTCGGAAAGCGCTACGCCCCGGTGCTGCCGCCGTGGGGCACGGGCCTGGCGACCTCTGCCCTGCGCCGCCTGGGCGTGAGGGTGCCCGCCGAGGCGCTCAACCAGCTGCGCTTCGGGCGCGGCGTGGACAACCGCCGGTTCAAGGCCGAGGGCTTCGGCTACGGCTACACGAGCCGCGAAACCGTGCTCGCGCTGGGCGAGCACCTGCGCCTCGCCCCGGTGCTGCGCGGCGCGCAGGACAGCTACCGCTACGAGCGCGAGGTGGAGGAGTTCCTGCGCTGGAGCCCGCACGTGAAGAACGGCCTGACCCGGGGCGAGCGGTTGCTGGGCGCCAGCGACGCCGGCGACGGCGAGCGCTCCCGCCAGGAGGAGCGCCTCAGCGCCGCCGAGGCGCGCGCCGAGGCGGCCGAGCGCACCGCGCTGGAGGCACTCGAGCGGGCCAAGAAAGCCGAGCAGCGCACGCTCTGAAGCGCAACCTGACGTTCAGGTGCCGCCAGCCGCCTGACTCGTCCCTACACTCAATTTGGGATTCGCAGCATGAGGCACAAGACGTTCATCTTTGTCGCCGTGCTCCTGGTGTTGATGGTCGGGGGCGCGGTGGCGGCCTACGCGTACGATTCGACGCGCGAAGACGTGATCGCCGAGGGCATCACCGTGGCCGGCGTCGACGTGGGCGGGATGGACGTCGACGAAGCTCGCGCCGTGGTTGCCGAGCGCCTCAGGGAGCCGCTCGAACAGCCGATCGCGGTCAAGCGCGCCAAGCGGCGCTTCACCCTGTCGGCCGAGGACGCGGGCGTTCGGGCCGATGTGCCCGGGATGGTGGATGCCGCTCTACAGCGCAGCCGCAACGGCAGCATCTTCAGCCGGGTGGCCCGCGACGTGAGCGGAGGCGAGGAGAACGCTGACGTCGGTGCGCGGGTCAGCTACGACCAGCAGGCGGTCAACCAGCTGGTCAAGCGCGTGGCCAAGGGCATCGACCGCGAGCCGCGTGACGCCGACGTCACCTTCCCATCGCTGGAGAAGGTCAAGGAGCAGAAGGGCCGCGCGGTCAAGCGGGCCGTGCTGCGCCGGCGTCTGGCTCAGGTGCTGACCGTGCCGGGCGTCGACCGCAGCGTCACGGCGCCGGTGCGGATCAGGAAGCCGAAGGTCACCCAGGCGCAGCTGGCCGAGAAGTACCCGAGCCTGCTCGTAGCCGACCGCGCGAACTTCCAGCTGCTCTTCTACAAGAACCTTCAGCTGGTCAAGACCTACACAGTGGCCGTAGGAGCCGTCGGCTTCGACACCCCGGCCGGGCTCTACCACATCCAGAACAAGGCGGTCGACCCCGCCTGGACCGTGCCCAACAGCGGCTGGGCCGGTGACCTCGCCGGCACCGTGGTCCCGGGCGGCACGGCGGAGAACCCGCTCAAGGCGCGCTGGATGGGAATCTACGACGGCGCCGGCATCCACGGCACCGACCAGACCTACTCGCTGGGCAGCGCGGCGTCGCACGGCTGCATCCGGATGGCCATCCCGGACGTGATCGAGCTGTACGACCAGGTTCCCGTCGGCGCTCCCATCTATATCGCCTGACCCACCCCGATCTGCGCGATCGGGATCTCCTCCCAGCCCCGCTCCTCCAGGAGGGCTTGGCGCCCGGTGTGTCGAACACAAAGCGTGCCGATGAAAACGCCACGTTCTCGCTTGCGCAGCACGGAGTACCACATGGTCGAGGCGTCGCTGGGCCCCCGGATGGGGTGCCATGGCTTGAGCGGCGCGTCGTATTCGTCCACCAACCCGGCCTCGGCCAGCTGATTGCGCGTGGCCACCCGCCCGTCCGAGGTGTTCACGAAGAACGCTCCCACGCCGCCAGAGGCTAGTTGGCGCCGGGGCGCTCGACCGCTTCGAGGACTGGCAGGTGATGCGCGGCATCGCCGACAAGACACGGCGCGCCTACCGCGCCGATCTGACCCAGCTGGGCGAGTGGGCGGAGGCGCGCGAGCTCGGGCCCCGCGAGGTCGAGCATCGCGACCTGCGGCGCTTCGCCGCGGTGCTCAGCGAGCGCGGCGCGGCGCACTCGACGATCGCCCGCAAGCTCGCCGCCGTCCGGAGCTTTTACCGCCATCTGGTCGAGCGCGGCGAGCTCGAAGCCAACCCCGCGGATCTCGTGTCGAGCCCGAAGAAGGACAGCTACCTGCCGGCCGTTCTCAAGGTGCAGGACGTGGCCGAACTACTCGAGCGAATCCCTGCCGGGACCCCGCTCGACCTGCGCGACCGCAGCATGTTCGAGCTCGCCTACGCGGCCGGGCTGCGAGCCGAGGAGCTCGTCGACCTGGACATGGAGAGCATCGACCCCGACGCCGAGGAGGTGCGCGTGGAGGGCAAGGGTGCCAAGACCCGGGTGGTCCCGGCCGGCGAGCACGCCTGGCGCACCCTCGAGCGCTACACCGAGCGAGCCCGCCCCGCGCTCGACACGGGCGACAGCCCGGCGCTGTTCCTCTCCAAGAGCGGCCGCCGGCTCTCCACGTCCGACGTCCGGCGCCGCCTGAAGCTCCAGGGCCGCCGCGCGGGCATCTCGCCGCACACCCTGCGCCACTCGTTCGCCACCCACCTGCTCGAAGGAGGCGCCGACCTGCGCTCGATCCAGGAATTGCTTGGGCACGCGTCAATCGGCACGACGCAGACGTACACTCGGGTAGAGTCGAAGCGCCTCAAACTGGCCTATTCGCGGGCACACCCGCGGGCGTGACAGGGAAGGTCTCGTGGAGACGAATCTCAAGGCGATAGAGCTCAAGGATCTCTGGCGCCGGTACAAGGACGACCGGGACGAGAAGGCACGCGAGCGGCTGGTGCTCGCGTACGCCCCGCTGGTCAAGTACGTGGCCGGGCGGATGTCGAGCGGTCTGCCGTCGCACGTCGAGGAGGCCGACCTCATCTCCTACGGCCTGTTGGGTCTGATCTCGGCCATCGAGCGCTTCGAGCCCGAGCGGGAGATCAAGTTCGAGACCTTCGCCATCACCCGCATCAAGGGCTCGGTGATCGACGAGCTCCGCTCGCTCGACTGGGTGCCGCGCTCGGTGCGCACCAAGGCACGACAGATCGAGAAGGTGAACGCCAAGCTCGAGCACTCCCTGCACCGGGCGCCCACCGACCACGAGATGGCGCAGGAGCTGCACGTGACGGTGGAGGACTTCCAGGACTCGCTGGTGCGGATCTCCAACTCGTCGGTTGTGGCGCTCGACGAGCTCTGGACGGTGTCCGACGCCTCGGGCGACCAGGTTTCGCTGCTCGACACCATCCAAGATCCGGGCGCGCCGGATCCCGCCCAGGAGATGGACACCACCGAGATGAAGGACCGCTTGGCCGATGCGATCGCGCGGCTGCCCGAGCGCGAGAAGCTGGTGGTGGCGCTCTACTACTACGAGAATCTCACGCTGCGGGAGATCGGCGAGGTGCTGGGGGTGACCGAGTCGCGCGTGTCGCAGCTCCACACCAAGGCGGTGCTGCGCCTGAAGTCGCGGCTCCAGGGCGACCCGATCGGCGACGCCGCCTAGAAGCAGCCCGTCGGGAGTAATCTCCTTTCCGACCTCGAGGAAGGAGTTGGATGGCGCACGAATCGCCGAAAAGGATCCGCAACGTGGCCTTGGTAGGCCACCGAGGCAGCGGGAAGACTTCGGTTAATGAAGCCCTCCTGTTCACGGCCGGAGCGATCAACCGGCTCGGCTCGGTGGCCGATGGAACCACGGTTTCGGACTCCGCGCCCGACGAGAAGGCGCGCGAGATGTCGATCTCAGCGAGCCTCTCCTCCTTCCGCTGGGAAGACCGCAAGATCAACCTGATCGACACCCCCGGCGAGCCCTCCTTCGCCGCCGACGCGCTGGCCGCGCTGAGGGTGTGCGAGGGAGCGGTCTTCGTGGTTAACGGCGTGATGGGCGCCGAGGTGACCACCAGCCGCCTCTGGGAGCGCGCCTCGGACCTCGGACTGGCCCGCATCCTCTTCGTGAACATGCTCGACCGCGAGCGTGCGGACTTCTTCCGCACCCTGGATTCGCTGAAGGTGGCGTTCGGCCCGCACGTGGTGGCCACCGAGATCCCGATCGGCGCCGAGCACGAGCTGCGCGGCGTGATCGACCTGATCGACATGAAGGCCTACCGCTACGAAGGGGAGGCGCGCGAGAACTGCGAGGAGATCCCTATCCCCGACGACCTGGCCGATACCGCCCAGGAATATCGCGAGAAGCTCATGGACGAGGTGGCCGAGGTGTCCGACGAGCTGATGGAGCGCTACCTGGAGGGCGAGGAGATCTCCCACGACGAGACCGTCGGCGCGCTGAAGACGGGGGTCACCGAGGGCCACCTGTTCCCGGTCACCTGCGGCGCGGCCACCCGCAACCTCGGCATCAACCGGCTGCTCGACGCCTTCGTCGACGACCTGCCCTCGCCGGCCAAGAAGGGTACGGTCGAGCTGGACGGCGTGACTCTCGAGCCCGATGAGTCGAAGGACATGGTGGCCTTCGTCTTCAAGACGCTGGCCGACCCCTACGCGGGGCGCATCAACCTGTTCCGCGTCTACCAGGGCGTCATCAGCCACGACTCCCAGGTCCACAACTGCCGCGCCCACGTGAAGGAGCGGATCGGCCAGCTGCTCATGCCCCAGGGCAAGGAGACCGAGCAGGCCGACGAGTTCGGCCCGGGCGACATCGGTGCGGTGGCCAAGCTCAAGGAGACCCACGCCGGGGACGTGCTGGCCGCCCACGACGCCGACATCCCCCTGTCGCTGCCGGACATGCCGCGCCCCGTGATGGCGTTCGCCATCGAGGCCAAGGCGAAGGGCGACGAGGACAAGATGGGTCAGGCGCTGCGCCGCCTCCAGGAAGAGGATCCGACGATCGACTTCCACCGCGACGAGCAGACCGGCGAGCAGATCCTGGCCGGGATCACCCAGATCCACGTCGAGGTGATCGTCGGCCGCATGAAGGAGCGCTTCGGCGCCGAGGTGGAGCTGCACCAGCCGCACGTGCCCTACCGGGAGGCGATCAAGGGCTCGGCCAAGGCGCACGCCCGCTACAAGAAGCAGACCGGGGGCCGCGGCCAGTTCGCCGACTGCCACATCGAGATCGAGCCACTGCCCCTGGGCGAGGGGTTCGATTTCGTCAACGCCATCAAGGGCGGGGTGATCCCCGGCGGCTTCATTCCCGCCGTGCAGAAGGGCGTCCAGGAGGCGATGAGCGCGGGCACGATCGCCGGCTTCCCCGTTCAGGACGTGAGGGTCAGGCTCTTCGACGGCCAGCACCACCAGGTCGACTCCTCCGAGATGGCGTTCAAGATCGCCGGCTCGATGGCCTTCCGCGACGCGATGGAGAACGCCGGAGCCGTGCTGATGGAGCCGATCATGAACATCACCGTCGCGATCCCCGAGGAGAACGTGGGCGACGTGATCGGCGACCTCAACTCGCGCCGCGGCCGGCCGCTCGGAATGGAGCCCAAGGGGAATGTGACTGAGGTCAAGGCCGAGGTGCCGATGGCTGAGCTGCTCTCCTACGCGCCCGACCTGAGGGCGATCACCGGCGGACAGGGCGAGTACACGATGGAGCTCGTCCGCTACGAGGAGGTGCCGGCCCACATCGCGCAGGGCGTGGTGCAGGAGGCCCAGAGGGAGGCCGAGGCGGTCAAGGCGTGACGGCGTGAAGAAGGAGTTGCGGCCGGTCCACGATGCCGTGACGTGCGACGTCTGCGGGCGCACCATCCTCAAGGGGGAGCGCACCGAGCCGTACCTCGCTCCCGGCGGGCATCGCCACCAGGTCTGCGACCTGTGTGCGGTGCGCGCCCAGCACAGCGGATGGATACGCGAGTCGGGCGCCGGCGACCTGCCCCATCGTTCGGCTCGCCCCGAGCCGCGCCGCGGGCTGTTCGGCCGGATGCGCCGCCGCCGCGGCGAGCCCGTTCCTCAGGAGGAGATCGCCGAGCTGGAGGACGAAATAGTCGCCGCCGAAGGTTCGGAGGCTCCGGAGCAGGAGGACGCCCAGTCGCCTCCCCGGGCCTCGCGGCCGCGTTCGCGGCCCAAGGATCCGCGTCACGTTCGCGCCGTGCCCACGACCGCGCAGGCGAAGGTCGACCGCGCGCTCGACCTGTTCAACGGCTCGCAACATCAGCGCACGATCGCCGGGCTGGCCCGCACCCTCGGCGCACCCGACGTGTCCGCCCGGCCCGATCCCGGCCACGGCAGCCAGGTCTCGGTGGTGGTCGCATGGGAGCTCTCCTGGTATCGCTACCGCGTGGACCTGGGCGACGAGGGCGAGCCCGTCGAGATGCTCGAGAAGGGCGATGAGATCGTCCAGATCGACGAATCCCTGCGCGACTGGAACGCCACCCTGGACGCCGAGGGGCGGGTGCTGGCCGGGCTTGCCGTAGCCGACGGAGAGCCGGACGGGTGATCTACTGCGTGGTGCCCAGGGCACTTGCCGACGAGCTTCTCGATCGCCTGACCGAGTACTACCGAGACGACCCGAAGGTCGAGGTGATGGTCGACCGGCGTGCGCAGGGAGGGCTGCCCGGAGACCACGCGGCCCATACGGATCGCCGGCGCCTGCGGCCGACGGGCAGCTTCCCCCCGATCGACCTGCCTGCCAACGAGTGAAGGTGGTCGTGAACGTCGACGGCGGGGCGCGCGGCAACCCCGGCCCCGCGGCGGTGGCTGCCGTGGCCGCTTCGGTCGACGGAGACGTTCTGGGCGAGCGCAAGGCCTACATCGGCCCGGCAACTAACAACGTCGCCGAGTATCGCGCCGTGCTGCTCGGCCTCGAGCTGGCCCGCGAGCTGGGTGCCACCGAGGTGGAGCTCATCAACGACTCGGAGCTCGTGTCGCGCCAGATCGGTGGCGAGTACAAGGTCAAGCACGCCGGCCTCAAGCCGCTGTTCGTGGAGGCGATGCGGACCCTGCGCGGCTTCGACGCCTGGTCCGTCCGCTCCGTGCGTCGCGAGCACAACGAGCGCGCGGACGAGCTGGTGAACGAAGCACTGGACGAGGCGTGAGATCCCGCGCGGCCCTGCTCGCCGGCGCCGTCGCGCTGGCCGCGGCGGGGCCGGCCGCCGCCGCGCCGAGCCTCACGGAGTTCCCCATCCCGACCGCGAGCTCGGTACCGCAGGAGATAGTCCAGGCCCCCGACGGAAGCCTCTGGTTCACCGAGCTCGGCGTCGATCAGATCGCCAAGGTCACGCCCAGCGAGCCGCCGGTGATCGAGGAGTTCGATGTATCCGGTGTGCTGACCAATCCGCTCAACATCGCTGTCGGCCCCGACGGGAACGTTTGGTTCACGGGGACGGTGAACACGCAGGGCGGCGTTGGGCGCATCAACCCGGCCAACCCGGCAGACGTGCAGGCTTTCGACGGGTTCGGAGCCGCGGCGACGCTGGGTGGCATCGCTACAGGACCGGACGGCAACCTGTGGGTGACGGACTTTCAGGACGACGTGGCCTTTCGGATCAGCACCGCGGGAATCAAGGTCGGCGCGAACATCGATCTCGACCCGGCGAACCCCGTGATCCCGCGCGGCATCACCCGCGGCCCGGGGGGCACGATGTGGGTGGCCGGGGACGGCGGCTACATCGTCCGGATCAGCGCCAACGGCACCAGCGCCACCTCGTTCGACACTCCGGGAGGCTCCGCGTGGGACATCGCGCTTGGCCTCGACGGCAACTTCTGGTACACGGCGCCCAGCGCGGCGGTAGGAAGGATCACGCCGGCCGGGGTGGCCACCGAATACCCGCTGCCGGCCGGCAGCGAACCGCTCGGCCTCACCGTGGGTCCCGATGCGGGCATCTGGTTCGCCCAGGCCGGGGGCAACTCCATCGGCCGGATCACCACGGCGGGCCCGGCCTCGATCACCGCCCTGGGCGGCCTCACGGCGGCCGGACGCCCCGAGTACATCACCCAGGGGCCGCAGAACACGCTCTGGTTCACCGAGAGGGACGGCAACCAAATCGGGCGGATCAGCGGGATCGGCCCCGGCATCGACATTCCCGAGGCGCCGGCCGGGGACACCACCCGCCCGGTCGTGGAGCGGCTGCGGCTGGCTCCCAAGCGCTTTCGTCTGGGTCGCGCCCTACCGTCGGCCACCGCGGTGGGCAGCGGCCCGAGCGTCCGCTACAACCTCAGCGAGCCCTCGTCCGTGACCCTCTCCTTCGCCCGATCGCACACCGGGCGCCGTGCCGGGGGACGTTGTGTGAAGCCCACACGGCGCAATCGCGTGGGCAAGCGCTGCACTCGCTGGCTGCCCGTCAGGCCGAAGCTGACCTTCCCCGGCCGGTTGGCGGGGGCCGAGCGGATCCGCTTCGCCGGCCGGCTCACGCGGCGAAGGAGCCTGCGCCCTGGGGTCTACCGGCTCGCGCTCCGGGCCAAGGACGCCGCCGGCAACGACTCCAAGCCTGCGCGCACCAGGTTCAGGGTGCTCGCGCGCAATGCCAAGCGCCGGTGAGGCTGCCGGGCGAGGCCGACGTTCTCGCCCGGGCCAAGCGCAGGCTCGACCGGGTGGGCTTCTATCCCCGGCCCGTTGACGCCTCGCGCGTCTCTATTCACATCGTGCCGTGGTTGTTCGAGCTTCCCGGCTTCCGGCGCTTTGCCGGCTACGC
The DNA here is from genome assembly GCA_963728155.1 of uncultured Thermoleophilaceae bacterium. Classification (GTDB taxonomy): domain Bacteria; phylum Actinomycetota; class Thermoleophilia; order Solirubrobacterales; family Thermoleophilaceae; genus JACVRW01. The sequence goes on along the minus strand of CAVSJF010000004.1, from coordinate 55,862 downwards.
CACATTTCGCCGCATCCTGCTGAAACGCCCGGCCCTGGACGAGGACCTGATCGTTCACGAGCTCTGCCACGTCTGGCAGGCCCAGCACCGGCCAGTACGCATGTGGCTGTCCTATCTGCGGCCGTCCACCTTCAGCGCGGACCGGCGCGCGTACCGCGACAACCGCTACGAGCGTGAGGCGCGACGGGCCGTCGAGCTGACCCGCCCCGCGGTTTCTACCCCCGACCCGGCGGGTAGCTCCCACCCATGAGCCAAACCGCTGTCGCACCCGTCCTCGAGGTCCCCGGGCCGGTCGAGCCCGACCAGCCGATGCCCAATCCGCCGGGCGCCCCGGAGATCCCGCCCGACCCGCCCGTGCCCGAGCCCTCGCCCCAGCCGCCCGAGCCCGCTTGAGCGCTCTGTCTCCATGCTGAAGCAGGGGCCGGTCCCGCGCTTCCTCCACGGGTTCATCGAATATGCCGCCGCCGCGCTGTTCGTAGTGGCGCCCTTCGTGCTCGACTTCGAATCCGGCGCCGCCACCGCGGCCTCGATCGTGATCGGGGTGGTGGTGCTGTTCCTCGCCGCCTCCACCGAGGGCCCCACGAGCCTGATCAACTACGTCCCGCTGGCCGCTCACGTGGTGCTGGACTACGCGCTGGCCGGTGTGCTGATTGCGCTGCCCTTCATCCTCGGTTTCTCGGACGAGACGGCGCCGACGGCATTCTTCATCGCCATCGGTGTGCTGCACCTGCTCATCACGATCGGCACGCGCTTTCGTCCCGCGGAAGAGCAGCGGCGCGCGCCAAAGCCTCGCGACGGGCGCGCGGATGCCCCAGCAGAGCGCCCGGCGGGCCGCCGGTGATCAGCGTGACGCCCGGGTACCACCATCCCCACCAGCCCTCAGCCGCGCCCCGGGCAACAAGGTAGAGCTCCCATAGAAAGCCCGCCCCGTGGATCGGGCCGATGATCGGCGCGAGCCCGTGGTAGTCGACGATCACGCCGATCACGAGCGGCACCAGCAACACGAAGTCGACGATCGAGACGATCACGATCAGGCGCAGGAGCCGCAGCGGCCTGTCGGCGGAGCTCACGGGATCAGCTCCGCGCCGGTGATCTCGGCCTTGAAGAACGGCGTCTGGCGGGGCGTGCCGAACTGCCAGCTCACGGTGATGCTACTGGGGAGGGTGAGAGCGCCGAAGCGCCGTTCGGCGTGCACCTCGCCGCCGCAGGGGATGTAGGCGTAGCGCTTGTCGTCGAGCGGGCCCCAGCGAGATGCGCTGACCCGCTCGACGGCCCCCCGGGCGTCGATGTCCACCTGCACCTCGGGCCGCTCGGGCGGGAGGTTGAAGCGGCCCACGATCACGCCATCGCTCTCGGCGCGCCAGGCCACACCGCTCTCGGGCAACAGGCACTGCGGGGCGAAGACCGCGCTCTCGAGCGCCGTCCGTCCCGCGGCCGAGCGCGCCGTGTCCTCGTCGGAGGAGTCGAACATCGGCCGCCGCCCGAACAGCAGCCCCTCCGTGCTGCCGACGCCGTGCGCGTAGGCGTCGGATATCCGCGCAAGGGTGAGCCTGCCGCGGCCGACACGCGCTCGCCAGGAGAACGAGCGGCCGTCGATCTCCTGCTCGGCGCTGAAGCGGAGCCACAGGTCGGCCTTGATCTTTCCCGACATCGTCAGGCTCGTGCCGCGCGGCAGCGGCGCGCCAGCCTCGATGGCGTGGGTGAAGTAGCGGCGCACCGGCTCGTCGAGGCCGGCCACCAGGTCGGGATCGAACTTCAATCGACGATCGCGGCGCTAGCGCTCATGAGCCGCCAGTTCGCGCTCAAGGCGCTTAGCGTCGGCGGAGCCGAGGGTCTCGGGCGTGTCAGGCGCGCCGGAGGGGCGGCGCCAGCGCCGCATCCACAGCAGCACGGCGCCCAGCCCCAGCAGCCCGGCCAGCACGGGGACCAGGTAGGCGGTCAGCCCGAAGCCCTCGTCCTCGGGCACAGCGAGCACGGCCGGCCCGAAGCGGTCGACCAGGCCGGCCTTGATCTCCTCCTTGGTCTTGCCCCGGGCGATCTCGCTGCGGATGAACTCGCGCTCCCGTTCGGCCACGGCGGCGGTGGAGAGGCTCAGCGGCGTCTTGCACTGCACGCACATCACCTCGTCCTCGATGTCGGGCAGCGAGGCCCGCTGGGCGACGGCGTTCGACACCGCGGCGAGCGCGACCGCGACGGCCAGCAGCGCGATCGCGGCAGCGCGCCTCATGCCCGGTCTCCCAGAAGGGGGGCGAGTGCCGAGTCGAGCCAGCCCGCGGTGACGGGCCCGCGCCGGGCCGCCGCGATCCGGCCGCGGCGGTCGATCACGAAGGTCTCCGGGAACCCGAGAATGGAGTACTCCTCGGCGTACTCCCCGTCGCGGTCGCGGAGGTTGGGAAACGTCAGCGCGAAGCGATCCACGAACCGCGAAGCGTCCTCGGGGAGGTCCTGGTAGTTGACGCCGAGCACCGTAGCGCCGAGCGGCTCGATGCGCCGCTGGGTGCGCTGGAGCAGCGGCAGCTCGTCGACGCAGGGCGGGCACCACGAGGCCCAGAAATTCAGCACCACCACCTGACCGCGGTAATCGCCCAGCGAGCCGCTGCCGCCGGCGCCCAGAACGGGCAGCGTGGCCTCGGGGGCGGCGGGCCGGTCGCCGCGCTCGACCGCGTCGTCGATCGAGCTGTCGGCGCCCTGGGAGGCCACCCCGTACACCAGCAGCGCCACGAGCGCCGCTGCCGCCGCCACCACCGCGATCACCGATCCTTTCCGCACACTTGCATCATGGTGCAAAATTCGGCGCATCACGATCTACTGAGGGCCGTGCGCCGCCTGGTCTTGAACCCCGCCCGCAGGTAGTCGGCTCCCGCCCAGGCCAGAAAACACAGCCCGCCCAGGGTGCCGGTGACGGTGGTGAGCACGCCCGCCGCCGCCGCGGCGGCCACGCCGTCGCTGCCCAGGATGAGCACCGCCGCCGCCGCGCCCACCGTGGGACCGAGCGGCAGCTGGCTCAGCGTGACCAGAGCGATCAGCACCGCGGTCGCGTCGAAACAGCGACGCGTCGACACCGACGGCGCGCAGCAGCAGCCAGTTGCGCATGATCTGCGCGAACACCGCGACGAGCACGTAGCCCACCACGCGGCTTCCGCGGTTCAGGCTGCGCAGCACGGCCAGCCCCTGCCACAGCTCGCGGCCCTTCTCGGAGCGCGAGGCGGCGCAGGCCGACGCTCAGCCCGCGCCCACCACCGCCAGGGCGATCCACCGGTAACCACCAGGGCAGCCCGAGCGGCGCCGACCAGGGTGAACGAGGCCAGCGCGGCCAGCACCGCCTCGACGGCGATGATCGGGAACTCGGCCGCGACCAACGTCGGCACCTGCGGACAGACGTCCGGGAGAGGAGCGGCGCAGGGCGGCGATCCGGGCCGCCATGCCCAGGTGTCCGTTGATCATTCCGCCGAGCACCTGCATGCTCGACGCGCGATAGAGGGTTCGGCGGTCGACCGTCCCGCCGGCCGCGTCAGATGGTGAGGTGCCACGCCTCGCTGCGGGACAGCAGTGCCACCACCTGCAGGGCGATCGTGACCAACCATGCACCCAGGCAGCGCCGCGCTCGACCAGCGCCGTGACGAACTCGTCGCGCCGCCCCGCCAGGACCCAGCACGAGGATCGCCGCGGTGGGGTTCAGCGAGCCGGCTACGGTGAGCAAGGCCCTGCCGGCGGCGGGCGAAGCTACGCAGGCCCGCGAAGGCGCCCGCGGCGCTTACGGCCACATCTGGCCCTACGGCTTTTGGCGGTTCACCAGCTCGGCGTGCGACTTCGCCGCGGCCGTCTGCGTCCGACCATCTCCCGCCGCGCTCGTAGGCCTCGCGCTCCCGCCTTGCCCGCCTTGCGGGCCTTCGGCGTCGCGCGAGGCCACACCCGCTCGCGGGCTTCCTTCCACGCGCTGCTCGCCGCGGGGTTAGAGGGATTGAAAGTCGGAGCCGTCGTCCTGATTGGCCATGTACACCGTCCTGTGCGGTTCCCCGAGGGCCAGAGCCACCGGGGGGCGCAGGGAGCGCGACACCGACGTGCCGGCCGCCGCCCCGAGGGCCGGCGCGCGTGGATCGGCTGGACGTTTACGGCCTTCGGGCCCTTGTCGCCTGGCTCGCGTCGTACTCGCCTTGGCGCCCTCGGCGAGCGACTTGAAGCCCTCGCCGGCGATGCCGGTGTGATGTACGAAGAGATCCTTGCCGGCCTCATCGGGTGTGACGAAGCCGAACCCCTTGTCGTCGCTGAACCACTTCACGGTTCCGGTTGCCATCTTCTTTTACCTCCACTGTTTGGTGCTGCGTACGCGGAGGTGCTTAGAGCAACGACTACGGGCGCCGGCACTACTTCATCGAACGCGCCAAACGGTAGCACCATCGGCCCCTATCTTTACGAGAGTGAGCTCGGAGGGTGCCCCGCTGCTGGCTACTCCTGCTCTACGGCCTGCGCACGTGGAGCGTGATCGGGAGCCCGGCGCGGAGCGTCTCGCCGCTCCACACCGGGGCACGCCGTGGCCTCCGGAGGGGGCCTGGCTCGAGGCCGTGTGCGAAGGGTCAGAGCTCCACGACCTCCCGGAGCGCGGCTGCAACTGCGGCCTGCACGCCTGGCATCCGTCGCGGCGATCGGCCCGGCTCGTGCTCGCGGGCCGACGCGGGATCCCGGGGCGTGGTGGAGGCGGCCGGAGCGATCGAGGTGCACGACGACGGCTTTGGGCTCGCGAGCGCGTCCGTCCGTGCTCTTCCTGGCCCGTAACCGCAACGCGCTGCTCGTGCAACGGCTGGCGCGGGCCTACGGGGCGCAGGTGGTCGAGGTGGACGACGCCGAGGACGTGCTGGCCTTCTGCCGCTCGCGCGGGCTCGGGCTCGATGAGCCCACGGTGGCGCAGCTGCTCGGCCCGCAGGTAGTCGAGGAGCGCCGGCGGGCAACGCGCGAGAACACACGTCGCGACGCCCTGCGCCTCGCGGCGGTGGTGGCCGTGGCCGCGTTGCTGGTGGCGGCCGGCCTGCAGTTCATCCCCGACCCGCCGGGGGGAGCGGGTGCTCAAGGGGCGCACCGGCGAGATCCGGGTCAACTCGCGCTGAGCGAAACCCTCCTCGCCCTGTGGGGTACTTGGGGCATGAGGGACGGAAAGGTCGACCGCGCGATCCAGAAGGGCAAGGCGCGCACCAGCGAGATGAAGACCCGGGTACCGGAGCTGCGCGAGCGGGTGCCCGGAACTCCGGGAGCGCATGCCCGAGCTGACCGACGAGCTCGAAGAGCCGGCCGCGGCGGCGAGTTGGCCCGCCAGTACGCCAAGATGGACGTGTCCTGGGCCCGCTGCGGCTACGCGAAGGCGGCCCGCGCCGGTGCTGCTCGGCCTCGGCCTCGGCCCGATGATCGACTTCTACGTGCGCAACCGCGTTGTGGGCGACGAGATCTTCGACACGCTCGAGCACCCGGTCATCTTCGTGGCCAACCACTCCAGCCATCTCGACACGCCGACCATCCTGCGCGCCCTGCCGCCCAAGTGGCGCCGCCGGACCGCGGTCACTGCCGCGGCCGACTACTTCTACAAGACACGCTTGAAGGCGAGCCGGCGTGGCGCTCCTGTTCAACACCGTGCCGCTCGGGCGCAAGGGCGGCGGGCTCGGCGGCGGGCCACCGACCACGTCGACCGGCTGATCGACGAGGCTGGAACCTCGTCATGTTCCCCGAGGGCACCCGCTCGCGCGACGGCAGATCGGCCAGGTGCGTTCCGGTGCCGCGGTATCGCCGCGCAGCACGGCATCGACATGGTGCCGATCTACCTCAGCGGCACCCACGAGGCGATGCCGCCGGGTCAGAACTGGCCCAAGCGCATTCCGGGCCGCCTCTTCTCGCGCCGCCACGAGGTCGAGGTCCGCTTCGGCGATCCGATCCGCCCGCGCGACGCTGATGACCGCCGTGAGGTGATGGACGAGGTGCGCGCGTTCTGGGAGCCGAAAGGGCCTGCCGCCCGTCCCGCGCCCGTCCGAGCCCGTGTCGAACCCGAGGTTGTGCTCGCGCGCTGAACTCGACCCGAGCCCCGCCCCGCCGGCACGCGGTCGCTCCCTCCGGCGCGGCCTGACGCCGCGGTCTGCCGCGCGGCGCGTTGCCAGCGCCGGCGGCCCGTATACGGTCCGCCACCCGGCAGAACGGCCGTCGAGTGGAGGAGGACGCAGTGAAGAAGCTCATCAACGACCCTGATGCCGTCGTTCGAGAGGCGCTGGAGGGCATAGAAGCCGCCCACGGCGACCGGCTCCGCGTCATCTACGACCCCTACGTGATCGTGCGCGCCGACGCGCCGGTCCAGGGCAAGGTGGGCTCGTCTCCGGCGGCGGCTCCGGCCACGAGCCGATGCACGGCGGCTTTGTCGGCCGCGGGCATGCTCGACGCCGCGTGTCCCGGCGAGGTCTTCACCTCGCCCACTCCCGACCAGATGCTCGAGGCGACCAAGGCCGTCGACGGCGGCGCCGGCGTGCTGCACATCGTCAAGAACTACACCGGCGACGTGCTCAACTTCGAGATGGCGGCCGACCTGGCCAAGGGCGAGGGCATCGAGGTCGAGGCGGTCGTCACCAACGACGACGTCGCCGTCCAGGACTCCCTCTACACCGCCGGTCGCCGCGGCGTCGGCATCACGGTGCATCGCCGAGAAGATCTGCGGCGCGGCCGCCGAGGAGGGCAAGTCGCTCGCCGAGGTCGCGGAGCTGTGCCGGACGGTCAACGGCCAGGGCCGCAGCATGGGCATGGCGCTCACCTCGTGCGTCACGCCCGCATCGGGCGAGCCGAGCTTCGAGCTGGGCGAGGACGAGATGGAGATCGGCATCGGCATCCACGGCGAGCCGGGCCGCTACCGCGAGCCGATCGGGCCGGCCGCCGAGATCGTCGAGCGCCTGGCCACGGCGATCGTCGAGGACCTGCCGTTCGAGTCGGGCGACAAGGTGCTCGCGTTCGTCAACGGCATGGGCGGCACGCCGCTGATCGAGCTGTACATCGTCTACCGCGAGCTCGACCATCTTCCTGCAGCAGCGCGGCATCACCATCGAGCGCCGGCTGATCGGCGACTACATCACCTCGCTGGAGATGGCGGGCTGCTCGATCACCCTGCTCAAGCTCGACGACGAGCTGACGCGGCTGTGGGACGCGCCCGCAGACACGCCGGCGCTGCGGATCGGCTGAGGACGGCCGCGTTGAGCATCACGTCGACAGAGGTCCGCGACTGGATCCGGGCCTACGCGGCCGAGATAGCCGAGCGCCGGGCCGAGCTGGTCAAGCTCGACACGGCCATCGGGGACGGCGACCACGGCACCAACATGGATCGCGGCATGCGCAAGGCGGTCGAGAAGCTCGACGGCGAGCGACGGCGAGGACATCGGCGCGCTGCTCAAGGTCGTCGGCATGACGCTGGTCTCGAAGCGTCGGCGGCGCGGCCGGCCCGCTCTACGGGACGCTGTTCCTGCAGATGGGCACGGCGTCGGCCGGCCGGGACGAGCTCGACCTCGCCGGCTGGACCGACGCGCTGGAGGCCGGCGTCAAGGGCGTGCAGGCGCGCGGCAAGGCCGAGCCGGGCGACAAGACGATGGTCGACGCGCTGCTGCCCGGCGGTCGACGCGCTGCGCGCCGCGGCGGATGACGGGGCGGACCTGAGCGACGCGCTGCGCGCTCGGCCGAGGCCGCCGCGGAGGGCATGCGGGCGACCGTCCCGCTCGAGGCGCGCAAGGGCCGGGCGAGCTACCTGGGCCCGCGCAGCGTGGGCCACCAGGACCCGGGCGCGACGTCGTCGCAGCATGCTGCTGCGCGGTCGCCGCCACGACGTTCGGCGGCGACGCGACGCCGTGATTGCCGGAATAGTGCTGCTCGCCCGCCGGGTCGGGCAACTCGACGGAGAGGAGAAGAAGCTCTTGAGCATCTTCGGAGCTGAGGTGATCGGGACGGCGATCCTGATCCTGTTGGGCAACGGGGTCGTGGCCGGTGTCCTGCTCAACGTGTCCAAGGCCCAGAACGCGGGCTGGATCGTCATCACGTTCGGCTGGGGCATGGGCGTCATGGTGGGCGTGTTCGCGGTCGGGCAGTTCAGCGGCGCCCATCTCAACCCGGCGGTCACGCTCGGGTTCGCGACCATCGGCAACACCGACTGGGGCGACGTACCGAAGTACCTCGGCGGCGAGTTCGTCGGCGCGTTCATCGGCGCCACGCTCGTGTGGCTGGCGTACCTGCCCCACTGGGGCGCGACCGAGGATCCCGGGCTCAAGCTCGCCTGCTTCAGCACGGCGCCGGCGATCCGCAACACCGTGGCCAACGTCATCACGCGAGGTCATCGGGACCTTCGTGCTCGTCTTCGGGATCCTCGCGTTCTTCGCCAACGCGGCGACGGCGGCGACGGGCCTCGGCGGCCTGCTGGTCGGCCTGCTCGTGTTCGCGATCGGGCTCTCGCTCGGCGGACCGACCGGCTACGCGATCAATCCCGCGCGCGACCTCGGCCCTCGCATCATGCACGCGATCCTGCCGATCGCGGGCAAGGGCGACTCGGACTGGAGCTACGCCTGGATCCCCGTCGTGGCGCCCATCATCGGCGGCGTCCTCGGGGCGCTGGCGTTCGACCCTCTTCCCCTATCGGACCGGCCGATCATCGGAAGACAGAGAGAGGTAATTGATGGCTAAGTACGCGGCAGCACTGGACCAGGGCACGACCAGCACACGCTGCATGATCTTCGACCACGGCGGCAAGGTGGTCGCGTCGCCCAGAAGGAGCACGAGCAGATCTATCCCGAAGCCGGGCTGGGTCGAGCACGACGCGAACGAGATCTGGGCGCGCACCCAGGAGGTCGATCGAGGAGGCGATGTAGAGGCCGGCGCGAGCGCGGACGACATCGCCGGCGTGGGCATCACCAACCAGCGCGAGACCACGCTGGTGTGGGACAGCAACACCGGCGAGCCGGTGCACAACGCGCTCGTGTGGCAGGACACCCGCACCGACCGGCTCGTGGACGAGTTCTCGCAAGCGACGGCGGCCAGGCCCGCTTCCAGGAGCAGGTCGGGCTGCCGCTGGCCACCTACTTCTCGGGCCCGAAGATCAGCTGGCTCCTCGACAACGTCGACGGCGCGCGCGACAAGGCCGAGGCCGGCGACCTGCGTGTTCGGCAACATGGACACCTGGCTGATCTGGAACCTCACCGGCGGCACCGACGGCGGGCTGCACATCACCGACGTGACCAACGCCAGCCGCACGATGCTCATGGACCTCAAGACCCTGCCTGGGACGACGACATCGCCGGCATCATGGGCGTTCCCACCGCGATGCTGCCGGAGATCAAGGCCTCGAGCGAGGTCTACGGCGAGGTCAAGGCCGGCGGCGCGCTCGAGGGCGTCCCGATCGCCGGCGACCTCGGCGACCAGCAGGCGGCGACGTTCGGCCAGACCTGCTTCGCGATCGGCGAGGCCAAGAACACCTACGGCACGGGCAACTTCCTGCTGCTCAACACGGGCACCGAGGCGGTGCAGTCGAAGAGCGGCCTGCTGACCACCGTGGGCTACAAGATCGGCGACGAGGACGCCGTGTACTGCCTCGAGGGCTCCATCGCCATCACCGGCGCGCTGGTGCAGTGGCTGCGCGACAACCTCAAGATGATCAAGGCCGCGCCCGAGGTCGAGGACCTGGCCGCAGTCGGTCGACGACAACGGCGGCTGCTACTTCGTGCCGGCGTTCTCGGGCCTGTTCGCGCCGTACTGGAAGTCCAACGCCCGCGGCGTGATCGCCGGCCTGACCCGCTACGTCAACGCCGGCCACATCGCCCGCGCGGCGCTCGAGGCGACGGCGTGCCAGAGCCGCGAGATCGTCGAGGCCATGAACAACGACTCGGGCGTCGCGCTGGAGTCGCTCAAGGTCGACGGCGGCATGGTCGGCAACGACCTGCTGATGCAGTTCCAGGCCGACCTGCTGGGCGTGCCGGTCATCCGGCCGAAGGTGCCGGAGACCACGTCGCTCGGCGCGGCCTACGCCGCCGGGCTGGCCACCGGCTTCTGGAACGAAGTCGAGGACCTGCGCGAGAACTGGGTCGAGGACAAGCGCTGGGAGCCCACGATGGACGCCGAGCGAGCGCGACGAGTACTACAAGTACTGGAAGAAGGCGGTCACCCGCACGTTCGACTGGTTCGAGGCCGACGAGGAGCCCGACGAGCCGGAGGCCTAGACCGAGGGCTAGGTCCAGGGGAGCTCGGCGCGCGTCGCCCAGTACCGCGCCGGCTCCTCGACCATGTCCGCCACCCGCCGCTCGAGATCGTCGTCCCAGGCGATCTCGAGCGCGGCCAGGTTGCTCTCGAGTTGCGCGACGGTCGCCGCTCCGCTCAGCACGACGTCTGCCCATGGCTGCGCGAGGGCGGCGGCCAGCGCTATGACCGTCGTCGCCGGCGAGCCGCCCGTTGGCGAGCGCCTCCTTCACGCAGCACCTGCAGGCCGGCGTCGTGAGCCTCGGCCGAGCGAGCGCTCGGCTGAGCGCTCATGGAGGTTCCAGGTGGCCTGCACGGCGTCGAAGCCGCCCGTGGCCAGGGCGCGTTCGATGGTCGCCGCTTGGTCGGCGCCGGTGACGGTGAGGCCGATGCGGATCCCGCGCCCGCGGAGCTCGTCGAGCTCTGCGGCGGACGGCGGGGTCGTCGAGCACGCCGCTGTCGAGCGTGGCCGAGTGGATCTGGTAGAGCGACAGCCAGTCGCCGAGCAGCTCGCGCGTCTCGGGCCACTGCGTCGCGCAGGTGCTCGGCGGAGAGGTCCTTGACCTCGTGCTCGGTGGCGTCGGCGCGCCAACCGCCGGTGTAGCGATAGCCCCACTTCGAGCTGACGGTCACGTCACCCGGCTGGATCTCCCGGCGCTCGAGCCACGAGGCCAGGAACGCCTCGGCGCGCCCGTACGAGCGCGCGGCGTCGAACCACCGCACGCCGCGGTCGTAGGCGGCGTCGAGCACCGTCATGGGCGGAGTGCTCCATGCGCCTCGACGCTCGTGTCGGCCACGTCCTCGCCGTGGCCGATGTTGATGTACGCCGGCCGCCCGAGGGCGGCCAGGCCGAGGCCGATTTGCGCGCCAGACATGGGCACAGCCTGAGTCCTGGCCCCGCGCTCGAATAGGATGCGCCTCGTGCCTAGCCTTCAGGCCGAGCTGCTGGTGATCGGCGGCGGCGCCACCGGCGCCGGTGTGGCCTGGGACGCGGCCCTGCGGGGCTTCGACGTGGTGCTCGTCGACCGGGCCGACCTGGCCGAGGGCACGAGCGGGCGCTTCCACGGGCTGCTGCATTCCGGCGGCCGCTACGTGGTCAAGGACCCGGTCGCGGCCGAGGAGTGCGTGGTCGAGAACGCGATCCTGCGCCGCGTGATCCCCGACTGCATCGAGGACACCGGCGGGCTCTTCGTGGTCACCCCCGACGACGACCCCGCCTACGGCGACGAGTTTCTCGCCGGCTGCCGCGCGAGCAGCCTGCCGGTCGAGGAGCTCGACGTGGCCGAGGCGCTGCGCCGCGAGCCGCGCCTGAACCCGGGCTCAAGCGCGCGTTCGCCGTGCCCGACGCCTCGATCGACGCCTGGAAGACCGTCTGGTCGTTCGCCCGCGGCGCGTCGGCCCACGGGGCGCGCATCCTGCCCTACCACCGCGTGCTCGACCTGCACCGCGACAACGGCGCGGTCACCGGCGCGCGCGTTCGCAACGAGCACACGGGCGAGGAGCTCGACATAGAGGCGGGCTTCACCATCAACGCCTCGGGAGCGTGGGCGGCCCAGATCGCCGAGATGGCGGGGATCGAGGGCGTGGGGGTGGTGCCCGGCAAGGGAATCATGATCGCCATGAACCACCGGCTGGTGAACACGGTGATCAACCGCTGCACGCTGCCCGCCGACGGCGACATCCTGGTGCCGATCCGGACGGTCAGCGTGATCGGCACCACCGACAGCCGTTCCGCCGACCCCGACGAGATCCCGGTCACCCAGGACGAGGTCGATCAGATGCTCGACGACGGCGAGCGCCTGGTGCCCGGCTTCCGCGAGGCCCGAGCGCTGCGCGTGTGGGCCGGCGTGCGGCCGCTGTTCCAGGACGAGAAGGCCGGGGCGGTCGCCGACACGCGCGACGTCAGCCGCACACACGCCGTCGTGGATCACCGCGAGCGCGACGGAGTCGACGGCCTGCTCACGATGTCCGGCGGCAAGCTCACCACTCTGCGCCTGATGGCCCAGGACATCGTCGACGCGATGTGCGCCCAGCTCCAGACGCATCGCCCGTGCCGCACCCACGAGGAGCGCCCGCCGGACAACGAGGACGGGCAGGGCTATCACCTTCGGCTCCCGGCTGCGCCGGCGCGAGGCGTCGCTGCAGGACGAGCAGCTCATCTGCGAGTGCGAGCTGATCGGGCGCAGCCGCCTCGAGCAGGCCATGCGCCGCCGGGGCACCGCGAACCTCGACGACATCCGCCGCACCATGCGCCTGGGGATGGGGCCTTGCCAGGGCGGCTTCTGCATCTACCGGGCCACCGGGATCCTGCACGGCGTGGGGCGCCTCGACGGCGCCGAGGCCGCGGAGTCGCTGCGCGGGTTCCTGCAGGAGCGCTGGAAGGGCGTGTGGCCGATCCTCTACGGCGACCAGCTGCGCCAGGCGCGCCTCGACGACTGGATCTTCCAGGGGCTGCTCGACGTGGAGCACCTCCTGAACGGAGAGGTGACGGCGTGAGCCATCACGACGTGATCGTCGTCGGAACCGGGCTGGCGGGCCTCACCGCCGCCGTGCGCCTGGCCGAGGACGGGGCACGGGTGCTCGTGCTGGCCAAGGGCGTCGGAGCCACGCACCTGGGCGCCGGAACGATCGACGTCCTGGGGTACCGCGACGGAGAGCGGATCGCGCGTCCCGGGGAGGCCATCGGCGACCTGGTCGACGCTCGCCCCGATCACCCGTACGCCGCCGTCGGCGCCGAGGGCGTGGCCGCCGCGGTGGACTGGTTCAAGGCCCGCATCGCGGCCGGTCCGCTCGCTCCCTACGCCTACACCGGCAGCGTGGAGAAGAACCTGCTGCTGCCGACGGCGGTGGGCGTGCCGCGGCCCTCCGCGGTGGTGCCGGAGACGATGGCCGGCGGCGACCTGAGCAGCGACGAGGCCATCTGCATCGTGGGCTTCCGGGCGCTCAAGGACTTCCATCCGGCGCTGGCCGCCGACACGCTCTCCCGCGCGGGCGCGCGCGCGAGAGGCGTCGAGCTGGACCTCGTGCCCGAGGGGCGCGCCGACGTCAACTCGCTCGGCTTCGCGCGCGCGTTCGACGACCCCGCCTTCCGCGCCGAGGTGGCGGGGCAGGTGGTCGCCCGGCTCGCCGCCGACGAGCGCGTGGCCTTCCCCGCCGTGCTCGGCATCGCCGGCCCTCACGCCGTGTGGAGCGAGCTCGAGCACACGCTCGGGCGCCCGGTGTTCGAGATCCCGACGCTGCCCCCCTCGGTGCCGGGCATGAGGGTGCATGGGAGCCTGCGCGAGGCGCTGCGCCGGGCCGGGGGACGCGTGATCCTCAACACGGTGGTGACCGGGGCCGAGCACGAGGCCGGGAGCGTGAGCGCGCTGCGCACCCAGGTCGGGCTGCGCGAGGAGCGCCGCGGGGCAGACTGGGTCGTGCTGGCCACGGGCGGGTTTGCCTCCGGGGGCCTCGAGCTCGACTCGCGTTGGGTGGCGCGCGAGACCGCGCTGGGCCTTCCCGTGAGCGCCATGCCCGAGCCCGGGGGCGAGCGCTTCCGCGCCGGCTACTTCGACGACCATCCGATGGCCCGCGCCGGCGTGGCGGTGGACCGGGAGCTGCGGCCGGTCGACGGCACCGGCGAGCGGCTGTACGAGAACGTCCTCGTCGCGGGAGCCACGCTGGCCGGGGCCGAGCCCTGGCGCGAGAAGAGCGGCGACGGGCTGAGCCTCTCCACCGGCTACCGCGCGGCTGAGCTGGTGCTCGCCGGCTCGGGCGCCGCCGGTTCCGCGGCCGGAGCGGTGAGCGGCTGATGGCCGTCCACGACGCCGGCGACGTGCTCGGCGATCTCATGCGCGACTCGCTCGACCACTGCGTGAAGTGCACGATCTGCGAGACCTACTGCCCGGTCTCCAACGTCACCCCGCTGTTCCCAGGCCCCAAGTACGCCGGACCGCAGGCGGAGCGCTTTCGCATCCACGACGAGCCGTCGCCCGACGCTTCGGTGGACTACTGCTCGGGCTGCGGGATCTGCACCCAGGTGTGTCCCCAGGGCGTGCACATCGCGGAGATCAACTCGCAGGCCCGGGCGAAGCTCAAGGCCACCCAGGGCGTCAAGCTGCGCGACCGGGTGCTCGCCCGCCCCACCCTCGCCGGGCGGCTGGGCACGCCGGTGGCCCCGCTCGCCAACTGGAGCCTCGGCAACCGCCTGGTGCGCACGGCGATCGAGAAGACCATCGGGATCCACGCGCGGGCGCCCATGCCGAGCTTCGCCGGGTCGACGTTCCAGCGCTGGGCACGCCGCCACAAGGCTCCGCCGGACGCCGCGCGCCGCGTGGCCTTCTTCCATGGCTGTGGCACCAACTACTACGAGCCCCGACTCGGCGAGATGACCGTCGCCCTGCTCGAGCACAACGGCATTGCGGTCGAGGTGCCCAAGCAGGACTGCTGCGGGCTGCCGCTGCAGTCCAACGGGCTCTTCGACGACGCCCGCGGCTACGCGCACCGCCTCGCGGCCCGCCTTGCCCCCTACGCCCGCGAGGGCGTCGACATCGTCGGGACCTCGACCAGCTGCAGCCTGATGCTCAAGCGTGAGGCGCTCGAGATCCTCGGCATGAGCGACGACGAGGACCTTCAGGTGGTGTCCGAGCGCACCTTCGACATCTGCGAGTACCTGCTCGCCATGCACGAGCGCGGCGAGCTGAAGACGGACTTCGTGCCCGTGCCCGAGACCATCACCTACCACGCGCCCTGCCAGCAGCAGGGGCACGGCATCGGCAAGCCCGCGCTCGACCTGCTCGCGCTGGTGCCCGAGCTGCAGACGATCGAGACGGGCGCCGCCTGCTGCGGCGTGGCCGGCACCTACGGCCTCAAGCGCGAGAAGTACGACATCGCGATGAAGGTGGGGGCGGGGCTTTTCTCGGAGATCGCGGAGGCGGGTCCCGACCAGGCGGTGTGCGACTCCGAGACCTGCCGCTGGCAGATCCAGCACGCCACCGGCGTGCGGACGGTGCATCCGGTCGAGATGCTCCACCGGGCGTCGGGCCTGGCCTGAGCGCTTCGTGGTTGGCCTCGTCATCGTTTCTCACAGCGCGGCGCTCGCTGACGGGGTGGTCGAGCTGGCCCGGGAGATGGGCGGCGCCGATGTGGCCATCGAGGCCGCCGGCGGGATGGACGGCGGGGAGGTCGGGACTGACGCCGAGCGAGTGCGCGAGGCCGTCGAGCGGGCGCGTTCCCCCGACGGCGTGCTGGTGCTGATGGACCTCGGAAGCGCGCTGATGAGCGCGGAGATGGCCACCGAGATGGCCGAGCCCGGACGGCGGGCCCATGTTGCTCTCCGAGGCCCCGCTCGTGGAGGGAGCGGTGGCCGCCGCGGCGCTCGCGGGCGCGGGCGCCTCCCTGGAGGAGGTGGCGCGCGAGGCGCGCGGCGCTCTGCGGATGAAGACCGAGCAGCTGGGCACCGATGAAGCCGAGAGCGAGGAGCCGGCCCCCGGGAGGCGGAAGACGACGGGTCGGCGAGCGAGCTGCGCCTGACCGTCCACAACCGCCTGGGCCTGCACGCCCGGCCCGCCGCGCGTTTCGTGGCCGCGCTCGGCGGCCTCGATGCGCGGGTCGAGGTGTCGAACCCCACCCGCGAGCGCGGTCCGGCCGACGGTGGAAGCCTCGTCGGCCTGGCCACCCTCGCGGTGGCGCGGGGCGACGAGATCGTCGTACTGGCGCGCGGCCCGCAGGCCGAGGAGGCCCTCGACGCGCTGCGGGCCCTCGCCACCGAGAACTTCGGCGACGCCGAGGACGAACCGGGATCGGAGCCGGAGCCGGAGGCGCCGGCGGCCGCCGACGCTGACGCGCCTCCGGGCACCGGCGCGCGGCTGCGCGGCGTGCCCGCCTCGCCGGGCATCGCCATCGGCCCGGCGCGGCGACTGCAGGCGCGCGAGCACGTGATCGACGACGACGCTCCCGGGACGCCCGCTGAGGAGCGCGCCCGCCTCGACGCAGCCCGCGCCGCCGCTCGGCAGGAGCTCGACGAGGTGCGCGCCACGGTGGAGACCCGAGGCGGCGCCGATGCCGGCGACATCTTCGGCGCCCACGCGCTGCTGCTCGACGACGCCGCCATCACCGCGCCGGCGCTGCGGCGCATCGACGAGGGGGAGGGGGCCGCCCGGGCCTGGCAGGCGGCCACGGCCGAGGCGGCCGCCGCGTTTCGCGCCCTCGACGACGCCAACATGCGCGAGCGCGCGGTCGACGTGCAGGACGTGGCCGGGCGGGTGCTTACGCAGCTCGGGTGCGCGCCCTCGGGAGCGGCTCTGGAGGGGCCGGGCATCGTGGTGGCCGCCGAGCTCACGCCGGGCGAGGCGGCGGGCCTCGATCCGGCCGACGCGTGGGCGATCGCCACCGCTCGCGGCGGGGCCACGGCGCACGCTGCGATCCTCGCCCGCGCGCTCGGCATCCCTGCCGTGGTGGGGTTGGGCGAGGCCCTGCTCGAGCTGGCCGACGGCACCGCGCTGGTACTCGACGGGGAGCAGGGCCTGGTCGAGGTCGACCCGGGCGAGCAGGAGCTGGCCGAGCGTAGGGCGCAGCAGGAGGCCGACGAGGCCAAGGCCCGCGACCTGCGCGCCCGCGCGAGCGAGCCCGGTGCCCTGGCGGACGGGACCCGGGTGGAGGTGTTCGCCAACGTGGGCAGCGCCGCCGAGGCGGCCCGTGCAGTCGAGCTGGGCGCCGAGGGAGTCGGGCTCCTGCGTACCGAGTTCCTGTTCCTCGACCGCGCCGAGCCGCCGTCCGAGGATGAGCAGGTCGAGGTGCTCAGCGAGATCGCGCGCAGCCTGGAGGGCCGCCCCGTGGTGGTGCGTACCCTCGACGCGGGGGCCGACAAGCCGCTGCCCTTCCTGCGCCAGGAGCCCGAGGACAACCCCTTCCTCGGGCGCCGCGGAATCAGGCTCTCGCTGGCCGAGCCGGACCTGCTGCGCACCCAGCTGCGCGCCGTGTTGCGCGTGGCCGAGGAGCATCCGCTCAAGCTGATGTTCCCGATGGTCGCCACCCTCGACGAGGTGCAAGTGGCCCGGGAGCTGCTCGAAGAGGAGCGCGAGCGCCTGGGCAGCGGCGGCGAGATGGAGGTGGGGGTGATGGTCGAGGTGCCGGCCCTGGCCCTCCAGGCCGCACACTTCGCGCCGCACGTCGACTTCTTCTCGGTCGGGACGAACGACCTCGCTCAGTACACCATGGCCGCCGAGCGCGGCAACGCGGCGCTGGCCGGCCTGCTGGGCGCGTCGCGCGCGCCGGTGCTCAGCCTGATCGCCGCGGTGACCGAGGCCGCTCGAGAGCACGGCCGCTGGGTGGGGGTCTGCGGAGAGCTGGCCGGCGAGCCCGACGCCGCCGTGCTGCTGGCCGGGCTCGGCGTGCGAGAGCTCAGCATGGCCGCCAGCCGGATCCCGGCCGTCAAGGCCGCGCTGCGGGAGTGCGACAGCGAGGCAGCGGCGGCGGCCGCCAGAGCAGCGCTAGAGTCCGCGCGCGGCCCGTGGCCAACCTGATCGTGATCCGCAGCAAGATGCGCTCCGCCCGTTTGGTGGCGGTGGGCAGTGCCGCACGAATCGTTCTCACCCCGGTCGTCATGTGGCTGGTGCTCTACGGCGAAGGGGAGTCAACCGAGCTGATCGCGGCGGGGCTCTTTTGCGTAGCGGCGGCCACCGACTGGGTGGACGGGCGCCTCGCGCGCCGCTGGGACGTGACCAGCAAGCTCGGCGCTTTCCTCGACACCACGGCCGACAAGCTGCTCGTGTCCGGCGTGCTGATCGCGCTGCTCGAGGCCGGGCGCGTCTCCACCTGGATCGTCGCGGTGATCATCGGGCGCGAGCTGGTGATCATGGGGCTGCGCGGGGTGATCGCCTCCGAGGGCGAGGTCATGGCGCCATCGATGCTCGGCAAGTGGAAGGCGAGCGTCCAGTTTCTGGCCATCGCCCTGGCCATCCTCCGCCCCGGGGATCCGATCGCGGGCCTGTTCATCGATGAATGGGTGATGCTGGTAGCCGCCGCCATCACCGTGGGCTCGGCGGTCGACTACCTCATGCGCGCCCTTCCGGAGGTCGTGCGTGAGGACCGCCGGGCGTGACGCGCGTATTCCTCACCGGCGGCAGCGGGCTGATCGGCGGTGCGCTCGCCACCCGGCTGGTCGAGCGGGGCGACGAGCTGGTCGCGCTCGCGCGTTCGGACGCCGCCCAGCGGGCTCTCGCCGAACGCGGCGCCCGCGTCGTCAGGGGCGACACGCTCGATGAGGAGGCTCTGGCGTCCGGCATGAGCGGCTGTGAGCTCGTGTATCACGTGGCCGGCGTGAACACGCTGTGCCCCTCGGATCCGGCGCACCTGTTCCACGTGAACGTCCGGGGCGCGGAGACGGCCGTGCGCGCCGCTGCCCGGGCCGGCGTGACGAGGGTCGTGCTCACCTCCTCGGCCGCCGCACTGGGCGAGGCCGAGGGCAGTGTGGGCAGCGAGAGCTCGCCGCATCGCGGCAGCTACCTCTCCGTCTACGAGCGCTCCAAGCACGAGGGCGAGCTGGCGGCCTTCACGGCTGCGCGGCAGGCCGGCATCGAGCTCGTTTCCATCAACCCCTCCTCTGTCCAGGGCCCCGGGAGAGCGGGAGGCACGGGCCGCATCATGATCGCCTACCTGAATGGGCGCCTGAAGGCCTTCGTGGACACGACCATCAGCCTCGTCGATATCGCAGACTGCGTGGAGGGCCACCTGCTCGGCGCCGAGCGCGGCGTGCCCGGCGAGCGCTACGTGCTCAACGGGGCGATCCTCAGCGCGCGCGAGGCGCTCGACACCGTCGAAGAACTCTCCGGAGTCCGCAACCGGGTGCGCTTCCTTCCGCCGTTCATGGCCGGAGTGGCCGGCGGGCTGGTCGAGGCGGCCTTCAGCCTGCGCGGTAAGCAGCCGCCCGTGTGCCGCGAGATGGTGCGCACGCCTCCTGCACGGACACCGCTACGACGGGTCTCGCGCGACGCGAGAGCTGGGCCTGCGCTATCGCCCCGTGGCTGACACCTTCCGGCGTACCATCGAATGGGCCGTGGCACAGGGCCTCGTGGCGCGCCCGGAGCAACTGCGCGGAGTATCGGCGGGCCCGGGCGGGTAGAGGGAGGACATGGACGACGAGCGCCATCCGGCCAAGCCGGAGCAAGAGGACAGCTTCGAAAAAGGGCAAGAGGAGAAGCCCGACTCCCCCGAGGAGGAGCTCGAGCCGGACTTCGCCCGCGGGGAGCGCGAGGGCGAGCCGGGCGAGGAAGGCCGATTCAGCGAAGGCCAGGAGGAGCTTCCCGACTCTGCCGAGAAGCACAAGGAGGGCCGCTTCAGCACGGGCCACGACGAGGAGACCACGAGCGAGTAGCCCCCAGTCGCTGCCGAGCGGGTATGGTCGGCGGGTCCACGATCAAGGAGGAGCGGTGGCCGCACTCTGCCGTTCGTATGACGCCCACCATCAGGCGCTCGAGGTAGTAAATGCGCTGCTGAGCGCGGGCGTGCCGGGCGAAGACGTGCTCGTCCTCATGGGCGAACGCCAGCGCGACGCCCACCAGCAGCCAGTTGGCGAGTTCGCGGGTACGACCGAGCCGGGCGCGCCCGTAGGCGAGTTCGCCGGCCCGCCGGCGCCGGAGGGAGGCTCCACCGGCGCCTTCGCGGGGGAGGGGGCGACGCGCGGCGGCAGCTTTGCCGACAGCGATCGCGACGTCGTGACCAGCTACCCGGACGGCGTGGAGCAGATGCGTGTCACCGGCCGCCGCCGCATCACCCGCCTGCTCACCGACGCGGGCCTCGACGAGGCCACGGCGCGACGCGACGTCGAGGCCCTACATCAGGGGCTTGTGCTGGTGCTGGTGGACGTGGCCGACGCCGACGTTGACCGGCTGGCGGGGCTGCTCGAGGGCTGACCCTGGAAGTCCAGCACCCGCTGCGCGAGGCGCTCGGCGTCCGCGGCGGCCGCGGCCAGTACGGCGGGCCGGCGCTCCAGTTGCCCAACCACAGGCGTGCCGGCGGGCGGTCGCACACCCAACACGTGCGGCGGCCCGGTTTCGGCACCCGCCGAGCGGCGGGCGATGTCGTTCACCACCCGCTCATAGCCGTCCACTCGCTCGCGGTAGAGGCTCACGAGCGCCGGGTTCAGGCCACGTAGGTGACGTTCGATCAGCCGGTCGGCGATGCGTGAGGCGCTCTTGCGGGGTACGCCGTGCGGGCGGGTCTGGAGGACGAGTACGTGGCTGGCTCCGGCGGCTATGGCCTCGGCCACCGGTATGGCCGAGCCGATCCCCCCATCGACGAAGCGGCGGCCGTCGATCTCCACGGGCGGGCCCCCGGCCCAGGGCATCCGGCTCGAGGCCAGCAGGGCCTGCCACAGCTCGTGGCGGGAGCGCATCCCGGAGATGTCGACGGACCGGGCGGTGTCCACGTCGAGCGCCACGCAGTGCAGGCTGATCGGATTCTCGAGCACCCTTTCGTGACGAGCGGCGTCGAGCTCGGGCGAGGTGTAGGTGAGCGCGTAGTTCACGTCGATCACCGGACCGCCGCGCAGCACGCGCGCGGGGTTGACGAAGGCTCGCGAGGCGAGTGGGCCGGAGTAGGTGGCGGCGCCGTGGCGCGCCACCCCGGCGACCAGCGCGGCGCCGTTGATCGCGCCCGCCGAGGAGCCGACCACCAGGTCGAAGCACCGCGTCAGGCCGAGGCCCTCCACCGCCCCGGCCATCCCGGCCGAGATCACCCCGCGCATGCCTCCGCCCTCGATCACCAGCGCCACGCGGTGGGGATCGCCGCGCTCGCCGGGCTCCGAGGCGGCCCGCTCGCGCGCGCGCAGCACGGCGAGGACCGGATGAGACGGTTCGGCGCCCATGTGGAGCGTATGGTTAGCACGACATGGGCCGAATGAAGTGGTGGGGCTGGGGTAACGAGGGTGTCTCGTTCACGCACGAGGACAAGCCGGCCCTCGGTCCCTTCCTCCAGCAGCACATCGCGGTCGACGCATCGCGTCCCACCGCTCGCCCCGTCCCCTTCGAGCGGCTGAGCGTCGACGAGCCCTCACTGCCCGAGGAGCTGCACGGCGACCTGCAGAGGGCGGTCGGGGAGGGGCAGGTGTCCACCGATCCGCTCGACCGCATCGTCCACGCCCGCGGCAAGAGCCTGCGCGACCTGGTCCGCACGCGTGACGGCGATCTCGGCCGCCTCCCCGATGTGGTGGTCCGTCCGCGCGACGAGGAGGCGGTGGCCGCCGTCCTGCGTGCGGCGGTCGAGGCCGACGCGGTCGTGATCCCCTTCGGCGGCGGCACGAGCATCTCCGGAAGCCTCGAGGCACCGCCCGAGGAGACTCGCCCCGTGATCTCGGTGGATCTCGGCGCGATGGACCGCGTGCTGTCGATCGACAGCGGCTCACGTCTCGCGCGGGTCCAGGCCGGAGCCCTCGGCCCCGCGCTGGAGGAGCAGCTCAACGCGCGGGGCTGGACGCTCGGCCACTTTCCCGACAGCTTCACGCACTCGACGCTCGGCGGCTGGGTGGCCACCCGCTCGTCGGGGATGCAGTCCGACATGTACGGCGACGTGGCCGACCTGACCCGCGGGGTGCGCGCGGCCACCCCGGTGGGAATGCTCACCACCCGCGCGGTGCCCAGCACGTCGACCGGCCCGAGTATCCGCGAGATGGTGCTGGGCAGCGAGGGGCGCCTGGGGATCATCACCGAGGCGACCGTCCACGTGCACCGAGTGCCCGAGCAGCGGACGATTCTCGGCTACCTGTTCCCGAGCTGGGCCGAGGGCCTGGCCGCGATGAACGACATCGCCGCCGGCGAGGCCGCGCCGTCGGTCACGCGGGTCTCCGACGCCCCGGAGACCCAGTTCTCGTTCGCCACCAAGACGGGCAACTCGTTGCTCGACCGCATCCAGTCGAAGGCGCTCTCAACCTTCCTGGAGCGCCGGCGCCACTTCGATCTCGGCGCCATGTGCCTGTCGTTCATCGGGTACGAGGGCCCCAAGAAGCACGTGGCGGCACAGCGGAAGCTGGTGGGGCGCATCATCAAGCGCCATGGCGGACTCTCCATCGGCACCGGCCCCGGCGCGCTGTATGACCAGAAGAAGTTCGACACCCCCTACATCCGCGACTTCCTGCTCGACCGCGGTGCGCTCGCCGACGTGTCGGAGACCTCGGCGCCGTGGAGCGCGCTACCCGGCCTCTACGACAACGTGATGGCCGCCGCGCGCGGGGCGTTCAGCGACCTCGGCGTGCGGGGCTACATCATGTGCCACCTCTCGCACTCCTACCACTCGGGTGCGTGCCTGTACTTCACGTTCGCCTTCAAGCCCGCGCCGGACCGGGAGCCGCTCGAGCAGTACGACGTGGTCAAGTCGGCGATACAGCAGACCTTCGTGGATTCGGGAGCCACGCTGTCCCACCACCACGCGGTGGGCACCGAGCACGCCCAGTGGCTCGAGCAGGACATCTCCGAGCCGGGCGTCGAGATGCTGCGAGCGCTCTTCGAGGGGATCGACCCGGGGGCCAACCTCAACCCCGGCAAGATCGTTCCCGAGGCGCGGGTCGCGGGCCGGGTCTCGAACCGGTAGAGCGGGATCCGCGCCATGCCACCCCAGGCCGACAGGCCCACCGTCGAGGATGTGCTCGCCCGCCCGATCGAGTCGCGGCGGGGTGAGGGGTCGGGCTGGGCCCGTGCCCTGCGCGAGGCCGGGGCGGTCGACCGGGCGGTGTTCGACGCGGTGTTCCGCACGCCGACCGCTCAGCTCGATGGTCCCGTCCGCCGGCTGTCACAGGCCGGGAACGGGTCGGCGTTGTGGCTGGGTGTGGCGGCCGCCATGGCCCTCGGTGGCGGCACCCGTGGGCGCCGGGCGGCGGGCGAGGGCGTGGCCAGTGTGGCCGTGACCGCGGCGGTGATCAACCTCGGGGTGAAGGCGATCGTCGAGCGGCGACGCCCGGATCGCGCCGGACTGCATCTGGAACCCGCGCGGCATCTGGCCACGCCCGAGTCCACCTCGTTTCCGTCGGGCCACGCCGCCACCTCGTTTGCCTTCGCCTACGGCGCCAGTCGCCACATTCCGCTGCTCGCGCTCCCGCTTGGCCTGCTGGCCGGCGCAGTCGCCTACTCGCGGGTTCACACCGGGGTCCACTACCCGGGCGATGTGGTGGTGGGATCGATCGCCGGAACGGGAACGGCGGCGATGGTCGCGGCGGCCGTCGACCGCCTCTCTGCCTAGTCCGGAAGGATCACGAGCTTGCCGCGGATGTGGCCCTCCTCGCTGATGCGGTGCGCCTCCGGCGCCTCCTCCATCGAGAAGGTCCGCGCGACCGGGATCGTGAAGTCGCCGGACTCGTGGAGCCGTGCGGCCTCGTCCAGCGCATGCCAGGATCGTCCCTCGCTGCCGTCGGTCACCCGAACGCCATGTTCAGGCGCGCTGAAGTCGGCAATGGTGATCACGTTGTCGGGGCTGCCGGTGATTTCGACCAGGTCGGGCAGCGCCCCCCGCCCGGCGGTGTCGAGGGCGCGGTCGACGCCGTCGGGGGCGAGCTCTCGGACCCGATCGACCAGCCCCTCGCCGTAGGTGGTCGGCTCGGCGCCCAGGGAGCGCAGGAACTCGTGGTTGCCCTCGCTGGCCGTGCCGATCACGTGCGCCCCGCGCGCCCGCGCGAACTGCACCGCGGCCACGCCAACTCCGCCGGCCGCGCCGTTGATGAGGATGGTCTGGCCGGACTCGAGGCCGAGCAGGTCCAGCGTCCGGACGGCAGTCTCCGCCGCGACTGACAGCGCGCCCGCCTCGGCCCACGACAGGCCCGCCGGCTTGGCCGCCCAGTTGTCCATCAGCGCCTGCTGTGCCGTCCCGCCGCCCACGGCCGGCCCGAACACCTCGTCGCCCACCACCACGCCGGTCACGCCGTTCCCAACCTCATCGACCACTCCGGACACCTCGAGGCCCGGAATCTTCGGCAGGTCGACCGGCATGATCTCCCGCATTGCCCCGCTACGCACCTTCCAGTCGAACGGGTTGACGCCCGCGCCCTCCACGGCCACGCGAATCTGGCCCTCGCCGGCGTGCGGCTCGTCGACCTCGGCCACATGCAACACGTCGGGATCGCCGTACTCGCTGAACTGGACTGCCTTCACGGTGCCCCTCCTTCGGAATCGGAGGCATCACCGTAGAGCCTCACCCGCTCGATGGCCGCCGAGGCCATCTGGGCGAGGTGGACCACCGCGGCCTCGTCCTCGCGGGTGAAGACGCCGCTCGCCTTGTCGAAGAGCTGGACGGCGCCGAGCTCGTCGCCGTTCAGCGTGGTCAGCGAGACGCCGAGCCACGCTCGAAGCGGACGTTCGGAGGTCGAGTGAAAGGCGGACAGCCGCGCGAGCTCATCGCCGCTCATCCTCACCGAGCCGCCGTGCGAGCGGATGGTCGCGTAGATCGGCGAGAGGTCGAGCCACCGGGTGAAGGCGGTCCAATGTGTCGCAGCCGCCGGGTAGGACGCGGCCTGGACGGCCTTGGCCTGCGTCTTGAATCCAACGGTGGCCACGCAGCAGTCGGCGTCGACGAGCTCGCGGCCCTGTTCGGCCACGAGCTGCAGCATCTCCTCGAGCGAGCCCGATCCGTCGAGAGCGAGCGACGCGTCGGCGAGAAGGGTTGAGAGCCCGCGCGCGAGATCGGTCTGCCTGCGCTCGAGGAGGGCGGCTTCCCGGGCCTCGGCAAAACCGCGCTGGACCATCTCGAAGGCGGAAAGGCTCTCGAGGAAGAACTCGCCGCCCGCCCGCACGAGCGATCGCATCTCTGTCGAGTCGGCGCCCTCGACGAAGGCCGACTGAAGCGCGTCGTGGTGGGCGACGGCCAGGTCGAGCACGGTCAGGCGCCGGGTCACCGCGTCGCGGCCGAGCTCGTAGGCCGCCCGCAGCCGTGTCTCGTCGCGCTCGATCAGGTAGGCCTCGAACGCGGACGTGTAGGCGACTCCGAAGGTGCCGGTGTCGGCTTCGCCGGTCAAGCTCGCGAGCCGAGGAAGCGGACAGCCACCACGAGCGCGTCGTCGGTTGATTTCGAGTGCGTGTCGATGATCCGCTCGGCGATGGCCTGGGGCGAGCCGGAGAGCTTGCGAACATCGGCGAAGGCGCGCCCGACTCCGTCGGTGGCCATCACGAGGAGGTCACCGGCCTCGATGTCGAGCGTCGCGCTGTCCAGCGTCGGCAGCTCGTGTCCCGGCACCCCCCGGGCCAG
Source organism: uncultured Thermoleophilaceae bacterium (assembly GCA_963728155.1). Classification (GTDB taxonomy): domain Bacteria; phylum Actinomycetota; class Thermoleophilia; order Solirubrobacterales; family Thermoleophilaceae; genus JACVRW01. The sequence continues at coordinate 30,434 of CAVSJF010000004.1, read as the reverse complement.
GGCGAGCGAGCTCTTGGCCTGCCGGGCGCTCGGCTCCGCGCTCATCACCCGTCCCTCGACGCTTCCAACTCCGAGCCAGGTCAACGTGCTCTTCGAACCGGAGAGGAAGGCAAGGCTGATGGCGGCTCCGCGGGTGCCGTGCAACGCGTCGTGGCAGAGCCCGACGAGGCCCACGAGATCGTGGCTCGGGTGCCTCCTGAGGACGTCGCCGGCGGCCTCGGCCGCGCGCGCGGCGTGCTCGCCGTGGCCCAAGCCGTCGATCGCCGCGACGAGCGCGCCGTCCGGAAGCGGCGCGACGACCGCGAGATCGCCGCTGATGATCTCGCCCCGCCGGCACCGGCTGGCCACGCCCCATTCGACCGCTCGGCGATCCACCAGCTCATTCATGGCGGCGGCGCTCCCGGCGCAGGCGCTCGAGCTCATCCCGCTGGCGCCACTTCTTCATGGTCACCGTCGTCCCGTTGTCGGGGTCCGAGGTGATCTCGAACTCGTCCATAAGCCGTCGCGCTCCCGGCAGCCCGAGGCCCAGGCCGCCGCGGCCGCTGAAGTCGTCGCGCAGCGCGCTCTCCACGTCGCGGATCCCGGCTCCTTCGTCGCGGGCGACCACCTCCAGCCCGTAGCGGTCTGCCTCATCGAGCGGCCTGAGGACGATCTCTCCCCGACCCACGTGCACGATGATGTTGCGGGCAACCTCCGATATGGCGGTTGCGATCAGGGTGGGGTCCGGACGCGGGAACCCAAGACGCTCCGCCAGTTCGCGCCCCGCGGCCCGCGCGCTTACGAGGTCCTCGTCTGTGCCGATGGGCACCCGGACCTCATCGCCCATCGCCGGCGTCCTCTCCCACCAAGCAATCGAGCAGCTCCCGCGCCTCGTCTAGGTCGAGGGCTACCCGCAACGGCTCCAGATTCAGCCGGAACTGCACCATCGCGATGGCCACGTCGGGCTGGATGCCGACGATCACCGTCTCGGCGCCGCGCAGCTTTGTTGCGAGAACAATGGAGCGCAGCGATCGCGCCACGAAGGAGTCGATTACGTCGAGCGCGGCTACGTCGATCACGATCCCGCGGGAGCGGTGCCTGCCGACCAGGTCGGTCAGCTCTTGGCGCAGCTCGAGCACCTGCTTGTCGGACAGGTCGGACTGGATCGACGCGATCAGGTAGTCGCCCTGCCGAAGGATCGCTACCGACATCGGCGCGGTCGCCCGTTTACGAGTCGGCTTGGGCGGCCAAGTCGTTGCCCGACTCGGCGCTTCGATAGGAGGCGAGCAGCCGCTCGGCCTCCTCGAGCCCCCCCTGGAGGTCGCCGACGGTCTTCATCATGCCGAGGTCGACTCCGAGGTCGACCAGCGTCTGGGCGATCTCCGACGACAGACCGGTGAGGATCGTGCTCGCTCCCATGAGCCGCGACGCCTCGACCGTCTGCACGAGATGGTTGGCCACTGTCTCGTCGATCGTGGCCACGCCGGTGATGTCGATCACCACGACCCGGGCGCGGTTCTCCTGGATCGACCCGAGCAGCTGCTCGGTCAGCTGGCGCGCGCGATCGGAGTCGAGCACGCCGATTATCGGCAGGATGAGCAGGCGCTCGCGCAGCTGGAGCACCGGCGTGGACAGCTCGCGCAGAGCCTCCTGCTGCTCGCTGATCACCCGCTCGCGCTCCTCGACGAAGCTCACCCCCACGGTCACGGCGATTCGGTTGGCCGCGGGCTCGTACGCCTCGAGGATCCGGTTCAGCAGATCGAGGTCGTCCTGGTACTTGGCGAACAGCGAGCGTGCCAGGACATCACGCAGGAGCAGCACGATCCCCAGGACCTCGTGGGTCTCGACCCCGCGGGGGATGATTCGCTCGGACAGCTCCCGAGCGTAGGTCTGCAGGGTCTCGATGCTGCCCGTCTCCAGGGCATCGACGTAGTTGTCGTAGACCTCGGTGGCCTCGGAGAAGATCTCGTCGTCGGACATCACGCCGAGGAGTTCGGCTTCGCTGATGCGCTTCGCCCATTCCTCGCGGCGCTCGGTCCGGTGCTCGCGGAGGTAGGACACCAGCTCGTTCAGATGCGAGCTGTCCTCCTCCGATTCCGGCTTGGGCAGGCTCGCGACCTGGCTCTCCGCGTCCTGCTCGTCATCCATCTGCTCGTCATCCATCTGCTCCTCCTCGGTCTTCACGGTTGCTCGACGGGTCGTGGGCCCCGAGCCCGGGCGCCGTCGAGGAACAGCCGGGTGATGGTGGCGATCATGTCCTCCTTGCCGAGCGCGGGCGTGGACAACAGTACGCCCGCGATCAAGCCGATGAGGGACTCGGTGAGGCGAGCGCTCGCGATGTCGTTGCGGATGTCGCCGCCCTCCTGACCGCGCTCGAACAGCTGCTCCAGCGGCTGGGTGATCCCATCCTCGAAGCGTTCCGATCGCACCCGCTGGCGAGCCAGGAGGACGAAGGAGTCTCCAACGTCGACCAGAGCCCGGACGGCCCGGATGACACCCTCGGCCGGCGGCACCTCATGGATTCGCGCCGCAGCCAGCCGCGCGTCGGCATCGCTCACCGTCACCTGGGCCAGTTCGTCGAACAGGGCCTGGCGGTTCGGGAAGTAGCGGTAGACCGTGGCCCGCGCGACCCCGGCGGCGGCGGCCACGTCGTTCATGCTCGCGTCCTCGCCCTGAAGCGCGAAGATGCGCGCGGCGCCGGCGAGAATCGCGGCGCTGACCCGCTGCTGCAGTGCTTGTCGAGGAGTTTCAGACACTTTCGCCTTGGGCATAGCCTACGCAGTCTCGGAATGAGATGCTACTGTCGCATTTCGAGTCGCACCTGTAATTCGATACCCCAGGAAGGCTGGATCGATGTCGCTGTCGGACATAACACGCACGGGCCTCCGCGAGATGCCGTCCAACGCGGCTTGGGTCCTATCCCGAGCCCTCAAACCGGCTGACGAAGTCGGGTCGAAAGCCGAATCCGCCGGCGCCGGCGTTCGCGATCGTGGTCGCCGCCTCCGAGCGAAGGTGGTCGACGCCGCTCCCGGCGACGGCAACTCCGTCGAGATCCGGATGAGGCGCGCCCAGGAAGCCTCGGAGCGGGCCCGCGAGGCCGAGCAGCAGGCGCTGGAGGCCCAGCAGGAGGCCCAGGAGCGCGCAGACCATGCCAAGAAGGTGAGCGCGGATGGCCGCGCTCGCGTGACGGCGGTCGAGCGCGACACCGCCAAGTGGGTCAAGGAGCGGGTCGCCGAGGCTCAGAAGGCGGCCGACGAAGCGGTCAAGCAGGAGCGCCAAGCCGCCGAGGCCGACGCGGAGGAGGAGCGCCAGGAGACCCAAGACGAGGTGGCCGGCGAGATCGAGGAGGCGGAGGACGAGGCCCAGGCGGCTCAACACGAGGCCGATGAGCGCGTCGAGGACGCAACGGAGAAGATGGCCGAGGCCAGGCGGCTCGCTCAGGAAGCTGCGGACGCCGCGCAGGCCGCGGCCGAGGAGGCCAACCGCCAGGCACAGGAGCTTGCCCAGCAGGCCAACCAGCAGGCGAGTGAGGCCAAGGCTCAGGTCACTCAGGCCGAGCGGATACGCACACAGTCGGAGACGACTGCGAAGAAAGCCGCGGGAAAGCTCGGGGGGAGCGCCACCAACGGTGATCTGGAGTCCTACAACAAGCCGGAGCTGGTCGAGCTTGCGGCGGGCATTGGAATCGAGGGAAGGACCACGATGAGCAAGGACGAGCTGGTCAAGGCGATCAAGAAGGAGTCTCGCTGATGCGGCCCTTTCGGCGAAAGAGCGGGTTGGAGCGGATTCTCGACTCGGTAACCAACTCGCTCGAAGTGCCCGATGGCGTCAAGTCCAACCTGCCCTCGGGCGGGTCGGGCAAGGTAAAGGCCAGTCTGCTGACCGCGGGCGGCCTGGCCGGTCTCACGGCCCTGAGCGCCGGCGTCTCATCGCTGCGACGCCGCGGCGAGGGGGCAGACGGCGGTTCGTGAAGATAACGAAGCTGGCGCTGTTCGCGTCCGGGTACATCATCGGCGCCAGGGCCGGGCGGGAGCGCTACGCGCAGATCGCCGGCTTGGCGGGAAGAGCGGCTGAGCGACTCGAGGATTTCAGCTCGCGGCACCCTCCGGGCGGTCGCAACAAGTCGTAGGGTGATGCCGTGGACGACGGCATCACCTACGACCTCACTCGGGTTCGCCTGAGCGACGGCTGGGAGACCACCGTCTACCTCGTCCGCCACCCGCGGGCCGACACAAGGCCGCGGGTGGTGTGCTTTCCCGAGACCCGCCGGCTGGATCACTGGTGCGTCGCGGAGGGGCACCCGAGGCCATGGTCGCGGGCTTCTTCCTGCGCGACCCCTACCGGCCGCTCGGCGAGGTGCGCATCGCCGGCGAGCCGATCGAGCACGAGCCCACCGCTCCGCCCTGGGGGCCACGACGGGGCTGCCTCCACATCGACGGCGAGGTGCGGCATTGCCCGGCGCGGCGACCTTCCCGACGACCCGGGCGGCGACCTGCTCCAGGCCGGACCCCTGCTGGTGGCCGGCGGGCGGTCGCTCATGGACGGCGAGGATCGCGAGGGCTTCTCGGCGGGCGCCGGGCAGTTCGACTCGGACATCACCGTCGGCCGTCACCCGCGCTGCGCGCTGGGGCTCAGCGACACCGAACTGCTGGCCGTGTGCTGCGATGGCCGCCGCTCCGGGGTCGACGGCGGGCTGACGCTGGCCGAGCTGGCTCGCCTTCTGATCTCCTTCGGCGCGGAGGAGGCGATCAACCTGGACGGCGGGGGCTCGGCCACGCTGGTGCACCGCAAGCATCTCCTGAACCGGCCCTACTCCGAGCAGGATCAGCCCGCTCCGGAGTCGAGGCCCGTGGTGACCGCGCTGGTGTTCGAGCCAGGTTAGGCTGCGCTCGATGTGCCGGTGGCTGGCCTACTACGGGAATCCGATCCGGCCCGAGACGCTGCTGTACGACGCCGAGAACTCGCTGGTCGAGCAGAGCCGCCACGACCGGCTGGCGGGTGGCTTTCCCAACGCCGACGGCTTCGGCCTCGCCTGGTACGGCGACCGCGACGTTCCGGGCGTGTACCGCAGCATCGCCCCGGCGTGGGCCGATCGCAACCTGCGCGAGCTCGCGGGCCAGATCCAGTCGGGGCTGTTCCTGGCCCACGTGCGCGCGGCCACCGGCACGCCGGTGGAGCAGACCAACTGCCACCCCTTCCGACACGGGCGCTGGGTGTTCGCCCACAACGGCTTCATCGCCGACTATCTGCGCCTGCGCCGCGATCTCCTGGTGGCCGTGGATCCCGAGATCTTCCCCGGCATCGAGGGCACCACGGACTCCGAGCTGATGTTCCATCTCGCTCTGACCTTCGGCCTCGAAAAGGATCCGCTCGGGGCGCTGGAGGAGATGGCCGGATTCGTGGAGGAGACCGGCCGGCGCAACGGCGTCGACGAGCCGTTGCAGATGACCGTCGGGCTGAGCGACGGCGAGCGTGTCTACGCGGCGCGCTACGCGAGCGGCCCGGTGGTCAACTCCCTCTACGTGACCGCCGACGCGACCGCCGTTCGCGCCCTCTATCCCGACGACGAGCGCTTCCGGGATCTCGGCGACGAGGCCCGCGCGGTCGTTTCCGAGCCGCTCGGCGACCTGCCCGGGGTCTGGCACGAGGTGCCGGCCGGCTCCGCGCTGATCGTCCAGCCGGGCGCCGACGAGCGGGTGGCCTTCGCGCCGCGGCCGCCGCACTGAACACGCCCCGCCCAACACCGACTACGCTGGTGGGGCTGCCTGCGGGTTCTCCAAGCGCTCCTCCTCCCTCTAGCGGCCACTTGAGTAGAGGAGCGGCAACCGGGAGCTATCGATGACTCAGACCCACCCAACGCGGGGCGGCGGCACTGCGGCGGCGGACATTTCCCGAGGGGCCGTGCAGCTGCTGCGCGAGTACACAGGCCGCGGGCCGACGCGGGCGCGCACGGTGATCAACGAAGACAGCGTGCTGATCGTGCTCGCTGACACCCTCAGCAAGGGAGAGCATCGCCTGGCCGCTAACGGCAAGGCCGACCACGTGCTGCGCACGCGGCACGAGTTCCAGCTCGTGATGCGTGACGAGTTGGTGGGGCTGATCGAGCAGGCGCTGGGCCGCAAAGTGATCGCGTTCATGAGCGACAACCACATCGACCCCGACATGGCGGCAGAGATATTCATTCTCGAGCCGGTGCCCATGGACGGCGACACCGTCAGCTCGGGCTGAGCCCGCTCGGCTAGCCGGTTCAATCGCCGGCAGCGACCGTTCCGGCGTCCAGGAGGCGCCCGATCTCCGTGTCCGAGAGCCCGAGCATCCCGCCCAGCACCTGCTCGGTGTGCTCGCCCAGTAGCGGCGCGCGGCGCACGGGCTCCCGGGGAACGGCGGAGAAGTCGAGCGGCGTGCCAGGCATCCGGTAGGTGCCCACGCCGGGATGCTCGACGTCCTCCCACATCTCGGTGGCCATGCGCGGGTCGTCTTCCACGAGTTGGCGAAAGGTCTGGTAGATGCCCCAGGACACCCCGGTGCCCTCGAACGCGGCGCGGATGTCGGAGAGCTCACGCGACTCGAACCAGGGCCGCAGTATCGCGGCGATCAGGTCGCGGTCCTCGAAGCGGCCCGACTCAGTGTCGAGATCGACGCCGGTGGCTTCGTTGATCTTCGTCATCTGGTCGTGGGTGTCGGTCACGTCGAGCAGCGACTGCCATTGGCGGTCGGTCAGGGCCACCACCATCACGTGGCGCTCGTCGCGCGTGACGAAGTCATGGCCGAACGCGCCGTAGAGATAGTTGCCGTCGCGCCGCGGCGAGTCCTTGGCCTCGAGCTGGGCCTGGGCCACGCGGCCGAGGTGCCCAGTCACCGCGAAGGCCACGTCGGAGAGCGCCGTCTCGACCAGCTGTCCTTCTCCGGTGCGGGTTCGGTGTCGGTCGGCGGCCAGCAGGCCGATGGCGGCGAGCTCGCCCATCGCGATGTCCCACGCGGGCAGCACCGAGTTCAGCGGCTCGGTGAGGTTGCGTGGTCCGGTGGCCCAGGGGAAGCCGGTGGCCGGGTTGACCGTGTAGTCGACCTCGCTCGACCCGTCGCGATTGCCCTTCAGGTGAACCATGATCAGGTCCTCGCGGCGGGCGCGCAGGGTCTCGTAGCCGAGCCAGCCGCGCGCGGGGAAGTTGGTGAGGAACGCGCCGGCGGCGGCGATCACCTGCGTCACGAGCTCGCGCCCGTCCTCGGAGCGCAGGTTCACGCGCAGCGAGCGCTTGCCCTTGTTGAGGCCCGCCCAGAACAGCGACTGCCCGTTCTGAGCGAGCGGCCAGCGGGTGTGGTCGAGGCCGCCGCCGATGTCGTCGAAGCGGATCACGTCGGCGCCGAGCTGGGCGAGCGTCATGCCTCCCGAGGGGGGCGGCAACGTAGGCGGATCCCTCAACGAGGGTGAGCCCGTCGAGCACGCCGGTCATGCCTCCAAGCTACTCGCACGGGCTCGGGCGAGAGAGGGCGGGTGCAGCGCCACCAGCCCCGCCGCCGCGGCGAGGATAGGGCCCAGCCCTGCGATCAACAGGGCGGCGCGGGGCCCGAGGGCGCTGACCAGCAGGCCTCCGGCGGCCACGGCGCCGAGCTCGGCGCTGCTGCGCGCGGCGTTGTAGGCGGCGAAGGCGCGGCCGTGGACCGCCTCGGGCACACGGACGGTGAGCAGCACGCGCAGCAGCACGTTCTTGACCCCGTGGCCGACACCGCCGACCAGGTAGCCCGCGAACGCCAGGGGCAGCACGGCCGCCGCGGCCTGCGCGCCCATGCCGACGCCCTGGACAGCGAGCGCGGCAAGGGCCACCGGGCCGCCAGCCGCACCGGGATGCGCCGGGCCAGCGCGCCGGCCCCGAACACCATGCCGGCCATCCAGCCGCAGACCACGAGCGCGTAGCCGCTGTCGCTCGCGCCGACCACGTCCTTCACGTAGAAGATCTCGACGGTCAGCGCGGCCGAGATGAAGACCAGCGCGCCCACCGCTGCGGCGAGCGTGACGCGCAGGACTCGGTCGCGGCGGAGCAGGCGAAAGCCGTCCAGCGCGCGCGGATGCTCCCCCGCCGCCCTCGCGCTGGGCCGGCGGCGGGCGCGCATGGCGGCCGCCGCAGCCGCGATCGCCGCGAAGCTCGCGGCGGTCACGAGCAGCGCCGGCCGTGGGCCCAGCGCCGCCAGCCCCGCGGCGAGCAGCGGCCCGGCCGCGAAGCCCGCGTAGCGCGCCCCCTCCAGCACGCCCGCGGCCTCGGCCAAGGGCCGCCGGCCCGCGACCGCAGGGAGCAGGGTGAACTCGGCCGGCTGGCCGAACGCGTTGCCCGCCGCCAGCAGCGCCGACAGCGCGAGGATCACGGCCAGGTCGCCGCTGAAGGCCAGTGCGGCCGCGACCACGGCCTGCAGCAGCGAGGCGGTGACGAGCACGCGGACGCTCTCCGTCCGGTCGGCGACGAGCCCGGCCAGTGGTGCAAGCGCCACCACCGGCACGAGCGTCGTCGCCACGCAGCGCCGCCACGGCCAGACCGCTGCCCGTGAGCTCGTGCACCTGCAGCGCCAGCACGATGAGGGCCAGCAGGTCGCCGGCGGCCGACAGGAAGACGGCGGCCGCCAGCAGCCGCAGGTCGCGCGAGCCCGAGCGGGGGACGGGGATCGAGCCCATCACCCGGCCGGACGGATGTTCTGGTTGAGGCGGAAGAGTTCTCCGGGTCGTACGTCGCCTTGATCCGCGCCAGGCGCGTCGTGGTTGGCGCCGTAGCTCGTCGCGCACGGCGGCGTCGCCTTCCTCGAGCAAGCCGGGGAAGTTGAAGTACGTCTTGCCGTGCGAGAACGGGGCCGCCGCGTCCCAGAAGGCGCGCGTGTAGGCGATGTTCACCGCGTCGTCGGCGGGTCGTCCCAGGTCGAGTCGATGCTCAGCATCCACTCCGAGCTGCGGTCGCCGAACGCCGTCTCCTCGGCGCCGACGCGCGAGATCGCGCCCGCCGCAGTGGCGGATGATCACCAGCGTGTCGTTCGACGGGCGGCGGTTGGACCAGTCGACCGTGGTGTCGATCGCGGCGTCGGAGAGCCCGTCCAGGTAGAGCGCCTTCCAGTAGTGGCGCGGGCCCGCCGGGAAGAACGGGTCGAGCGAGCGCTGGAAGTCGAGGTACTCCACCGGCGCCGCTCATGTCGAGCAGCGGGGTGGCCAGCTCGCGCAGGGCGCCGCGTGGCGCGCTCGCCCTCGGCCGGGTCGCCCGCCCACATGCCGGCCACGCCGACGTAGCGGCAGCGCCGCGCAGCTGCTCGGGCAGCTCGTCGACGACCGGCAGCGACCAGATCAGCCCGGCGGTCGACAGCTCGTCCGGCGCGTCGGCGACGGCGTCGCGCCAGCCGGCGCAGCACGCGCGCGGCGTCCTCGATCGGGTAGGCGACGTTGAGCGCGAACACCTCGGGCCCGAGCTCGTGCAGGCGCAGCTCGAACGAGGTCACGACGCCGAAGTTGCCGCCGCCGCCGCGCAGCGCCCAGTACAGATCGCGGTGCTCGTCGGCGCTCGCGCGCACCCGGCGGCCGTCGGCGAGCACGACCTCGGCGGAGACGAGGTTGTCGATGGTCATCCCGTCGCGGCGGCGCTGGTGCGAGACGCCGCCGCTGAGCGCGAGCCCGGCCACGCCGGTCTCCGAGACCACGCCGCCCGGCGCGGCGAGCCCGAGCGGCGCGGTCACCTCGTCGACGTCGGCCCAGGTCGCGCCGCCCTGCACGTGCACGGTGCGCGCGGGAGCCGTCGATGCGCACCGTCGCGCATCGCCGACAGGTCGATCACGAGGCCGTCGTCGACCACGGCGGTGCCGGCGACGTTGTGGCCGCCGCCGCGGACGGCGAGCGGCAGCCCGTGCTCGGCGGCGAAGCGGACGGCGAGGGCGACGTCGTCGGCGTCGGCGCAGCGCGCGATCGCCGCCGGCCGCTTGTCGATCATGCCGTTCCAGACCCGGCGGGCGGACTCGTACGTCGGGTGATCGGGCGTGATCAGCTCGCCGGCGAGGCGGGCGTCGAGCGAGTCGAAGCTGTCGGAACGGGTGCGGAGACGGATGGACGGCCATGGCTGCTCCTTCGGTCGGGTGAGTCCACGATCCCGGCCGCCCGCAAGGCCACCGTCAGGCCAGCGTGAGTCCTGCGTCGCCCGCGCGCTCAGAAGCGCCACGAGCAGCCCGTCCGGCCACCGCCGCTCGCGATCGCCGCAGGCCGGCGAGCGCGTGGCGCGCCGCGGCGGCGTACGCCACGGCGCCCAGCGCGTCGTTGCGCCGCACCGCCTCCTCGAGGTGCGCGACCGCGGCCGGGCGGTCGCCGAGCGTCGCCGCCAGCAGCCCGAGCGGCGAGCGACGCCGATCCGGCGCAGATAGCACCCGCGCCCCGCCGTGACGATGCGGTGGCCGTAGGGCAGCAGGCCGCGGGTAGAGCTCGGCGGCCGCGCGCGCGTCGCCGAGGTGCGCGGCGAGCAGCCCCGAGCGTCGTGCGCCGTGTACAGCCAGTTGGCGTCGAGCGGCGCGGAGGCGAGTGCCGGCCACCTCGCGCGGCGAGCGCGCCGGCCGCGCCGTCCGCATCGCCGCGGACGAGCGTCCGCGATCAGCGAGCGCGGCGCGCCAGGCGCCCCCGGCCGGGGAGTGCTCGGCGCGCCTGCGCATGCGGTCGTACTCCTCGTCGGTCATCCGGCCGGCGGCGCCGTCGATGGCGTTGCGCTGGACCTCGAAGAGCAGCTCGGCGTTGTCGTCGTGCGCCGCTGCGCCCGATGCGCGCGCCCTCCTCCGAGAGCCGCTGCGCCTCCTCCAGCCCGATCGGCCAGCAGCGCGAGCGTGGCCCGCCACATCGGGACGTACCAGTCGTAGGCGGGCAGGCGCAGCTCGGCGGCCAGGCGCTCGTGGTCGGCGATCGCGGCGCGCAGCGCGTCGAGCGTCGCCCAGCTCGAACAGGTCGGCGACGCGCCAGTTGACGCCCTGCAGCTCGGCCTCGCGGTCCCCGCGCGGCCTGCGCCGCGGCGACGAGCTCGTCCGCGATGGCCAGCCGCTCCTCGGTGTGGTCCGGGGCTCCACAGCGCGACGTGCCGCGCGCCGAGCGCCTCGAGCAGCGCCCGGCCGCCGGTGCGCCGCCCGGCAGCGCAGGGCCTCGTCGCTCAGGCGCTCGCGCAGGCGTCGCCGGCGGCGCGTAGTAGACCTCGATCGCCAGCCGCGCGAGCAGCCGCGGCCGCAGCTCGGAGTCCTCCGCCGACGGCGGCCAGCGCCTCCTCGAGCAGCGCGCGCACGCCGTCCCGGACGGGGCCGACGTTGACGGTCAGCCCCGCCGCGCCGAGCGCCGCGCGCGCCGAGCAGCTCGTGGTCCCGAGCGCGCGCGCGATGCTCGGCGCGCCTCGTCGAAGCAGCGGTCGGCGGACGGGCGCGTCGCCCAGCCGCTGGTGCGCGTCGCCAGCGCCAGCAGCACCTCCGCGCGCAGTCGGGTCGCCTCGTCGAGGTCGCCGCCGTCGGCGGCGCGCTCGAGGAGCTCCGCGGCGTCCTCGTAGGCCAGCCGTCCGCATCGCCTGCTCGGCCGCGCGCAGGGCGGCGCTCGCGGCCGTCGCGGCGTCCACCAGCGGCCGGGCGTCGAGGAGGTGCCGCGCCAGCTCCGGCGACGCCGGCGGTCGCCGGGCAGCGCCTCGAGCACCTCCGCCATCCGCCGGTGCAGCAGCGCGCGGCGGGTGCTCGCTCAGCCCCGCCAGCACGGCCTCGCGGACCAGCGCGTGGGCGAAGCGGTAGTGCACCGGGGACCGGCCGCCTCGTCCACCAGCCCGGCCGCCGACCGCCGCGTCGAGCGCCGTCCGCGAGCGATCTCGTCGCTCGTCTCGCAGGCGGCGGCGACGTCCGCGAGCGCGAAGTCCTCGCCGGCCACGGCCGCGCGGCCGCACCGCCTGGCCCGGCCGGCTCCGGGAGGCGCGCGAGCCGGCGGTCGATCACCGACCGCACGCCCTGCGGGCACCTCGGCGCCGGCGGCGCGCGACCAGCGCCTCGGCCGGGCTGCCGGGGTGGGACTCGACCAGGTGGCGCACGAGCTCCTCGACGAACAGCGGGTTGCCACCCGGTGCGCCGGTGAACGGCCGCCGCCAGGCCCGGCGACGGCGCGTCGCGCCCAGCCACGCGGCCGGCCAGGTCGCCGACCTCGTCCTCGGACAGGCCGGCGAGGGCGACGCGCTCGAGGCGCCGCTCGCGCCGCAGGTCGCCGAGCAGCGCGTGCAGCGCGGGGACCGCCCTCGGCGTCCTCGTCGCGCAGCGAGCCGGCGACCAGCAGCGGGGCCCACGCCGAGCGTCCGGATCACGTGCGCGAGCATCCGCAGCGTCGCGCGGGTCCGCCCAGTGCAGGTCCTCGACGATCAGCAGCACCGGCGCCTGCCGGGCGGCATGCCCGATCGCGGCGGCGACGGCCTCGAACAGGCGATGGCGAGCGTCCTGCGGCTCGCCCTCCGGCGGCCCGGCCGTCGGGCTCGAGCTCGGGCAGCAGGCGGGCGAGCTCGCCGACGCACCCACCCGGGAAGCGCGCGCCGGGGCGCCGGCGACAGTCGGCCGCAGCGCCTCGGTGAACGGCGCGAACGCGACGACGCCGTCCTCCGTGCAGCGGCCGGCGAGCACCGTGGCGCCGCCGGCGCGCGCCTCGCCCGCCAGCTCGATGAGCAGCCGAGTCTTGCCGCTGCCGGCCTCCCCGTGGACCATCACGACCGCCGCCGCGCCCGCGCTCGCCCGCCGCCAGGCGGCCCGCAGCGCGGCGAGCGGCTCGCCCCGGCCGACGAGCGGGCGCGTGCGCGCCGCGCGCGAGCGCGGGCGGCAGGGGCAGCGGCCGGCGCGTCCGCGTCCCGGCGCGCGGCGGCTCGGCGCGCAGCTCCTCGACCAGCGCGCGCGTCTCGGCCGACGGCGCCATGCCGAGCTCGCGCTGCAGCGCGCGAGCGAAACGCCTCGTAGGCCGCGACCGCCGCGGCCCGGTCGCCGCTCTCGGCGAGCCGGCCGCATCAGCACCCGGGCGGCGTCCTCCGACACGGGATCGAGCTCGAGCCGGCGGCGCGCGTGGCGACAGCGCCGTCCAGGTCGCCCGCCTGCCTCGGCCGCTCTCGCCGAGGGCCACCAGCAGGTCGACCGACGCGCTCGCGGTGCGCCTGCCGCGCCTCCAGCGACCCAATCGTCGTCGAGGTCGACCAGCAGGTCGTCGTCGCACAACGCCAGCGCGTCGGCGTGGCGTCCCGCCGCGATCAGACGGTCGATCTCGCGCACGTCGACCCAGAGCTCCGGGCCGTCGGCGATCCCCACCCGCTCGCGCTCGGCGACCAGCGTGCCGGCCGGCCTCCTCCCCGAGCTCCCGGCGCAGCGTCGCCAGCGTGGTCCTCAGGCTCGCCCGAGCGCTGCTGTCGAGCACGTCGGGCCAGAACACCGAGGCCACCCGCGAGCGCGGGTGCAGCCCCGGGTGATACGCCAGCCACGCCAGCAGCGACCGCGCCCGGCGGCTGGCGATGTCGTCCAGCCGCCGCCCCTCGAGCTCGAGGCGAAGCTCACCGAGGAGACGGACGCGCAGCATCTGGCGAGAACCCTAAACCCGGCTCTTGGCGCGTTCGCGAGGCGATCCTCGGGGTAGGGCGGAACATCATGAAGCTCGGGTTCTTTCTGTCGTCTGAGGAGTACGGCCCCACGGAGCTCGTCGAGCAGGCGCTGGCGGCTGAGCAGGCGGGGTTTCACGCACTGTGGATATCCGACCACTTTCATCCCTGGAATCACGAGCAGGGCCAGTCCTCGTTTGTCTGGAGCGTGATCGGCGCCATCGCGGGCGCGGGGGTGAAATTGCCGGTCATCACGGCCGTGACCTGCCCCACAGTGCGCGTTCATCCCGCGGTCGTCGCCCAGGCGGCCGCCACCTCGGCGGTGCTCCTCGAAGGCAGATTCGCACTGGGGGTGGGCACCGGGGAGGCGCTCAACGAGCACATACTCGGCGACGCCTGGCCGGAGGCGGATGAGCGAATCGAGAAGCTGGAGGAGGCGATCGAGATCATCCGGCTGCTCTGGACCGGGGAGACCGTCAGCCACAGGGGGCGTCACTACCGGGTAGAGCACGCCAAGCTCTTCACCGTTCCCGACGAGCCGCTACAGGTGCTCGTCTCCGGGTTCGGCCCGAAATCGATCGATCTGGCGGCACGAGTGGGCGATGGGTTCGTTACCGCTTCGCCGGACGGCGACGCGATCGCGAGTTTCAGGGAGGGCGCCGGAAGCAAGCCGGTCCAGGCGGGAGCCAAGGTGGCCTACGGTCCCGATGCCGCCGAGGCGGCCGCGACCGCGCACCGGATCTGGCCCAACGACGGTTTGCCGGGCGAGCTCGCCCAGATCCTGCCCACACCAGAGCACTTCGAGCAGGCCGCCGAGCTCGTCACACCCGAGATGATCGCGGCGTCGCTGCCGTGCGGGCCGGACCTCGACGCCCACCTCGAGAGGTTTCGCGAGTACGCCGAGGCGGGCGTCGACGAGCTGTTCGTACAGCAGATCGGCGGCCGCCATGACGAGTTCTTCGCCGCCTACGCGCGCGACGTGATTCCGCGGTTGAACTGATTCGGGCGGAGAAGCACGGGTTATAGGCGAGGGATGGATCAGGCGAGCGAAGCCCGGGGTGGCCGTGTGGCGGCGGAGATCTCGAGGCGGGCGGTGCAGCTGCTGCGCGAGTACACCGGCCGCGGGCCCATGCGGGCGCGCACGGTGATCAACCACGACAGCGTGTTGATCTTGCTCTCCGACACCCTGACCAAGGGTGAGCGCCGCCTGGCTGAGAACGGCAAGGCCGATCATGTGCTGAGTACGCGGCACGAGTTTCAGCTGGTGATGCGCGAAGAATTGATTGCCATAGTCGAGGGCACGCTGAGTCGCAAGGTGACCGCGTTCATGAGCGACAACCACATCGACCCCGACATGGCCGCCGAGGTGTTCGTGCTCGAGCCGCTGTCCAATCCCGGCGCCGACGGCGACGCATTGGCGTTTGGCGCCACGGCGACCGGAAGCTTCGGCGCCGATACGTCCCGCGAGCCCCGATGATCCTGGTCGCCGGCGCGACAGGCAACGTCGGCGGCGCGCTCGTTACGAAACTCGCCGCCGAGGGCATCCCGGTACGAGCGCTGACCCGCCGGCCTGCATCGGACGGCGACGGCGCATCGCCGGACGACGTCGAGGTCGCGGTAGGCGATCTGGACGACCCGGCCTCTCTCCTCGATCCGCTCGAGGGTGTTCGCGGCGCCTTGGGTTCGCGGGTGCAACCGGCGCGAACCGGTGTGGCGTCAAGGCCGCTGGCCGGTCCGGATGGAACCGTCCTTGCCTTCGGTGTACGAGAAGGGCGACGCTCAAGGACACCGCCGCAGCCCGGGCAGGTGTCGCGCCCGACGTGCCAGATCACGATGTGCGTCAGGCGGGAGCAGTTGGAGCAGCGGAGGTAGGGCATTGGTCAGGCGGCCAACGAGATCGGGGGCGTGTCGGTGAGGGCGCCGCCCCCGACGAGGGAGAGGAGGAGTACTTTCACCTTCTTCCAGAAAGGGGCTGCCTGGTGATGCGGAGCAGCGCCTCGCCGGTCTACGGCGCGAACGAAGAAATTGGCGTGGCGCGCTTGAAATGGTCGCCATCACCGCCGAAAGGCCCGACCATCCTGAACCGCACCGACAGGAGATCCACCATGCGTGCCCTGCTGCTCGCCGCCGCTGCCATCACGGCCGCCCTCGGCAACGTCTCTTCCGCGCAGGCTGCGGCCAAAGATCCGACTCGCGACGTGCTCGTCGTGAGCAACAACTGGGCGGGCACCGCGGACTTGGTCGATCCGCAGACGTTCAAGCGGTTGAAGCGGATCAACGTGATCCCGGATAAGGAGGAGCGGATCGCCGAGATCCTGGCCGATCCGACGGGGAAGCTCTTCTACGACAACATTCGCACGCTCGTCGGCGAGGGGCACGACCAGTACGTCGACGACGGCTTCACCTCGCCGAACGGGCGCGTCGTCTACTTCTCGCGCCCGAGCTTCGCGGACGTGGTCGCCATCGATCTTCGCACCGGCGCGATCCGCTGGCGCACGAGGATCGACGGCTATCGCGCCGACCACATGGCGATCTCGGGGAACGGTCGCCGGTTGCTGGTGTCGGCGTCGACGGCGAACGTCGTCAACGTGATCAACACGCGCCGCGGCCGGATCATCGGCCGCATCCCCTCCGGGACGCGCCGCACGAGAACAACTTCTCGCGCGATGGCCGGCGCATCTTCCACGCCAGCATCGGCACCGTCTACACGGACACCGACGACCCGAGCCAGGACGCCACCAAGGGCAGGCGGGTCTTCGAGGTCATCGACGCGCGCACGCATCGAGGTCCTCAAGGAGATCGACATGGGCCAGAAGCTCGCCGAGGCCGGCTATCCGGCATGAGCTCCGCCGTCAGGCCGATGGCCATCGCCCCGGACGAGCGCTTCGTCTACTTCCAGGCCTCGTTCTTCTTCGGGATCGTCCAGTACGACCTGCGTGGCCGACCGCGTGGTGCGCGTTCTCAACCTCCCTCTGGGCGCGGCCGAGGGGCTGCCGCGCACGGCCTTCCTGCTCGACTCCGCCCATCACGGCCTCGCGATGAACCCAGGAGGAACAAAGCTCTGCGTGGCAGGCACGATGTCGGGCTACGCGGCCATCGTCACACGCGAGCCGTTCAGGTGCAGCGCATCACGCGGATCGGGAAGGTCCCGTACTGGTCGCACACCAGCGAGGACGGCCGCTACTGCTTCGTGTCCGTCGCAGGCGAGGACCGCGTGGCCGTTATCTCCTTCAAGACCGGCCGTCAGGTGAAGCGGATCAAGGTCGGCGATCACCCGCAGCGGATGCGCACCGGTGTCATCCGCCGCGCGTTCGTGCGCTGACCGTGCCGCTAGCGCAGGCGTAATCGTCGTCGGCGGCGGTCTGGCGCTACGCGGCCAACGACGGCCGGCACACCATCTCCGAGCAAGTACTGGACCTGCCGATGGCAACGACGCTCGCACACGTCCGCGCGCACCACTTCGAGGTCGCGCTCGATGATCGGTACAAGCGCGCTCTAACGGCTGGATCGCTGAAACGAGAAGCCGATCGATCAGCCGCCGTCAGCTGGTCGGTACCCGCGTTTTGCCGCATCCGGTTCGGCGGACGTTGCTGAGGCGATTTCGAAATCGGTGTTCTGATGCGCTTCGGTTGCCGCCAGCTGGCGAGCAAGCTGAAGGCGTCTGCGGACTTCGAGCCTGGCTCGGCGGTGAGATCGTCGCCGACGTCGCGGCGCCGCGCAGCCCGGCCGGCAGAGACCGCACGGAGCCTACGACGTCGTCGTCGCCCTCCCGCCCGGCGACGATCCGGCGCCGTACGCGGCAGCAGCCGCCACGTGGTGGCTTGTCGGTATCGGTCGACCAGGTGCGCGCGGTGACCGGCGACGGCCGAGCGTCCTCGGCGTAGCCTGCCCCGAGGGACTCCTTCACGCGCCAGGCTTACAGCCGCTCCTGCGCACGGTCGTGCAGATTGCGCTCAGCCGCCTCCTCATCAGCGGCGCTTCCGGCCTGCTGGAAGATCCCGGCCCGCTGGGGCGGCCCCGATGCTCGGCTCGCTTGCGTCGTCTCGGCCGGTCGTCTGGCGCCGTGAAGTGACCCGGACTGAGGGGACGATCACGTTCGGACTACGATCTCTTCACGACTATGGAGACCAGTCGGCCCCGTCAAGCAGCGGGCGCCTCTTTTGTGCTCGTCGGTCGCGACCGCGAGTGCGCCAGAATCGATGAGCTGCTCGCCGGAGCGCTGGCGGGGGAGAGTGGATCGCTGGTCGTCCGGGGCGAGCCTGGGATCGGCAAGACGGCGTTGCTCGACTACGCCGCCGCGCGCGCCGTCGGGATGGAGCTGCTGACCACTGCGGGCGTCGAAGCGGAGGCCGATCTCGCCTTCGCGGGCCTTTACGGGTTACTTCGGCCGATCTTGGGCCGCCTGAGCGAGCTGCCCGAAATACAGGCGGAGGCGCTCGCGGGTGCGCTCGGGCTCGCGCGCTCGAGTGGCTCCGACCGCTTCCTCGCCTCGGCGGCGGTGCTCGGCCTGCTCGCCGAGGCGGCCGAGGAGCGTCCGCTGCTGTGCCTGGTGGAGGACGCACACTGGCTCGACACGCCTTCGGCCGAGGCGCTCGTCTTCGCCGCCCGGCGGCTCCGGGCTGAGCGGGTGGCGATCGTCTTCGCTGTCAGGGAGGGCGAAGGGCGCACATTCGAAGGACGGAGCCTTCCCGAGGTGCTCTTGAGGGGGCTCGACGACGAGGACGCACGTGCGTTGCTCTCGGGCTCTTCGGACGAGATCGCGTCGTCAGTCCGCGAGCGAGTCCTCCACGAAGCGGCCGGAAACCCCCTTGCCCTGCTCGAGCTTCCGGCGGGCCTGTCTGAGGAGCAGCGTGCCGAACTCGAGGCTTTGCCCGATTCGATCCCACTCACGGCGAGAGTGCAGGCCGCGTTCGCGGCGAGGGTCGAGAGACTTCCCGCCGCCACGCAGACGATGCTCCTGGTCGCCGCGGCCGACGGTACGGGCGACGTGGCGACAGCTGTGAGCGCGGGGGCTGAGCTCGGGGTGACGGCGGAAGCTCTCGAGCCCGCGGAGACATCCGGGGTTGTGCGCACCGACGGCGGCAGGATCGCGTTCCGACACCCGCTGGTTCGCGCCGCGGTGCTCGAAGCGGCGACGCTCGCGCAGCGGCAGCGAACCCACGCTGCGCTCGCCTCGGTCCTTCACGGCGAGGAGCATGCAGACCGGCGCGTCTGGCATCACGCGCTGGCGACGCTGACCGCCGACGAGAACGTGGCGGCGGCGCTCGAGGCGGCCGCGCGACGCTCACAGCTTCGCGGAGGACATGCGTCGGCCGCGACTGCGTTCGAGCGCGCAGCAGAGCTCAGCGATGCCGAGGCGTCGCGCAGTCGGCGCCGCGGCCAGGCGGCCGAGGCTGCCTGGGCGGCCGGCCAACCGGAGCGCGCCCGCGGCCTGGTCACGCGGTCGTTGCCGCACGCGGACGGCTCTCAACGGGTGCGGCTGCTCTACCTGAGCGGCCTCATCGAGGCCCGAAGCGGCTGGCTCCCGGACGCGCTCGCGCCGCTGATGGAGGCGATCGAGGCCAGCGAGGACGCGTCGCTGTTGCTGGAGATGCTGCGCGACGCCTACGAGTTTGCGGGCTACGCCGAGGCCCACGACCAGCTGGCTGAACTGACGAGACGCGCCGCTGAGGTTGAGCCTGTCACCGAGACCGACCGGTTCATCGCGGCCGCACTGATGGCCTGGGGCTCCGAGCTCTCGGGCGATTATGCGCGCGGCGCACTGCTTGCCGCCGAGGCGATCGAGCGCGCAGAGCGCCTCGACGACCCGCACTGCCTGATCTGGGCGGCCATCACTGCCGACCGCGAGGGCAGCTGGGGGGACGGCCTACCGCACGCCAATCGCGCGGTCGCTTTGGCCCGCGAACGGGGGCTCGTGAGCGTGCTGCCGTACTCCCTTGCGTCGCAATCCACAGAGCTGATCGGCCGCGGCCGCTTCGACCTCGCCTGCTCGGCTGCCGAGGAGGGCCGCCGGCTCGCGCTCGACATCGAACAACAGTGGACTGCGAGCTGGAACCTGGCGGAACTCGCCGAGGTCGAGGCTCTGCGCGGACAGGAAGACAAGGCGCGAGCACACGCCGAAGTGCTCCAGCAACTAGTGACCGCAAGCGGCGCGAGCTTGAACAGCATCCTCGGCGAGCGCGTCCTCGGCCTGCTTGACCTCACCCTCGGAAGACCGGCCGAGGCGCTCGAGCACCTGCGTCGCTCCGCCGCCGCCCCAGCCGGAGTCTTCATGACCCCGTACCGCGTTCTCCAGCTTCCGGATATGGTCGAGGCCGCGGTCCGCGCGCACCAGCTCGACGAGGCTGCCGACCTCCTCGCACGCTTTCGGGAGTGGGTCGAGCAGTGTCCCACCCCGGCGCGCCTATCGCTGCTCGCCCGCTGCGAAGGGCTCGTGGCGCAGTCCGATGCCGAGCCGCACTTCGTGCGCTCGATCGAGCTCGCCGAGGCCCTATCGCCATTCGAGCAGGCGCGTAACGAGCTGCTGTACGGGGAATGGCTGCGGCGCGAGCGGCGCCGTGTAGACGCTCGTCCGCACCTGCGAACCGCGCTCGAGCTGTTTCAGCGGCTCGCGCTTCCGCCTTGGGAAGAGCGGGCGCGCGCCGAGCTGCGGGCGAGCGGAGAGACGGCGCGCCGCCGCGATCCCTCCGCCCGCGATCAGCTCACCCCGCAAGAGCTGCAGATCGCTCACCTCGTGAGCGAAGGAATGACCAACCGCGAAATCGGCGCGCAGCTCTACCTGAGCCCCCGCACGATCGACTACCACCTGCGCAAGGTGTTCGCCAAGCTGCAGATCGCCTCCCGAGCCGACCTGGTGCGGATCGACCTCGGCGAGCGCGTGTCTGCCTAACCGGCGATTCGACTGGTAACCCCGCTGATGCGACCGGCCCGCGAGACGGGCATGGTGGACGCATGGATCGCCAGCAACATGCGAGGAGCCGAACGGACTGGCACGTCCGTGTGCTGATCGTCGACCCGCACCCTTCGTTCCGCTCAGCAATCAAGGCGCTCCTTGAGACCGAGGGGCTCGCGGTCGTCGCCGACCTCGAACGCGGCGAAGGCGCAGAGGCTGCGGTGGCCGCCCACTGTCCCGACGTCGTCCTTATCGACGTCTCTCTCGACCAGGCGGAAGGACTGGACCTCGCTCGTGGCTTGTCTGCTCTTGCGGACCCACCCGCAATCGTGCTCATTTCCGCGAGCCCCTCGGACGCCATCCTGCCCAGCTCGGCCGGAGCTGACCTCTTCCTCGCCAAGGCCGCCATTAGCGCCGAGGCGGTAGCGCAGGTGGCAAGGAGGCCACGCCCATGACGCAGATCGAGAGGCATCGAGACAACCCCACACTGGTACTCAACGGCACCGGAAAGATCGGCAGCCGGGTGGTGAAACGCCTCGTGACACGCGGCCTGCCCGTTCGCGTCGGGTCGCGCTCGGGCGAGCCCCGTTTCGACTGGGAGGACCGCTCGACCTGGGGCCCGGTCTTGGAAGGGGTCGGATCGGCGTACGTCTCCCATCATTTTGACGCGATTCCGGGCGCCGCCGAGACGCTGGGCTCGTTCGCTGACCTGGCCGTGGAGAGCGGCGTTTCGCGTCTCGTTCTGTTGTCCGGGCGTGGCGAGCAAGAGGTCGAGCGCGCGGAGCGGGCCGTGCGCGACTCCGGCGCCGAGCTGACGGTCTTGAACTCGACCTGGTTCGCCCAGGACTTCAGCGAGGACTACTGGCAGGAAATGGTCCAGGCAGGCGAGGTCGCGCTTCCGGCCGCAGACACGCCCGAGCCGTTCGTCGACGCCGACGACATCGCCGACGTGGCCGTCGCGGCGCTGACCGACGATCGTCACATCGGCGAGGTCTACGAGCTCACCGGGCCCCGGCTGCTCACGTTCGCGGAGGCGGTCGCCGAGATCTCCCGGGCGGTGGGCCGCGAGATCCGCTACGTACCGATCTCGAGCGAGGACTTCGCCGCCGCTGCTGACGACCAGGGCGTTCCGAGCGAGGTCGTCGAGTTGCTGACCTACATCTTCGCTGTGGTCCTCGACGGCCGCAACGCCTACCTGGCCGACGGCGTGCAGCGCGCCCTCGGCCGCCAGCCGCGGGACTTCAGCGACTACGCACGCGACGCGGCCGCCACCGGCATCTGGAACCGAAGGGCCGCGAACCCACAAGCGCCCCACAGGGGCTGAAGGAGCCAACATGGCCAGGCCTACCACAACCCGCAAGCCCGCCAACGCGGGCATCGTGCTGGTCGCGGCCGTGATCGCGATGGGATTGTTGGCGGGGCTCAACTACGACTGGGCGATCACCGTCATGCCGGCCCTGACGGCGGCCGACGACCGCACGCTCGTCGACGCGATGCAACAGTCGCTCGACAATCCTGCGTTCCCGCTGACCTTCCTCGCTCCCGGGGTGCTGGCCACGGGCGCGCTCGTTCAGGCGCGTCGCTCCGGCTCGCCCAACACCGCACGATGGATCGTCGTGGGCCTCGCCCTCTACGCGGTGGCGGTCGTCGTCACCGGCGCGATCCACATCCCGCTCAACGAAGACCTCAAGGACGCCGGTGATCCCGCCCGGATCGAGAACCTCGCCGCCGTGCGCGACGACTTCGCGACCCCCTGGGTCGCCTGGAACGTCGTCCGCGCGCTGACGGCGACGGCGGCCTTCGCCGCGCTCGCCTGGGCGCTCGCCTTGCGCGGACGGATGGGGCGAGCGGCATGACAGGCGTCGGGGACCTCGTGATCGAGACGCGGGCGCTGAGCAAGCGTTACGGCGAGTCGATCGTGGCCGTGGACGACCTCGACCTGGGCGTGCGCCGCGGCGAGGTGTACGGCTTTCTCGGCCCCAACGGCGCCGGCAAGACGACCACGCTGCGGATGCTGCTCGGGTTGGTGCGACCCACTTCGGGGCAGGCGGCGGTGCTCGGCGCCCGACCCGGCGCCCCGCAGGGGCTGGCGCGCATCGGGGCGATGGTCGAGGCTCCGGCGTTCTACCCGTACCTGTCGGGGCGCGACAACCTGCTTGTGCTCGCTCGCTATGCCGGCGTGGGAGAGGATCGCGTCGAAGCGGTGCTCGACGAGGTCGGGCTGATTGATCGCGCGGCCGATCGCTTCGGCTACCTACTCGCTGGGGATGAAGCAACGCCTCGGCGTCGCCGCCGCGCTGCTTGAAGGACCCCGAGCTGCTGATCCTCGACGAGCCGACCAACGGGCTCGATCCGGCCGGCATGGCCGACATGCGCGACCTCATCCGCTCGCTCGGCCAGGGCGGGCGCACGGTCCTCCTGTCGAGCCACCTGATGGGGGAAGTCGAGCAGGTCACCGACCGCGTCGGGGTGATCCGCGATGGCTCGCTCGTCGCCGAGGGAACCGTCGAGGAGCTGCGCGGCCGCGCCGGCCTGACGGTGCGCGCCGAGCCGCGAGCCGAGGCCGCCCGCTTGATCGGTGCGCTCCCGGATGTCGACGAGGTCACAAGCGTCGACGGCCTGCTCGACGTGACCGTCGACAGCCTCCCGGGCAGCGGCCATCAACCGCTTGCTCGTGGAGGCCGGCATCGCGGTCTCGGAGCTCTACGCCCAGAAGGCCTCGCTCGAGCACGTCTTCCTCGAGCTCACGACCAGTGAAGGAGAACCGTCATGACCCGCGCCCTGAGCGCCGAGCTGCTGGTGCTGCGCAAGCGCGCCGCGACCTGGATCCTGCTTGGCATCTGGACGTTGCTCGGAACCTTCTTCGCCTATGTCATCCCGTACGCGCTCGACCCCGAGGACGCGACGGGCGGAGTCGAGCAGTTCCTTCCCGAGTCGCTCGCCGGGACGCTGCTCGCTGGGTTTCCTTTCTTCGGCGGTGTCTTCGCGCTGATGCTCGGGGTCTTCGCGCTCGGCAGCGAGTACGGCTGGGGCACGCTCAAGGCGCTGTTCACCCAACGCCCCGGCAGGATCAGCGTGCTGGCCGCCAAGCTGGCAGCGCTCGCCATCGTGCTCGTCCCGTTCGTGCTGGCGCTGTTCGCGGCCGGCGCGGTGGCCAGTTACGTCATCGCGCAGATCGAGGACGCGCCCGTCAGCTGGCCGTCCGCCTGGCTGCTGGTGCGCGCGATCGCGGCGGGCTGGCTGATCCTGGCGGTATGGGCGGCGCTCGGCGTCCTGCTCGGCGTGCTCACGCGCGGGACCTCGCTCGCGATCGGCGTCGGCATCCTCTACGCGCTCGTGATCGAAGGACTCCTGAGCGCCTTCGCCGACAGCGTGACCGTCCTCGAGCCGCTCACCAACGTCTTCCTGCGCGCAAACGGCTACTCGATCGCGACCGCGCTCGGAGCCTCGTCGCAGAACATCGAGGAAAGCGGGCCGGGTTCATTCAGCGGGCCCTTCGTGGACAGCCCGCAGGCTCTCGTTGTGCTCGCCGCCTTCATCGCCGCCTTCGCCGCCTCTCCGCGCTCCTGCTGCGACGCCGCGACATCGCGTGACGAAGCCCTGCACACCTGCCCGTCTCACAGAACCAAGGAGAAGCATCATGAACAAGCTGATCCCTCTCCGCCGGCACCCTGGCCCTAGTCAACGATCGCAGGACACCCCGCTCGGCCGCTCAAGGCGCCCGGTGAGTCGGTCACATCTTCGCGCCGTCAGGTGTCACACGAGTTACAGACCAACTCGCCGGCGCCGAGCCGCCGGCGGCGAGAAAGGACAACGATGGAGACCGAACAGCACGGGCCAGAAGATTGCCGTCACGGGAGCCACCGGCCGGGTCGGATCGCCCCTCGTCGAGATCCTCGAGCAGCGGGGACACGATGTGGTCCCGATCGCGCGCTCGGTGGGTGTCGACGTGGTCAGCGGCGAGGGTCTCGACGAGGCGCTCGCCGGGTCCGAGACCATTATCGACACGGCCACCGGGCCCTCGCCCGACCAGGAGGAGGCGACGGCGTTCTTCACCGCTTCGGCACGAAACCTGCAGCGAGCCGGCGCCGCAGCCGGGGCGAAGCGGATCGTCGTCGTCTCGATCATCGGCATCGACAAGTTCCAGGGCGGCTACAACGCGGCGAAGATGGCGCAGGAGCAGACGCTGCTCGAAGGCCCGCTCCCGGTCCGGATCGTTCGCGCTGCCCAGTTCCACGAGTTCGTCGATCCGCTGGTCGGGTGGACGATCCAGGATGGCGTCGCCTACCTGCCCGAGATGCGAACGCAGCTCGTGGCCGCCCGCGTCGTCGCCGAAACCCTCGCCGACGCGGCCGAGGAGCCGGAGATCGAGAACGGCAGGATCACCGAAGTCGCCGGCCCGCAGGAGGAGCGTCTCGCCGATGCGGCCGCCGCGCTCTTCGCCAGCCGAGGTGACTCGCTCGAGATCCGCGAGAGCCGTGGCGGTCCGCTGGCGGAGCCCGGCGACCCGGACGCCGCGGCCTATGCGGAGGGCGCCGCGCTGCCCAACCCGGGCGCGAAGCTCGCCGGCCCCAGCTTCGAAGAGTGGCTCGCCGCGGTCTAGTCCCTCCTTGTAGTGGACGAGCCGGATTGGGCGGGCAAGGACCATGTTGTCGTCAACGGGCTCGACACCCCTCCCGGGCGGTCTCAGCGCTTGGAGGCCTCTCCGCCGCGACGGGCACCACGGGTGGACTCGGCCCAGCGCCGGAAGGCCAGCGGAGGCAACACCCCCGGGAGCGGTTGGAGCCGGTCCCTGCGGCCGGGGCCGTGGAATGACACAAACAACAAGGAGGAAGACAGCAATGACTGACCAGCTCCATATGAACACACCCCCGATCGTGTCACCGCAGGAATGGGAGGCCGCGCGCCTGCAGCTCCTCGTGAAGGAGAAGGAGTCGACCCGCGCCCGTGACGCGCTGGCCGCGGAGCGCCGCCGGATGCCATGGATGGCGGTGGAAAAGGAGTATCGCTTCGAGGGCTCGAACGGCCCGGCGAGCCTGCTCGACCTGTTCGACGGCCGCCGGCAGCTGATCGTCTACCGCTTCTTCTACGCGCCGGACGTCACCACCTTGGCGGGTGGCGCGTTCCCGGAGCGGGCCTGCGAGGGCTGCTCAATGATGGCCGACCAGATCGCGCACCTCGCCCACCTGAACGCGCGCGACACGACGCTCGTCCACGCCTCGCGCGCCCCCCAGGAGGATATCCGCGGCCTGAAGGAGCGCATGGGATGGGAGCACATCCCCTGGTACACGATCACTGACGACTTCGACAAGGACCTTGGCGTCGACGAATGGCACGGACACAACGCGTTCATCCGCGACGGCGACCGGATCTTCCGCACCTACTTCGTCGACGGCCGCGGCGCCGAGCACCTGGGCAGCACGTGGAGCTTCCTCGACATCACAGCGCTTGGCCGCCAAGAGGATTGGGAGGACTCCCGGAGGGGACCTGCAGACCTCCCGGCGGGCCAGTGGTGGAACTACCACGACGCCTACGACAAGGACGCAGCGTGATCGGGCATGTGGCAGGTGTGCCTCTGGAGGAGCTCGCGCCAGCAGTGACCGTCACCGGCACTAGCCTGCTGCTGGCGCGGGCCTGGCTGATGTTGCAGCTGCGACGCCGAGGGGCCCGGGACACCTACGACCTCCCGTGCCGGCTCACGTGTTCCGGCCGGCGAGGCGGATGCCTGATGCCCTCGCGCCGCCTAGATCCTGCCCCAGACCACGGCGCCTCGCTTGGTGACGGTGAGCGGGACCTTGACCTGGGTCGCGGCGTTGGCGGCGATGGTGTCGTCGGTCCCTTTCCCGATCAGGTAGTCCCGCACCGCGTCCGGTCGGGAAGCGTGAGTAGTGGCAGGTCCCAGCCGTCGATCTCCACCGCGCCGAACTGCTGGGCCATGAGCTGCGGAGCGCTCTCGGCGTCAAATGGAAGCGAGCGGCGCGGGAGGGCGAAGGCCAGCTCGGGCGAGTCATGGCGGCTGGGCGCCGCCGCCGCGACCAACCCGCTTGGGCGCCCGACGCGGCGCGCTTCCCTAAGCACGATTGCTGGGTCCTCGAAGTGGTAGAGGACGTAGAGGAGCGCCACACCCCTAAACGACGCGTCGGCGAAGGGCAGCGAGTCGGCTCGTCCCAGCCGTGCACCTGCGGGAGCGCTGGCCACCATGGCCGGCGAGGAGTCGATGCCAGTCCACGCGCCCGGGGGAAGGTGACGTGCCAGCTCGCCCTCCCCGCAGCCAACATCGAGCACGGGCAACATTCCTTCGGTCACGAAGCGCGCGGCTACGGCGGCATGCACGTCGACGACGGCGCCGTGGCGCCTGAGCAGATCGCGGGCCAGCTGGAAGCGGCCCGGCTGTGTGTCGTAGTCGACGCGGGGACGGGTTGGGTGCGCCGGCGTTCGCTCATACAGACCGGGTTTACCCAGGCGGTCATGACCGTCGCAGGCCGCCGGGTCGTCTTTGTTCTCGGACACCGACATATCGTGCACCGAACAGGCACCTCTACCTCTCCGTCTGGTGGGTTGCTTCAGTCGCTTTTGGGTTCTGGTCGAGCACCAACAAGCCGCCTTGGGCTCCCCCCTAGTCCTTGAGCAGGTCCCGCGCGACGCGGATGAAGGCGCGTAGTCTCGGATCGCGCGCGGGACGGCGCCACACCAGCGCGCTGCAAAGTGGCGCCATACCGGTGATCGGGACGAATGCGAGATCGAGCTCTCCCATGTAGGGAGTCGCCGACTCGACGGTAGGGAAGACGAATTCGCCCCGCGCGACGCGAACAGGAAGGCCGAGGAGGGCGCGGTCGCCGACGCCCACTGCCGTCCTGATCGGACGGCCCTTGGGAGTCCGGGACGGCACCGCGGCCTCTCGGAGCTCGGTCGGCCAGTTGTCGTAGCGGACGACCCGGTGATCTGCGAGTTCCTCGACATCAACGGTATCGCGCCCCGCGAGTGGATGATCGTGCGCGACAGCGAGGACGCGCGGTTGTCGAGACAGGGTAGGCCCGACGACGAGGTCCGGCTGTTCCAGCGGCACCCACGTGGCCATCACCTCAATCTCGCCTTCCCGCAGCGCACTGACAGGATCGTCCGAGACATCTGGGCGACCTCGACGCTGCACTCTGGGTGCGTGGATTCGAAGGCATTGATGATCTCGACGACGCGCGGGCCGCCGGCCGGCCCGCTGAGACGCCGAGCCGCAGGGTGCCCTCGAGATTCCGCGCCGCGGCGTTGTTCCGCTCGAGCGCCCCGTCAAGTTGCTCGATCACCGGAGCTACGTCCCGAAGCAACCGCTGGCCGAACGGCGTGAGCCGGACGTGGCGGCTGGTCCTGAACAAGAGCTGGGCGCCGAGCTTGTCCTCGAGGGCTCGCAGGCTCTGGCTGACCCGTGAAGGAGTTAGTTGAGACTCTGGCCGTGCGACCGAAGTGCAGTTCCTCGGCGAGAGTGAGAAACAGACGCAGCTCCCGCAGCTCAATCAGCTGCCACATCATGAAGTGAAGGCTACACGATGCGTTCGCCGGTCGGCCGTTGATCAGAGCATTAGCGGCGGTCACAGTCTGCCGTGATGTCAAACAACAGCAGGCGCGTCTTTGCCCGTCACTTCGGGGAGATGCTCGTGGTGATGCTGCTCGGCATGGGCGTGCTCGAAGGGCTGGCGGCGCTCGCGTTCACCGCGGCGAGCAGCAGCCTGACGGGACAGCCGGGCGGCTTCCGGGTGATGTTGATGGGTCTCAGCATTCTGACCGTCCCGATGGTTCTACTGGATGAGCTACCGCGGCCACTCGGCCCGCCGCAACGCCGAGATGGCGACATCGATGTTGTTGCCCAGCGCCCTAGCCGCGGCGCTCGTGGCGAGTGGCGCCTTCGGTCTGGGAGGCGCGTTCGCCGTCCAGCACGCGGTGATGGTCCCGGCGATGCTCGCAGTGATGCTCTGGCGCTCTCGACGAGTACGGGAGGGCACACCCAGCATCCTCGCCCCCCGAACACCGCGTCTGCCCTCAGTTCTGGCCGGAACCGGAAGTCCTGACCCTCCCGAGTCCCCCACGTGACCGTCAATTCACAAGAACACCTTTGAGACCACAGGAGGTAGAAGTGTCTGTTTCAGTGCTCGATATGTCGGTGTCCCTCGGCCGGGGTATATCGCCGACCCCGACGATTTCCTTGGAGGTGAGGATGGCGGGCGGCTGCACAAGTGGGCCGACGCGGACGGGGAGATCCGGCCAGCCGTCGGGGCCGACCAGGGAGTTCCAGGATCAATGGACGGCGGCGGGTGCGGTTCTCGCCGGGGCGGCGGACGGCCGAGCTCATGGACCACTGGGGCGGTGACCATGGCGGTGTCCCGATCTTCGTGCCCAGTCACCGTCCGCCCGGCCCGGCCGCCCGTTGGGGCTATCCGCGAAGAGGCGGGCCGGGTCGAGCGGGTGATCGGGCCGGAGGATCAGGAGCTTCCGAAGCCTATCGCCAGCCTCCAGCCGTTCGGGCCAGGTGCCCGCCTACCAGGAAGGCGACCTGGTGCTGTTCGAGTCTGGCCGCGATCGTGCATCACGTCGCGCAGCGCTGCCGAGGCGCTTGATGCCTGCCGATCGCGGCCGGCCGCGCGCGCGTCGACTGCGTGGATGTTCGCCGCGATGAACTCGATCGAGCCGCACATCCAGAATCTCGCGACGATCGACCTGGTGTACGCGCAGGAAGAGTGGGCCAAGTTGCGCCGGCCTGGCGCTGTCGAATTCGTGCAGAAGCGTCTGGGCGAGCTCGCGGCCCGCCTCGACGGACGCGAGCTATCTCGAAGAGCGCTTCACCGGCGGCGGATCTGCTGATGACGACGGTGCTGCGAATCCTGCGGCACACCGACATCGTTGCGCAGATCCCGGTGCTCGAAAACTATCGACTGCGTTGCGAAGCGCGCCCCGCGTTTCAACGCGCGCTCGCCGCGCAGATGGCCGTGTTCCAGCGGCATGCGGCCTGAGCGATCAAGCGCGCCGAACGACCGATCAATCGCGTGAACGCTCGATCAACAAACGTTCCTGCTCAGTCATGGCACGGCGCGGCATCGCTCTCTACGATGCCGCGCCGTCGCATCCTGCTGCAGGAAAGTCATGACCTCGCATCGCATCGTTCTGCTTTCGTTACTCGTGTTGATCCACGGCTGCGGAGGCGGTCGGTTGGTGGTCGCGGTGGCGGCGGCGGGACCGTCCCCGCGCCGACCGCACCTGGCGCATTCCCCGCCAACGTACGATTCGATGGCGCAACTCAACGATTCGTTGCGACCTGGAATGCCTCGCAAGGCGCAGCGCGCTATCGCGTACAGCTGAAGCGCGACAACGTCACCGATTTCGCGCCGCTCACGGGCGCCGACAATTTGTCGGCGACGATCCTGGACTTCAACTTCGCTGTCGGCTTCACGATTCAGTGGAGCGCCGCCGCGGTGCGCGTCGAAGCATGCAACGCCGTCGGCTGCACGCCGGCGGCGGACCTGCCGTTGCTGCCGCATCTCGCGGAAGCGTTGGCGAGCAAGCAAGTCCTGAATGTGCCGGCCGACGCAAACGAGCTCGACGTGGCCGTTTCGGCGGATGGCAATACGCTGGCAATCGGTGCGCCGCTGGAGAATGGAGAGGACGGCCTGCAGCGTAACAAGGGAGTGGTGTATGTCTTTACGCGCACGGGAACAGCCTGGAACGAGCAGCCGACATTGCTGCGTGCTCCGAACGGTGAAGGCGGGATCACTCCTCAGGTGCCGGGCGATCTGTTCGGCTTCGCAGTCGCGCTCTCGGCTGACGGCGCGACACTGGTTGTCGGTGCACCGCTGGAGGATGGCATCCGCACGGGTCCCGTCGACAACGACAATGACGACGCACCCGACGCCGGCGCTGTTTATGTCTACGGGCGCAATGGAGCGGCGTACGAGCTGCAGACCTATCTCAAGCCTGCACCCGGCGCCTTCGATACGGTCATA
>CAVSJF010000003.1:0-13963 GCA_963728155.1 uncultured Thermoleophilaceae bacterium | reverse complement strand
GATTCAAGCCCGCTTCACGCAGGACGCCCGGATCGAGCGCCTCATGCGCGAGGCGCTCGAGCAGGTCGGCGTCGTCCGCACGCGAACGTACTGGGACCGGCTCCAGCTGCGGATCGTCCCGCCGCGCTCCGAACGCGGCGTCGGGACGCTCGGCTTTCACCGCGATACCTGGGGTTCCAACCTGCTCTGCCAGGCGAACTGGTGGCTCCCGCTGCGTCCGCTCACGAGCGAGCGGACGATCGCCTTCTATCCGGAGTACTGGTCGAAGCCGCTCGCCAACACGAGCGCGAGCTGGAGCCTCTCCGAGGTCGTCGAGCGCCGCCGGGCGGGAAAGCCCGTGGCGCTCGTCCCGGAGCCCGCCGAGCCGGTCGACACCGGCTCGGAGCTGAGGATGGTGATCGAGCCCGGCGACCTGCTCTGCTTCTCCGGCGCGCACCTCCACGCGACGGTGCCCAACACGTCCGCTGAGGCACGGGTGAGCGTGGAGCTGCGAACCGTCAACCGCGACGACTTCGAGCAGGGCCGCGGCGCGCCGGAGCTCGACGGGGACGCTCCCGAGCGGCCGCTCCACTGGTTTCGCTCGATGGTGGACGGCGGACCGCTGGAGCAGTAAGGGGGGCGTACCCACGGGGTTGGACGACTCATGCCCTACGTATGCGGGCAGACCGTCCAGCCCCTGTCGGTCAGCTCATTGCTGCAGTTGCCGGGCGCCGTTACGGCGTGATGACCCGGGCCGAGCTGATCGCAATCGGCCTCGGGCCACATGCGCTCGACAACTGGGTGAGGGCGGGCCATCTCCACCGCCTCCACCGAGGCGTGTATGCCGTCGGGCACGCCGGGTTGACGGCGCACGGGCGCTGGCTCGCCGCGGTCCTCGCATGCGGCGACCAGGCGGCGCTCAGCCACAGAAGCGCGGCGGTTCTCTGGGGCCTGCTCCCTCAGAAGGGACCGAGGATCGACGTAACGGTGCGCAGAGGTGGCGAGCGGAGCCGGCGCCGGTCGATCGTGATCCATCGGTCCAGGCTCGAGGCGGAGGACGTGGTCGTCCGAGAGATGATCCCCGTCACCTGTCCGCGACGGACGGTCATCGACCTGGCCGATTCTTCCTCGCTTCGCGAGTTGGAGCGCGTCCTCGACGAGGCGGCCTATCTACGCCTCGACCTGACCGGCCTGGAGCCGATCCCCGGCCGCCGCGGGAGCGGAAAGCTGGCTCGCGTGTTGGCCGAGCACGACCTCGGCAGCACGCGGACCGTGAACGACTTCGAGGAGGCTCTCCTGGCGCTCTGCCGCGGCCATCGGCTGCCGCCTCCGTCGGTGAACCACCGAGTGGGGCGCTTCAAGCCCGATTTCGTGTGGCGCCCGCAGCGGCTGATCGTCGAAACCGACGGCTGGCGGGCCCACGGGACCCGAGCGGCCTTCGAACGCGACCGCGTCCGCGACGCCTCGCTGACCGCTTCCGGTTGGCGTGTGGTGCGAATTACCTGGCGCCGGCTGCGCAACGAGCCGGCCGTGGTGGCGGCGCAACTGGCGCTCCTCCTGGCGCCGCACTGACGGGCGGGACGAGTTATGCGCCGCATATCCCGACAGATCGTCCAACCCCACGGACGGCAGAGTGGTAGAAAGCTCACATGGCTTCCCACTACGACTTCATCATCGTCGGCGGCGGCTCTGCCGGCAGCGTGCTGGCCAACCGCCTCTCCGAGGATCCGGCCAACCGCGTCCTCGTGCTCGAGGCCGGGCGTCCGGACTGGTCGTGGGACGTGTTCATCCACATGCCGGCGGCGCTCGCCTTTCCGATCGGCAGCCGCTTCTACGACTGGAAGTACGAGTCCGAGCCCGAGCCCCACATGGGCGGCCGGCGCGTCTATCACGCGCGCGGCAAGGTGCTCGGCGGGTCGAGCAGCATCAACGGCATGATCTTCCAGCGGGGCAACCCGCTCGACTACGAGCGCTGGGCCTCAGGCGAGGGGATGGGCACGTGGGACCACGCCCACTGCCTGCCGTACTTCAAGCGCATGGAGACCTGCCTCGCCGCCGCGCAGGACGATCCCTTCCGCGGTCACCACGGCCCGCTGGTGCTCGAGCGCGGTCCGGCCCAGGGCCCCCTCTTCGACGCCTTCTTCGCCGCCGTCCAGGAGGCGGGCCACCCACTCACCACCGACGTGAACGGCTACCGCCAGGAGGGGTTCGCGGCCTTCGACCGCAACGTCCACAAGGGCAAGCGCCTCTCGGCTTCGCAGGCCTACCTCCATCCGGTGATGGAGCGCCCCAATCTCAAGGTCGAGACCTTCGCGCTGACCACGCGGGTCCTCTTCGACGGCTCGCGGGCGATCGGCGTGGAATACGCGCGGCCCGGCCGCCGCGCGGCCCGGGCCCATGGTGCGGAGGTGATCCTGTGTGGCGGCGCGATCAACTCGCCTCAGCTCCTGCAGCTCTCCGGGGTGGGCGCGGCGAGCGAGCTGCGCGCGCTCGACATCGAGGTGATCAGCGATCTGCCCGGCGTGGGCGAGAACCTCCAGGACCACCTCGAGGTCTACGTGCAGCACTCGAGCACCCAGCCGGTGTCGATGGCGCCGTACTTCGCGATGAAGAGCCGCCCCAAGGTCGGGGCCGAGTGGCTGCTCCGAAAGAGCGGGCCGGGCGCGACCAACCACTTCGAGGCCGGCGGGTTCATCCGCTCCAACGAAGAGGTCCCGTACCCCAACCTCATGTACCACTTCCTGCCCATCGCCGTGCGCTACGACGGCACGCTGCCGCCCGGCGGCGGCGGGCACGGCTACCAGGTGCACGTGGGGCCGATGTACTCCGACGTGCGCGGCACGTGCAAGATCGTGAGCCGCGATCCGCGCAAGCACCCGGCATTGCGCTTCAACTACCTCTCCACCGAGAACGACCGCCGGGAGTGGATCGAGGCGATCCACAAGACGCGGGAGATCCTCGACGCGCCGGCCTTCGCCCCGTTCAGCGGCGGCGAGCTGTCACCGGGCCAGGAGGTGGCCACCGACGAGCAGATCCTGGAATGGGTGGCCAAGGACGCGGAAACCGCGCTCCACCCGTCGTGCACGGCGCGCATGGGCACCGACGGGCTGGCCGTGACCGACCCGCGCTCCATGAGGGTGCACGGCACCGATGGTCTACGGGTGGTCGATGCGTCGGTGTTCCCCTACGTGACCAACGGCAACATCTACGCGCCGACGATGATGACGGCGGAGAAGTCGGCCGACATGATCCTGGGCAACACGCCGCTGGCGGCCGAGAACGTCGAGTTCTACCGTCACACGCCGAGCGCCGCCTCGGCGGCGGACGAGCCGGTGCGCACCGCGCCCTCCATGTAGCCGCACACCCACTGGTCCGAGCCGCAGACGTAGAAGGGTGGCTCGTGTGTCCCGTGCAGGGGCCCGACGCCCATCACGTCGCCCGGACGCCAGGAGGTGATGTAGCCGCGCGTCCACGGATCCGCGCCCCAGCGGCGCACGAAGAAGGCTTGGAGCGCCCGGGCCTCGTCTCCGTAGGCGACGGCCATCTCGTCGACGAGCATGTCCTCGAGCTCCTCCTCGGGGGTGGCCAGGAAGGGACCGAAGCGCTCCGGAGGCACGAGCGCGGACATGATGCCCTCGCGCTGGGTCCAGGTGCCGCCGATCAGCCCGGTCTCGCTGTAAACGTCTCCGTTCTGGCCATTTCGCTCCCAGAAGGAGTCGGCCCACACGAACACCGGCTTGGCCACCAGCGCGTTCTTCTGTCGGTGCAGCGACGCGAGGCGCTCGGGCGACACGCCCTCCACGCGCACATGGCGAAGCGGGCCCACCGGCAGTGCAGAGACCACGGCTTCGCTCTCGAACCGCTCGCCTGTGGCGGTGAGCACCGTGCAGCCACCCGGGCCCACCCTGAGCTCGGTGACCGGCGTGGCGTAGCGAATGCGGTGCCCGAGCTCGACGGCCACGCGCAGGGCCACCGTGGCCGAGCCCTCGGCCACGCGCTGGCACTCCCACACGTCGTAGTCGTAGAAGCCGTGCGCCCCGGCGGCGGCCTCCTTGCGCAGATCGGACAGCAGGGAGGTGCGCTCGTTGGACTCCGCGGCGAGGGCGCCGGCCACCAGCTCGCGGGCCCGTACCACGTTGTGGGTGGCTCCCTGAGAGCGCAGCCAGCGCGAGACCGACACAGAATCCAGCTCTTTCGCGCGCGCATGAGACCACGGGTCCTCGGGATCCACCTCACGGGCGAGCCGCGCGAACGCCGCTTCCACCGCTTCGTAGCTGCGGCGGTCCTCGTCGCCGAAGAACGGGAAGCCCTCGCCCACAAGCCGATCGCCGTCGGCGAGCACGAAGGTCTCCTGGCCGGGCAGGGAGGGAAAGGCGGGCACGATGGTCAGGCCCAGCTCCTCGACCAGCCGGGTGTAGGCGGTGTGGAACGGCGCCACCACCTCGCCGCCCAGCTGCACCAGGCGGCCGTCCGCCAGCTCGGTCTGTTCCACACGCCCGCCCGGGCGCCCGCGCGCCTCGAGCACCACGACGTCCGCGCCTCCCTTCGCCAGCCCGCGCGCAGCCGAGAGACCCGCCAGGCCGGCTCCGATCACCACGATGTCGTGTCGCATGCCCGGAGTTATATGACGCCGCCTAGAGTCTCGGCGCGTGAGCACCGAGGTCAAGGAATCCACGTTCGTCGACGGCGTTCGCGCCGGCGTCCCCTTCGCGGTCGCCGGGGTGCTGCTGTCGGTGTCCTTTGCGGTGGTGGCCGAGGGTGCCGGCCTCTCGGGGGTTGCCGCCGTGATCTTCTCGGCCATCGTGTTCGCGGGCTCGGCGCAGTTCGCCGCCGTGGCGATCATCGCGGAGGGCGGCTCGGCCGGCGCGGCAGTGGTGGCCGCCGCGCTGGTGAACTCCCGCTTCCTGCCGATGGGCGTGGCGCTCGGCCCCTCGCTGCGCGGAGGCGCGGCCAGCCGGGCGGCGCAGGGCCAAACCGTGGTCGACGCCTCCTGGGCGCTGGCCTCACGCGAGGACGGCAGTTTCGACCGCGGGCTCTTGTTCGGCTCAACGTCGATCATGTACGTCGCCTGGGTCGCGGGAACGGTGGCCGGCGCAATCTGGGGCGACAAGCTGGGCGACCCCGAGGCGCTCGGGCTCGACGCGCTGTTCCCCGCCTTCTTCCTGGCTCTGCTGCTGAACGAGTTGAAGAGCCGGCGGGCGATCGGCGTTGCCGGACTGGGCGCACTGATCGCGCTCGCGCTGGTGCCGGTGGCACCGGCGGGCGTGCCGGTGATGGTGGCGAGCGTGGCTGCGCTTGTGGGACTGCGCCCTGGCGGAAGATGAACTCGACCGTCTTCCTCATCGGCGGCTGTGCGCTGGTCACGGCGGTGATCAAGGCCGTGGGCCCCGTGGCGCTCGGAGGACGTCAGCTGCCCGAGCGCCTGACCGGGGTCATCGCCCTGATGGCGCCGGCGCTGCTGGCCGCGCTGGTGGTCACGGCCGCTCTGGCCGACGCCGACAAGTGGGCCATCGGCGCCGACACGGCGGGAGTGGCCGCCGGCGGCCTGGTGGGGTGGCGCACCGGCTCGGTGATCGGCTGCGTGGTGGTGGCCGCGGGCGTGACCGCCCTGCTGCGCGCAGTGTCCTGACGATCCCAAGGCCGGCGACCTTGCCGCTGTCCGCATCGCGCGTTACCGTCGCCGGACCATGAGCGCGACCGCTGTCGACCGGCCCGCTGCCGCGCCCCGGCTGCTCTTTGCCGCGGCCCTCGGCGCATTGGTGGCGGTCGCCCTCGGCGTCTATGGCCGTGTGCACGATCCAAGCCAGGAGCTCGTGTTCACGCTCTTCTTCTCCTCGACGATCGCCATGAAGGTGTGGCTTGGCACCGTCGCTGCCGTTTTCGCCGTGGTGCAGGTGGCCAGCGCCATGTGGGTGTACGGCAAGCTGCCCGGCCGCGCGCCTCCGTGGGCGGGCGACGTTCACCGCATATCGGGCCGGCTTGCGTTCATCGTGTCGTTGCCGGTGGCCTACCACTGCCTGTGGTCGCTCGGCTTTCAGGACACCGACACGCGCGTGCTCGCCCATTCGCTGCTCGGCTGTGCGGTCTACGGCGCCTTCGCGGCCAAGGTCACGATCGTTCGCTCGAAGGGGCTTCCGGGGGTCGCGCTTCCGGTGGCCGGGGGGATCATGTTCGCCGTGCTGATCGGGGCCTGGCTCACCAGCGCCCTGTGGTTCGCCAACGAGCGCGGCTGGCCCGCGCTCTGAGGTCATGCTCCACGGAGTCGACAGGACGCTCGAGCTGCTCGGTTGGGTGCTGGCGACCCTGCTCGTGGTGATGATGTTCGTGGGTCCGCAGGTGGTGGCCGAGGACAAGAGCGGGGAGGCTGCCGGGGCGGCCCCCTACGCGGGGAACGAGGCCGGCGGTGACACCGGGGGCGGTGACACCGGAGGCGGCGGAGCCGGAGGCGGCGGCGCCGCGGCGGCTGACGGCAAGGCGGTGTTCACCGAGCGCTGCGGTTCGTGTCACACGCTCTCGGCGGCGGGCACCAGCGGTGCCGTGGGTCCCAATCTCGACGGCGTAGGCCTCGACGCGGGCGCGATCGAGGCCATCGTGACCGAGGGGCGGGGCGGCATGCCCGCGTTCGGCGGGGATCTCTCGGAGGAGGAGATCGCCGCCGTGGCGGAGTTCGTGGCCGGCGCACGCTAGGCATCGGCGGCGTGACGGTCCGTCGTGCCGCGCGTAGTAGGCGCATGTACGCTCATCCCATGGTCAAACGCGCCGTCGCGGCGCTCGTCTTCGCCGTCGTGGCGCTCGCTCCCGCCGCCGCGTCGGCCGCCTCCCCCGACGCCCAGACGGCGTCCAAGCGCACGCGCGCCGCCAAGCTGCTGCGGCTGAAGTCGTTCAACTCGTGCACCGGGCTGATCCGCTACGGGCGGCGCTATTCCGATCGCGGTCCGGGCGCCGGGCCGCAGGAGCCCTTCGTCGAGGACTTCGCCTTCTCGCCTCCCCCGCTGCTGCGCTCGCCCGATGGCGCGCCGCTGCCCCAGCCCCTGGCGCAGGAGGACAGCGCCGCGGGCGGAAGCGAGACCGGCGACTCGGGCACCAACGTCCAGGAGGCCGGGGTCGACGAGCCCGACATCGTCAAGACGGCCGGCGGCCGCATCTTCGCGGTGGCGGGCGACCGCCTCCACTCCGTCGATTCCGCCGGGCCGAGCATGCTGGACTCGGTCGAGCTCGAGGGCTGGGGCCACGAGCTGCTGCTGTCGGGCGACAAGCTGCTGGTGATCTCGCAGCAGGCGCCTCTGGGCACCAGGGAGAGGGACGTCTACTCGGGCAGCTACGACGAGGTGACCGTGCTCACCGAGGTCGACGTGAGCGACCCCGCGGCCATGACGATCCTGCGCACGGAGCGCATCCGTGGCGTCCACGTGAGCGCACGTCTCACGGGCCACACAGCACGCGTGGTCGTGTGGTCGCGCCCCCGCGCCGCCCTCGAGCCGGCGTTTCGCAGCCGCCTGCGCGGCTGGCTTCCGCGCAGGGTCACGCGCAGCCGGGTCACGAGCCGTCACACCGTCCGCAAGGCGGCGCGCTGCCGGCAGGTGCTGCGCCCGGCGAGCTTCTCCGGCACCGACACGCTCACCGTGCTGACGGTCGATCTGTCGAAGGGCCTGCCGGCCGTCGACTCCGACGCCGTGCTCAGCGGGGGAGAGATCGCCTACGCGTCGGCCTCGAGCCTGTACGTGGCCACCACCGAGTGGATACCTACGCCCGACGGCTCCGAGTACCCACCCGAGCGGGCGGGCACGCTGATCCACCGCTTCGACATCTCGAAGCCCGACAGCACCACCTACAGCGCCAGCGGGAGGGTGCCGGGCTACCTGCTCAACCAGTTCTCGATGTCCGAGCACGATGGCGTCCTGAGGGTGGCCAGCACCGAGGAGCCCTCGTGGTGGACCGGCCCGACCGACGACGAGAGCGAGAGCCGGGTGACCACGCTCGGCGAGCGCTCGGGCGCGCTGGTCGAGCTCGGGCGCGCGGGTGGACTGGGCAAGGGTGAGCGCATCTATGCC
Source organism: uncultured Thermoleophilaceae bacterium (assembly GCA_963728155.1). Lineage (GTDB taxonomy): Bacteria > Actinomycetota > Thermoleophilia > Solirubrobacterales > Thermoleophilaceae > JACVRW01. The sequence goes on along the minus strand of CAVSJF010000003.1, from coordinate 5,933 downwards.
GTTCGCTTCATCGGCGAGCGCGGCTACGTGGTCACCTTCCGCGAGACCGATCCGCTGTACACGCTCGACCTCTCCAAGCCCTCGGCGCCCACGGTCGCGGGCGAGCTGAAGATCCGCGGCTATTCGGCCTACCTGCACCCCATCGAAGACGACCTCCTGCTGGGCGTCGGCCAGGACGCCACGGCGGGCGGAAGCCGGCTCGGCACCCAGCTCTCGCTGTTCGACGTGGGCGACCCGGCCCGGCCGCGCCGTCTGCATCGGCTGACCGTGCAGCGCGACTCGAGCTCGGACGTCGAGTACGACCACCACGCCTTCCTCTGGTGGGGCCCGGCGAAGCTCGCCGTGATGCCGGTCCACTCCTACGCCGAGTTCGACGACGCGCCGCCGTTCAGCGGCGCCATCGGCTTCGGCGTGGACCGCACGAGCGGGATCGTCGAGCGCGGACGCGCCTCGCACGACGAGGACGCCGAGCGCTACCCCTGGCCGGTCGAGCGGTCGTTCGTGGTGGGCGGACGCCTCTTTACCCTGTCCCAGCTCGGGCTCGAGGCCAACAGCCTGGACAACCTGGCCGAGCAGGCCTTCCTGCCCTTCCCGCGCTGATGAACGAGGTGGCCCGCCACGAGTCGCCCGAGCTCTCGTGGGAGATGGTCACCGCCGCCGCGGCGCGCCCGCTGCGCGGGCTCGTGCGCGACTACACGGGCTACGTCGAGCGCAGCGCCGAGCCCCTCTGCCGGCGCGAGGTTCCGAGCGGCGACGTGACGCTGATCCTCAGCCCCGAGACGAGGCTGCGCCTGCCCGAGGGCCGCCACACCTCCTTCGTGGCGGCGCTGCACGACTCGCACACGCTGGTCGAGCACGACGGCCGGCAGGAGGGCATCGAGGTGCACCTCACTCCGCTGGGAGCGCGGGCCCTGTTCGGCGTCCCCATGCACGAGCTGACGAACCGCGTCGTCGAGCTCGACGACCTGCTCGGCCGCCGGGCCCACGAGCTGATCGACAGGCTCTGGGAAGCCGACGGCTGGGAGCGGCGCTTCGCCATCCTCGACGCGACGTTCGCGGCACGCGCCGAGCGGGCCACGCCGCCGCAGCCCGAGCTGTCGTGGGCCTGGGGGCGGCTGCGATCGAGCGCCGGGCGGGCTCGCGTCGGCGCGCTGGCCACCGAGCTCGGCTGGAGCAACCGCCGCCTCATCGATCGCTTTCGAGAGGGAATCGGCCTACCGCCCAAGGCGATCGGGCGCGTGCTGCGCTTCGAGCGCGTTTCCCGGCTGCTCCAACACGTGGAGGAACCGCGCTTGGCCGAGGTGGCCCTCGACTGTGGCTACTACGATCAGGCCCACCTGAACCGTGATTTCCGTCAGTTCGCGGGCACGACTCCCGGCGAGTACCTGGCCCGGCGGCTGCCGTCGGGCGGCGGTGTGACGGGGTAAATTCCGTCCAAGACCGCGCCTGCGAGCGGCCGTACTCTGCTCGCATGCAGATTCTCTATCCGGTCCTCAAGTACGACGACGCCCACGCGGCCATCGAGTTCCTCGAGAGGGCGTTCGGCTTCGAACGACTCCAGGTACACGAGGGCGACAACGGCGGCGTGGCGCACGCCGAGCTGCGCTTCGCCGATGGGGTGGTCATGCTCGGCTCGACCAGCGAGGGCGATCCGCGCTTCAACCGGGCCGCCGGACGCACGAGCGTCTACGTGGTGATCGACGATCCCGACGCCCTTCACCAGAGGGCGCGTGACGCGGGCACGGAGATAGTGATGGAGCCGACCGACCAGGATTACGGCTCGCGCGACTTCATCGCCCGCGACCCCGAGGGCAACCTCTGGAGCTTCGGCACCTACCGCCCCGAAACGTGAGAAGCGGCCGCGCACTCGGCGCGGCCGCCCCCCGACCTGAACGCGTCTAGAAGACGAACGCGATCAGTAGGACGATGATCAGGATCAGGACGATTGTTCCGATTCCGATGTACACGACAGCCTCCTTTGGGTGCCGACGGTGTCGCACCCCTCTTTCCCCGCCAGAAGGCTTGCGAACCCACTTCTCGCGGGTAAGAGTGGGCCATGCGATGGGAACGGCGCAGCCGCCGTGGCGATGTGATCGATGCGCGGGGCGGGGGAATGAGTCCGCGCGGAGGCCTTCCCGGGGGCCGAGCGGGGGCCGGTGGGGCGATCGGCATCGTCGGCCTGATCGTCTACCTGCTCATCTCCCAGCTGGGCGGGGGCGGGGGCGGGGGCGAGGCGCGTTCGGCATCGACAGCGGGTTCCCCTCTGACGCGCCCTCGGCCGCGGACGCTCAGGGCATACCGGCCGCGCAGGACCCCGAGCGCGACCTGCGCGACTTCAGCGCCTACGTGTTCTCGCGGGCGCAGGACAGCTGGGAGGAGATCTTCGCCGGCGCCAACCGCAACTACGAGCGCGCCCAGCTCGTGCTCTATCGCCAGGGGGTTTCGACCGGCTGCGGCAGCGCCTCGTCCGCGGTCGGGCCGTTCTACTGCCCGGCCGACCAGCGCGTCTACCTCGACCTCTCGTTCTACGCGGACATGGAGCGCCAGCTCGGCGCGGGCGGTGATTTCGCCTGGGCCTACGTGATCGCCCACGAGATCGGCCACCACGTGCAGAACCAGCTGGGTACGAGCAGGGAGGTGCGCAGCCTGCAGAGCCAGAATCCCGGCGACGCCAACCAGCTGTCGGTGCGCCTCGAGCTCCAGGCCGACTGCTACTCGGGGGTCTGGGCCAAATCGGTCTACGACGCCGGCGACCTCGACGAGGGCGACATCCGCGAGGCCGTGGGAGCCTCCGAGGCGGTGGGCGACGACCGCCTCCAGGGTGGGGCCGGCGGGGGCGTGAACCCCGACTCCTTCACCCACGGCTCCTCCGAGCAGCGCGCGCGCTGGTTCAACGAAGGCCGCGCGACCGGCGATCCCGCGGCCTGCGACACCTTCTCGGCCGAGGAGCTCTAGGGCCCCGGCAGGTTGCCCGAGCGGGCAATGCGCCGGAACACGCGGGCGCTCGGGCGCTCGGTGCGCTCGAGCGTCCGCGGGTCGTAGCCGAAGAACCCGAAGCGCGGGTAGTAGCCGGCGGCCCACTCGAAGTTGTCCACCAGCGACCAGGCGAAGTAGCCCCTCACGTCGGCCTCGCCGGCCCGCATGGCCGCGCGCATCTGGCGCAGGTGGTCGACCAGGTAGCGGGCGCGCAGGTCGTCGTCGGCGTCGGCCAGGCCGTTCTCGGTCACGTACACCGGCTTGCCGTAGCGGCCCGTGATGGCGAGCACCCGGCGAAAGCCCTCCGGATAGATCTCCCACCCGAAGTCCGTGCACGTGGTGGGGCAGGGCGGGGCGGTCGGGTTCTGGGGATGGGCGTAGGCGGTGGTGGGCAGGAAGTCGAACAGCGGAATGGTGGCGCTGGCCGGCGCCGCCAGGCCGGTCACCCGGCTGCGGAAGTAGTAGTTGAGGCCGATGAAGTCGGCTCGCCCGCGCAGGTCGGCGCGCCGCTCGCCGGGATCGACCACGCCGTCCACGTCGCGGTCGTCGAACCCTCTGACCACCGCGTTCAGGTACAGGCGGTTGAAGATGTAGTCGGCGTGGGACGCGCCGCGGCGGTCGAGGGCTGAGCCCGGGTCGGAGGGCGTGAAGGCGACCATGTTGTGCACGGGGCCCACCTGGGCCCGGGGGTCGTGGCGGTGCACCGCGTCGTAGGCAACGGCGTTGGCCTTGGCCAGGTTGCGCACCACGCGAATTGCCCCGGGGAAGGAGTACACGCCGGGCGGAAACCAGCCCGCGAAGGCGCCGGGTACGTTCACGTAGCCGCTCACCGCCACCACCATCGGCTCGTTCACCGTCACCCACAGCCGCACCATGCGGCGGTACCTCCAGGCCGCCCAGGCCGCGAACTTGCCGAACTCGCGCACCGTCGACCGGTTGAGCCAGCCGCCTCGCTTGACGGCGGGCGGCGGGTCGTCGGGGCCCACGCCGGCGAAGGCGTCGCGCACCTCGATCGGATCGTGCAGCCAGCTCGGCAGGGTGAAGTGGTTGAGGGTGAGCACCGGCGTCATGCCGCGCCGCCGGATGGCCCGCAGCTCGGATCCGTAGCGCCGCGCCGCGGCCTGGTTGGCCAGATCGTCGAGCTCGCGCGGCGTGCTCGCGCCGGCGGTCGAGCGCGGGAAGATGCGGCTCCAGTCGATCGAGAACCGAAACGCGTTGGCGCCCAGGCGCCGCCGGGCCAGGCGGGCGTCGCGCTCGTACAGGCGCCAGTGACCGGGTCCACGCTCGACCCGGTCACCGCTCACCCGTTGGGCGTCGATGTTCTGAGCGTCGTGCGACCAGACCCACCAGTCGCTGCGCCGGTCCGCGTTGGCCGGGTTGCCGCCCGCCTCGGTCTGGAAGGCGCTGATCGCGGGCCCCCAGAGGAAGTCCGCGGGAAGTCGCGCGCCTGGGCGGAGCCGGCGAGGGCGAGCGCTAGCACCAGGGTCAGGACGGTGAGGCGGCGCAACGTGGCGCGCGAAGTCTATGCCGGGCGGCCAGCCGAGGGGCCCGGGAACAACCGAGCCAGTTGCGGGCGCCTGATCGGTTCAGAAGACCCCCTAGGCGCCCGAGTAGGAAGTGGGTGCGGTTCCGCCCTCTCCTCACCAGCTTCAGCGTGTCTCTGGCCCGCTCTCCAGCTGGCCGCGGCGCCCGCCCACGCGATCGAGGGCGAGTTGAGCGGCCTGGTCTACGACGACCTCGACTCGGGGCACTCCGACACGCGCTGGCGCCTCGACACCGGCCGGGAAAGCCTGGCCGTGCTCCCCACAGCGCTACCGGCACTCGCACCCGGCCACAACTTGGTCGAGATCGATGGGGAGCGCGATGGCAACACGGTCGTTGGCGCGGTGCACCCCGCGTCGCTGGCCGCCACGCCCGCTCTCGGTGGGCAAGCAAGACCGCCGTGATCGTCTTCAACTTCGCCCGACGACACCCGCCAGCCCTGGACGCCCGCGGAGGTGCGCCAGCGGGTGTTCACGGGCACCGAGTCCACGAGCTCCTTCTTCCGCGAGGAGAGTTACGACCAGCTCTGGCTGACCGGAAAGGCCGGCAACGTCGACGGCGACGTCTACGGCTACTACACGCTCCCGGCCGCTGGCAACAGCTGCAGCTTCACGAACTGGGCGAGTCAGGCCAAGGCGGCCGCCGCGGCCGACGGCTTCACCGCGGCCGGATACCAGCACGTGATGTACGTCTTCCCCGGCAAGAGCGCGTGCAACTGGGCCGGCCTGGCCTACCTGCCGGGAAGCGAGTCGTGGGTCAACGGCGACCTGACGGTCCGCGTGACGGGCCACGAGATCGGCCACAACCTGGGTCTCAACCACGCGGGCAGCTGGAACTGCACCAGCGGCGGCGCGCCGGTGACGCTGTCCTCGAGCTGCACGCTGAGCGAGTACAACGATCCGTTCGACAACATGGGCAGCTCGGGCGATCGGCACAGCCACGGCTGGCATCTCGAGCAGCTGGGGGTGCTGCAGCCCTCGAACGTGGAGACCATCACCGCGAACGGCACCTACTCGATGACGTCGGCGCTCGCGTCGACCCCCCAGCCCACGACCCTGCGCATCCCGCGCGCCCGCGACTCGTTCGGCGACGTGCTCGACTGGTACTACCTGGAGATACGAGGGCGTGGAGGTGTATTCGACGACTTCTCGCTCGGCGATCCGGTGCTCGGCGGGGTGAGCATCCGCGTGAACGACGACCCGGCCTTCAGTACGCGCTCCAAGCTCCTCGACGCGCACCCGAAGTCAGGCGGAATCGCCAATGCGCCGCTGGCTCCGGGCGAGACGTTCAGCGACGGCACGGTGAACATCACGACGGTCTCGGCGTTTGGCGGTGAGGCCAGCGTGGAGGTGGTCATGGGCCCGCCGCTGCCCGATACCCGAGCGCCTTCGGCGCCCAGCGGGATAGGGCACGCG
>CAVSJF010000002.1:0-29542 GCA_963728155.1 uncultured Thermoleophilaceae bacterium | reverse complement strand
GCGAGCGGGCTCGGGACTAGGGTCGGCTGGCGCTCTGCGCGGCGCCGCGTGGCGTTTGCCGGCGCTGGCTGACAGCAGCCAGAGAGGAGCTGAGTCGAGTGAAGTGGTCCATTTACCCCCGCGGAGGGGTGAAAGCGACCACTCCGCTACGCCACGGGTGGGGTGTCTGACCTTTGTGGGGGCTATAGCCCGTCAACCTCAGACACCTGTGAAGCAGCCCGGCAACCTCGGTGACCTGGTGGCTGCCGTTGGAGCGCCGGCGCCCGGCGCACGGCAGCTCGCGCAGCGCAGGGTCTCGGCCCTACGGGCGCAGCGCCCGCACCAGCAGCGTCGCCTTGCTCCGCCCCACCGACCGCACGTCGAACCCCAGCTCGCCCAGCAGCCTGGCCAGTGAGCGCCGTGTGAAGCGGCGCAGGTGGGGGCGAGAGGGGATGAGCCGGCGGCCGATCGGGCGCGCCGCGGGCGTTGTGAGGGCGAGCTCCCCGCCCGGGCTCAGCACCCGGCGGATCTCGGAGAGCAGAAGCTGGACGTCGCGCACGTGCTCGATCGTCTCGGCGCACAGGACGAGGTCGAAGGCGTTGTCGCCGAGCGGCAGCGGCGCGTCCGGGTCGACTCGACGAACCGCGCCGCCGGAAGCCGGCTGCGGGCGCGCTCGAGGGCTACCGCGGACACATCGGCGGCGGTCAGCTCGCGGGCGTCGAGCTCGGCCGCCAAGCGTCCGTCGCCACAGCCCAGATCGAGGGCCGCCCCCACCGCGCCCAGCGAGCGCACGAAGGCCGAGAGGTGGGCGGGCGGCGGGCCCGGCTCCTCGGGCACGAGCTCCCACAGCTCGTCGTCGTAGCGGCTCGCCATACCCATATCCTGGCGGGGATGGACTCAGCCGGCGGGCGCTGGACGTTTCGAACGGCGTCCCCGGAGGACGCCGCGCAGGTCGCCGCCGTGCTGAAGGAGGGCTTCGAGAGCTACCGCTCCTTCGCACCGCCGGGCTGGGAGCCGCCCACGGTCAACTGGGATCACGCCCTCCTGCGCGAGCAACTCGGTGAATCCGACGTGTGGTGCCTGTTGGCGGAAGCCGAGGGTGCCCCGGCGGGCCACGTGTCCCTCATGCCGGCGGCAAGGCACGCGCGTCACCCGTCATCGGAGCCCGCCCTGGCCCAGCTCTGGCACCTCTTCGTGAGCCCAAGCTGGTGGGGATCCGGTCTCGCGACCGAGCTCCACAGCGAGGTCCTGCGGGAGGCGGGCCGGCGCGGCTACACCGCGATGCGCCTCTTCACCCCGCTCGCGCAGGAGCGGGCCAGGGGCTTCTACGAGCGCGAGGGGTGGACGCTCACCCGCGCGCCCGTCGAGGGGGCGCCGGGGTTCGGCATGCCGCTGGCCGAGCTGCGGCGCGCGATCAACAGCAGCGTGTGACCGAAGGGCGCCACACGGCGCCGCGAGCCCAGGGGGTCGAGGCGGTGCAGGGCGCGCTGCGCCCCGGCGGGGAGCCGCCGCCAGCCGAAGGTCACGGCGTAGAGCTCAGGCGCAAGCCCCGCCGCCCGTGCGTCGGCAAGCAGGTCGCGCGGCGAGAGCGGGATGTCGTCGGGCGTGCCGTGCATCCGGGTACCGAGGCGGGCTCGATTGGCCAGCGCCAGCCCGGCTCCCACCGGGTGCCAGAGGCCAGGCTCGACCGCCACCAGGGCGCCCCCGGGGCGCAGCAGGCGCGCCGCCTCCTCGAACACCGGCCAGAGCGGGCCCTGGTAGGCGATGTGGTGGAGCACGAGCCGGTAGAGCACCACGTCGAACGAGGCCGGAGCGAAGTCGAGCTCCCCCGCCCGCCCCACCGCACCCGCGTCGAGCTCATTCGACTCGATCATGGCCGGATCGAGATCGACCCCGGTCAGCCGCCACGCCGGTCGCGGGAACAGATGGCGGCCCGGGTGCCATCCGCACCCCACCGACAGCACGTCGCCCCCGTCGAGGCCCAGCCGGCGCGTGAGCAGCTCCTGCTCGCGGCGCTCGCCGTGGTCGTAGTGAATCTGCAGCGTCGCCGCGTTGCGTGCGGCGGTCGAGCAGGTTGTCCTCCTGAAAAGGAGAGCTCACTGCGACCGGCCAGGAATCAGCGGGGGTCCGGGGGCGTGAGCCCCCGGCTGCTCACCAGGCGCCGTGGGAGCGCGCAACGGCGGGAATCGTCTTCAGCAGGATGGTCAGGTCGAGCCAGACCGACCAGCGCTCGAGATAGAGGAAGTCGAGGCGGACCAGCTCGTCGAAGTCGAGCTCCGAGCGGCCGGAGACCTGCCACAGGCCGGTCATCCCCGGCAGCACCAGGTAGCGCTTGCGGTGCCACGCCTCGAGCCGGTCGTAGTCGCGCTGGGGCAGCGGGCGCGGGCCCACCAGCGACATCTGGCCGCGCAGCACGTTGAACAGCTGGGGCAGCTCGTCGAGCGACCAGCGCCGCAGAAAACGGCCCGTGCCCGTGATCCGCGGGTCTTCGCGAATCTTGAAGAGCGCACCGCCGACCTCGTTGCGCACCTCGAGCGGATCCTGCATGTCGTCGGCCCCGGCGACCATGGTGCGGAACTTCAGGCACGGGAAGGCGCGCCCGCCGATCCCCGGGCGCATCGACCGGTAGAAGACGGGCCCCCGCGAGCTGAGCTTGATGGCGAGCGCCGCCAGCAGCATCACCGGCGCGAGGATCAGCAGCAGCAGCGCGGCGCCGACGAGATCGAAGCCGCGCTTGACCGCGAACTCGACGCCGTCGAGCATCGGCGGCTTGAGCTCGAACAGGGGGAGCGTCTGGCCGGGCACGAACTCCGCCCGGTCCATGAGGATCTCCATCGTCGAGGGCGCCACGCGCACGCGTACGCCGTGCTGGTGACAGCGTTCCACGAGCTCGACCGCCTCCTCCTGGGGAAAGTCGGCGTCCGCGATCAGCACCTCGTCGATGGCGTCGAAGTTCCGCTCCAGCTGCTCGAGCGAGCGGAAGTCACGCAGCCCGTCGACCAGCGCCACGGGCGTGCGCGCGACGAAGCCGTAGGGCTCGATCACGTTGGAATCGCCGAGGGCGTGGGACACGGCCTGGATGTTGGAGCCCGAGCCGATCAGCACCGCCCGCCGCCGGTAGCCCGCGGCCCGCAGGACGACGCCCGAGGCGCGCTCGAAGAGCCAGCGCAAGAGCGACACGTAGAGCAGCGCAAAGAACAGCGAGCGTAGAAGATGTAGTAGGACTGGAACGGCTCGCCCTCGATCTCGCCGTAGATCAGCACCACTAGCGTGACCTGGAAGAGCGAGGAGATCACCCGAGAGAAGCCCGGCCGCTGGCTGCGGTCGCGATAGAGCCCCGAGCGAGCGAAGAGCAGAAGCATCACGAGCGCGGCCAGGGGGAAGTACTCGTTGGCCTGGCTCCACATCTGATCGAGCTGGTCAGGTGCGCGGATCGCCGCCTTCAGCACCAGCGCCGTGTAGATGGCGAGGAACAGCCCCACCAGGTCGAGTGCGCCCAGCATCCCGATGCGCACGAGAGCGCGCAGGGTGTCGAAGCGCAGTAACCCACCGAGGATCAGGGGCTTGCCCGCGCGCACGTCGCGGTCGGGCAGGGCGACCGGCTCGATCTCCCTCAGCTCTTTGACCAGGCCCTCGGGCACGGATTCCTTCCGGTGCAAGTGAAACAGCTTGGCCGGGCGAATGTAGCGGCTCTTTTCACAAGTCTCGAACAGCGAGTGGGAATACGTCGGCGATCACGTAGCCCCTTATTCGGTCCGGGAGCTCCGTTCCCGCTGGCAGGGCCAGGCGCACGGAGCGGATTGCGCCGCCCTCGATGCGGTGCGAGAGCGCCTTCCTGTAGTCGAGCGAGACCACGTCGCCGCTCGCCGCGTCGGTGAGCAGAATGGCCGCGCTGTGGCGTTGGGCGCCCAGGCCCCGGCCACCCAGGCGGGCCACCGCGCTGCCCGTTTGCGACGCGGTCGGCCGCCGCAGGTCGAGGCTCGTCACGCGCACGCCCGCCGGGCGCCGGTTGGCCGGCCCGCGGTAGCGACCGGTGATGAACGTGCCGCTCGCCGGCAGCTTGCGATCGCGGTTGCACAACCCGATGGCGATCAACGCCGGGCCGTAGACGGGGACCTCGGGGCAGAAGACCTCGGCGTAGAGGCTGGCGCCGCGCGAGCGCATGTCCCGGCCGAGCTGCATGCGCAGGTCGAAGCGGCGCATCGGCACGTCGCCAAACGAGAAGGTCAGGCTGAGCCCGCGCTGGGCGAGCAGCAGCGAGTCGTTGCGGTAGCGGCCCTGGAGGGGAAAGGAGAACGCGCCCGTCCGGTCGGCCAGAGCCGTGCCGCCCGGTCCGCGCTTGGTGCTGACCGCCCAGAGCAGGAGCTTGCCACGGCCGGCCTCGAGCGCTCCGACCGCCATGTCGTAGGAGTCGAAGCCGATCTGGTTGAGGCTGGGCAGGATCGGCGGCAGAGGTACGGCCAGCCTGCTCAGGCGGAAGGCGGAGACGCGCCTGGGGCCGCTGCGCAGCGGCCGGCCCCGGTGGCGCACCCGGGCCGTGCGAAATCGAACCGTGCTCGCGACCGCGCCGGCGCGCCCGTCGCCGGTCCAGCCCCCTTCGATCCTCACGTCGTAGCGCCGGCCCGGCGTTAGGAAGCCGTCGGGGGTCAGGTGCAGGAAGTGACCGTCGCCCGACGGCTCGGCGCTGAAGGGAAACGGAGGGTCGACGCTCACGCGCGGCGCCGGGTCGAGCGCAGCGTCGACGGTCTCGCCGACCTGGCGCACGAGCAGCCGCGTGGTGAGCGCGGTGGCCGCGGGCACCGGCTCGGCCGGAGCGCCGGCCAGGGTGGTGCCGCCCGCGGTGACGAAGGCCATCCGCGTGAGGTTCCCGCCGAAGGCCTCGCCGGGACGGCGGTTGCAGCGCGGATCTCCGCGGGCGCGCAGGCACCAGTCGTAGGGCACGAACTGAAGGCGGCCGTGCTCGCCGCCGATGTATATGCCGCGGCGTCCCAGGGCGGGCGAGGAGTTCAGGTCGTTGCGGTCGCTGAGGACCACGTTCTCGGGAGTGGTGTCGAACGACCAGCGCCGGCGGCCGGTGCGGCTGTCGAGGGCGTAGAGCTCGCCGTTCGCCGATCCCACGTACAGGATCCGCCCGCCACCGCGAGGCGCCCGGCCCAGCACCGGCGACGAGCGGATGGTGTCGCCGGTGTCGTAGCGCCAGCGCAGGTTGCCGCGCAGGTCGAGGGCGTAGACCGAGCCGTCGGCCGATGCGATGTAGACGCTGCGCTCGCCGAGCGCCGGCGAGGAGTAGACGTGGTCGTCGGTGAGGTAGGTCCAGCGGTCCTCGCCCGTGCCCGGGTCGAGCGCGTGCAGCGCGCCGTCGAAGGACCCCACGTAGATCGTCCCGTCCGGCCCGATGGCGGGCGACGAGGTGTTGAACCCGGCCGTGGCGCGCTTCCACTCCAGCCTTCCGTTGCGCCGGACGGCGTAGATGTTGAAGTCGAGCGACCCGAAGAAGACGGTTCCGTCGTTCGCGATCGCGGCGTTGGACCAGACCGAGTTGCCGGTCGGGAAGACCCAGCGCTTCGTGCCGCCGGGATTGATCGCGTACTCGGGGCCGCCCGTGTTGCCCGCGTAGAGCACCCCGCCCGGCCCCATCGCGACGTTGCCCTCCCACCAGTTCACGAGCTGGCCCGCGGCGGGAGGGCGAGTGGCCCGGAAGCGCCAGATCGTGCGCCGCTCTCGGCTCAGCGCGCGCGGGCGGCTGCGCAGGCGGTAGATGTGCTCGTCGCCCGAGCCGAAGGTGACCGTTCCGCCACGGCCGAGCACCGCAGCCGAGTCGATGATCTCGCCCGTCCTGTAGCGCCAGCGCCTCCTCCCGCCCCGCCCGACGGCGTAGAACCAGCTGTCGGCCGAGCCGGCGTAGGCGGTCTCGTCGCGCCCCACGACGGGGGTGGAGAAGATGCCCTTGCCCGTCCTGAAGGCCCAGGGACGATCGCCTTCGTGGTAGCGGGCGCGGATGGCGCTGCGACCAGTGTTGAGGCGGTCGTGGCGCATCGAGGGCCAGGGTGCACCCGCCTCGGTGGGGACGTCGGTCGGCGCGGCGCCGCTGCCGCGGCGCCCGCGGGTGCCGCGGCCAGGAAGGCCACCAGGAGCGCGAGCAGCGCAGCGCAGGCACGCACGGCGGCGAAGGCTATCGCTGCTCGCGCTCCTCCCGGCGCTCCTCACGGGCCTCCCGGCGCTCCTCGCGCAGCTCCTCACGTTGCTCGATGCGCTCCTCCTGGACCTCGCGCTCGGCGGCGCTCGTGGACCCGAACTTGGCCGTGACCACCGCGATGGCCACCGCGACGATGACGAGGGCCACGAGCAGGGAGCCGATCATCTGGCCGGTGTGCGATCGCTTCTCCATCAGGCGATCTCCAGGAAGTCGCCGGCGGAGGTGAGCCACGTGAGCGCGAGCAGCACCCACACGGAGATGCCGAGCGCGGGAAGGAAGCGTCCCAGCCCGTGCCACCAGCGGATCACAGCGATCTTCAGGGCGAGCACCGAAAGCAGCGCAATGGCGGCGACAATGTGCAGCGACGCGTCGTCCTCAAAGCCGAAGTAGCCGACACACATCACTGCGGTGATCACCAGCAGGACGGCGATGGTGTCGCCCACGGCGCGATGGGTTCGCGTGGCCGGCGCGGGCGCGAGAAAGCGCGGCCGGAGCTTGCCGTAGCCCACCGCGATGAGGACGAGCTGGTAGACGGCCAGCCCGAGCGCCACCGAGGCGAGCAGAACCTTGACCTCGGTGGGGTTTCCGCGCGTCAGCGTGTCGATCAGGTCTTCCAAGCTCGCCCTACCCATACCACCGCACGTGCGAAAAACCCGCTCTTTGCGACGTTGCCGTACACGAGGTGGGGAGAAACGTTGCAGGATCCGCAGTTGAAGCTGTGCCAATGCTCCCCAGGAATAGACGGCCGGCTCGGGCGGAGGTCGACCAGGCGGCGCTGGAGCTGCTGACCCGCCACGGCAGCCAGATCCTCGCCACCGCGCGGCGATACGCGGCCACGCCCGAGGATGCGGAGGACGCCTACCAGCGCGCCTTCGAGATCCTGCTCACCAAGGCGCCCACCACCAGCGAGGCCGAGCTGGTCCCCTGGCTGAAGACCGTGGTGAAGCACGAGGCGTTCGCGCTGCGCCGCCAGCGCGAACGCCACTCGCCGGTCACCGATGACGGCGAGCTCGGCGACCGCGGCACCCCGGCCGCCGCGACCCACGACCGCGCCGAGCGGATGGAGCGCCTGCACCAGGGCGCCGAGGCGCTGAGCCGGCTCAAGCCGCAGGAGATGCGTGCGCTGCTGCTCAAGGCCGAGGGCTATTCGTACGCGGAGATCGGCGAGATCACAGGCTGGACCTACACGAAGGTGAATCGGGCTTTGACCGAGGGCCGCCAGGCATTGGCCGTCCGGCTGGCGGGGATCGAGGGCGGCGTGGAATGCGGCCGCTTCGCGCCGCTGCTGTCGGCGTTGGCTGATGGGGAGGCGAGCGCCGACGACCTCGCGCTGCTGCGGCCGCACATGAAGACGTGCCTGTCGTGTCGCGCGCGGCTCAAGGAGTTCCGTGCCGCGCCCGCGCGGGTGGCCGCGATCGTGCCCCCTGCGGCCCTGGTGGCCACGACCGCGAGCGCGGCGAACGGGCCGCGGGGAATGTGGGAGGGCGTGCTCGGCGCAGTCCAGCAGAAGGCGGCTGCGCTGGGGGAGCGCAGCTACGCCGCGGTGGAGCTGGCCACGGGGCAGAAGATGGCCGCGGTGGCGGCGTCGGCCGCGGCGCTCGCGGGCGGGGGCACCGCCGTCGACCACTTCGCCGGACACGACCCGCCGCACCGCGCGCCGCAGGCGCAGACCGTGGAGGCCAAGCCGGTGCAGCAGGAGACCCCGGTGGCGCCCACGCCCGATCCGGTGGCCGAGCAGCCGGTGGCGACCACGCCGGCCCCGGCCCCTACCCCGGCCCCCTCGCCCGCTCCGGCACCGGCTCCCTCACCACCGCCACCACCGGACCCGGCGAAGGAGTTCACTCCGGTGGCCCCGGCCGCTCCCGCCGAGCCCGCACCCGCGCCCCAGCCCGCGAGCACCGAGAGCTTCGCCCCCGCCGGCGGCGGCAGCCCGAGCGGCACTGCCGGCGGGAGCAGCGAGTTCGGCCCGTGAGCCCGTAAGAAGCGCTTGCCACACTGAGCCGGGTGACCGAGACCGGCTCACCCCTGCGGCCCGCGGCGCCGGTCCTGTCCGCGCGGGATCTGCGCAAGGCGCACGGTGAGGGTCGTGGCGCGCGGGTCGTGCTCGACGGAGTCGACCTCGATGTCGAGCCGGGTGAGCTCGTGGCGGTGGTCGGCCGCTCGGGGTCGGGCAAGTCGACGCTGTTGCATCTCCTGGGCGGCCTCGACCGCCCGGACGGCGGACGGATCGAGGTGGGTGGCCGGCCGGTCACCGGGGCCTCCGAGCGTGAGCTGAGTGCCCTGCGGCGTGACTCGATCGGCTTCGTCTTCCAGTTCTTCCACCTCCTCCCCGAGCTCGACGGCGAGGCCAACGTCCTGCTGCCGGTCAGGCTGCCCGGCAGCTCGAACGGCGCGGCGCAGCGCGGACAGGACTTGATCGACCGGCTCGGCCTTCGCGACGTCGCCGGCCTTGCTCCTCATCAGCTCTCGGGAGGCGAGCAGCAGCGCTTCGCCATCGCCCGGGCGCTCGTCGCCGACCCGCCGCTGGTGCTGGCCGACGAGCCGATCGGCAACCTCGACGCCGAGGCCGGCGCGGTGGTGCTGGACCTGCTGCGCTCCATCGCCGACGAGGGCCGCGCGGTGCTGATGGTCACCCACCAGGCCGAGGCCACGGCGCGCGCCGACCGCGTGCTGCGCCTCGAGCGCGGGCAGCTCTTCGAGGAGCGTGCCTCCGGCGGCGCGATCACCGATCACGCCGAGCCGGCTTCACACCTGGCCGCCGAATGATCGCTCGCGCCGCCCGCGCGTTACGGGCGATCGTGGCCGACGCCCTGCAGGGCCTGAGGGCGCGCGGCCGGCGGGTGGCGCTCCCCGCTGGGAGCGTGTTCGCCGCCTCCCTCGTGCTGGGTGTGGTCACCGCCGCCGCTTACACGCTCGCCACCGGGTTCGACCGGGCCGCCGAGCGCGCCGACTTCCCCTCGGTGATCGCTCGCTTCGACGACGAGGACCGGGCCACGGTCGACGCGCGCGTGCGCCGGCTGGCGAACCTCGAAGCGCGCGCCTACCGCACCGAGATCACACGCGTGCCGCTTTCGACCCCCGGCCGCCGGCTCGACGAGGGCGTGATCCACGTGGTCGAGCCCGGGCGGCGGGGATACGCCGTGATCGCCGGCCGCGACGTGGGCGCGCGGGGCGACGAGGCGGTGATCGAGGCGGGCCTCGCGCGCGAGTGGGACCTCGGCCCCGGGGACCGGATCGCCGTCGGACGCCTGGGGCGGGTGCGGATCGCCGGGGTGGCCCTGTCGCCCGACAACGTGTCCTATCCGCTGGCCCGCACGGCGCGCGTCTACCTCTCGCGTGAGGGCCTGATCCGGCGCTTCGGCGGCGGCAGCTTCCCGGTGAACCTGGCGCTCCTCTGGGCCGCCGACGAGGAACGCACCGAGGTGCTGCTCTCCCAGGCCCGGGCCTCCGCCGGTGGGCTGCGGGCGCTGCGCTTCACCACCCGCGCGGGAGTGCGCACGCTCGTGGAGCAGGCCACCGGGCTGGTGATCGGCCTGCTGGTGGCCTTCGCGCTGGTGGCGGCAGGCCTGGCCGCGGTGCTGCTCAGCGCCGCGGCGCGGTTCGACGTGCAGCGGCGCCTCCCCGCGATCGCCGTGCGGCGCGCCATGGGCGCCACGCCCGGTGCCGTTGTCGCCCTGCACGGGGCCGAGGCGGCGCTCGTGGCCCTCCCCGCGGCGGCGGCAGGGCTGGCGCTGGGCGGCGCGCTGGCCGCCGCTCCCTCCCGCGCCGCACTGGAGCCGCTCAACGAGCTGGCGCCCGGTGCCGGCTCGCTGGGGGTTCTCCTGGCCGGTGTCTGGGTGCTGATCGTCGCCCTCGTGGCCGCCTCGGCGGCGTGGCCGGCCTGGCGCGCCGCGCGGCGCTCCCCCGCCCGGCTGCTGCGCGGCGGCGACCTTCGCCCCGCGGGCCGTGCCGGGACCGGCGGGGGCCTGGCCCTTCTCGGAGCCCGGCTGGCCGCCGCGCACCGGGTCCGCTTCGGCAGCCTCGTGGCGGTGTTGGGCGCGGCCGCCGGCGTGGTGTTGCTGCTGCTCGCTCTGGCCTCGCTGCTGGTGGCGCTGCGTGACGATCCGAGCACGCTGGCCAAGCGCTATCAGCTGAGCGCGCGCCTGCCGGCCGAGCGGGCTCCCGAGGCGGAGGCGATCGACGGCGTGGTCGACGCCGCTCCCCGCTACGAGGTCAACGCGGTGAGCGCCACGGCGCTCGAGTCGCCGCTGAGGCTGATCGCCTACCCGGGCGACCACACGCGCTTCGAGGCCCCGGCGCTCGCGGAGGGACGCAGGCTGCGCACGGGCGGCGAGGCCGAGGTGGGCGCCGGGTTGGCCGAGGCGGTCGGGCTGCGGGTCGGGTCGACCCTCGCCGTCCAGCCGGAGGGCGCGCTGGAGCTGCGCTTCCGGGTGGTGGGCATCGTGCGCGCCCTCCAGGACGAGGGGCGCGTGGCCTACGTGCGTCCCGCCCGGTTGGCGGCCGCGCTGCCCGCGCTGAGCGGCCCGCTCGCGCTGCGGCTCGAGCCCGGTGCCGACCGCGATCGCGTGCGCCGCGAGCTGACCGCGATCGGTGCCGAGCCGCGGGAGGTGGCGGGGGCCACCGGCAGCAGCCGCGGGCTGCTCGACGCACTCGCGGCGCTGCTTCGGCTCGTAGCGGGGACGGTAACCCTGGTCTGCGCCATCTCGCTCGTCCAGGCGCTGGCCCTGGCCGCCGCCGAGCGGCGCGGCGCGGTGGCGGCCCTGCGCGCCACCGGCGCCGACGCGCCCGCGCTGCAGCGCCTGCTCGGCGGGGCGGCGGCCGCGGTGGTGGTGCCGGCCGGCTTCGTGGCGGTGCTGCTCGAGGGCGTGGTGCTGGCTCCGCTGACCGAGCGGGTGGCGGCCGGCTACGCCGACCTCCCGCTGCGGACGAGCCCGGGGCAGGTGCTGCTCCTGATGGGCGTGCTCGCGCTCCTGGCCGGCGGGGCGAGCGCCTGGACCGCGCGCCGGCTCGTGCGCGAGCCGGTGGTGGCCGGCCTGAGGGAGGCCGAAGCATGAGCGCAGGTCGTCCGCCGCGCCCCACCCGCCGCGAGGCGCTGGCATTGCTCGGCGGAGGCTTGGCCTGGGCGCTCGGCGGCTGCGGGGCGGAGCCCCGGCCGGGCTCGACGCTCACTCGCTCGTTGGCCGACCCCGACGGGGACGCGCTGCTGTCGAGTGGGCCGGGGATGGCGCTCCTCGATCGCCGGGACCTGGGCGGCGGGGGACGGCCCGAGCGGGCCCTGGCGTCGATGGCCCAGCTGGCGGATCCCCACGTGCGCGACGCGCAGTCGCCGGCGCGCGCGCCGTTCCTCGACCGGCTCGGACCTCGGCTCGGCAGCGCGTTTCGCCCCCACGAGCTGCTCACCGCCCAGGTGCTCGCGGCAACGGTGGCCTCGGTCAACGATTGGAGAGGGGCCGAAGCGGTTCTCGTGAGCGGCGACCTGATCGACTCGGCGCAGCGCAACGAGCTGGACTGGGCACTGGCCATCCTCGGTGGCGCGACCGCGGTGCCCAACTCCGGCGGGCCGCGATACCAGGGCGTTCAGGCCGCCTCGAACCCCGACCCGCTCTACTACCGCCCGGACGTCGACGCCCCCCGGCACCCGGGCCTGCTCGGGCGCGCGCTGCGCCCGGTCCCGTCACCCGGGCTCGCGGCGCCCTGGTGGCCCGTGCTGGGCAACCACGACGTGCTGGTGCAGGGCGAGCTCGCCCCCAGCGCAGCGATCACCGCCGTGGCGGTGGGCCAGCGCCTTCTCACGAGGCCCGACGCCGAGGTCGAGCGGCTGGCCGCCGACGGGTTGCTCGACCGCGACCGGGTCGACGCTCTCCTGCGCGCGGGTGTGCCGGGCGAGAGCCTGACCGTGTCCTCCGATGCGCGACGGGCGCACTTGAGCGCCGGCGAAGTGGTCGATCGCCTGACCGGCGCCGCGCCCGAGTACCTCGCGGCCCGGGACGGACGGCTCGACTACTCGTTCTCCCTTGGCTCCGATCTCGAGGTGATCGTGCTCGACCTCGCCCGCCGCGATGCCGGCTCCGGGGGCATCGTCACGGAGTCCACGCTGAACTTCCTGGCCGACGCGCTGGCGGGGCGGGCCGGCGGCACGTGATGGTCGCGCTTCACCAGCCGCTCGACGCCACCGACGGCGCCGACTCGTTGCTCGCCCTGCTCGACTCCGACCCCCGGGTGATCGCCGTGCTCGCCGGTCACACCCATCGCAACTCGATCGAGCCCCGCCGCACCGAGGCCGGCGGCTACTGGCTGATCACCTCGGCCTCGATCGTCGACTTTCCCCAGCAGTGGCGCGCGCTGCGACTCGTCGCCACCTCACGCGGCGGCGTGGCGATCGAGACCTGGATGGTCGACCACGCCGGGCGCCCCAATGACGTCGACGACCTCGCCGGGATCGCGCGCGATCTCGCCTTCCTGGACCCCCAGGGCGGGCGCCCGGCGCTCGCGGCCGGAGCCCGCGGGGCGCGCAACGTTCGCCTCCACCTGCCTCGGCGCTCGCTGCGCCCACCGTCTCGACCACGGCGCCCGAACGTCCCCACTGCCCGCCGACGAGCCCTCGACGCTGGGAGCGGGCGACGCGCTCAGGTAGCGGCCGCCGCTGCCGATACGTAGAGCATGATGATCGCAACGACGGTTCTGGCCGCCGCGGCCGCGGCGCTCGCAATGGCCACGTCCTCGCAGCCGGTGGAGATCCCGCCCAAGTCGATACGCGCTGCGAGCGCGGTCTGCGGGCCGGGCGCCACGGCGGTGTCGAGTGGCTTCGAGTCGCCCGACTTCAACCTCAAAACCGATTCCGCCGTAGTCCGCATCGGCGTGAAGCAGGGCCGGCGGCGCGTGAAGGTGCGGGCCCACAACTTCGGCGAGGATCGGGGCCCCTGATCGCCCACGTCTACTGCCGCGCGCGGAGTCGAGGCGCCGCTGAGGAGGTCCGCGCGCACGACTGTGGCCCCCGGCAGGGCCAAGTCGGTCGTCGCGGTATGTCCTCGCGGTATGACGGCCATCTCCGGGGGCTTCTCCACGGGGGCCTTCAACCAGAGAACCGGGCCGCGGGTATTGACCTTGAGCTCGAAGCGCCTCGGCACCCGCCGCTGGAAGGTGCAGGCCATCTATCTACCGGAGGACGACGCCACGTACTCCGGCCCGCTGCGGCCCGGAAAGCTGGTTGCTTACGCCAACTGCGCCCGCGAGGCCGCCTTGGCCAAGGTGGCCAAGCGGGTGAAGGTGCCCGCGCAGACGCGCGATGGCGAGGGCTCCCTGACGCGGTCGTTCCGGGTGAGCTGCCCGCGCGGGAGCCGGGCGGTGTCGGGCGGCTTCGACGGCAACCTCACCCTCAGGGGGAACGAGGGGAACGCGGCGGGAGCGGTCACCTCGATGCGCTCGCGCGACGGGAGAGGATGGCGAACCGCTGCGATCAGCGTGTCGGAGCAGAGCGCGTCGAAGATGACCGCCTTTGTGTACTGCCTCACGCGGGCCGGCTGACGCGCGCTACCAGTCGAGCGGGCGTCCGTCGCGAAAGAAGCCGCCCGTGGGACCGTCGTCGGCGAGTAGCACGCCCCACATCACGCTCGCGGCCCCGTCCTCGACGGGACGTCCTCCCGCCCCGCCCATGTCGGTGGCCACCCAGCCCGGGCACACGGAGTTCACGAGCACGCCGTCGTCCCTCAGCTCGGCGGCGAGGATGCGCGTCATGGCGTTGAGCGCGGCCTTGGACACCGAGTAGGCGGGTGTCCCGCCGCCCATCTCGGCGAGGGATCCCGCGCCGCTCGAGACGTTGACGACGCGTCCGTGCGCCGAGCTGCGCAACAGAGGCAGGCAGGCCTGCGTGGTGCGCCACGCTCCGATCAGATTCGTCTCGAGCGCTTCGCGGACGACGTCGAGGTCGGCGTCCACTCCGCTCTCTTCGGTGTCGTAGTGGATCGCCGCGTTGTTCACGAGCACGTCGAGCCGGCCGAAGTCGCGGCCCAGGCTCCGGCTCAGCTCCGCGACGCTTGCGGCGTCGGCCACATCGAGGGCGCGGACCTCTACGTCGTCCAGCCCTTCGGCGGCCGCCTCCCCCTTCTCGCGGTCGCGCGAGCCCATGATCGCCGTGAAGCCCTCCCGCGCCAGCTGGCGCACGAGCTCGAGGCCAATGCCGCGGTTGGCGCCGGTGACCAGGGCTACGGGTCGCTCGGGAGGCAACTCGCTTAGGTGGAGCGCTCGTGCTCGTGCTCGCGCGCCTGGCGCCGGGCCATCGCCGTGCTGGGCAGCAACCCGCTCGGCGCGGGCTCGTCCGGGTCGGGGAATGACCATCCGTGGCGGACCTCGGTCACGTCCTCCTCCTCTTCTGGCTCCTCGGCAGCCAGGCCGCTCACCGCCGGAGCCTCGTGGGGGAGGCCGTCGGCAGCCAGCGCCGCCGGGCCCGCCTCCCGGCGCTTCATGACCGCCCGCACGCGAGCGCCCACCAGGAAGAGCACGAAGCCGAGCAGAGCGAGCTTGAGCGCCTCCAGCCCCGTCCGCGGGAGCCCGCCGCCGGTGGCCGGTGCCTCGCCGCCGGGAGCCTCTACGGGATCATCGCCCGTTGGCGGCTGTGCCTCGCCGCTCGGTTCACCGGGCTGCTCCTCGCCGGACTCCGGATCGGGCTCGGGCTCCTGGGCCACGGTGGCCACAGTGGCCACTGTGGCCACTGGAGCGTCGCTCACGCCGATCGGCACGTCGCCTCCGCCGGGCGGGACGACGGCGGCGGGGTCGCTCCCCGTCGCGCCCGCCGGTTCGGCGCAGGAGGCCGGGTCGGATCCGCCGGCGGCGGTCGTCTGCCCGTGGGCAAGAGCGGGCAGGGCGAGAAGAAGCGTCGCGGCAGCGAGCACGCAGGAGCGGACCATGTTCGGGGCATTCGCCCGCCGCTGCCGCTCGGCCTCCCCTCTGCACGCGATCCTGCGGAGGATCAGGTGGTCAGCAGGGGCTCACCACGAGCCTCCCCCGGCGAGTGGTGAGCGTGGCCCGCAGGACGCGCGTGCGGCGGTGATAGCGCCAGCGCGCCAGGCGCCCGCCCCGGGCCACGACGGCACAGGGGCGAAACGGCCGGCGTAGGGACCCGAGCGACGCCTCGATGGTCCAGCGGGTCCGGCGCCCGGCGCGAAGCGAGAGCGTCCAGCCGCCGCGGCTCTCGCGTGAGCGGACCATGCCGCCGTCCTCCAGGCGGGCCAGCGAGCGCCCGCGCGGCCAGGCCAGCAGCACGCGCCGGCCCGCCCTCTCGCTGAGCGACGTGGTGGCCGCGCGGTCGCCGTAGCGCGCGAGGGTGTCGACGCCGGCGGGCAGCAGCGGCAGCAACGTCCCGGCGCGCGCCAGCAGCGGCAGCTCGCGCAGCGGCGCGGGCAGCTCGACCCGGCGCCCGCCACGCAGCATCCGCACCCGGCCCAGCGACAGGCCACCGCTGCGCTCGAGGTAGCGAGCGGAGCGCCAGAGGTCTATCCAGCGCCCGCGTGGGAGGTAGAGCTCGCGCCGCACCGCGCCCTCGGTGACCACGGGCGCGGCCAGCAGGTCGGGGCCGAACAGGAACGAGTCCTCCTGGGCGGTGGCGCGGGGGTCGCGCGGGAAGGCGAGCGCCAGGTGCCGCATGATCGGCAGCCCGGTGGCGCGGTAGCGCCGGTCGGCCGCGCTCAGGTAGGGGTAGAGCTGGGTGCGGAGCTTCGCCCACCGGCGCCAGTGGCGGACGATCCCGCCGTCCCACACCTGGGGGCGCGGGGTGTCGGGAATGCGGATGCCGTTGGCCTGCGTGCGCATGACCCCCGACACCGCGCCCACCTGGATCCAGCGGACCAGCAGCTCGGGCGTGAGGCGATTGCCGAGCAGCGCAAAGAAGCCGCCGATGTCCGAGCCCCAGGTGCTCACCCCGGACAGGCCCATGGTCAGGCCGTTGATCACGACCGAGCGCAGGCCGTCGAAGCCCCAGCCCACCGTGGGGTCGCCGCCCCACACCACGGGCGAGCAGCGCGCCGAGCCGGTCCATCCCGACCTCACGAAGCGCACCGAGCGCGGCGCCGCGGCCAGCGCTGCGCAGTGGTACTGGCGCGGATAGTCGTTGTGCAGCCGGGTGCCCGTCGATCCGTCCGCGCTACGGGCGTCGAGCGGCGTGTACTCGCCGAAATCCTCCATCCAGCCGTCGTGGCCGTCGGCGATCGCCTCGCGCAGCAGGCGTCCGTAGAAGGCACGACCCGACGGCGCGGTGAAGTCGAACTGCGACACGTCGAAGCTCTCCCGCGTCGAGTAGCGGTACACGTAGGGCCCGCCGGCGGAGTCGCTCACCAGCGCGCCCTGCGCCGCGGCCTTTCCGTACCGGGTGTGGCTCGTGCAGATCATGGGGTTGAAGTAGGTGGTCACCGCCAGCCCGGCGCGGTGGAAGCGCCGGACCCTGCCGCGCTCGGCCGCCTCGCGCCCGGCCTGATCCTCGCAGGGCAGGTAGTGGGTGTAGGTCTGGGCCACCGACAGGGGCACGTCGGCGCGCTGCAGGCGCGCCAGGATCCGCTCCTCCTCGTCGCGGGGCTGGTACCAGGGGCCGAAAACGAACGGCGCGGGCGGAGGCGGCTGGCGCCCGATCCGCTCCGTCAACCGGCGCAGCACGCCGGCCGGGCGCGGGCCCGCGAACACCCGCAGGCGCAGCTCGGCGGCGTCAACCTCGACGCTCCACGCGCCCGGCGAGTCGCTCGCCACGCAAAGCGACTCGTCTCGGCGTTGTCCACCAGCACCCCGTAGCCCGCGGTTGAGAGCAGCCAGGGCATGGGGAAGTAGGTGGCGTCGTCGCGCGGCCGAAAGCCCCACGCGGGCACGAAGGACGGCACGAGCGCCCGCTCGTCGGCCTCGAACGCGCCCTCGGCCACGTAGTTCTCCACCTCACGGCCGCGCTGGTCGACAGCGTTGGAGCGCTCGCCGAAACCGAGGTAGCGCTCGCCGGGCCGGGCGCGAAAGCCGATGCCCACCTGGGTCACCTGGCCGCTGCCGGCGCCGGTGACCGCGGCGCGCAGCGCGATCACGCCCTCGCCGCCGGGCTCGATGCGCAGTTTCAGGCGCCGGCCGAGCGGATCGCTCGTGGCCAGGGTGGCGCTGTAGGCGCTCCCCGAGCGCCGGCCCGTGACCACCCGCGTGGCTCCAGCCCAGCCGGCCGGTGTGCGAAAACCGAGACGCAGCCCGGGCGACTGAGTCAGCAGCGCTCGGCCCGAGCGCTCGACGAAGGCCAGGTTGAACGGGTCGGCCGTGGTGCGCACCACCAGCTCGGTCGCCGCGGCCGGGGCAGGACCGCCGGCGAGCGCGGCGGCCGCGCAACCGGCGATGACCGCGCGCTTGAGCACCCGCCCACCGTAATGCGAGCGGATAGCGTGCTCAACGAATGGCCGAGCCCGCCTACACGCGCATGCAGGTCGATGAGCGCCGCGGCCAGCTGCTGGCCCTCGGCGCCGAGCTGTTCGCACGCCACTCCTTCGCTGAGCTGTCCATGGCCGCGATCGCCCGCGAGGCGGGCATCTCGAAGGCGCTGCTGTACCACTACTTCCCCAGTAAGCAGGACTTCTTCCTCGCCACCCTCCAGGACGCCGCCGAGGAGCTCGCCCGGCGCACCCAGCCCGACCCCGGCCTGCCTCCGCCCGAGGCGCTCGCCCAGAGCCTCGACGCGTTCCTCGGCTGGATCGCGGAGAACGAGCCGGCCTACCGCAAGCTGATGGAGAGCGCGGGCACCGTGCCCGAGGTGGGCGAGTTCATCACCCAGGTGCGCGACGACACCTCGGCGCGCATCCTCGAGGGCCTCGGAGCGGGCGCCGATCCGCCCCCCAAGCTGCGCGCCGTGGCGCGCGCCTGGCTGTGGTTCATGGACGGCGCCATCCTGGACTGGCTCGACCACCGCGACCTCGAGCGGGGCGAACTGCGGGACCTTCTCCTCGGGTCGCTGGCCGGCTCAGTCGTCGCGGCGGGCTACGAGCTTGGCTCCGGCTGAGTGCCCTCGACCCAGCGCTCCTCGGCCCCCTCGACCTCCTTCTTCCAGATCGGGGCGTCGGCCTTGACCCGGTCGATGATCTCGCGGGCGCCGGCGAAGGCCTCGCCCCGGTGGGGCGCGGACACGGCGACGATCACGCTCGGCTCCGACAAGGGGACCGGCGCCCACCCGATGCTCGACGGCCGCCGCGCACAGCCCGTGGCTCTCCACGGCCGCGGCGGCGATGGCCTCCATGCGCTCTTCGGCCATCTCGGCGTAGGCCTCGTACTCGAGCCGCTCGACCTTGCGGGTGACGCCGGAGAAGGTCACCACCGCGCCCGCGCGCGGGTCGCGCACGCGCTCGGCCAACGAGTCGAGTGAGAGCGCCTCCGCGCTCACGCGCGCCCAAACGGCCTCGTCGCCGCCACTCACCGGCGGGATCAGGGCGAGCTCATCACCTGCGTCGAGTAGCTGTTCCTCGGACGCGTACTCGCGGTTGACCGCCATCACCAGCGGCACGTCGCCGGCGAGGCCGGACAGCTGCTCGAGGGCATCGCCCACGGATGCGCCGTCGGGCAGGTCGAGCGTGAGCTCCGGGGAGCCTGCGCGCTCGCGCAGCACCGCGAACAGGCGGACGGTGACCTCCACCGCCGGAATGCTACGCGG
Organism: uncultured Thermoleophilaceae bacterium; assembly: GCA_963728155.1. Classification (GTDB taxonomy): domain Bacteria; phylum Actinomycetota; class Thermoleophilia; order Solirubrobacterales; family Thermoleophilaceae; genus JACVRW01. Next base: position 10,718 of record CAVSJF010000002.1, on the reverse strand, counting down.
GGACGGGGCGCTCGCCGCGCGGCCGCGCCAACACCCGCGCGGCCACCACTCCGCCGATCGCGCCGAACAGGTGGCCCTGCCAGGAGATGCCCTGCTGGGGCTCGAGGCCGGCGAGGAGCGCCCCACCCCAGAGCACCGCGACCGCCGCGCCGATGGCCAGTTCGAGCAGGCGGCGATTGAAGGCGCCGCGCGCGATCAGGTAGGTGGCGTAGCCGAACACGACACCGCTCGCTCCCAAATGGATGGTGCCCTCCGGAGCGATCAGCCAGGTGCCCAGGCCGCTCACGAGGGCGGCGATCACAGTGACGCCGACGAGGCGCAGCGGGCCCTCGAAGGCGATCAGCACCCCCATCACCACGAAGGGAAGCGTGTTGCCGATCAGGTGGCCGAAGCCGACGTGCAGGAAGGGCGCGGTGACCACGCCGTCGAGGCCGTCCACGTCACGCGGCTCGATGCCGTAGCGGTCGAGGCGGTGGTCGAGCGCGAGGTCGACGATCTCGAGCACCCACATGAGCGCGACGATCGCGAACAGGATGGCGAGGGCGGTGCGGCGTGGGCTGGACGGGTCGCGCTGGAGATCACTCACCCTCTTAACCGTATCCTTCGCTGAGGCCATGGCCACCACGCCGGATCAGCAGCCGAGCATCGCGCCGATCGTCGGCCCCGACGACCCGCGCGTGTTCACCGACTCGGGAATCGAGATCGAGCACGAGTACGGGCCCGAGGACGTGGGGCCCGGGCTCGAGGAGCGCCTGGGAAGCGCCGGCGAGTATCCGTTCACGCGCGGGATCCACCCGGACATGTACCGCGGGCGCAAGTGGACCATGCGCCAGTACGCGGGCTACGCCACGGCCACCGAGACCAACGAGCGCTTTCGCTACCTGATCGAGCACGGATCCACCGGGCTGTCGATGGCCTTCGACCTGCCCACCCAGCTGGGCCGCGATTCCGACGATCCGCTCTGCCTGGGCGAGGTGGGGCGCACCGGGGTGGCCATCGACACGATCGACGACATGCGGCGGGTGTTCGACCAGATCCCGCTGGGCGACGTCTCGACCTCGATGACCATCAACGCTCCCGCCGCGGCGCTGCTCCTGCTCTACGAGCTGCTCGGCGAGGAGCAGGACGTGTCCTCCGAGGAGCTCCGCGGCACGACCCAGAACGACGTGCTCAAGGAGTACATCGCCCGCGGCAACTTCATCTATCCCCCCGAGCCGGCCATGCGCCTGGCCACCGACCTGTTCGCCTACTGCCACGAGCGCATCCCCAAGTGGAACACGATCTCGATCTCCGGCTACCACATGCGCGAGAAGGGCTGCTCGGCGGTGCAGGAGGTCGGCTTCACGCTGGCCAACGCGATCGCCTACGTGCAGGCCGCGATCGACGCCGGCCTCGAGGTCGACGAGTTCGGGCCGCGCCTCGCCTTCTTCTTCAACGGCCACAACAACGTGTTCCAAGAGGTGGCGAAATTCCGCGCCGCCCGGCGCATGTGGGCGCGGATCATGCGGGAGCGCTTCGGCGCCGAGGACGAGCGCTCGCTGAAGATGCGCTTCCACACGCAGACCGGCGGCGTGACGCTCGCCGCTCAGCAGCCGGAGAACAACATCGTGCGCGTGGCGCTGCAGGGCTTCGCCGCCGTGTGCGGAGGTACCCAGTCACTGCACACCAACGGCTTCGACGAGGCGCTCGCCCTGCCCAGCGAGCGGGCGGCGCGCATCGCCCTCCGTACCCAGCAGATCCTGGCCAACGAGGCCGGCGCGGCCGACACCGCCGATCCCTTCGCCGGCTCCTATTTCGTGGAGGCGCTGACCGACGAGATCGAGACCGCCGCCCAGGCCTTGATCGACAAAGTCGACGAGCTCGGCGGCTCGGTGCAGTGCATCCCGTTCATCCGAGCCGAGGTCGAGGAGTCGGCCTGGGGCTACGAGGAGCGCTACAAGCGAAAGCAGGACATCGTCGTGGGCGTGAACGAGTACGTGACCGACTCCGTGGACGAGGTGGAGATCCTGCGCGTGGACCCGGACTCCGAGCGCCAGCAGCTCGAGCGCCTCGCCGCGTTCAAGGAGGATCGCGACCAGGGGACGGTCGACGACCGCCTCGAGGAGCTGCGCACCGCCTGCGGCGCAACCGACAACCTTCTGCACCCGATGCGCGCCGCTCTCAAGGACCACGCCACCCTGGGCGAGGTCAGCGGCGTGATGCGCGAGGAGTTCGGCGAGTACTCAGAGGCCTGACCGCCCGGTGCAAGCTTCGTCCCGAGGGAGGAGAGCCCGTGGCATGGGCGAAGCCGAAGGGCGATGCAAACGCTCACCGCCAAGCGCACCCTCGTCAAGTCACCCCCCGAGCTCTGGAGCGAGCTGAGTGAGGTGGAACGGCTGGCCCGCCACCTCGGGGCATTCGGCGAGATCAAGATCACCAAGCTGGAGCCCGAGCACACGGTCGCCTGGGAGGGCAATGCGGCACGCGGAACCGTGATGATCGAGCCCTCCGGCTGGGGAACGAAGGTCACGCTGAACGCGCAGGTGCCGGAGCCGGAGCCCGAGCCGAGCCGCAGCCGGAACCCGAGCCGGAGCCGGAACCCAGCGAAGAGGTCTTCTCCCCGGAGCCCGATCTGCCCCGCAAGACGGGCTTTTTCGCCCGGCTGTTCGCCTGGGGCCCGAAGGAGGATGGGGTGGCCGTTGACGCGGTGGCCACAGAGCCCGAGCCGCCCCCGCCCGCGCCCGAGCCGGAGCCCGAGACAGCGGCAGTCAACGCGGCGCAAGCGGTGCTCGAGGACGTTCTCGAGGCGCTCGGGTCGGCGCACCACCGCCCCTTCTCACGGGGTTAGCCCCGGCGCGCGCTGGACGCGCGCCCCGCCAGGGCGGAGAATCCCTCCGTGGCCGTATCACGCCGTAGCTTTCTCGAGGGCTCCGCGGGTGCGGCGCTCGGCGCGGTGCTGGGAGAGGCGGGCCTGTTCGCGCAGCGCCCAGACCTACCCAACGTGCTGGTGGTGATCGTCGACTCCCTTCGGGCCGATGCGGTCTACGACGGGTGGATCCGCACGCCCAACATCGACGCCCTGGCGCGCCAGGGCCTGCGGTTCACCAAGGCGTATCCCGAGGCGATGCCCACCGTGCCCGCACGCAACTCGATCCTGAGCGGGCGCCGCGTGTTCCCCTTCCGCGGCTGGCACGACCACCGGGGGCTCATACAGGCGCCGGGCTGGGAGCCCCTGGCCAACGTGGACCGCGCGCTGCCGGCGGTACTGCGCCGGGCGGGCTACTGGACCGCATACGTGACCGACAATCCGTTCCTGGGCTTCTCGAGGCCCTACGGCCCGCTGCGCCGAAGCGTAAACCGTTTCGTGCGAACGGGTGGGCAGATCGGCGGGCTGAAGCCGGTGTCGAGCGTCCCCGACCGGATCCTCAACCATTGGCTCCATCCCGCGAGCTACGACGCCAAGACCCGCCTCCGGGTGGGCTACTACCTGGCCAACAGCCGCTTCTGGGAGGACCCCCGCAAGACCTACGCGGGCCGCGTGTTCCGCCATGCCATGAGCGTGCTCGACGACGCGGCCGAGAAGCGGCCCTTCGCGCTTTTCGTAGACACCTACGAGCCGCACGAGCCGTGGACACCACCGCCCAAGTTCCTGGGGATGTACGGCAATCCCGACTGGCGCGGCCCCGAGCCGGCAATGCCGCGCTACGGGAGGGCGAGCAACTGGCTGGGCGCCGGCGAGCGCGGCCCGGTGCTGCAGCGCATCCGCGATCTCTACTCCGCCGAGGTGACGATGACCGACCTCTGGCTGGGTCGCCTGCTCGATCGCCTGTGGGACAAGGACCTCGAGCGCGAGACGGTGATCCTGTTCGTGAGCGACCACGGAGTCCTGCTCGGCGAGCACGGCTGGACGGGCAAGGTGCAGACCGCGCTCTATCCCGCGCTCATCAACGTGCCCTTCATCGTGGTCGACCCGCGCCGGCGCCACGCCGGGCGCAAGAGCGACTTCTTTGCCTCCACCCACGATGTTGCGCGCACCGTGCTCTCGATGGCGGGGGTGCAGGTGCCCGAGGCCATAACCGGAGCCGACCTCTCACGAGCCTTCGAAGGCCGCCCGCTGCCCGAGCGCCCCTACGCGTACGGGGGCTACTCGGACTCCTTCTTCATCCGCACCGACCGCTGGGCGCTGTGGGCCTACAACCGGCCGGGCAACTTCAGGCTCTTCGACCTGAAGGCCGACCCGGGCCAGAACAACAACGTCGCCGAGCGCCACCCGGCCGTGGTGCGCGAGCTCTATGGCAAGGTCCTGGCGCGCGCTGGCGGCCGGCTGCCGTTCTACGGGGTGTAGAGAGCGCCCTGCTCAGCGCTTGACCGGCGCCACCGCCTCGCCCTGGTAGAACGGAGGCAGGCCGCCGATCCGCTCCACCACCCACGCGTGCATCTCCTCCTGGACCGCGCGCTGCTCGCCCGCCACGTTGTGGAGCTCGGCGGGATCGAGGGTCAGGTCGAACAGCTGGCGGTGGTCACCGCGGTTGTCGGCTACGTAGGACCAGCCGCCGTTACGGACGTACATGTGGTTGAAGTAGCCGCCGTAGGCGTAGGGACGCTCCGGCGGTTGCTCGCCGTCGAACAGCGGCGAGAGGTCGTCGCCGTCCATGTACGCCGGGGGACGCACGCCGGCCATCGAGAGCAGGGTCGGCGCGACGTCGTGGGTGGACGCGAAGTACGAGCTCGTGCTGCCCGCGCCCCGGCCCGCGGGGTCCACCATCACGCACGGCACCTGGATCAGCTCCGGGTGCAGCTCTTGCGCGATCTTGCCCGTCCAGCCCCGCTCGCCCAGCAGTATCCCGTGGTCGCTCAGGAACACGACGGCGGTGTTCTCCTGCAGGCCGAGGTCGTGAAAGCGGGCCATGAACTCCCCCAGCCAGCGGTCGGCGTTGGTCAGCGATGCGCCGTAGACGGCGTTCATCTGACGCAGCTCGTCCGGCTCCAGATAGGTCTCGGCCCGCGTGTAGCGGGCGGTGCCGGGATTGGGGCCCCGGTAGGACGGGTCGGCGTACTGGCGGACGAGCTCGGGGGGCGGCGACCACGGTTCGTGCGGATCGAAGGAATCGACCACGAGCGCGAAGGGCTGGTGCTCGGCCGCCTCCTCGAGCAGCTTCGTCCCTTCCCCGAAAACGCGCGCGGCGTTTGACTCGGTGGCGTCCTTGCCGTACCCGGTGTTGGCCAGGTACTTGCGCATTCCCTCGACGTAGCGGTCGTCGTCGCGCAGGCCGTCCGGCAACCAGTGCTCGAGCTGAGCATCGGTGACCGTGGAGGGGTCGTTGCGAAAGCCGCTGTGGCCCTCCACCGACACGTAGCGGTCGAAGCTCAGCCGCAGGGGCCGAAACGACTTCGTGAAGCCGAGGAAGGGGTTGTCGCTGGCCGAAGCGGTCCAGTAGCCGGCGCGCGAGAGCTGTGTGGTGAACACCTGGCGCAGGTCGTCGATGGGCGCCGCGCCCGGGCCGCGGCCGAGATCGGGAGCCCGTTTCCAGCCGCGGAAGGGGAAGGTCCGCCGGCCGGTGAAGATCGTCCGTCGCGCCGGGACGGTGGGCATCGCCTCGGGGAAGAAGCGGGTGAAGCGCACCCCCTGCGCGGCCAGGGCGTCGATGCTCGGCGTGCGCACGCGCGGGGAGCCGTAGGCAGCGACGAAATCGCTGCGGACGGAGTCGAGGATGACGAGCAGCACGTTCGGCCGGTCGGAGGACCCCTTCGACTCGCTGCGGCAGGCGCTCGAGCCGAGAAGGGTCACACCGGCGGCAGAAGCACCTGCCGCGCCGATGAAGTGCCGTCGCGTCAGACCCTTGCTGCTGCTGGAGGGACGCATCGAGACGAGCAGGACAGTAGCGTTCGATCGATCACCGAGGGAGGAGGCATGTCCCGTCGTCGCTTCGTGCGCGACGGAGCGGCGCTGGCCGCGGGAACGGCGCTGGGCGTGCCCGCGGTGGCGGTCGCGCAGCAACCGACGGCCGCTCAAACGGTGCTGCGCGGCGGCCGCGTGCTCACCATGCGGGGCGACCGGGTGGCCGAGGCCGTCGCGGTAAGCGGTGGGCGCATCGCCTACGTCGGCTCGGACGACGGGGCCGGGGCCCACACCGGCCCCGCCACCGAGGTGATCGACCTGCGCGGCCGGACGCTCATGCCGGGTATCCACGACGGCCACACTCACCCGCTCAGCGGCGGTGTCGTGCTGACCAAGCCGACACTCGACTACCGCAAGCTCGATCTGAAGGAGTTCCTCGGGGCGATCCGCAAGCTGCTCGCCCGCAGCTTCGGTGAGGAGCCCGACGGCTGGCTGTCGGTCGATCTGTGGGAGCCCTCGGGCATGGACCGCCAGCCCACGAAGAAGGACCTCGACGGGCTGCCCACCAAGCGTCCCATCCTCGTCGTCGATTACAACGGGCATACCGCGGTGGCCAACTCGCGGGCACTGGAGCTCGCCGGCATCACGAGGTCCACGCCCGACCCGCCGGGCGGCAAGATCGAGCACGGCCCGGGCCGCGAGCCCAGCGGCGTACTGCAGGACAACGCGATCGGGCTCGTGTTTGGAAAGATCCCTCCGCCTACCGAAGCCCAGAACACCGACGCTCTGGACTTCGCGCACAGGGAGATGGCCAGGTGGGGAGTCACCTCCTACCTCGATGCCTCGGTGGGCCCGCCCGAGCTGGCCGCCCTCGCGGCGCTGGCCGACCGCGGGCCGCTGTCCGTGCGCCCGTCGGTGGCCATCACCGTGTCGCCCGAGCGGGCCGAAGACCCCGAAGCGATGCTGGCCCGGCTCGAGGAGCTGCGCGCGACCTACGCCCGGCCCGGGGTGACGATCGGCACGGTCAAGATGTTCTTCGACGGCGTGATCGAGCACCCGACCCAGACCGCGGCCCTGCTCGAGCCCTACCGGATCAACACGGGCACGAAGCGAAACCCCCGCTGGGTGGCGGGCAAGAGCCGGGGGCCGACCTACTTCCGCCAGCGCGTCGCCAACCGGGCAATCGCCGCCCTCGACGCGGCCGGCTGGCAGGTGCACGTGCACGCCATCGGCGACCGCGCCGTGCGTTCGGCGCTCGATGCCTTCCAGCACGCGCGCAATCGCAACCCCGGCGCCGACAACCGCCACACGATCACCCATCTGGAGCTCATCAACCCGCAGGATCTCCGGCGCTTCAAGCAGCTCGGCGTGCTGGCCAGCATGCAGCTGCACTGGGCCGAGCGCGACTCGTACACCGTCGACGCGCTCCGGCCATACCTCGGCGCCAAGCGCTGGCGCTACACCTATCCCGCCGGGAGCCTGGCGCGAGCGGGCGCCCGGCTGTGTGGAGGAAGCGACTGGCCGGTCGACCCACTGCTGCCCTTCCGCCAGATCGAGATAGCGGTCAACCGCACGGCGGACGAGGTCTATGAGGGCTATAGGCAGCCCCTGTTCGCACAGGAGGGACTCAGCCTGCGCGCCTCACTGGCGGTGCACACTCGCAACAGCGCATTCCAGCTGCGCCAGGAGACCTTCACCGGGCAGGTGCGGCAGGGCTACGCCGCCGACCTGATCGTGCTCGACCGCGATCTCCTGCGCGTGCCCCTCGAGCGTGTGTCGAAGACGAAGGTCTCACTCACGATGGTCGGTGGGAGGATCGTCCACCGCGCTTGACGTCCACGCGCCGACAATTCCTCGCCGGCGGCGCGGCCGCCGCAGGGATTGCCTGGGCGAGCGCCTGCACACCCGACCTCACCCGCACGTCACGGCCCAACGTGCTGGTGGTCATCATCGACAGCCTCCGGGCCGATCACGTCTATGGCCCGCTCGCGTCCACCCCGACCCTCGACGCCCTGGCGGCACGCGGCCTGAGCTTCACTCGCGCCTTCCCGGAGGCCATGCCCACTGTGCCGGCCCGCAACTCGATCCTGTCGGGGCGGCGGATGTTCCCCTTTCGCGGGTGGGAGGACCATCGGGGGCTGCTCGCCAAGCCGGGCTGGGCGCCACTGGACGATCCCGACAGCGCGTTCACCACCGTGCTGCGCCGGGGCGGATGGTGGACCGGCTACGTGACCGACAACCCCTTCCTGGGCTTCTCGTTTCCGTACGAGCCGCTGCGCCAGAGCTTCGACCTCTTCGTGCGCCACGGCGGCCAGATCGGCGGCCGCGACGGCCCCGTGGATCCCGAGACCCTGCGCCGGTGGGTTCACCCCGCGGTCCGCGAGGCCGGGATGGAGGAGCGCGTCAGGCGCTACATCGCCAACGCCGACTACTCGGAGGACGAGCGGCGCTCGTTCGCCGCGAAGGTGTTCAGATCGGCCGTCGACGCCCTCGATACGGCGGCACAGCGGCGCCCGTTCGCGCTCGTGGTCGACACCTACGAGCCGCACGAGCCCTGGACCCCGCCGCGCACGTACACCGATCCCCTGGACGACGGCAGCTACCGCGGGCCCGAGCCCGCGATGCCGCGCTACGGAAGGGTCGAGAGTTGGCTCAACGAGCGGGAGGCCGGGCCGCTACTGGAGCGCATGAAGGTGCTCTACGCGGCCGAGGTGGCCATGACCGACCGCTGGCTCGGCACGCTCATCGAGCGGCTGCAGCAGCTCGACCTCGAGCGCGAAACGGTGATCGTCCTGACCAGCGATCACGGCATCCAGCTCGGTGAGCACGGCTGGTTGGGGAAGATCTCCACCGCCCTGCATCCCGAGCTGACTCGGGTGCCGATGGTGCTGATCGATCCCGCCGGCCGCGGCGCGGGAACGACGTCGAGCTACTTCGCTTCGACTCATGATCTGGCGCCAACCATTCTGGCCATGGCCGGGGTCCGCGCGCCGGCCGAGATGGAGGGCGCCGATCTCTCGCCGCTGCTGGCGGGCTCTACCCCGGAGAAGCGGCCGTTCACCTACGGGGGCTGGTCGAACAACCACTTCCTGCGGGACGAGCGCTGGGCCTACATGGCCGACAACGCCCTGGCCCGGCCGCGGCTCTTCGACCTGGCCGCGGATCCCGGCGAGGCGCGCGACGTCGCCGCCAAGCACCCCGAGGTGGTGGAAGAGCTGGGAGCGCGCGTCAACGCCCGCACCGGCGGCTCGCTGCCGGTGTATCCGGGATAACCTGCGCCCGGCGTGCGCCAGAAGTCACCCGAGAACTACGAGGAGAAGCTTCAGCGGCTCCAGGAGCTGCGCGAGCAGGCGGCACACACCAACCCCCAGGCGGAGGAGAAACAGCACGCCAAGGGCAAGCTGACCGCCCGCGAGCGCATCGAGAAGCTGCTCGATCCGGGCTCCTTCGAGGAGCTCGACACCTTCGTGCGCCACCGCACGGCCGAGTTCGACATGCTCAAGAACCGCCCGTGGGGCGACGCGGTGGTGACCGGTCACGGCAAGATCGACGGCCGCCCGGTGTGCGTCTTCTCCCAGGACTTCACGGTGTTCGGGGGCTCCCTGGGCGAGGTGATGGGCGAGAAGATCGTGAAGGTGATGGACCTGGCTGCCCGGATCGGCTGCCCGGTGATCGGGATCAACGACTCCGGCGGAGCGCGCATCCAGGAGGGCGTGGTGTCACTCGGCGCCTACGGCGACGTCTTCGTGCGCAACGTGCAGTGCTCCGGGGTGATCCCGCAGATCTCGCTGGTCATGGGGCCCTGCGCCGGCGGCGCCGTCTACTCGCCGGCCATGACCGACTTCATCTTCATGGTCAAGGAGACCTCGCACATGTTCATCACCGGCCCCGACGTGATCAAGACGGTCACCGGCGAGGAGGTCGAATTCGAGGAGCTCGGCGGGGCCATGACCCACAACACGAAGTCCGGCGTGGCCCACTTCGCCTCCGAGGACGAGGAGAGCTGTCTGGAGGACGCTCGCTACCTCATGTCCTTCCTCCCCCAGAACAACCTCGAGCTGCCCCCGCAGATGGACACGGTGACGACCCCGATCGCGAGGAGACCGGGCTCGACTCGATCGTCCCCGACAACCCCAACAAGCCCTACGACATGCGCGACGTGGTGAACCTGCTCGTCGACAACGGCGAGTTCTTCGAGGTGCAGGAGCACTTCGCGCGCAACATCATCGTGGGCTTCTCGCGGCTGAACGGGCGGCCCGTCGGCGTGGTGGGCAACCAGCCCAACCAGCTCGCCGGCGTGCTCGACATCGCCTCCTCGGAGAAGGCGGCCCGGTTCGTGCGCTTCTGCGACGCGTTCAACATCCCTCTGCTGACCTTCATGGACGTGCCCGGGTTCCTGCCGGGCACGGAGCAGGAATGGGGCGGCATCATCCGCCACGGCGCCAAGCTGCTGTACGCCTTCACCGAGGCCACCGTGCCCAAGCTGACCATCATCACTCGCAAGGCGTACGGCGGCGCCTACGACGTCATGAACTCCAAGCACATGCTGGCCGACTTCGTGTTCGCCTGGCCGAGCGCCGAGGTCGCGGTGATGGGTCCCGAGGGGGCGGTGAACATCATCCACCGCCGCGACATCCAGTCCTCCCCCACCCCGGACGAGCGTCGCGAGAAGCTGATCGGCGACTACAAGGCGCGCTTCGCGAACCCCTACTCGGCGGCCGAGCGCGGCTACATCGACGACGTGATCGTGCCCCACGAGACCCGCCCCAAGCTGATCCGCGCCCTCGAGACGCTGCAGACCAAACGCGTCGAGGGTCCGAAGCGAAAGCACGGGAACATCCCGCTCTAATGGCGAGTCGCGTGCGGGTGACCGGCATCGGCGGATTCTTCTTTCGCTCCC
>CAVSJF010000001.1:0-13931 GCA_963728155.1 uncultured Thermoleophilaceae bacterium | reverse complement strand
ATGTTGTTCGAGCACGAGGGCAAGCGGCCACAGGTAGCCGACTCGGCGTACGTCGCGCCGACCGCCGTGTTGTGCGGCGACGTTCGGGTGGGCGCCGGCAGCCGCATCCTCTTCGGCGCGGTTCTCACGGCGGAGAGCGGCTTTGTCGAGGTGGGCGAGCGCTGCATCGTGATGGAGAACGCACTGGTGCGCGGACGCGATTCCAGCCCGCGATGCTCGGCGACCACGTGCTCGTGGGCCCGCACGCTCACGTGAACGGAGCGTTTCCACCCGGAGCCCACGACGAGCTCTGGAAGGTGCAGGAAGCCATGGACTTCCCGGGCACGGTCTTCGGGCTGTCTCGCGAGGAGGCGAGCGTGGAGCGCGTGTGCTCCCGCTACTCGGAGACCTTCGGGCGCCACCGCGGGGACCGGCTGCTCGACTGAGAAATCCTGCAGCGATCCGCGGGACGCGTTAGCTTGCGCACATGACCACCAACCGCCGGATTCGCACGTTCGTTACCACCGCCGCCGTCGTGTTGATCGCAGCCGCGGTTGTCGGGTCCGGCGCGGTGCCGGCCGAGATGGCCGCCGCGCCCAAGAAGATCACCGCCGCCGGTGTCGGCGCCGTCAAGGTCGGCGCGCTGCATGCGGACCTGCGCGCCGCCGGGCTGGTCGGCCGAATCCGTCCCGGCTGCGAGCTGGGCGGCCCGAGCACCCGGTCGGCCCGGCTGCTGGCGCCGCTGCAGGGAAGCGTCAACTACACGCTGACCAAGCCGCGCAGGGTCGTGGACATCGCCGTCCGCGGCGGCGCGAGGGCGCGCGGAGTCGGCGTCGGCGCGAAGCTCGCGGCAGTCAGGGCGGCCTTCCCCAAGGCCAAGGTCGACAAGAGCACGGCGCAGGTCTTTCAGATCTGGCTCGTGCGGGTGCCAAAGAACGGCGGCGGCCGCATCCAGTTCGCCGTGGACGTCGGCACGAAGCGGGTCACGCTGATCGGCGTCCCGCGCATCGCCTTCTGCGAGTAGGGCGTCAGCCGGCAGCCAGGTCGGCCGTCCGCACCACCGTGGCGAACTCGCCGTGCAGGCTGGCGAGCGTGGCCCGCGTGAGCTCGTCGGCCGTCACGAGCTCGCCGTCGGGGCCCAGCCGGTCGAAGGTGTGGCAGGCGTCGGCCACGAACGCCACGTCGTAGCCCAGGTTCCCGCCCATGCGGGCAGTGGTCTCCACGCAGTGGTTGGTCTGGATGCCACAGACGGCGAAACCGGTCAGCTCACGGGCGTGTAGCCAGGCGTGCAGGTCGGGCTCGCCGTAGAACGCGGAGTTCGTCTGCTTGGTCACCAGCAGATCGGGCTCCCCCGTCAGCTCGGACCTGAACTCGTTGCCCTGCTGTCCGGGCTCGAGTGGCGAGCCCGGCTCGGTGGAGTCGTGACGGACGAACACGATCGGCCGACCGCGTTTCCTCCACTCCTCGACCAGTGCGGCGACGTTGGCCTCACACCGCGGGTTGTTGCGCCGCCCGGTGGGGCTCCAGTGGCGGAGATCCTCGAAGCCGCGCTGAAGATCGACCACCACCAGGGCACTGGAGTCGAGATCGGTGCTCATCGGGACGGAGGCTACGCAACGGTGGGGCGGCTGAAGCTCAGGGAGGCGCTGCCGATCACCGGGGCATGAGGCTGGACCACCGGCACGAGCGCCGCCTGCGTCTGCTGGCCGCCGCGGCAGGAGTGTGGGTGGCCGTGTTCGCCGCGGGGACGCTGCTCACCCAGGGGGACGGCACCCTCGGACGGCTGTTGGTGAACGTCGTGTACCTCAGCCCCCACCTGCTCGCCATCGCCCTTGCCGTCTACGCAGCGCGGAACACCACCGGGGCCTACCGGCGGCTGTGGACGATGCTGGCGTGGGCGCTCCCACTGTGGGTCGCGGGCGAGGGGATCGTGAGCTACTACCACGTGGTACTGCGCGCCGAACCGCCGTTCCCGGGCCTGGCCGACGCGTTCTTCCTCGGCTTCTACACCGCCCTGATCCTCACATTCCTGATCGCCCTGCGGCCCGCGCTGATGGTGCGCAGCTGGAGGGCGATACTCGACGCGTCCGTGCTGGCCATCGCCGTCGGCTTCATCGGCTGGGTGGCTGTCATCGAGCCGCAGCTCTCGCAGTCGGCGAGCCTCGCGACCGTGGTGAGCATCGCGTATCCGGTGCTCGACGTCGTGATGCTGACGATCCTCCTCTCGCTGACGCTCGCCTCGTTTCGCCGGCCGCCGGCCTCCCTGATCCTGCTCACCGCGGCGATCGCCGCGGGCGGGCTCACCGACGTCGCCCTCGCCTACATCAGCCTGCACACCACTTCGCCCGAGCTCAGCTGGCTGAAGATCGGCTGGGCGAGCGAGGCTTCGCTGCTCGTGCTGGCTGCGGTGGCCGCCGTTCGACCGAAGGAGGCCACCCTCCCCAGGCCCGCCGAGGACTCGCGTGAGCGTGGACTGACCATCGTGCTCGCCGGCGTGGCGCTGACTCTGGCCGTGATCCTGATCGATTCCCTCGGCGACGCGCTGTCCGTGGCAGACGCGGTGATCGCGTTCTACATGATCGCGGCGATCGCCCTGCGCCTGCACCTCACGTCGCGCGAGCGCGAGAAGATCGGCCTGCGACTCGAGGCTTCGCTGCGCGAGCAGGAGCGCATCGCCAACACCGATGAGCTCACCGGCCTGCGCAACCGCCGCTACGCCGACCGCCAGCTCGAGCGGCGCGCCCGAGCCGGCAGCCTCGACACCGAGCTGGAGACGGGGGTCCTGATCCTCGACCTCGACCACTTCAAGGACGTCAACGACGCCCACGGCCACCCGGTCGGCGACGAAGTGCTGCGCTGCGCGGCGGGCCGGCTCACTCGTACCAGCCGGCCGGGAGACGTCGTCGCCCGCTACGGCGGCGAGGAGTTCCTGGTGGTGCTTCACGACGTGGAGCGGACAACCCTCGCCAGCGCGGCCGAACGGCTTCGGGAGTGTATCGCCGAGCAGCCCTTCGACGTCGGCGAGGAGCATCCGCTGATCGTGACGGCCTCAGTCGGAGGCGCCTCGATGCCTGCCGATGCCGCGACCCTGACCGACCTCCTTCGCATCGCGGACCGCGCTCTATACACCGCAAAGTCGATGGGCCGAAACCGCGTCCAGATCGGCGCCCGGGGAGACGAAGGCAGCATCGAAGGACTGATGGAGCGGGGAAGCGTGCTCAATTTCGTTCAGGGGCTGATGGATTACGTCGATGCCAGCTACGGCGCGGTCGACCACGGCAGCGCCGCCGCGCGCCTGACTGGGCTCGTGGCGGACGAGCTCGGGCTGGACGCAAGCCAGCGCTGGCGGGCGTGTGCCGGGGCGCGGCTGCACGACATCGGAAAGCTCGCCGTGCCCGACGAGATCCTGGCCAAGCGCGGGGCGCTCGACGAGCGTGAGTGGCGGCTCGTGCGCCGCCATCCCGACGCCGGCGCGCAGATACTCGCGCTGGCGCCGGGACTGCGAGAGGTGGCCGAGGTGGTGCGCCAGCACCACGAGCGCTACGACGGGAAGGGCTACCCCGGGGGGCTTTCCGGGGACGAGATCCTCATCGAAGCCCGGATCGTGGCCGCGTGTGACACCTGGGTGGCGATGTGCTCCGACCGGCCACACCGTGCCGGACGTGCGCAGGCAGATGCGCTGGCCCAGCTCCGGCGCGCGGCCGGAACCCAGCTCGATCCCTCGGTGGTCGAGGCGCTCCTCACCGTGCTCGACCGCACCGACGCCGGCGTCCTGGCCGCCATGACGGGTGGATTAGGCTACCCTAACCGCGCCGCGCAGCCGGGCGGCGACGATGGCCAAGCAAATCAAGCCCAAGAACAAGTGCTGTAAGTCGAAAAAGCGCTGCCGGCGGTGCCCCAAGCGCTTCGGCAAGAGCGCCAAGTCCTAGTTATCCAAAGGGGGCCCGGGTGGCAGCAGACCGCTTCGTCGACCTACTCAACGAGCAGGTCGGACACGAGTTCGCGGCGGCGCAGCAGTACGTGACCAACGCGGTCTTCTACGACGTGCGCACCCTGCCGCGCCTGGCCGGCTTCTTCTACGCGCAGGCCCTCGAGGAGCGAAACCACGCGCTGATGATGGTCCAGTACCTCGTGGACTCCGACGCCACCCCTGTCATCCCTGGCGTAGCGGCCCCGGTCAGCGAGTTCGAGGACCTGGTCGCTCCGGTGGTGATCGCGCTGGAGCAGGAGAAGCGCGTGACCGGACAGATCAGCGCGCTGACCGGAGTGGCCCGCGAGGAGGGCGACTACCAGAGCGAGGGCTTCATGCAGTGGTTCCTCAAGGAACAGACCGAGGAGGTGGCGACGATGTCCGACCTTCTCGCCGTCGCGCGCCGCAACGCAGACGATCCGGAGAACATCGAGGAGTTCCTCGCCCGTGAGCATCCCGACTCCGAGGCCGAGGACCCGACCGCTCCGCCGGTGGCGGGCGGCGCCGTCTAGGCCTGATTGGCAGGCCGCTATGCTCGACGCTCGCTTACGAGCGGGCGTAGCTCAGCTGGTTAGAGCGCCGGCCTGTCACGCCGGAGGTCGCGGGTTCGAGTCCCGTCGCTCGCGCTGGACCGTCGCCGCCGAGCCTCGGTTCTGATCAGCAGGCTCCCTCGCCAGCTCGCCAGCGGTGCAGCAGCACCACCGCGGCGCCGGCGATCGCGATGGCGGCGGCGATGCCGAGCACGTTGCCGATGGCAGCGCCGGCGAGCGGCGCCGAGAATCGCCGGGCCGACCAGACAGCAAAGCGCCATCAGCACACCGGCGACGCCGAAGAACTTGCCGCTTCGCCCAGGAGCGTTGGCTTCGCGTTCCATCAGGCCGCCTGCGCTTCGGCGGCGAACGCTTCCACGAGGTCCGCTACGACTGGCTCGGCGCCGTCGGGCGCCACAATGTTCAGCGCCAGCTCGCCATCATTCTCGTTCAACTCGAAGCCGAGGAACGAGCAGCACTCCGATTCCGCGGCGACGATGGCTTCAAGGCGCTTACGCGTCGGCTCGTCGGCTCTGAAGTGCAGCGTGCCGTCGGGACTCACCGACATCAGGGCGTCCTTGCCGAGGGCGGTCATTTCGGCGACGCGCTGAGGCAGTTCGTCGGCGCTCAGCGAGCAAGCTACGCGGGTATGTGGGGTCATCGAGATCCTCTCCGGTGGGGTGGTCTGCCGCTACTGTGCACGCTGAACCCGACTTGAGGTCAAGCCCCCCCGTGAACGACGCCACGCTCAGCATCGGCCAAGTTGCCAAGCGCGCCGGTCTCAACGTGTCCGCGATGCGCTACTACGAAGCCGAGGGCCTGCTCCCGGAAGCGCCGCGGGTGAGCGGCCAGCGCCGGTACGGCGCCGACACGCTCACGCGACTCGGCGTCATCGACGTCGCCAAGCGGGCCGGCTTCTCCCTCGACGACATCCGCGTCCTACTCAGCGCCAGCGATGCCGGCGAGCCCGCTCACGACCAAGTCCAGGAACTGGCTCGACGCAAGCTGCCCGAAATCGAAGAGCTCATCGAGCGCGCACAGGCAGTGCGGAGCTGGCTGAGGACCGCGACGGGCTGCGGCTGCCAGAGCCTTGACGTCTGTGCCCTGTTCGCCAATGAGGACCGGCTGCCGCCTGAAGGTTTGCAGCTGGTGGCAGCCGGGCCTGGCGCGATGCACGAGGCGAACGGAATGCTGACATCGACCCGCGCTCCTAAGCTACAAATGGGAGCGTTATGGCCGACGCAGCAGCGCGGCGACAACAGTTAGCCGCTGTGGAGCCCGCGTCCCCCGAGGCGCGCGTCGAGCAGGTGCGGGACGGCGTCTTCTTCACGCTCCCCGATGCGCTGCCGCGCGGACGCCACAAGCTGGCGCGCGAGGCGATCACCGCCGCGCAGCGCGAGCGCCTGCTCGCCGCGGTCACCGAGCTTCTCGCGGCGCACGGTTACCGGGGCTTCGGCGTCGCGGACATCGCCACCCGCGCCGGCGTATCGCTTGGCACGTTCTATGAATGCTTCGAGGGCAAGGACGCCTGCGTGTTCGCCGGTTATGACCGCTTCATCCAAGTCCTCTTGAGGCAGATGGCGGCGGTCCTGACCCCCGAGGATGACCGGCCGGCTCTCGTGGTGGGCCTGCTCGGCGCCTACCTCGAGACGCTGCAGGACGATCTGATCGTTGCCCGCGCCTACCAAGTGGAGATCGACGCTCTGGGCGCGCCGGCGCGCGAGCGGCGCCGGGAGGCGCTCACGCTGTTCGCGACCTACATCCGCGACCGGCTGGCGCAAACCACGGAGGACGGGCGGCCACCCCCGGAGCTGCCGTGGACCGCCTACATCGGTGTCGTGTACGCCGCCCGGCAACTCGCGTCCGATGCGCTCGACACCGCCGCCCAGCCCGACCTTGCGGCACTCGAGGCAGATCTCGAGGTCTGGATCGCGGACCTCGTCCGCGTGCGTTAGACGTGACCTTGCTTAAGGCTGTACGATCGGCATAATGAAGATTACGCCGATCTCGCACGTGCTGAGAGCCTCCACACTTCTCGCGTGCCTGGCCTCCCTGCTCGCGGTGCCCACAGCGAGCGCGGCCGCGGTCGGCGGGTCCTGCCCCGGGGTGGTGAACGGCCGCTCCTTCGCGAGCGTCGTCCAACTGCGAAGCCTGGTCGAGCAGGAGAACCGGTTCGGCGAGCGCTATCTCGCTAGCCGGGCCCACAACCGGACGATCGGCTGGATCAAGGACGAGGTCGGCGCCATCCCCGGCATCAGGGTCCGCTCGGATCGCTACCGGCTCTGGCGCTGGCTGCCTCGGACGAAGGCCAAGGGCCGGCCCGGGCTCGATCTGGCCCGCGCCGGCGGGCTGACGGTGACCAGCGGGAACGCAACCACGAAGGTGCCGGTGGCCGGCGCGGTCCGCTGGTCCAAACCGACGGGCAAGCGCGGCCGGGGAGGCCAACTCGTCGATCTCGGCCCGGACGAGGAGATCACCGCCCAGAACTCGGCCGGCAAGGTGGTGCTTCGCGAGTTCCCGGCGACCTCGCTCCCCTATGCGGCATTGCAGGGCATCGGCCTGTACATCACCCCCGATCTCGCGAGTGCGACCGGAAACTACGAGCGCCCGTTCCTCAACACGCTCCAGGCGGAGCTGCTGGCGGCGAGTGCGGCCGGCGCGGCCGGGGTCATCTTCACGTTCGACGTGCCGCGCGAGCAGGTGCGCGGATACGGCGACCCGCACGACGGCACGATCTACCGGATGCCCGCCTTGTTCGTGGGCGGCGCCGAGGCCAGGCGATTGAGGTCGCTGGCCGCGCAGGGCGCCTCTGCGCGGGTGGTGGTGCGCGCCAAGGTGGGACGAGCAACGACCACGAACGTGATCGCGACGCTTCCCGGTCGCAGCTCGCAGCTGATCGCTCTCGGGACCAACACCGATGGTCAGTCCTGGGTACAGGAGAACGGCGTGTCCGGTCTCATCGCCTTCGCCCGCTACTACGCCGGTCTGCCGAAGCGCTGTCGCCCGCGGACGCTGCAGATCGCGTTCGCGAGCGCCCACGATGCGGTCGTCAGCGACGGGATGGACGTCTATTCGGCACCGCTTGATGCTCAGTTCGGGAAGGGCAGGGTTGCCTTCGCGTTCGCCGTCGAGCATCTGGGCACCCGCGAGATCGTGCCGAACGCTGCCGGCAACCGGCTTCGATTCACCGGCAAGGGCGAGCCGTTCCTCTTCGCCGCCGGCAACAGCGATCTCCTGCGCGAGACGGCGGTGAACATCACCAAGAGGCGGAACCTCGACCAGACCGCGGTGCTTCAGGGTCTGGGTCTGCCGACGGCCGGGCAGGTACCGCCGATCTGCAACATGGGCGGTCTCGGGAGCTTCTTTCAGACGCGCCTGATTCCGACGCTCGCGATGATCTCCGGACCCTGGTCGCTGTACGCACCCTCCTTCAGGGGCAGGGCGCTCGACTACAGGCGGATGCGCTCGCAGCTGCTCGCGGTCGGTGACACCGTCCTGGCCCTCGACGGGGCCCCCAGCGACCAGATTGCGGGCGACTACCCGGAGATGCGCGAGCAGCGATCGCAGGGGGCGCCCACCTGTCGCAACCCGTCACGACTGCCGCAGTTCGCGCCGGGGCCCGGATGAGCCGCCGCGGGTTCGCCGCCGCGGTGGCGGCCATGGCGCTGCTGGCGGCCGGCGAGGCGTCGGCGGCGGTGACCCAGCCCTCCCAGCCCAAGTCGGGCCCGGGCGGCAGCGACTATGCGCACCAGGGCTGGCGCGTGAGCTCGGGCGGCACCGGGGGCGACGGCTGGTATGCCTTCGAGCCCGTCCGCCCGCGGCCGAAGAGGGCGCCGCTCGCCGTCGTGATGCATGGCTACTACGAGTTCTCCGGCTACGACCAGATGTACGAGTTCATCCGGCACACCGTGCGCCAGGGCAGCATCGTGATCTACCCGCGCTGGCAGACCGACGTCGCTGTTCCCTGCCCGGGCCCGTTCGACATCGAGCCCTGCATGGACTCGGCGGTGAGGGGCATCCAGGGGGCGCTGGCGCACCTGCGCGATCGACCTCGCCGTGTCCAGCCGCTGCTCCGCCAGACGAGCTACTTCGGCTTCTCCTTCGGCGGGGTCATCACGGCGAACCTCGCGAACCGGTACCGGAGCCTCGACCTCCCCAAGCCGCGGGCGGTCTGGCTGGAGGATCCTCACGACGGTGGCCTCGATGGGTTCGACGAGCCCGCGGTCGACGATTCCCTTCGCGGCATTCCGTCATCCGTGAAGCTCACCTGCCACTCGAGCGGAGAGGGCGTGATCTCGGAGCCCAACAAGGCCGACGGCAGCTGCAACGCGATCTTCCCCAAGCTCGGGCACATCCCCAAGCGCAACAAGGACCTCGTGCTCACTCGCCCGGACACCCACGGCGAGCCGGCCCTCAGCGCGCCGCACGGGGTCTGCGCGGCCCGCAAGGGCACCGCCGACGCCTACGACTGGAACTTCTGCTGGAAGTCCTGGGACGCGCTGCGAAGCTGTGCCTACGACGGGAAGTGGTGCCGGTACGGTCTCGGTAAGACGCGCGAGCATCGCTCCAACGGCAGATGGAACGATGGCGTGCCCATCTCCCCGCTCGAGATCCAGGACGCGGCGCCAATACGGGAATAGTTCCGCTCTGGGAGAGTCCTAGGGTGCAGATGAATGCATCCGCCACGGACGGCAGGTCCCGGAGGGTCTACAACCCCGTGCAGCGCGACGCGGCCACCTTCCTCGAGACCAGCGAGGAGACGGACGGCGTCCGGACCCTGGCCGAGCTAGAGGTGGCGCCCGGCGGGAAGGTCACCCCCCACTACCACCTCACCTACAGCGAGCGCTTCAAGGTGCTCGAGGGCCGGCTGACCGTCGAGATCGACGGCGTCCGCCACCAGCTCGGGCCGGGCGACGAGGCCGTCGCGGCGGCGGGCAGCGTGCACGCCTGGAGCAATCCGGGCGGTCAGCGCAGCGTCGCCCATGTCGAGCTGCGCCCCGGCAGCCCCGGCTTCGAAAAGGGACTGCGAATCACCTACGGGCTCGCCGCGGACGGCCGCGTGCTCAGCAACGGCGTGCCCCGTAACCCACTGCACACTGCGCTGATTCTGGAGATGGGACAACTGCGCCTGCCCGGTGCCTACAAAGTGCTCCAACGGATCCTGGGGCTCCTGGCCCGCGTGGCCCGGCGGCGCGGTGTCGACCGCGAGCTGGAGCGCCGCTACCTCTAGGTCTCGCCGTCGTAGTACTCGAGCTCTGTGCCGAGGCGGTACAGCTTGCCGCCCTCCCCGGCCCCGGTCCAGATACCGATCTTGTTGCTGTCCGGGTAGATCGTCGCCGACGGATAGAGATTCTCGCCCCACATGAGCACCTGGACGCTCTCGTCGGTGTCGTTGCGGACCAGGTGGGCACCCTCGGGACCAGCCGGAAAGAACGCGACGTCCATGGGTTCGAGCCGGTGCTCTCCGTCGGGCTCTCGCAGCGTGGGGTTGCCGTCGAGCACGAGCAGCCACTCCTCCTCGGCTTTCTCGTAGTGGTAGGGGCAGATCGCCTCTCCGGGCGGGATCTCGTACAGCGTGGTGCCCACCCGCGCCGCGCCGAGTGACTGGCCGAAGCGCCACATGGCGGTGCGGTAGCCGGGTGGATCATCCGGGTCGAGCTTCAGGTCAGGGCGATTGAGGGAAACCCGTGGCATCGGCCAACCCTATGGGCCACCAGGCCGACCTTCTAGCGGACACCCACCGCCACCAGATACTCCTTCTCGAACCGCGCGCGCTCGGGGGCGCCGCGATTCCACTCGTCGCAGAACGCGTCGAGCGCCTGGTCGAACTCGTCGTCGCGGCCGTTCTTCTGCGCGTTGGCGCGGGCGGCGATCGTCGGGCCGTAGCGCGCCTTGAAGTGCTCCCCGTAGTCGCGCGCGCGGTCGAACGCCGTGATCTCGAGATCCTCGCGCTCCAGCGTCTTCCAATCCACCCGGCCGCCGAAGAGCCCGCGCAGATGCTCCTCGCTTCCCCACAGGGGCGGAGGCTGTGCGCCGGCCGGCGGCGGCGGCGCGAACGGCCCGATCGTCTTGAACAGCGCTCCCAACATCCCGTCGGGGGTCCAGCTCAGGAGGCCGATCGTCCCTCCGGGGCGGCACACCCTCACCATCTCGTCCGCGACGGCCTGGTGATGGGGGGCGAACATCGCCCCGATGCAGGACATCACCACGTCGAAGGACTCGTCCTCGAAGGGGAGGTTCTCCGCGTCGGCCTCCACCCAGTCGAGCCCGATCCCCTCGGCCTCGGCGGCCTCGCGCCCGGCGGCGAGCAGCTCGGGCGTCAGGTCGCTCGCGGTCACCTCGGCGCCGCGCTGCGCCGCGGGAATCGACGCGTTGCCGGTGCCCGCCGCCACGTCGAGCACCCGAGTACCGGCCTCGATGCCGCACGCGTCGACCAGCCGCGGCCCGAGCGGCAGCAGGAAGGTCTGGACCATCGAGGGGTAGTCCCCCGACGCCCACATCTTGCGGTGACGGCCCTTCAGCTCAGCGTCAGCACTTGCAACGGTCATGAATCCTCCTCGTCTCGCCGGTGACGCGCACGCTATGGGGCCGATGGCGGCGATACATCGGGAGAACTCCCTATTCGCGCGGCGTAGGCGGCCGCCTCGGCTCGGTTGTGGACCCCGAGCTTGGAGAGAATGTGGCTCACGTGGTGGCTTGCCGTCTTCTCGGTGATCACCAGGGTCTGCGCGATCCGCGCGTTGGACATTCCCAGCTCGAGCAAGCCCAGCACCTCGGTCTCGCGCGCCGTGAGCTCCCCCTGGCTGCGCGGCCGCGCGCCCGTCGCCTCGCCCAGCTCGCGCAGTACCGCAAAGGCGGCGTCCATGGCCCGCGACGCCCCCAGCTGGCGAAAGGCGGCCAGCGCGGTGCGGGCCTCGTCGCCGGCGACCTCCGGGGCGCCCGTCACCAGCGCGCGGGCGAGCGCGAGCCGCGCCTCGCCCACGTGCAGGGGCATCCCGAGGCGGGCAAAGGCGGCGAGTGCGCGGCGCGCGGGCTCCGCTGCCTCCTCGGGGCGTCCGGCCGCAAGGCTCAGGTGTGAAGCGGCGAGCTCCGCGCGCGCCTCGACCAACCGAATGCCGGAATCATCGGCCAGCTCGGCCAGGCGGGCGACGGCCACGCCAGCGCCCTCGAGGTCGCCGCAGGCGAGGCGGGCCTCCGCGAGTGGGGCGAGCAGCTGCGTCGTGCGGATCGCGTCGCCCTCCGCGCCGCCGAGCGCGCGCTCCAGCAGCGCGGCCGCCACCTGCGGCCGGCCGTCGGCGATGCGCAGGCGAGCCAGGGCGCACAGCGACGACGGGTGCTCCTCGCGTCCCGCGAGCAGCTGCTCGGCCTCCGCGAGCCGCCCCTGCAGAACGCGCAGCTCGGCCATGCTCGCCAGGGTGGGAGCGCCCATCGCGGGCACGAAGCCGGCGTGGGTCTCCAGCGCGCTCTCGAGCGCCTGCTCGGCCTCGGGCCAGCGGCCCCGGGCGACCAGGACATCCGCGTGGATGGTGCGGCAGGAACCGAGCAACGGCACGGTGCCCGTCTCGCGCGCGAAATCGTCCACCATCTCGCACCATTCGGCAGCGCGGTCCCAGTCGCCCGCGTTGGTCGAGGCCATGATCAGGTTGCAGTAGGCCTCGGCGAGCGTGTGAACGTTGCGAATGCGTCCCGCGGACGCCGCGGCCATCGCCTCCTCGAGCAGCTGCATGCCGGCGTCGAGGCGGCCGGCGTTGACCTCGGTCAACCCGAGCTGGCTGAGCGCGTAGACCTCCAGGTCGCCGTTGCCGGAGTCGCGCGCGATGGCCATGGCCCGGCGCGTGTGGGTCGCGCATTCGTCGAGGCTCTCCGCGTGTCGCGCCCGCTCGATCTCCACCCAGCCCTGACCGTCGCACTCGGCGTTCTCCACCGCGCGCGCGGCGCGCGCAAGCCAGCCCCGCGCGGCCGACGCGCGGCCGGAGAGCAGGTACTGATGGGACACCCACACGCCCACCCGGGCGGCCTCGTCGCACCGTCCGGCCCGGAGGTATTCCTCGAACGCGCGCCCACGGGCGGCGATCCCCTCCTCGACGCTCCCGAGGAAGAAGAGCGCGAGCCCGATGCCGTCGAGGGCTTCGGGTGTCTCCCGTTCTTCGAGGGCGGCCGAGAAGACATCGCGTGCGGCAGCCCACTGCGCCCCCTCGAGGAGGCGCAACCCCTCCGAGCGCTGATCTATGGCCACCCGGCAAGCCTAGCCGGGCAGCAGGCCGTCGCGGCAGTGCACCCGCCGGTATGGTCGCCGCATGGCCAACCCTGGTGACCTCGACACGAGCTTCTCCGGGGACGGCAAGAGGGCGATCGACTTCGGCGGCACCGACGCGGCGAACGCGGTGCTGGTGCAGCCCGACGGGAAGATCGTGCTCGCCGGTGGCGGCGTCGGCGCCAACGAGAGCTCATTCTGCGTGGCACGCCTTCGCCCCAGCGGCGCGCTCGACACCACCTTCGGATCGGGCGGCAAGCGCACCATCGACTTCGGTGGCGTCAATGACGCCGCGTTCGGCGCGGCGCTGCAGGCCGACGGCAAGATCCTGCTTGCCGGAAGCTCGGACCTTCAGGTCGCCGTCGCACGCCTGAACCCCAGCGGGTCGCTCGACACGACGTTCTCCGGCGACGGGAAGAGGCTCTTCAGCTGGGGTGGGCTCGGTCGCGCCATGGCCGTGCTCGGGTTGGGCAACGGCAAGATCCTGGTAGGGGGCTTCTCCGGGCCCGAGGGCGGGAACATCCAGGTCGCGCGCCTGAATGCGAGCGGCACCCTGGACACCAGCTTCGGCACCGGCGGCAAGTCTCCGGTCGACTTCGGGGGCACCGAGTTCGGCCTGGCGATGGCCCGACAGGCCAACGGACGGATTCTCGTGGCCGGCTCGTCATCGATCGTGGGCGGCGTGGTGGCGCGCCTGAGGGCGAACGGCGCCCTGGACCCGGACTTCGGCGGCGACGGCCGCGTCCCACTGCCCGGGGGCGGCGTGGCCAGGGCCGTGCTGGTGCAGCCGGACCGCCGGATCGTGGTCGCGGGCAACGTCGGCGGCAGCGCGATGATGAGCGTCACGCGGCTGAACTCCAACGGCACGCCCGACATGACGTTCGGCGCCGCGGGCACCACCTCTATCGACTTCGGGTCGCTGGCCGACCTGGGCAACGACGTGGTGCTGCAGCCCGACGGCAAGATCGTCGTCGCCGGCTACACGCAGGCCGACGAGGAGGTCGCGGTCGCGCGCCTGAACTCCGACGGGTCGCCGGACGCGACGTTCGGCACCGCGGGCAAGGCGACCGTCGATTTCGGCGTCGCCACGTTCGGTTTCGCGGCGGCGCTTCAGGCAAACGGGCGAATCGTGGTCGCCGGCCAGCGGACGGGCGGCGACGACTTCGCGGTGGCCCGGCTGCTCGGCTAGGACATCAGA